>NZ_FOXG01000002.1:0-666301 GCF_900115645.1 Pseudomonas sp. NFPP07
GCGGCACCCATGAAGTTGATGTTTATGTCACTGGAAGCGGAGGTAATCGAGGTGGTGCCATGACCTGGAAGTGGGCAGACGTGTTTGTCGCCCAGACGAGCAGAAGAGAGCATTCATCATCCTTGCGTTGCTGATCCATGGATAACTATGGCCCTTTGTAGGGCCTTGCGAGGCTATCAAGGTTCCGCAGTCAGGGCTGTAGGACGATTCTGAACTATTGTTCCGTGGCTGTTGTGGTTGTAGACGTGACCTCCGTATTTGCTCTTACGTGGCATGGTCTGATTTTCCTGCTTACTTCTCGGCTTCCTGTTCCTGGGTCAACACATGGGTCATGGCTACTTTTCCGTGGTCAATGGGGTAATTCGTTGCCGATAGCCGCAACCCGCTTATTGAACTTGTCCATGGCTGCAAATTTCATAGCGACCCGACCCGCAAAGGCAGATAGCCGTACATGCCTTGAGCGGCCCACTCCTGCAAAAGCATCTGCTAGTTCTAGAAGTTCGCGCAGATCGAAAGCGATTTTCTTGCCATCAGTCGTGATGGTACTAACGATGTACAGCATGTCTACGTCACCTTTCAGCATTGTCCCTACCGATGGTTTCACCGTTTGCCAGCACAGCAATGGTTTGAGGCCCGGTGCGATAGTCATTCGCCATTCTTTGCATGTCATTTCCATTGTGTCTGTGACTGTCGGTAGCCGACTCGCTGAATCAGCTCTCGACAGGCCTAGTAAGCTTCAGGCCTGCATTCGCTTAAATTTCAGTAGCCGACATTCACTCCAGCACGGTCTGAGGGACAGGCAAAAAAAAGCCCCGCCGAAGCGGGGCTGAAACGAAAGGAGCTTTAACGGATGAGAAAGAGCTCTTTACAGCGGTAAATGAACCTTAGAACACGTACTGCGCGCGTACGATGAAACCGTCGCCGTCGTCGTCACCGGTACGCGCGGCTGGAGTACCACCGCTGGCGGCCGTGGCGTTGGTAACCTTGTCGGTCTTGGCCTTGACGTAGGTGGCGGAGATTTTCACCGCTTCGTTGGCGTACCAGTTCACACCCAGGTTGTGCACCTTGACTTCGGCATCGCCGACGTCGCGGGTCAGGCTGGCGGTGGTGATGTTGTCGTCTTCGACGGTCATGCTGTCGTAGCGATAGAACAGTTCCCAGGCACCGAAAGCCTTGTTAGCCGGCTTGATGGCGTCGAACTTGCCCACCTTGTAGCCGCGGGATTCGCCGGTCAGGGTGTAAGCGCCCTGCACATAGAAGCCGTGGCCCTTGATATCTTCGTAGGCGTTGGAATCAGCCTTGGTCTTGCGGGTGATGTATTCACCCTGGATCGAGGCCGGGCCCATGGCGAACGCGGCTTCCAGACCCAGCGCGGTGTCACGGTCGAAGGAGCCGGCCGGCGAAGAGGAGCTGCCGCCCAGCACCGGACGGTTGCCATTACCACCGGCATCGTTACCGCCCAGGGTCTCGACGCCACGCATGCCCATGCGGGTGCGATAACGGGAGTCGAACGCGGTGTCGGAGACATCACGCGAAGCCACGTTCACACCGAAGTGCAGGACGTTGCCGGCATCGTGCATCGGAGCGAAGACGAAGCGACCGTTGACCTGCTTGACGCTGTCGCCGTCGGTGTCGTCGGTGTCCTTGCTGAACACGCCAGCCGAGGCATAGAAGGAATCGGCGAAGGTGCTGGAAGCCTGCAGACCCATACCGTTCTGGTGGGTGTTGGCCCAGTCGACCATGTCGTAGGCGATGTTACGTTCCGGCGCGGTGACCCACTTGGAGCTGGTGGCTTTTTCCAGGCCGAAGTCCGGGTCGAAGCGACCGACCTTGATCGACACCGGCTTGAAGCCGTTGTAAGCCAGCGAGGCTTCGTCGAAGTAGCCGTTATCGGAGTCGCCGGTGTTGTGGGAGAAGTCGTAGTTGATGGTGTAGGCCCAGTCGGTGTACAGCACGCCGGACAGTTCGAGGAAGGCGCGACGGAAGTAAGCGGCGTCGGCGGTGTCACCGTTCTTGGTGTAGACACCGTCGAAGCGGCTGTAGTCGGCTTGCAGGCGGCCACCGAGCTTGAAGCTGAACTCTTTGTCTGTGGTGGCGACCTCAAGGCCGCCCTTGGTCTTGACTACGATATCGGCGCCATCGGTGGTAACGGTGCCAGCGAAAGCCTGGGCGGTAACTGCCAGGGCCAGGGCGCTGGCGGCAAAACCGGCGAAGTGCTTACGGATCATCGAAGATTTCCCCTAATTGGTGGTCTGTAGCGCTGGAAAAAACACGCGAGTCAGGCCCGCTTGTGTTGGGAGGGAATCTTGGCGGCGGGTTATTTCAGGGGAGTTGCCGATAGATAAAGATTTGATGACAGCGGAACTTTTTTACTTCTAAACGAAATAAGGCAAAAAGCCTGTACTAGAGCGGTCGGCGGGGTATTTGGGGGGAAACGAAAACCCTGTAGCCGCTGGCGAAGCCTGCGATCGGCCGAACGGCCGCAGCGACTTCAAGATCGCTGAAGGCCTTCGGCCTTATCGCAGCCTGCGGCAGCGGCTACAGGAACTCGTCCACCTTGCAGACGTTGGTGTAGCCGCTGGCGAAGCCTGCGATCGAGCGCGAAGCGGTCGCAGTGACTTCAAGATCGCTGAAGGCCTTCGGCCTTATCGCAGCCTGCGGCAGCGGCTACAGGAACTCGTACACCTTGCAGGCGTTGGTGTAGCCGCTGGCGAAGCCTGCGATCGAGCGCGAAGCGGTCGCAGTGACTTCAAGATCGCTGAAGGCCTTCGGCCTTATCGCAGCCTGCGGCAGCGGCTACAGGAACTCGTCCACCTTGCAGACGTTGGTGTAGCCGCTGGCGAAGCCTGCGATCGAGCGCGAAGCGGTCGCAGCGACTTCAAGATCGTTGAAGGCCTTCGGCCTTATCGCAGCCTGCGGCAGCGGCTACAGGAATTCGTACACCGTGCAGGCGTTGGTGTAGCCGCTGGCGAAGCCTGCGATCGAGCGCGAAGCGGCCGCAGTGACTTCAAGATCGTTGAAGGCCTTCGGCCTTATCGCAGCCTGCGGCAGCGGCTACAGGAACTCGTACAACTTGCAGGCGTTGGTGTAGCCGCTGGCGAAGCCTGCGATCGAGCGCGAAGCGGTCGCGCTCTTGAGGGCCTCGAGGCTTCAGCGGCTACAGGAGGATGGTCGGGTGAATCAGGCGTTGCGCTTGCGCTCGGCAGCCAGGCGTTCGGCCAGGGCGTCGATATCGGCGACAGGCGCTTGCGGCATCTTGCGCAAGGTGGCCTGCATCAGGCGCATCTGCCGCAGGAAGCGCCGGCAATTGGGGCAGAACAACAGGTGATGGCGCTGGATCAGGCGCTGGCGAAAGCTCAGCTGACCATCGAGATAGTCGCTGGTGCGTGCCACTTGTTCCTTGCAGGTCAGCATTGGCCGGTCTCCTCGAAGTGCTCCACGGTGGCAAAAATCTTCAGCCGTGCCCGGTGCAGCAGCACCCGGACATTGGAGAGGGAAATGTCCAGAAGATTACAGATCTCCTCCAGCTCCAGGCCCTGGCGCTCACGCAGGGTCAACACGCTGCCTTGCAGTTCCGACAGGCTCAGCAAAGTGTGCTCCAGGCATTCGCGCAGCTCGGCCTCGGTGAGCAGGGCTTCCGGGGTGTCGGCGTGCCAGGCGAACGGCGCCACCAGCCAGTGCCCGTCAGAGGAAGAAAAACGCTCGTCGCCGATAGTGCCGTGGGGTGCCGGCAGGTCATCCAGCAGGACTTCGCGGCGGTTCTGTTTGTAGCGGCTTTTCGCCGAGTTGGCGGTGATGGTCAGCAGCCAGGTCTTGAGGCTGGAACGCCCCTGGAAACCGGCCAGGTTGCGCACCACCGACAGCCAGGCATCCTGCACCACTTCGTCGGCGTGGCGCTGGCCGACAATGGCGTAGGCCACGGCGCGCATGGCGCTCTGGTAGGTGCCGACCAGTTCCTTGTAGGCCTTTTGCTCGCCGGCCAACAGGCGTTCAAGCAGTTGCGTGTCGTCAGCTGCGGACATTCATGCCTCGTAATCGGAATCCAGGATCGCAACCGCTGAATCAGCGGCTGCGATCCATAAGACTGTCAACGCTTGCGCAGAAGCACACTGCCAATCGAATAACCGGCGCCGAACGAGCTGAGCACCGCCAGCGAGCCGCTGCTCAGGTCATCCTGGTTCTTGTGGAACGCGATCACCGAACCGGCCGAACTGGTGTTGGCGTAGGTGTCGAGAATCACCGGTGCTTCCTCTTCGGTGGCCTCGCGGCCCAGCAGCTTCCTGACGATCAGGTGGTTCATGCTGAGGTTGGCCTGGTGCAGCCAGAAACGCTTCACGTCGCTGACGTTCAGCTGGTTTTCCTGCAGGTGCTCGGCGATCAGTTCCGCCACCATCGGGCAGACGTCGCGGAACACCTTGCGGCCTTCCTGCACGAAGAGTTTGTCCGGCGCGCCGATGCCCTCTTCCGCGGCGCGGTTGAGGAAGCCGAAGTTGTTGCGGATGTTGTTGGAGAACTTGGTCAGCAGCTTGGTGCTGATGATGTCGAACTGGTACGGCGAGGTAGCCAGGTCTGCCCGTTCGATGATCACCGCGGTGGCCGCGTCGCCGAAGATGAAGTGGCTGTCGCGGTCACGGAAGTTCAGGTGGCCGGTGCAGACTTCCGGGTTGACCATCAGGATCGCCCGGGCCTGGCCCAGTTGCACGCTGTTGCAGGCCGCCTGGATGCCGAAGGTGGCCGAGGAGCAGGCCACGTTCATGTCGAAACCGAAACCAGCGATGCCCAGGGCTTCCTGGACTTCGATGGCGATGGCCGGGTAGGCGCGTTGCAGGTTGGAGCAGGCGACGATCACCCCGTCGATGTCCGCGGCGGTCTTGCCGGCGCGTTGCAGGGCCTGTTCGGCGGCGCCGATGGCCATCTGGCAGAGCACCGACCATTCGTCGTTGGAACGCTCGGGCAGGCGCGGAGCCATGCGCTGCGGATCGAGGATGCCGTCCTTGTCCATGACAAAGCGGCTTTTGATGCCGGAGGCCTTCTCGATGAAGGCCGCGCTGGATTCGGTCAGGGCCTGAACCTCGCCGCGCTCGATCGCTTGCGCGTTGTCGGCGTTGAACTGATGCACGTAGGTGTTGAAAGACTCCACCAGCTCTTCGTTGGAGATGCTGTTGGCCGGGGTGTACAGGCCAGTGCCGCTGATGACGACGTTATGCACGGTCGTTCCTCTATTCTGTTCAGGCAGAAGGTATTGGCACCGTCGTACCAAACCGTAAATGGTCTATCCCGACTGGCGGAACAGGACCTGACATCGCTTTATTCCGCTTTGCCCGGGCGGCGAACGCTCAAAACCGCGGGGCCGGCATTTATAACGGCGAAGTTTGCCATAAACGCCGGCGTTTGGCCCCATCGGCAAGCGTAATCGGCGCAACATCGCCGATCCTGTAGCCGCTGGCGAAGCCTGCGATCGAGCGCGAAGCGGTCGCGCTCTTGAGGCCCTCGAGGCCCCTGCGGGGCCTTACGCAGCCTGCGGCAGCGGCTACAGCGCATCAGGCTTCCACCTGGCTCCACTGTTTGTTCAGGCGCTTGTCGGAAATCGGCGCCTTGGTGCCCAATTGCTGGGCGAACAGCGAGACCCGGTATTCCTCCAGCCACCAGCGGTACAGCTCCAGCTGCGGGTCGCGCTTGCCTTCCTGGGCATGTTTGCTCGCCCGCGCCTGGTACTGGTTCCACAGGCCGGCCAGTTCGGTACTCCAGACCCGGTCCTTCTGCACCTGGCTGCCGAGTTTCTCGAAACGCAACTCGACGGCCTTGAGGTAACGCGGCAATTCCTTGAGCCACTGCGCCGGGGTCTCGCGGACAAACCCCGGGTACACCAGATGGCTTAGCTGCGACTTGATGTCGTTCAGCGCCACCGCCTGGGCCAGGTCGATCTTGCCCTTGAAGCGCTTTTGCAGGCCATGCCAGAGCTTGAGGATCTCCAGGGTCAGGCGCGCCAGGCGCTCGGCGTGCTCGGTCCAACTGCCGCGCTTGCGCTCGGCCAGCGAGGCCAGGCCGGCGCCATCGCGCGGCAGGCTGTCCTCGCCGTCCAGCACGCAGCTGTCGAGGCTGGCCAGCAGGATGTCTTCTACCAGGGCATCGACGCGCCCCAGTTCGCGATACAGCAGGCCCAGCTCGGTCAGCCCCGGCAGCTTGTTGCGCAGGAACTTGGCCGGCTCGGCCAGCTGTTGCAGCAACAGGCGCTGCAAGGCGCGGCGATGCTGGAACTCGGCTTCGGCCGGGGTCGAGAAACGCCCCTCCTTGACGGTCCCACCTTCTTCTACCAGCGCCGGATACACCGTCATCGACAGCCCGGCGATCTTCTGCTGGGTTTTCTCCGCCACCGCGGCGAACACCTTGGCTTCCACCGGCTGCTGGCTTTTCGCGGTTTGTGGCACGGCCAGGGCGGCCTGGCTGGCCTCGGCGAAACGCGCGGTCAGCTCGGCCAGGTCGCGGCCTTCGCCGAGAAACTTGCCCTGGGCATCGACGATTTCCAGGTTCATCCGCAGGTGGCTTTCCACCTGTTGCGCCGACTCGGCCCAGGCCTCGTCGCTGACCCGCGCCCCGGTCATGCGCAGCAGTTCGCGGCCCAGGGCCTGGGGCAGCGAGCCCTGGGCGAAGTCGATACGCGCCAGGGCCGCCTTGACGAAGTCCGGCACCGGTACGAAGTTCTTGCGCAGCGCCTTGGGCAGGTTGCGCACCAGGGCGATGCACTTGGCTTCCACCAGCCCCGGCACCAGCCATTCCAGGCGCTCGGCGGGCAAGGCCGGCAGCAGCGGCGCCGGCACCCGCAGGGTTACGCCGTCTCGTGGATGGTTGGGCTCGAAGTGGTAACTCAGGGCCAGTTCCAGATCGCCGATCTGCAGGGTGTCCGGGTACTGCATGGCGGTGACTTCGCTGGCCTCGCGGGCCAGCACGTCTTCCTCGCGCATGATCAGCAACTGCGGGTCTTTCTGGCTATGCACCCGGTACCAGCTGTCGAAGGTCGCGGTCTGGTGGATCTCCGCCGGCAGGCGCGCGTCGTAGAAGGCGAACAGGGTTTCCTCGTCGGCGAGGATGTCGCGGCGCCGGGCCTTGGCTTCCAGTTCGTCGAGCTGCTCGAGCAGCCGCGTATTAGCGCTCAGGCACTTGGCTTTCGACTGGATCTCGCCACGCACCAGGCCTTCGCGGATAAACAGCTCGCGCGACACCACCGGGTCCACCGGGCCGTAATGCACCGGGCGGCGGCCGACCACGATCAGGCCGAACAGGGTGATCTGCTCGTAGGCCACCACCTGCCCACGCTTCTTCTCCCAATGGGGTTCGAAGTGGTTTTTCTTGATCAGGTGCCCGGCCAGCGGCTCGATCCAGTCGGCGTCGATCTTCGCCACCATGCGCGCGTAGAGCTTGGTGGTTTCCACCAGTTCGGCGGTCATCAGCCATTGCGGGCGCTTCTTGCCGATCCCCGACGACGGGTGAATCCAGAAGCGCCGCTGGCGGGCGCCGAGGTAGTCGCCCTCCTCGGTCTTCTGGCCGATCTGGCTCAGCAGCCCGACCAGCACCGCCTTGTGCAGCTTCGGATAATCGGCCGGCTCCTTGTTCAGGCTCAATTGCAGGTCGCGGCAGATCAGGCTCAACTGGCGATGGGAGTCGCGCCACTCGCGCAGGCGCAAGTAGTTGAGGAAATTCTTGCGGCACCAGTTACGCAACGGGCTGGCGGTCAGCGCCTGGCGCTGCTCTTCGAAGCCGCGCCACAGATTGACCAGCCCGGCGAAATCCGAGTCGGCGTCCTTCCACTGCGCGTGGGCCTGGTCGGCCGCCTGCTGGCGCTCCGGCGGCCGCTCGCGCGGGTCCTGGATCGACATGGCGCTGGCGACGATCAGCACTTCCTGCAGGCTACCCAGCTTCGCCGCTTCCAGCAGCATGCGGCCCATGCGCGGGTCCACCGGCAGGCGCGCCAGCTGGCGGCCCAACGGTGTCAGCTGGCTGTTGCGGTCCACCGCCGAGAGCTCTTGCAGCAGGTTGAAACCGTCGCTGATGGCCTTGCCATCCGGCGGCTCGATAAAGGGGAACGCGGTGATTTCACCGAGGCGCAGATGGAGCATCTGCAGGATCACCGCCGCCAGGTTGGTGCGCAGGATTTCCGGGTCGGTGAATTCCGGACGGCCGTTGAAATCCTCTTCGCTGTACAGGCGCACGCAGATGCCCGGCTCGACCCGGCCGCAGCGGCCTTTGCGCTGGTTGGCGCTGGCCTGGGAAATCGCCTCGATGGGCAGGCGCTGGACCTTGGCCCGGTAGCTGTAGCGGCTGATGCGCGCGGTGCCGCTGTCGATCACGTAGCGGATGCCCGGCACGGTCAGCGAGGTCTCGGCGACGTTGGTCGCCAGCACTACCCTGCGGCCCGGGTGCGACTGGAAAATCCGCTGCTGCTCGGCCGGCGACAGGCGCGCGTACAGCGGCAGGATCTCGGTGTGCTTGAGCTGGGCCTTGCGCAGCATTTCGGCGGCGTCGCGAATCTCCCGCTCGCCCGGCAGGAACACCAGCACGTCACCCGGGCTGCGGCGCTCGCTGCGCTCATGGGCGGCGATTTCATCGAGGGTGGCGAGGATCGCCTGGTCCACCGTCAGGTCGTCCTCGACCCGGTTGCCCTCTTCGTCCTGCTCCAGGGTCAGCGGGCGGTACCAGGTTTCCACCGGGAAGGTGCGGCCGGAGACCTCGACGATCGGCGCGTCGTCGAAGTGCCTGGAGAAGCGCTCCAGGTCGATGGTCGCCGAGGTGATGATGACCTTGAGGTCCGGACGCCGCGGCAGCAGGGTCTTCAGGTAGCCCAACAGGAAGTCGATGTTCAGGCTGCGTTCGTGGGCTTCGTCGACGATGATCGTGTCGTAGCGTTCCAGGTAGCGGTCGTTCTGGGTTTCCGCCAGCAGGATGCCGTCGGTCATCAGCTTGATCAGGGTGTTGGAATCGCTCTGGTCTTCGAAGCGCACCTGATACCCCACCAGGGCACCCAGCGGCGTCGCCAGCTCTTCGGCGACCCGGCTGGCGACGCTGCGCGCGGCGATCCGCCGGGGCTGGGTGTGGCCGATCAGGCCGTGCTGGCCACGACCGATTTCCAGGCAGATCTTCGGCAACTGGGTGGTTTTGCCCGAGCCGGTTTCGCCAGCGATGATCAGCACCTGGTGCTTTTGCAGCGCCGCCTTGATCTCGTCGCGCTTGGCGGCGATCGGCAGGCTGTCGTCGTAGCGAATCGACGGCACGCTGGCGCGCCGCGTCAGCACCTGGGCGCAGGACGCCTGCATGCGCTCGACCCACTGCCCAAGCTTGGCCTCGTCGGGCTTCTTGCGCAGCTCAAGCAGTTGCCGACGCAACCGGTGGCGGTCGGCGAGCATGGCGTGGTCGAGGTTTTTCAGCAGTTGGTCGATTGCAGGCGATTCGGAAGTCATCGGGTACGCAAGGGTCGTCTTAATTTATGCAGGGGGCGGATTGTCGCAGATTTAACGAGCGAACGAGATCCTTGTAGCCGCTGGCGCAGCCTGCGTTCGGTTGCGAAGCCGCCGTAAACCTGCTTCCCGCGTATTGCTGATGTATTGCGAGCAGCGGTTTTGCGAGGACTTCGTCCTCGGACGCAGGCTTAGCCAGCGGCTACAGGGGCGCGCGGCGCTGGCTTATTCGCTGTCCCGGTCCTTGCGCCGGTACGGGAACACATCGATCACCTTGCCGGCGCGAATGGCGTCCTGCAGGCCTTTCCAGTAATCGGCGTTGTACAACTCGCCGTGCAACTGGTCGAACAGCTTGCGCTGCCCGGCGTCGGCGAACAGGAACGGTGGGAACTCCTCGGGGAACACGTCCAGCGGGCCGATGGAATACCAGGGCTCGGAGGCCATCTCGTCCTCCGGGGTACGCGGCGCCGGAATGTGGCGGAAGTTGGCTTCGGTGAGAAAACAGATCTCGTCGTAGTCGTAGAACACCACCCGGCCATGGCGGGTGACGCCGAAGTTCTTCAGCAGCATGTCGCCGGGAAAGATGTTGGCCGCGGCCAGTTGCTTGATCGCCAGGCCGTAGTCCTCCAGCGCCTCGCGCACCTGGGCCGGGTTGGCGTTATCCAGGTAGAGGTTGAGCGGGGTCATGCGCCGCTCGGTCCAGCAGTGGCGGATCAGCACCGTATCGCCCTCCACCGACACCGTGGACGGCGCGACTTCCAGCAGTTCCGCCAGGCACGCCGGATCGAACTTGCCCAGGGGAAAGCGGAAATCGGCGAACTCCTGGGTATCGGCCATGCGCCCGACCCGGTCGACGCTTTTCACCAGGCGGTACTTCTCGATCACCGTGGCGCGGTCGACGTTTTTCGACGGCGAGAAGCGGTCCTTGATGATCTTGAACACGGTGTTGAAGCCCGGCAGGGTGAACACGCTCATGACCATGCCGCGCACGCCCGGGGCCATGATGAACTGGTCGTCGGTGTTGGCCAGGTGGTTGATCAGCGCCCGGTAGAACTCGGACTTGCCGTGCTTGTAGAAACCGATGGAGGTGTACAGCTCGGCGATGTGCTTGCCCGGCAGGATGCGCTTGAGGAAACCGATGAACTCCGCCGGCACCGGCACGTCGACCATGAAATAGGAGCGGGTGAAGGAAAAGATGATTGATACATCGGCTTCGTCGGTGATCAGCGCGTCGATCTGGATCCCCCGCCCTTCGCGGTGCAGCAGCGGAATCACCAGAGGCCACTGCTCGTCATGGGTGTAGATGCGGCCCACCAGGTAGGCACCCTTGTTGCGGTACAGCACCGAGGAAAACAACTCCACCGCCAGCTCCGGGTCCTTGCACACCCAGTCCGGCAGGTTCTCCCGCAGCTGCGACTCTAGGCGCCGCAGGTCGCCGGGCAGGTCGGCGTAGGCTTCGCTGAAGCTGTAGTCGACGAAAATCTGTTCGAGCATCGTCGACAGATGACCTTGCGGCCGGTAGGTGCGGGTCTGCGCGGCCCGGGCGCGGCGCAGGCTCGGCCGCGTGGTGTGGATGAACATGCAGCCGTCGCTGATCAGGTCATGGCTGAACAGGCCGCAGAAGGCCGAGTTGTACCAGGTCTCGGACAGCTCATCGTCGAAGCGCAGGTCGATCAGGCTGATATAGGCGCTTTTCACCAGCGGCCATTGATTGACGTCGAGCAGGGTCTCCAGGTCGAAGGTCGCGCGCAGCCGCTCCACGGTCTCGCTGACCTTTTCCTCGTACAGGTTGATCCGTGCCGCCGAGGCGGTCTGCGCCTCCTGCCACTGCGCCTGCTCGAAGCGCGCCCGGGCACCGTCGGTGATCTGGCGAAAATGCTCGCGGTAATCGTCGAAGCCATCGAGGATCGTTCGAGCGATATCGGCGGCGGGCCATTTCTGCGGCATGGTGAGACCTCTACGGGAATTCGGAAAGGCCTGAGCTTAGCCAGTGAACCGGGTACAGGAGAAGTGCAATTTTGCGCAGATAGCGAAGGCGGCCGCCCATTCAACCGCAAGATAGCGATTGCCCGCGCCCTATCTCTCGGCAACACTCTCGCCCTGCTGAAAAAAGGGCCGTTGAACGGCCTATTAAAAGGAGTTGCGCCGTGAGACTTGTCGATACCCTGCGTTTGTTGTCCCTGGCCGCGATCTGGGGCGCGAGTTTTCTGTTCATGCGCATCATCGCTCCAGTGATCGGCAGCATTCCCACGGCCTTCTTTCGTGTCTCCATCGCCGCCACCGGCCTGTTGGTGATCCTCGCGCTGATGCGCATCAGCTGGGACTTCCAGGGCAAGTTCAAGACCGTGCTGCTGCTCGGCGTAATCAACTCCGGCATCCCCGCCACTATGTATTCGGTGGCGGCCCTGGTGCTGCCGGCTGGCTATTCGGCGATCTTCAATGCCACCACGCCGTTGATGGGCGTGCTGATCGGCGGGTTGTTCTTCCATGAAAAACTGACCCCGCCAAAAATCGCCGGGGTCAGCCTGGGCCTGTTCGGCGTGGGTATCCTGACCCGTGCCGGCCCCATGGCATTCGACCTGGAACTGCTGCTGGGCGCGCTGGCCTGCCTGCTCGCCACCACCTGCTACGGCTTCGCCGGCTTCCTCGCGCGGCGCTGGCTGGACCAGGCCGGCGGCCTCGACAGTCGCCTCTCGGCCCTGGGCAGCATGCTCGGCGCCAGCCTGTTCCTGCTACCGATCTTCGCCTACAGCGCCATCAGCCAGCCGCCCGCCAGCTGGGGCGGCTGGAGCGTCTGGCTGTCGTTGCTGGGCCTGGGCCTGGCCTGCACCGCCTTTGCCTACATCCTGTATTTCCGCCTGCTGAGCTCGATCGGCCCGGTCAAATCCATGACCGTGACCTTCATGATCCCGCCGTTCGGGGTGCTGTGGGGCGCGTTGCTGCTGGACGAGCCGCTGTCCATGGCTCACCTGTATGGCGGCGTGCTGATCGCCGCGGCCTTGTGGCTGGTCCTCAAGCCAGGGGCCCGGGTCGCCTCGCCCCGGGAACTGGCGGATCGTTGATCGCGTCGATTCCCCGGCATTGCGAGCGGTCCTGAAACATGGGCGCGCTCGCCACTTGCATGACAGTCTCGATCAGGCTTGAGCAGAATCGAACCGCATATCGGACACCGTAACTTCCGCCCCTCGGCAAAAGAACTTAAAACAATAAAAAATCATCGCCTTCTAAAAACAAATACTGATCTCTCGACAAAAACATCCCTTCAAGCAAAAAAACCATTACCCCGCCGTCTTTATTTTTTACCCCCTTCTTTACCCCCCTCGTCCAAACGCCATAAAACTTGAACACAATTCGCAAAAGAAGCCCGCGCCAGACAGTTCCACTGATAACAACAACGAACTAACCACAACCAACAAAGATTATTCTCGATCACCATAAAGATATTTCTGAAAAGTTTAAAAAAAGTTCCCAACCTCTCTCCCTACGTATATTCCCGCCTTCTTCTTTATTAAGTTACCGGCCCGTTCACAACTTCCCCGGACAACTTGATCAGTTATTCAACGCTTATGAACAGATCACTCAGGCCGCACTGTTACAGCACCGGTCCTATTGCACTTCATAGCCAGAAAACTCCTCTCCCGGCCAGGAAGCGCCTCGCGCCTCTGTGCAGCCATCGAACGCTTTCAACCCCCGGCGCGCGCCGCTGATCCATAGCGCACTCAACGCCATTTCCACCCCTCCGACCACACAGGCACCGCCTTGGAAAAGAAAACCATGACACCCCACAGCTTCAGACCCTCCAGCACCGCGCTCGCCGTCGCACTGGCGTTGAGCTCCTTCGCCCCGGCCGTACTCGCTACGACGAACTGGACCGGAGACGCGCATCACATTGCCTATGACCAGGACGGCAATCCCTATCGCGTCGACGACAGCAACGCCTGGGAAAACAGTGGCAACTGGAGCAACGGCGCTCCCGCCAGCAATGACGTCGTCAACATCGACCGACCGCTCGCCGGGCGCAACAACCAGGTCGCGCAACTGGACAGCGCGCGAACGGTCGGCAGCCTGAACGTCGGCACCGCCAACAATGGCCTGGGCCAGTTGAATGTCGGCGCCAACGGCAAGCTAAACATCGGTGACAGCTTCACCCTGGGCACCGTCCAGGGCTCCACGGGCAAGGCCACCTTCAACAACGGCGCGACAGTGAACAGCGGCGGCGACCTGATCGTCGGCAAAGGCGGATCGGCCGACCTGTCCCTCAAAAACGGCTCCAAGGCCCGCTCCCAGGGCGACACCCTGATCGGCGCAGACCGCGGTGCCTCCGGCACCCTTATCGTCGACAGCGGCTCGACGCTGACCAGCGACAAGCGGCTGGTAGTCGGCGGCGCCGGCAACGGCACCCTGCAGGTCAAGAACGGCGGCCAGGTCACCAGCCAGGACAGCATCATCGCCGCCGACCTGGGTTCCAATGGCAGCGCCAGCCTCGATGGCGCCGACAGCCTGTGGAAGACCCTCGGCGACATGATCGTCGGCCAGTCCGGCAACGGCTCGCTGTCGCTCACCAATGGCGCCAAGGTGCAGACCGCTGGCAATACCGTCCTTGGTGCGCTCAGAGGCGGTAGCGGTACGGTCGGCGTCGACAACGGCACGCTGTCCACCGACAAGACCCTGATCGTCGGCGGCGCCGGCAACGGCACCCTGCAGGTCAAGAACGGTGGCCAGGTCACCAGCCAGGACAGCATCATCGCCGCCGACCTGGGTTCCAATGGCAGCGCCAGCCTCGATGGCACCGACAGCCTGTGGAAGACCCTGGGCGACATGATCGTCGGCCAGTCCGGCAACGGCTCGCTGCTACTCACCAATGGCGCCAAAGTGCAGACCGGCGGCAACACCGTCCTCGGTGCACACAAAGGCTCAAGCGGTACGCTCAGTGTCGACAACAGCACGCTGTCCACCGACAAGACGCTGCTGGTTGGCGGCGCCGGCAACGGCACCGTGGAAATCAAGAACGGCGGCCAGGTCACCAGCCAGGACAGCATCATCGGTGCCAACCAGGGCACCAATGGCAGCGCCAGCATCGACGGCGCGGGCAGCCTCTGGGAAACCCTCGGCGACCTGACCGTGGGCCAGGGCGGTAATGCCAGCCTGGTGCTCGCCAACCAGGGCGTGGCCAAAGTCGGCAGCGGCATCCTGCGGATCGCCGCCGACGGCACCTCCAATGCCGCTCTTTATGTGGGAGCGACCAGCGACAAGGCCGCCGACGCCAAGGGCGCGGGCAGCCTGGAAGCCAAGCGCGTGGTCTTCGGCCAGGGCCAGGGCCTGGTCCAGTTCAACCACAACGACCAAAACTACCAGTTCGATGCCGGCTTCGAAGGTCAGGGCCACGTCAATCACATCGCCGGGCAAACCGTGTTCAACGGTGACTCCAGCGGCTTCACCGGCCAGTTGAATGTCAAGGGCGGCGAACTGCTGCTGAACAACCGCATGGCCGGGCAAGTGCAGGTCGACCAGAACGCCAGCCTGCACATCGGCGCCTTCAACGGCAGCCAAGGTGAAGTGCTCAGCGATATCGGCAACGATGGCCAGGTGGTGTTCGACCGCAACAACCAGTACCAGTACGACCACGTCATCTACGGCAGCGGCTCGGTCGAGCAGCGCGGCACAGGCAGCACCGTGCTCACCGGCGAAAACACCTACAACGGCGGCACGCTGATCAGTAATGGCACCCTGCAACTGGGTGCCGGCGCGAACGGCGGCAACAGCGGCTCGATTCTTGGCGATGTGCAGATCGACGCACCTGGCAGCCTGGTGTTCAACCGTGCCAACGACTACCGCTTCGACGGCGCCCTTTCCGGCACCGGTACGCTCTATAAGCGCGGCGCCGGGCGCACCGAACTGAGCGGCGACAGCTCCGCCTTCCACGGCCGCAGCTACGTCGATTCGGGCATCCTGGCCGTCAATGGCAAGCTCGGCGGCTCGACCGACGTGTATGACGGCGCAACCCTGGCCGGCAACGGCCAGGTCGGCAACGTCACCCTGCACAAAGGCGCGACCATCGCTCCCGGCAACTCCATCGGCACCCTGACCCTGGCCGGCGACCTCGACCAGCACAACGGTTCGACCTTCCACGCCGAACTGCTGAGTACCGGGGCCAACGACCGGCTGCTGGTGAACGGCGCGGCGCGGCTCGAGGACGGCAGCATCATCAAAGCGGACAAACTCGACAGCAAACGCTACGAGCTGGACCGTCGCTACCTGGTGCTGGCGACCGAGAAAGGCCTGAACGGGCGCTACAAGCTGACGGGCGATACCTGGGTCTCGACCTTCTATGACGTGGTGGACAACTACGACAGCCACAACGCCTACCTGGATGTGCAACAGACGCGCCTGTTCCAGGAAGCCGCCTTCACCCCCAACCAGCGTGCCACGGCCACCGCGGCACAAAGCCTGAAAGGCGCGGCCGTGCCGGCGCTGACGCCACCAGTACACAACAAACTGTTCGAGGCCATCGCCTACCTGCCCGATGACCACCAGGCTCGCGATGCCTTCGACCAACTGTCCGGCGAGTTCCACAACTCCACCCGTTCGGCGCTGGTCCAGGACAGCCGCCTGGTTCGCGACGCGGCGAACACCCGCCTGCGCTCGGCGGCTGCCGCTAAGGCCCGTGACACCGCGAGCGACACTCACTCCGGCCTGACCCCGTGGATCACCACGCTGGGCAACTGGGGCGAAGTCAAGGGCGACAGCAATACCGCCAACCTGCGCAGCGACACCAAGGGCTTGCTCACTGGTGTCGATACCGCGGTCGGCGACCGCGGCCATGTCGGCGTGCTGACCGGCTACAGCCGCACCGAACTGAAGAGCTCGTCACGCGACTCCTCGAGCGACAACGACAACATCCACCTGGGTGTCTATGGCGGAACACAGGTCAGCGGCTTCGACCTGCGCGGCGGCATGGCGTACACCTGGAGCCGGATCGACGCCAAGCGTTCGGTGAACTTCGCCGGCTACAGCGACCACCTGAAGTCCAAGCATGACGCCAACACCCTGCAAGCCTTCGGCGAACTGGGCCGGCGCTTCGACCTCAGCCCTTCGGTACAGCTGGAACCCTTCGCCAACCTGGCCTATGTGCAGGTCAAGAGCGAAGGTTTCAAGGAAAGTGGCGGCCCTGCGGCCCTGCGCGCCAAGCACGCGTCGGACGAGCAGACCTTCTCCACCCTGGGTCTGCGCGCCAGCGCCGACAAGCAACTGGACAACGGCAAGTTGCTCACCGTGTTCGGTAGCGCCGGCTGGAAACACGCCCTGAACGGCATCACGCCGTCCAACACCTACCGTTTCGACGGCAGCGATGCGTTCCGTATCGAAGGTGCGGCCTACTCGCGCAACAGCGCGGTGGTCGAAGCCGGAGTGGAAACCCGGGTGACTCCCGAGCTGAGCCTGGGCGCCGCCTACAACGGGCAACTGGGCAGCGGTGCCAGCGAACATGGCCTGAGCCTGAACGCCAGCTACCGCTTCTGACCCCACCCTGACCACGGTGCGGCGGCTACGCCGCGCCGTGTCGTGATTTGACCGGCAAGGCATACTTGCCGGTCTTTTTTTGTCTTTCGTCAAGGCATGCCTCCAGCAACAACGGGGGGCATCCGTGACGGTCATTCAATACCCGGCGCTCTAGCGCCGGGCATTGGCCTATACCTGACTTATGGCGACGTCAAGGTAATCAGATACATCCCCGAGTTGACCGGTTTGCCCGCATCATCGATCAGCGCATATTGCTGATCGTAGTAGCGCCCTTCCTTGCCGCTGTCCGTGACCAGCTTGACGTTGACTGGCGATTTGCCGATGGCCGTCACCGAGCTCGATGGGCCGACGCCGTGTACACGAATGTCGTTGCCGCGGGAAAACTGCGGGCACTGGCGAAGACTCAACGCCGCCCCGCCTTGGGCAGTCGAGCTTGGCGTGCAAGGTTCCTCGACGATGCTGCCGTGAAAATAAATCGTTCCCTGGATGCTTTGAGGGGCTGCGAAACAGATTCCACTCAAACCTAGAAACATGCCGACACCTGCCAAAACCAGCTTGCTACTCATTCTGACTATCTCCATTGGGCCTGAAGAGTATGTCGTCAGTGTAGAAGAAATCTTTAATTTTTAAGGTTTGTCTTATTCCCAAGCAATCAATAAATAGGGTAAAAGCGAACGCAAATTAATGGCAATGAGCCATCATTATTATCGACCGGCCCTGCCCAATCTGAAGGGTGCGCCCAGGCAAAAAAAAGGCGCAGCCCTCGCTCAAGTCGAAAGCTGCGCCCGGCCCTCATGAATCAGCTGTTTTTGCGGAACACAAACACCAACCCGATGATGATCAACAGCATGCCGAGCACGCTCAGCAGTGCCAGCCGATTACCGAAGAACAGATAGTCCATCACGGCCGTCACCGCCGGTACCAGGTAGAACAGGCTGGTGACATTCACCAGATTGCCGCGAGCGATCAGCCGGTACAGCAGCAAGGTCGCCAGCACCGAGACCACCAGCCCCATCCACAGCGCCGGGACGATAAAGCCGACGCTGTGCTCGAAGTGAAACGGCTGGAACGGCACGAACAGCGCGCACAGCAACAGCCCTGCCAGGTACTGCACCGGCAGGGTGCCCAGCGGGTTGTCGCTGATGCGCTTCTGCATGATCGAGCCCAGGGTCATGCTCACCAGGGCCAGCAGGCCGAAGAGCATCCCGGCCAGCGACATGCCGGCCAGGCCGATACCCTGGTACACCACCATGATCAACCCGGCCAAACCCAGCGCCAGGCCGAACATCCGGCTCCAGGAGCGCTGACGCTCCATGATCACCACGGTAAGGATGGGTTGTACTCCCATGATGGTGGCCATCACTCCGGGGGTGACCTTCAGGTCCAGGGCCAGCAGGTAGAAGATCTGGTATGCCCCCAGCAACACCAGCCCGGTGGCCACCGCGTACAGCATCGGCTTGCGCCCGCGGGGCAAACGCAGCTTGAGCAGGGGAATCAACAGCACCAGCCCGCACAGGGCGATGGCAAAACGGAACAACAGGAAGGCAAAGGGCGAGGCATGGGCCAGCCCCCATTTGGAGAAGATCGCCCCACTGCTCCAGAGCAGGACGAACAGGCTCGTGGAAGCCGCCGCAAGCGCGGACTTTTTCGATATGAACAACATGAATACCACCTGTCATCAGGCAAATAGCCAACTCAGCCGAGGCTGAAATTCAGTAGTTTTTTCTGGCGGGCGCGGGCAACAGCAGAGGTTGCCGATCAGCCCCGTACGACGACGCCCGGCGGCGATACGACGGCGCACACCGGCGTGCTACTGACAGGTGGGGGGTAATGACTGATCTGCACAGGCTGCGGGTTCCCGCACGGCACGACGCCAGCGTTGACCGCTGAATCGACTACCGCGTTGATGAGGGAATGAGGCATGTGCTGATCTTTCTGAAGTGGAAGGTGAATCTTCTGATGCACCGGGCGCTGACTATAACCAGCGCCCGATATTCATTGCAACGCCTTATCCGAACAGCCAGTAACCCAGGGCGGTCAGGACCACCACCGCCAGCACCGGACGCATGACGCGGTAGAGCTTCGGATTGCGGCGCTTCCATTGCTTGACCACGCCACTGATGCGGTCGCTGAAACGCTTGCTCCAGGCATAGGCCTGGTTGATCCCGCCGACGCGCTCGTCGTCGAGGTTCTGCGGCGCGGTGGCACGCCCCAGCCAGGCGCTGATCCAGCGGTTGATGCGGGTCATCAGCGGGTTGCTCAGCGGGCGCTCGATGTCGCAGAACAGAATGACCCGGGTCTTGTCGGTCTCGTTTTTGACCCAGTGCACATAGGTTTCATCGAACATCACGTCTTCGCCATCGCGCCAGGCGTAGACCTGGCCGTCGACGAAAATCCGGCAGTCGTCGGAGTTCGGCGTGGACAGGCCCAGGTGATAACGCAGGGAACCGGCGAACGGATCGCGGTGCGGGTTCAGATGGCTGCCACCGGGCAGCAGGGCGAACATCGCGCCCTTGACGTTGGGAATGCGGCTGACCAGTTCAACGGTCTTCGGGCACAGCAACTCGGCCGACGGCAGCGGTTTGTCGTACCACTTGAGGTAGAAACGCTTCCAGCCCTTCTTGAAGAACGAACCGAAACCGGCGTCGTTGTTCTTCTCGGCGGCGCGGATGTAACCCTCGTCGAACAAATGCATGGCTTCGTCGCGGATCACTTCCCAGTTATCCTTGAGCACATCCAGCTCGGGGAACTTGCTGCGGTCCAGATAGGGCTTGGAAGGCACACCGGAAAACAGGTACATCAAGGCGTTATAAGGAGCGAACAGCGCCGAATGGTTGACGAACTGACGCAGCACCGGCAGTCGAGCCTTGCCGCGTAAATGCACGTAGAGAGTGCTGCCGATGAATAGCAGCAACACCGCTGACTTGGCGGCAAACGAAAGGCTCATGCAATATCTCCTTGAAATAATTACCGGCGGGGCAGCATTCATCCGGCATGGCAGCCGGCCATGATAAACACTCCTGGCCCCTGGAAAAACCCGCACAAACCGACAATCAGTGTTAACAGTCGTGCAATAAAACGCTGATTAACACACGCCAGCTGAACGCCAGCTGATGCAGATCAGTACCCATGCAACATGCCCTGCACGCCTTCGATCGCCGGCAAGCGGGCTCCTGCGGAGCCTGCCGGCGATCAGCTTCCCACTGCCTTACTGCTGGTTCTCCTGCTCGGTGAACAGGTCGCTGAACAGCATGCTCGACAGATAACGTTCACCCGAATCCGGCAGCACCACCACTATGGTCTTGCCTTGCATCTCGGGGGTTTCCGCCAGGCGCACCGCCACCGCCATCGCCGCGCCGCAGGAGATGCCACAGAGGATCCCCTCCTCCTGCATCAGGCGCAGGGCCATGGCCTTGGATTCCTCGTCGCTCGCCAGCTCGACCCGGTCGACCATCGACAGGTCGAGATTGCTCGGCACAAAACCGGCACCGATGCCCTGGATCTTGTGCGGGCTGGGCTTGATCTCTTCGCCGGCCAGCTTCTGGGTGATCACCGGCGAGACGCTCGGCTCCACCGCCACCGACAGGATAGGTTTGCCCTGGGTCTTCTTGATGTAGCGGGAAACCCCGGTGATGGTGCCGCCGGTGCCGACGCCCGCCACCAGCACGTCCACGGCGCCATCGGTGTCATTCCAGATTTCCGGACCCGTGGTTTTCTCGTGGATCGCCGGGTTGGCCGGGTTATCGAACTGCTGCGGCATGAAGTATTTGTCAGGGTCGCTGGCGAGGATTTGCGCGGCCTTCTCGATCGCCCCTTTCATGCCCTTGGCCGGCTCGGTCAGCACCAGTTCGGCCCCCAGGGCCTTGAGCACCTTGCGTCGCTCGATGCTCATCGACGCCGGCATGGTCAGGACCAACTTATAGCCACGGGCCGCGGCGACGAACGCCAGGCCGATGCCAGTGTTACCCGAGGTCGGCTCGATGATGGTCATGCCCGGCTTGAGTTTGCCGCTGCTTTCCGCGTCCCAGATCATGTTCGCGCCGATCCGGCACTTCACCGAATAACCCGGGTTGCGTCCTTCGATCTTGGCCAGGATGGTGACGCCGCGGGGCGCGATGCGGTTGATCTGCACCAGCGGCGTATTGCCGATGGAATGGGCGTTGTCAACGAAAATGCGGCTCATGGCTGGGTCCTTGTACAGCGTGAAAGGAAGTCTTCAAGGGTATGCCTCGCACCCATGAGCGTCCAGTCGGGACGAACGACTGCGATGCCGGGGAGTCAATCGCTATAAGGCACATGGCTGGAGACTCATGCTCATGAAACGTCGCTACAGTTGGCCCCTGTGGACCCTCGCCGGGGTGCTGGTGCTGCTGGTTGCCCTGCACATCGCCCTGCCCTATCTGGTGCGCGATTACCTCAATGACCGCCTCGCCAACATGGGCGACTACCGCGGCCAGATCGCCGATGTCGACCTGGCCCTGTGGCGCGGGGCCTATCGGATCAACGGCCTGAAAATCGTCAAGGTCGACGGCAAGGTGCCAGTGCCGTTCGTCAACGCACCGCTGGTCGATCTGTCAGTGAGCTGGCACTCCTTGTGGTACGACCATGCGGTGGTGGCCGAAGTGCAATTCGTCGGGCCGCAGGTCAACTTCGTCGACGGCGCCACCAAAAAGAACTCGCAAACCGGTGAAGGCACCGACTGGCGGGCCCAGCTGAACAAACTGCTGCCCATCACCCTCAACGAAGTACAGGTCAGCGACGGCAAGATCAGTTTCCGTAACTTCAACTCCAAACCGCCGGTGAACATGAGCGCCACCCAGGTCAACGCCAGCGCCTACAACCTGACCAACGTGGTCGACACTCAAGGCAAACGCGACGCCCGCCTCGAAGGCAAGGCCCTGCTGCTGGGCCATGCGCCCCTGGAAACCAACGCCACCTTCGACCCGCTGAGCGACTTCCAGGACTTCGAGTTCCGCCTGCGCGTGCGGGATATCGAACTCAAGCGCTTGAACGACTTCGCCGCCGCCTATGGCAAATTCGACTTCAACGCCGGCCACGGCGACCTGGTGATCGAAGCCGAAGCCAACAAGGGCCAGCTCACCGGCTATATCAAGCCGCTGCTGCGCGATGTCGATGTGTTCAATTGGCAGCAGGATGTCGAGAACAAGGACAAAGGGATATTCCGTTCGATCTGGGAAGCCCTGGTGGGGGTCAGCGAAACCGTGCTGAAAAACCAGGGGAAAAACCAGTTCGCCACCCGGGTCGAACTCAAAGGCAACGTACATCAGCGTGATATCAGCGCATTCCAGGCTTTTTTGCAGATTTTACGCAATGGTTTCATCGAGGCCTTCAATGCCCAGTATGAGCGTCCCAAGCCATCCGCTGACTGAGTCACCATGTGACGCCTCATTCAGAGACTGAATGGGGCGTCTGCGTTCACAGTCGGCCGGGCGCCGCGTTATAGTCGGCCATTCGTGTTTTATTCTTCCGACCTGCTCGATGCACGTCGGCGTTACCGTTCGAGGAATTGCAGATGAAGTTCGAAGGCACCAGCGCGTACGTCGCCACCGATGACCTGAAGCTGGCAGTCAATGCCGCCATCACCCTGGAGCGGCCGCTGCTGGTCAAGGGCGAACCGGGCACCGGCAAGACCATGCTCGCCGAGCAACTGGCCGAGTCCTTCGGTGCCAGGCTGATCACCTGGCACATCAAGTCCACCACCAAGGCTCACCAGGGCCTGTATGAATACGACGCGGTGAGCCGCCTGCGCGATTCGCAGCTGGGCGTGGACAAGGTGCATGACATCCGCAACTACCTGAAGAAGGGCAAGCTGTGGGAGGCCTTCGAATCCGAGGAGCGGGTGATCCTGCTGATCGACGAAATCGACAAGGCCGACATCGAGTTCCCCAACGACCTGTTGCAGGAACTCGACAAGATGGAGTTCTACGTCTACGAAATCGACGAGACCATCAAGGCCAAGCAGCGCCCGATCATCATCATTACCTCCAACAACGAGAAAGAGCTGCCGGACGCTTTCCTACGCCGCTGCTTCTTCCACTACATCGCCTTCCCCGACCGCACCACCCTGCAGAAAATCGTCGACGTGCACTACCCGGACATCAAGAAAGACCTGGTCAGCGAGGCGCTGGACGTGTTCTTCGACGTGCGCAAGGTGCCGGGCCTGAAGAAGAAGCCTTCGACCTCCGAGCTGGTGGACTGGCTCAAGCTGCTGATGGCCGACAACATCGGCGAAGCGGTGCTGCGCGAACGCGATCCGACCAAGGCCATCCCGCCGCTGGCCGGCGCCCTGGTGAAGAACGAGCAGGACGTGCAGTTGCTCGAACGCCTGGCATTCATGAGCCGTCGCGGCAGTCGTTAAGAGGCTGATGCCATGTTGCTCAACCTGTTCAATGAAATGCGTGCCGCCAAGGTTCCGGTGTCGGTGCGCGAGCTGCTCGACCTGATCAACGCGCTCAAGCAGCGCGTGACCTTCGCCGACATGGACGAGTTCTATTACCTGTCCCGGGCGATCCTGGTGAAGGACGAACGGCACTTCGACAAGTTCGACCGCGCGTTCGGCGCCTACTTCAACGGCCTGGAAAAACTCGACGACCACCTGCAGGCACTGATCCCCGAGGATTGGCTGCGCAAGGAGTTCGAGCGCTCGCTGACCGATGAGGAACGGGCGCAGATCCAGTCCCTCGGCGGCCTGGACAAGCTGATCGAAGAGTTCAAGAAGCGCCTGGAAGAACAGAAGGAACGCCATGCCGGCGGCAACAAGTGGATCGGCACCGGCGGCACCAGCCCCTTCGGCTCCGGCGGTTTCAACCCGGAAGGCATCCGCGTCGGCGACGCCGGCAAGCGCCAGGGCAAGGCGGTCAAGGTCTGGGACCAGCGCGAGTACAAGAACCTCGACGACTCGGTGGAACTGGGCACGCGCAACATCAAGGTGGCCCTGCGCCGCCTGCGCAAGTTCGCCCGCCAGGGCGCGGCGGAGGAGCTGGACATCGATGGCACCATCGACCACACCGCCCGCGACGCCGGCCTGCTGAACATCCAGATGCGCCCGGAACGGCGCAACAGCATCAAGCTGCTGTTGCTGTTCGATATCGGTGGCTCCATGGATGCCCACGTGAAGATCTGCGAGGAGCTGTTCTCGGCCTGCAAGACCGAGTTCAAGCACCTGGAGTACTACTACTTCCACAACTTCATCTATGAATCGGTGTGGAAGAACAACCTGCGTCGCGGCTCGGAACGCACCTCGACCCAGGACGTGCTGCACAAGTACGGCGCCGACTACAAAGTGATCTTCGTCGGCGACGCCGCCATGGCGCCCTACGAAATCACCCAGGCCGGCGGCAGCGTCGAGCACTGGAACGAAGAGGCCGGTTATGTGTGGATGCAGCGCTTCATGGAGAAGTACAAGAAGCTCATCTGGATCAACCCCTATCCGAAAGACACCTGGGGCTACACCGCCTCGACCAACATCGTGCGCGAGCTGATCGAAGACCAGATGTACCCGCTGACCTTGCGCGGCCTGGAAGAAGGGATGCGGTTTCTCTCCAAATAGGATCCCGTCCAACGCGATCCCTGTAGCCGCTGCCGCAGGCTGCGATAAGGCCCGAAGGGCCTTCAAGCGGACTCAAGAGCGCGTCTGCTTCGCAGCCGATCGCAGCCTGCGGCAGCGGCTACATCGGTTCAGACAAACCGCCGCAAAAACTCGATCTGCTGCCGATACGCTGTCTCCTGCACCACCGGCGTCAGGCGCACTTCGCTGCCCGGCAGGCATTGCGCCAGCCGCGCCAGCGCCAGGGGCGTCAAGGCCCCCAGCCGTGGATACCCGCCAATGGTCTGCCGGTCGTTGAGCAGCACGATCGGCTGGCCGTCCGGCGGCACCTGGATCGCCCCCAGGGGAATGCCCTCGGAAATCATCGGCGCCCCCTGATAACGCAGTGACGGCCCCAGCAGGCGCATGCCCATGCGGTCGGCGCGGCTGTCCAGGGTCCAGGCGCTGTTGAAGGCATCGAACAGGCTCTGCCCGCTGAACTGGCCGATCTGCGCCCCGAGAATCACCTCCAGCGGCGCCTTCGATTGCAGGTCCGGCAGTTGCTTGCCCGACAGCACCTTGAGGTTCACCCCTGCCCCGCAATACTCCAGCCGCGCGCCCACTGCCAGTGGCCGGCCGAAACCGTCGAGCCCGCCCAGTTCCTCGCGGACCACGCTGGCGCAACTGCCCAGCACCTTGGGCGCATTGAAACCGCCGGGCGCCGCCAGGTAGGCCCGCACCCCCTGGTACGGCTGGGTGAAACGCAACCGCTGGCCCTTTTGCAGGATAAAACTGCGCCCCGGGCTGAGCGGACGCCCGTCGATACAGGCCCCCAGGTCGGCGCCCGCCAGTGCCAGCAGGCACAACTCCTCGGCGACCACGCTGAAACCGCCCAGGGTGATCTCGATCACCGGCGCATCCAGGGCGTTGCCCAGCAGCCAGTTGGCCCAGGACATCGACACCCAGTCCAGCGCGCCGCCCTGGGTCACGCCCAGGTGCCGCACGCCAAAGCGACCGGCATCCTGCAACAGGCACAAGGGCGTGCTGGCTTCGATCGTCAGGCGGCTCATGCCAGTGCCTCCAGAAGTGGCGTGTCGTCACCGCCCAGGCGGATGAATTCGGCGTGGTCCACCGCGGCGAAACGCACGCTGTCGCCCGGTTGCATCAGGCTGTAGCCATCGCGCTCGCGATCGAACAGGCGGCTCGGTGTGCGCCCGATCAGGTTCCAGCCCCCCGGCGACACCACCGGATAAGCCGCGGTCTGCCGCTCGGCAATGCCGACGCTGCCCGCCGCCACGCGCTTGCGTGGGGTATCCAGGCGCGGCGCGGCCAGCACTTCGTCCACCAGCCCCATAAAGGCGAACCCCGGGGCGAAGCCCAGGGCGAACACCTGGTATTCACGCTCGCTGTGGCAACGGATCACCTCGTTCACCGACAGGCCGCTGCGCCGCGACAACAGGCTCAGCTCCGGGCCGACGCTGAGGTCGTACCAGACCGGCAGCACATGGCGCTGGCCGCCGGTGCGCGAGTCCGGCGTGAGGTCGGTCAGGGCCAGATCGATCAGTTCCCGCGCCTGGGACGGGCTCAGGGCAGCCAGGTCGTAGTGCACCATCAGCGTGGTATAGGACGGCACCAGATCGATCAACTGCCCGCCGAAGGCCGTCCGCAGGCGCTCGCTGGCGGCGAGCATCCACGGCATGTTGGCCTCGGCGATGGCATCGAACAGGCGCACCATCAGGCAGTCGATCGCCACCACTTCAAGGCGTATTTTCATGCTGGCAACTGCTGAAGGGCCGCGCGGATACGCTGCACGGCGGCCACCGAACTGGCGTTGTCGCCGTGCACGCACAGGGTATTGGCCTTGAGGTGCAAGGCGCTGCCGTCGCTGGCCAGCAGCGCGTCGCCGCGGGCGATGGTCAGGGCCTGGGCGATGATCTTTTCCGGGTCGTGATGCACCGCCCCCGGCAGTTGCCGCGACACCAGGTGACCGGCGTTGTCGTAGGCACGGTCGGCGAAGGCTTCGAACCACAGGGTCACGCCGAACTCGTCGCCCAGGGCCTGGGCCGCGCCGTTGTCACGGGTAGCCATCAACATCAGCGGCAGTGTCTTGTCGTAGGCGGCCACCGCCTGGATCACCGCGCGCAGCTGCGCCGGGTTGGCCATCATGTCGTTGTACATGGCGCCATGGGGTTTGACGTAGCTCACCCGAGTGCCCTGGGCCCGGCAGATGCCGTCGAGGGCGCCGATCTGGTAGTGCAACAGGTCCTGCAGTTCCTGGGCGCCGTAGGCCATGGAGCGGCGGCCGAAACCGGCCAGGTCCTGGTACGCCGGATGCGCACCGATGCGCACGCCATTGGCCAGGGCCAGGCTGACGGTCTTGCGCATGATGCTCGGGTCGCCGGCATGGAAACCGCAGGCGATGTTGGCGCAATCGATAAACGGCATCACCTCGGCATCCAGGCCCATGGTCCAGTTGCCAAAGCTTTCGCCGATGTCGCAATTCAATAACAGGCGGCTCACGGTCAGTGCTCCTGTAGCGTTTGTCATGTTGGCTGCGGGGATCGCGCGGGATGCCCACAGATTATCAGTTAGCGCGCTTCGAGTTGTTTGCCGCGGGTTTCCGGCAGGCTCAGGGCCGCCAGGACCACGATGCCGTAGGACACGGCGGCGAAGGTGCCGATGGCCGCGCCCAGCGGGATGTGCTGGCTGAGCAGCCCGATCAGCAGCGGGAACAGGGCCGCCAGCGCCCGGCCGCTGTTGTAGCAGAAGCCCTGGCCCGAACCGCGGATCCGCGTGGGGAACAGCTCCGTCAGGAAGGCGCCCATGCCGCTGAAGATCCCCGAAGCGAAGAAGCCCAGGGGGAAGCCCAGCCACAGCATCACCGCGTTGCTCACCGGCATTTGCGTGTACAGCAGGACGATGGTGAAGGAACCGGCGGCGAACAGGACGAAGTTCTTCTTGCGCCCGAGAATATCGGTCAGATAAGCACTGATCACATAGCCCACATAGGAGCCGAAGATCACCATCGCCAGGTAGCCGCCGGTGCTCAGCACGCTCAAGCCGCGCTCGGTCTTGAGGAAGGTCGGCAGCCAGAACGTGATGGCGTAGTAGCCGCCCTGGGCGCCGGCCGCGAGCAGCGACGCGCGCAGGGTGGTGCTGAGAATGCCGGGGGCGAAGATTTCGTAGAAGCGCGAGGGGTTGTCGGGCACTTCCCGGGCCCGGGTTTGCCGGTAGACCTCAGGGTCCTTGACCAGGCGGCGGACGAAAATCACGAAGATCGCCGGCAGGATGCCCAGCAGGAACAAGGCGCGCCAGGCGTCTTCCGGCGGCAGCAGGGAATACATCAACGCATAGAGCAGTGCCGTGATGCCCCAGCCCAAGGCCCAGCCGGACTGCACCATGCCCACCGCCTTGCCGCGGTTTTCCGCGCGGATCACTTCGCCGATCAGCACCGCGCCGGCGGTCCACTCGCCGCCGAAACCGAAGCCCATCAGGGTTCGGGCGATCAGCAGTTGCTCGTAGTTCTGCGCCAGGCCACAGAGAAAGGTGAAGAAGGCGAACCAGAGCACGGTCAGTTGCAGGGTGCGCACCCGGCCGATGCGATCGGACAGGATGCCGGCGATCCAGCCGCCCAGGGCGGAAGCCAGCAAGGTGCTGGTGTGGATCAGGCCGGCCTCGGCGGAGCTGATGCCCCACAGCGCAATCAGGGTCGGGATGACGAAGCTGAGCATCTGGGTGTCCATGCCATCCAGGCCGTAACCGGCCTTGCAGCTCCAGAACGTGCGGCGTTCCTGCTGGTTGATGTCGCGGTACCAGTCGAAGGGGCCGGCGCGGCCTTTGGCCTTGCTGGCGGCGAGCGTGTCGGGCGCACTCATGGCAAATCTCCACCTTGGTTTTATTGGTATTGTTCTGGGCCCCGACGACGCTTATCGTGAGACGCAGCGATTTTTGGCGCCCGCGCCCTGCCCCGTCCAACTAATAAAAACCGCCTCCAGACATAAGAAAAGTTGATCGCATGAACCTCAAGTTTCTCGAAACCTTTGTCTGGGTGGCGCGCCTGAAAAGCTTTCGCCTGACCGCCGACAAACTCTTCACCACCCAGGCTTCGATCTCCAGCCGCATCGCCGTGCTCGAGGGCGAACTGGGGGTGAAGCTGTTCCTGCGCGACTCGCGCGGCGTGAGCCTGACCCCGGAAGGCCTCAAGGTGCTCGACTATGCCGAGCAGATGATGGACACCATGCAGGCGCTCAAACAGTCGATCGAGACCCGTTCGAGCAAGGTCGGGCGGATTCGCATCGGCGTCATGGACACGGTGATCCATACCTGGCTCAGCCCCCTGGTGGCGCGGATGATGGACAGCTATCCCCAGGTGGAAATCGAGCTGGTGGCCGACACCTCGCTGAACCTCTGCGACCAGTTGCAAAAAGGCTTTCTCGACCTGGTGCTGCAAACCGACCTGCTGCGCCAGGAATCCATTCGCAGCCTGGAACTGGCCAGCCACCCCATGGGCTGGATAGTCGCCAGCCACTCGATCTACAACCGCGAGTACGCCAACCTGGCCGAGCTGGCCCGGGAACGCATCATCACCTACTCGAAGAACTCCCTGCCGCACCAGGAAGTGCTGAGCCTGATGCAGGCCAACGGGGTGGCCGCGCCACGGCTCAACTGCGTGAACTCGGTGTCGGCCATTACCCGCCTGCTGCGCGACGGTTTCGGCATCGGCGCCTTGCCGCCGGTGCTGGTCAGCGAGGAACTGGCGCGCGGCGAACTGACCCTGCTGGCCATCGACCAGCGCCCGCCGAACCTGCAGGTGGTGGTGTCATGGCGGGTGGGGGTCGAACTGGTGGAAGAGGTGGTGGTGCTGTGCCAGCAAGTGCTGGAAAGTTATGCGCGCAAGGTGGGGCCGGACTATATCGTGCTGGCGGGCTGATCTACCGCGAAGGCCTTTGTAGCCGCTGCCGAAGGCTGCGATCGCGGGCGCAGCCTGCGTGAATCGGCTCGATGAGCGTTTGTCAGCCAGCCATCTTTGCGGTTGCTGCGCAACCGATCGCAGCCTGCGGCAGCGGCTACAGGGATCGCGGCGTCCGTGTAGCCGCTGCCGAGCCTGCGAGGCTGCGAACGGCAACGCAGTTGCCGCACAACCTGCATCCGCGATCTGCCTGGAAAAACGCGTCGGCTGGTTTACGACGGCTGCGCCGTCGATCGCAGCCTGCGGCAGCGGCTATATCACAAGCCCTTCAAGTCACGCTCTTCGATCGGCCGGCTCTGGCGCAGGCGCTTGCCGCCAAGCACCACCCAGTCGATCAGGCGATACAGGCATTCCAGGCCGAACGACAGCAGCAAGGCGCCGCTCATGGCCCAGATCATCGCTTGCGGGGTCAGCAGGATCTGGTAGCTGTAGCCGTTCCAGGTTTCCTGGCGGATATCCGGGTCGGCGGCCAGCACCACTTGCAGCAGGCGGATGTACCACGGGCCCTGCATGGCCTGGAACTGCTTGTCCAGGGCGCGCTGGCGAACCAGCAGATTGCCCAGGCTGTCGGCGTCGCTGCGAAACACCGGGTCGTCGCTGGCCCGATAGTGGGCGACCAGCGCTTGCAGATCGCCCTTGAAGAACTGGTTGGCGGTGCCCTGGAACCCTTGCAGGCCGGCCTGGGCCTCGATCAGGTGAGCCTCGACACGCTTGGCGTAATCGCTGATGAAACCCGGCACCTGTACGCCGATCAACAGGCCCGCCGCAAACAGCACCAGCCGCAGATAACTGAGCAACATAGGGGATGTCCTTATTCGGTCTGGCCGTGCAGCACGCATTCACCGCGCCGCCACAGGCTCCATTGGCCCGGCTCGTAGCGAGTCCAGGTTTCGTTTTCGGTCAAAGGTTCGGTGGCGATCACCGTCACCACGTCGTTGGGCGTGGTTTCCGCCTGGAAGTCGACGATCACATCGACGTCCTTCAGGCGGGCCGGGCCAAAGGGAGCGCGGCGGGTGATCTGCGCCAGCTTGGTCGAGCAATAGCAGAACAGCCAGTCGCCGTCGCTGAGCAGGCAGTTGAACACGCCCTTGCCGCGATATTCGGCGCAGGCGGCCACCAGCGACGGCAGCAGTTCCTCGACTTCCACTGGCTCGGGAAAGGCTTCGCGCACCCGGTTGAGCAGGTCGCAGAAAGCCGCTTCGCTGTCGGTATCGCCCACCGGACGGTAGAAGCTGATGGGGGGCTGGAAGTCCGCCAGCTGGCCGTTGTGGGCGAAACACCAGTTGCGCCCCCACAGCTCGCGCACGAACGGATGGGTGTTGGACAGGCAGACCTTGCCGACGTTGGCCTGGCGAATGTGGCCGATCACCACTTCGCTCTTGATCGGGTAGCGCTGCACCAGATTGGCCACTTCCGACTCGCTGCTCGCCGCCGGGTCCTGGAACAGGCGCAGGCCGCGGCCCTCGTAGAAAGCGATGCCCCAGCCGTCGCGATGCGGGCCGGTGCGTCCGCCGCGCTGCATCAGCCCGGTAAAGCTGAACACGATATCGGTCGGTACATTGGCGCTCATGCCCAATAACTCACACATGCTCGGACTCTCGCTTCAATGCGTGTTACAGACGCGGCTCGATCCGCGAACGCTGGGGGTTGCTGGGCACTGGCGGGCGGCCGTAGCGATCGTCGCCGGCGCCGCCGAAAGGCTGGTCGTCCGGCTCTTCGGCACGGGCCGCGGCCTTGGCGGCTTCGGCCTGTTCCTGGCGGGCCTTGGAGGCGCGCTCGATCGGCCAGCGGATCAGGACGAACACCAGGTAGATGCCGAAGGCGATCACGCCGTACATGAACAGGTCGGAGACCGCGCGCCAGGCGTTGTTGCCGACCTTGAACAGCATGTCCAGGGCGGTGATGGCCACGGCCGGGGCGAACATTTCCTTGGCCGGGTCGACCACGGTCGGGCTGAACAGCAGCACCGCCACCAGCACTCGCAGCGGCTCGCGCAGCCAGCGCCACATCCAGCGGGTCAGGCGCATCCACACCAGCAGGCAGCCCAAGGCGGCGAAGGCGTAGAGCCCCCAAGCGATCAGATAGTCGTTCTCGGTCATGGTGTCCATGGCAAGGCAGGCAAAGAGGCGCTTATGATAACGGCTTTTCGCATGCCAGGCTGCACCGCCGTCTGCCGCGCCCTTAATTGTCACCGCCCCGAGAGCCCTTCATGCCCGTATCCGCCCACGTCACCAGCGCCCCGATCGCCCGCAAGGCCGAAGGTCCGGACCCGTACGCCTGGCTCCAGGAACGCGACACCGATGCCGTGCTCGATTACCTGAAGGCCGAAAACAGCTACCAGGAAGCCGCCCTCGCCGACCAGGCGGCGCTGCGCGAAACCCTGTTCCAGGAAATCAAGGGCCGGATCCTCGAGACCGACCTGTCCCTGCCCTCCCCCTGGGGTCCGTACCTGTATTACACCCGCACCACCGCCGGCGACGAATACGCCCGGCACTATCGCTGCCCGCGCCCGGCCGACGACAGCCTGAGTGTCGACGAAAGCCAGGAACAACTGCTGCTGGACCCCAACGAGCTGGCCAAGGGTGGTTTCTTCTCCCTCGGCGCCTTCAGCATCAGCCCCGACCACCAGCGCCTGGCCTACAGCCTCGATACCAGCGGCGAAGAGGTCTACACCCTGTTCGTCAAGGAGCTGTCCAGCGGCAAGGTCAGCGAACTGGCGTTCACCGATTGCGACGGCAGCATGACCTGGGCCAACGACAGCCTGACCCTGTTCTTCGGCGAGCTGGACGACACCCACCGCCCGCACAAGTTGTTCCGCTATCGCCTGGACGGCACCGCCGCCGAAGAGGTGTTCCATGAGCCGGACGGGCGCTTTTTCCTGCATTGCTACCGCTCAAGCTCGGAGAAACAGCTGCTGCTGTCCCTGGGCAGCAAGACCACCAGCGAGGTCTGGGTACTCGACGCGGCGCAGCCGCAGCAGGCCTTCACCTGCCTGGCGCCGCGGGTCGAGCACCATGAATACGACGTCGATCACGGCCTGCTCGACGGCCAGTGGACCTGGTTTATCCGCAGCAACCGCGACGGCATCAACTTCGCCCTCTACCAGGCGCCGGACCAGGGCACGGTGCCCAGCCAGGCCGACTGGCAGAACCTGATCCCCCACAGCAATAGCGTGATGCTCGAAGGCCTGAGCCTGAACAGCTCGGCCATGACCCTGAGCCTGCGCGAAGGCGGCCTGCCGATCATCGAGGTGCACCCCGAGGGCCTGCCGGCCTATCGCGTGCAACTGCCGGATGCGGCCTACAGCCTGCATGTGCAGAACAGCCTGGAATTCGTCAGCCAACGCATCCGCCTGCGCTACGAAGCGCTGAACCGTCCGGCGCAGATCCGCCAGCTGGAACTGGCCGGCGGCGCACAGAAAGTGCTCAAGGAGACCCCGGTGCTGGGCGTGTTCGACCCGGATGCCTATGTCAGCCAGCGCCTGTGGGCGACCGCGGCCGACGGCACCCAGGTGCCGATCAGCCTGGTGATCAAGCGCGAAGCCCTGGGCCGGCCGGCGCCGCTGTACCTCTACGGCTACGGCGCCTACGGCGAAAGCCTCGACCCGTGGTTCTCCCATGCGCGCCTGAGCCTGCTGGAGCGCGGCGTGGCCTTCGCCATTGCCCACGTGCGTGGCGGCGGCGAGCTGGGCGAAGCCTGGTACCGCGCCGGCAAGCAGGAACACAAGCAGAACACCTTCAGCGACTTCATCGCCTGCGCCGAACACCTGATCGCCCAGGGCCTGACCACTTCCGAGCAACTGGCCATCAGCGGCGGCAGCGCCGGCGGACTGTTGATCGGCGCGGTGCTCAACCAGCGCCCGGAACTGTTCAAGGCGGCGATCGCCGAGGTGCCGTTCGTCGATGTGCTCAACACCATGCTCGACCCCGAGCTGCCGCTGACCGTCACCGAGTACGACGAATGGGGCAACCCGGAGGAGCCCGAGGTCTACGCGCGGATCAAGGCCTACGCGCCGTATGAGAATGTCGAGGCCAAGGCCTATCCGGCGACCCTGGTGATCGCCGGCTACAACGACAGCCGCGTGCAGTACTGGGAGGCGGCCAAGTGGGTGGCCCGGTTGCGCGCCACCAAGACCGACGACCACCTGCTGCTGCTCAAGACCGAGCTCGGCGCCGGCCACGGCGGCATGAGCGGGCGTTACCAGGGATTGCGTGACGTAGCGCTCGAATATGCATTTGTTTTCAAGATTCTGGGCATTGCCTGAGGAACTCCGGCCGGCGCTCCTGTCTTAGGCTCTGTACGAAAAGTCGGCGAGCGAAGGTCAGGCAAGGCAAAAACAGGCGAGGAAGCGGAGTGTAGGGGCCTACATGAGCATTCCGAGCCTGTTTTTAACGCAGCATGGCCGAGCGCAGCCACTTTTCGCACAGAGCCCAACACTGGGCCGCCGGCCCCAGGCCATACCGCACCTGCCCGGGACCGCAACAGACACAAGAAAAAGACCGTGACGACATGCCAGAACCTACCTTGTTGAACAATGAAATCCGCGACTGGCTGATGGACTGCGGATTGTTCGATCAGCTCTTGCCGGCCGACTTCAATGCCGCCGCCGGTTACTTCAGCATCAGCAGCATCGCCCAGGGCCAGGAGATCTTCCGCGAAGGCGATGCCGGCAGCTTCATGTGCATCATCCATTCCGGCCAGGTGGCGGTGCAGAAGACCAACAGCGAAGGCGTGCGCGTGACCATCGCCACCCTGCGCAGCGGTCGGGCCTTTGGTGAGATGGCGGTGCTCGATGGCGAGCGGCGTTCGGCCAGTTGCGTGGCCGCCAGCGATTGCCGGTTGCTCAACCTGGGCAAGGACTCGCTGGAGAAAATGCTCAACGACGCGCCGAAGATCGCCGCCAAGATCATCCGCGCCCTCGCCGTGTCACTGTCCAGGCGCCTGCGCATGGCCGACGGGCAACTGCTGTCGCAACAGGTCTAGCTACCCGGGGTCCTGGTTTTCGTCTCGTTCTGCTGCAACCCTGGCAAGGTCTGGTCCTTCGGCGGCTTGGGCATGTCGATCGGCGGCAGCAAGGGCGCACCGCCATGGGCCGTGGCCTTGGGGGTGCTGGGGGGCGTGACCTGCGGATAAGGGGTCGGGGTCGCGGTGCCGGGCGAGCCGGCGGCGGGGGCCGGAGTCACGGGCACCGCCTGCAGTTCCTCGGCGTGCACGGCGCTCATCGCGAGCGCCGCACTTAGCAAGAGCGCTGCGCGGGCAATGACCGTTAGAATAGTGCGCTTCATCAATGGCTCCATCGCTATTGTCAGCCCTCAGGCTACTCCCAACCGGGGCGGTTTGCCTTCCTCATTGAGACCCTCATGAAACGTTTCGTTCTGCTGGACACCACCCCAATTCCCGAAAATGGCGGTGCCTTGTGCCTGTTCGAATACGGCGAGGATTTTGTCATCAAGATCCAGGGCGGCGACGGCGGGCAATTGATGAACACGCGCATGCACGGCTCCGAAGACGCCCTGGCGGAAATTCCCTGCCGCAAGGTCGCCGGGCGGCCGAATTCGCGGGTGCTGATCGGCGGCCTGGGGATGGGCTTCACCCTCGCCTCGGCCCTCAAGCACCTGGGCAAGAATGCCGAAGTGGTGGTCGCCGAACTGGTGCCGGGGGTGGTCGAATGGAACCGCGGGCCGCTGGGGGAGAAATCCGGCCGGCCGTTGCTCGACCCGCGCACGGTGATCCGCCTGGAAGACGTGGCCAAGGTGCTGCAGGCCGAACCCCAGGGATTCGACGCGATCATGCTCGACGTCGACAACGGCCCCGAAGGCCTGACCCAGAGGGCCAACAGCTGGCTGTACTCCGCCGCCGGGCTGGCGGCCTGCGCCCGGGCCCTGCGGCCCAAGGGCGTGCTGGCCGTGTGGTCGGCCAGCGCCGACAAGCAATACTCCGACAAGCTGCGCAAGGCCGGCTTCAAGGCCGAAGAAGTGCAAGTCTTCGCCCACGGCAACAAGGGCACCCGCCACACCATCTGGATTGCCGAGAAGCTCAAGGCCTGAGCTAAACTGGGCTCATTACCGTCATTAGTCTTTGCCTAAAGGTGAACCCATGAGTTCGACCAACACTTCCAAGCTCGACCGCATCCTCGCCGACGCCCAGCGCGACCGCGAGATGGGCTACCGCGACAAGGCCCTGAAGATGTACCCGCACGTCTGTGGACGCTGCGCCCGCGAGTTCTCCGGCAAGCGCCTGAGCGAGCTGACCGTGCACCACCGCGACCACAACCACGACAACAACCCACAGGACGGTTCCAACTGGGAACTGCTGTGCCTGTACTGCCACGACAACGAACACTCGCGCTACACCGACCAACAGTACTTCGGCGAAGGCTCCCTGAGCACGCCGAAAGTCGCCAAGGCCACCCACAACCCCTTCGCCGCGCTGGCGGGGTTGATGAAGAAAGACGACGAATAACGTCCTCACGGCTGTTTTGTCCGCTCCTTTCTTTCGCGAGCAAGCTCGCTCCTACAGCTCTTGCGTACCTCTGTAGAAGCGAGCTTGCTTGCGCTGGCGTCGGCCGGGACGCCGCTATCCACGAGCCTCACGCCCCTCGTCCAATCCCCGTATAATCGCGATTTTTCTCGAAGGCACCCCGCTCGTGGCAAACAAAAGGTACAGCTGCATTGGTTTGTATAACCCCAAGTCGCCGGAGAACGTCGGTTCGGTGATGCGCGCCGCCGGTTGCTATGGCGTCGCGTCGGTGTTCTACACCGGCAAGCGCTATGAACGGGCCCGCGACTTCGTCACCGACACCAAGAAGGTCCACCAGGACATCCCGCTGATCGGTATCGACGACCTGAAGAAGATCCTGCCCCTGGGCTGCGTGCCGGTGGCGGTGGAACTGGTGGAAGGCGCCCGCTCACTGCCGGAATACACTCACCCGGATCGCGCGCTGTACATCTTCGGCCCGGAAGACGGCTCCCTGGACAAGGACATCCGCGACTGGTGCGAAGACGTGGTCTACATCCCGACCACCGGCTGCATGAACCTTGCCGCCACCGTCAACGTGGTGCTCTACGACCGCCTGGCCAAGGGCAACAACACCCGCTCCGGCCCCAAGTTTTGAACGCTGTTTTGAGCCCTGCTTCGAGTTCGCCGCACATTCGATGGAACAAGCGCCGCGCCAGTGCAGTCAGCTTTATATCCATCCCTCCTGGAGACAGATCATGAGCGACAGCAAACAACTGGAACCCATCGCAACCACCCCTTTCCAGAGCCCGGCGGAGCAGAACGTACAAGGCTGGGAGCGCATCGGCTCGCTGGCCGGCGGCGTGGTCATGGTCGGCAAGGGCCTGCGCCGTGGCGGTGTGTTCGGCCTGATCCAGGTGGCCATCGGCGGGGTCGCCCTGGCCCGTGGCATCACCGGCCACAGCTCGGCGAAAAGCCTGCTGGAGAAGAGCCGCCAGGATATGAATAACGTACGGGCGAAGATCGAGCGTGCCGGCGCGGAGCTGAAAACCCTCAAGGCCAATGCCGAGGCGGCCACCCGTACCGCGACCGTAACCGGCAACGATTCGTTGAAATCGCCCAAGGCCGGGGTTTGATCGGCGGCCTCGAACGCCGCGTTGAATGAACCGGCGCTATCGCGAGCAAGCTCGCTCCTACAGGGGATTGCGCAAAACCTGTAGGAGCGAGCTCGCTCGCGATGACCGCAAAGCGGTCGACTCCACTAGCGCAACAAATCGCTGTCGAGCACCTTCGACGAGCCGTCCAGCACGCTCTCGCTGAGCTGGATGAACTCTTTGGTGCTGACACGCTCCAGACGCATCACCGCCCGGGTCACGTCATCCAGCGAACGCTTGTTGCGGGTCTTCAGGCGGATCTCCCGATCCAGTTCCTGCAACAGCAGCACCGCCCTGGCCACCACCGGCGCGTCCACCTGCTCGCCGCGCAGGCTGCTGACGCCGTGGCCGCTCTTGGCCAACCGAGTTTCCAGGGCCTGGTAACGCTCGTCACTCATGCCGCCGGCGCGGCGCATCAATTCGATGGCGTAGTATTCCGCCAGGCCCTCGCCGATCCAGTCGCTGCGCTCGCTGTCATTGATCCGGGCAAAGACCTGGATCACTTCGCGCAACAGCGGACTGGTGCCGCTCTCGCTGACCAGCGGCAGGCGGCTGTGCAAGAACAGCGAATCGTGCCCGGCCAGGCTGCCGCGCCACATCGGGTCGGCCGCGCCGACGATCAGCAACTTGGTTGGATGACGGGGAAAGGTCGCCTGGATCTGCGGCCAGACGAAGGTCAGCAGGGTCAGCACATCCATGCGCCGCATGCCCTGCCCTTGTGGCGAGGCCACCGTGACCTCGGTTTCCCCCAGCCGGGTACGGCGGCTGCCCAGGGCACCGGCCAGCATCCAGCCGGTGGGCCGGTCGAACAGGCGCGCGGGATTATCGATACGGAAACGGTTCTTGCCGATCCGCGGCCAGGCGGTTTCCACGCTTTTCCAGCCCGCGGGCAACTCGAATTCCAGGCGCGACACCAGTTCGATGCCGTCCTGCTGGTCGAGTTTCGCCGCCGGCACCAGCATATCGCCACGCAACAAGGCCCAATGCGGGGTCATGCGGCTGTCGAAGCTGTCTTTCTTCAGGTTGTGGCTGATGCGCACCCGGTAGCTGAGGCTGGCCTTGCCGCCGGCCGGGCGCCATACGCCGCGCTGTACCGCGGGAGGCTTGGCCGCGCCGGACTGCCATTGGCCGTCGGCCTTGAAGTCGCTGTAATCGCCATGCGTGCCCAGGTCGAAATCCAGGCTGCGCACCGCCGCGCCGTCCGCCAGGGTCAGGCGCACCTCGGCCTGGTCGCTCTGCGGCAACAGGCGCACGTGGTAATCCAGATCGACTTTTTTCGCCGCCCACCCCGGCGCACTGAGCACCAGCAGCCAGCCGGCCAGCGCCAGCCTTGCCCCCACAGCCATACACACTCCTTCGTGAAACAACCTTGAACGCGAGCGCGGCGTACCTTCAGCCGGCGCGGAAAATCAGATGATCTTCCCAGTCCTCTTCGGCCACGCTGCCTTCGGCGAGCATGCGTCCGGATTGGGAAATACGCTCATGGTGCACCGCGTCGCGGTCACCGCACACCAGATGGTGCCAGAGCGGCAGATCCTTGCCCTCGCTGACCAGGCGATAACCGCAGGTCGGCGGCAGCCATTTGAACTCATCAGCCTTGCCCGGGGTGAGCTGGATGCAATCCGGCACCGAGGCGCGGCGGTTGGCGTAGTCGCTGCACTGGCAGGTCTTCAGGTCCAGCAGTTTGCAGGCGATGCGGGTGTAGTAGACGCTGTTGTCTTCTTCATCCTCGAGCTTCTGCAGGCAGCACAGGCCACAACCGTCGCACAACGACTCCCACTCCTCCTGATCGAGTTGTTCGAGGGTTTTGCGGATCCAGAAGGGTTCAACTTTGGCGGCCATGGCTCAGGTAATCGGTATCGGACAGGGAAAAGGCCGCCAGTCTAGTGCCCAAGGCCCCGCGGGCCAAGCGCTGGCGACTGTCGGTAAGGCACTACTTGTCAGGCCGCATGCCGCGCAGTAGCTTTGCCTGTCGCAAAGCCCTATGTCCGCGTGCCATTAACGCTCGACCGCGTCGCACCGGTGAATCGCCCAGGGCCAGGAAAAAACCCCATTGCCCAGTTCAACTGCGCTCGCCGGTTTATCCACCTTTCATTCTCAAACGTAGCCAGGAATCTCTGTCATGAGCGCCAATCCCCGCGTTGCCGAGTACGCCATCCACCCGCAGTTCACCGAGCGCTGGTCGCCGCGCGCCTTCACCGGCGAGGCTATTCCCGAGGAAACCCTGCTGAGCTTCTTCGAAGCCGCACGCTGGGCGCCGTCGGCCTACAACTCGCAGCCGTGGCGCTTTCTTTATGCGCGCCGCGACACGCCGAACTGGGAACGTTTCCTCGGCCTGCTCAACGAGTTCAACCGTGGCTGGGCGCAGCACGCCTCGGCCCTGGTGATCGTGATCTCGAAAACCACCTTCACCGCGCCTGGCGCCAGCGAGGAAAGCCCGGCCCTGTGGCACACCTTCGACACCGGTTCGGCCTGGGGCCACCTGGCGCTGCAAGCCAGCATCAGCGGCTGGCACACCCACGGCATGGCCGGGTTCGACCAGGAGCTGACCCGCAAGGAGCTGAAGATTCCAGAAGGTTATGCCCTGCATGCCGCCGTGGCCGTCGGCAAGCTGGGTGACAAGGCGAGCCTCGCCGAATACCTGCAGGCCCGCGAAGAGCCAAGCCCGCGTCGCCCGCTGAGCGAAACCGCGGCCGAAGGTGATTTCAGCCTGTAAACCTGCTGCAATCCCTGTAGCCGCTGCCGCAGGCTGCGATAAGGTCCGAAGGGCCTTCCGAGGCCCTCAAGAGCACGTCTCCTTCGGAGCCGATCGCAGCCTGCGGCAGCGGCTACAGGGTCCACGCAAAAGGCGGCATCAGCCCCCCTCTGCGCAGCGCCTCAATACCCCCGGGTGAAATCCACTTCACCACGCAACGCCGTGTCGGCCTGATAGGCCCGCAGGTTGTCGATGAACAGCTGCGCCATCAGGGTCGGCGAGGTCGGCGCCGAGCTGTGCCCGGTCAGCAGCAGGCCCCAGGCAGTCCAGAACGGGTGGCGTTGCGGCAACGGTTCCTGACGGCAGACGTCGATCACCGCCCCCGCCAGATGCCCTTCCTTCAAGGCTTCCACCAGATCCGCATCGACCACCGCGACCCCGCGACCGACGTTGATGAACAGGCCGGTCGGCTTGAAACGCTTGAACAGCGCCGCGTCGTACAGGTCATGGGTGTGTGGGGTGTTGGGCAGCAGGTTGACCACATAATCCACTTCGCCCACCAGGCGTCCCAGCTCCGCCAACGCCGCCACTTCGACAAACGGCGTCTGCTCCCGGGCTTCGCTGGCGATGCCGTACAGCTCGACGCCGAATGGCAGCAGGAACTGCGCCACGCTCTGGCCGATATCGCCCGCGCCGACGATCAGCACCTTGCGCCCGGCCAGGCTCTGGCCCGTGCGGTTATCCCACTTGCGCTCGACCTGGCTGACCAGGCGCGCGAGGACTTCGCGCTCGTGACCGAGCATGTAGGTGAGCACGTATTCGGCCATGACCTGGCCGAAGATCCCCACGGCGCGGGTCAGCCGGTAATGGCGTGGCAGGCCGTCGGCGAGCAGCGGCGTGATACCGGCCCAGGTCGATTGCAGCCACTGCGGCTGGTGGCCCTGGCGCAACAGGGTGGCCAGCAGGTCCGGCTGGCCGAGCCAGACCGGGCAGTCCGCGGCCAGCTTCGACAATTCGGCGGAATCGCCGCTGGTGAGCACTTCCAGGTCAGGTGCCAGCTGACGCAACAAACGGGCATAAATAGCGTGATCGTGTTCGGCAATCAGAACGCGCATGGTTCAAACCTTACAAAACGGTGCAGGCAGCCACCGACGGAGTATCGCTCCATCGATCGCGGCAGCCGCCAGATAGAATCAGTTCCATTTTCAACGATGCCCCGGACAGGGCCTCTACAGGTGTCCGTCAGACCGGATCATTACGGCGCAGCAGCTCTTCGGGCAAGTGCTCGATGTACTCGTCCTCGGCCGGTGGCATCTGCAGGTGGTAACCCTGCTTCTCAAGGTTTTCCAGCACCTGGTGGATGTCCTCGCGCGACAGCTTGCGCTCCGGGCTCAGCACCAGGTCGAAGGCGTGCTGCGGCTTGCCGAACGCCGCCAGCAGGTTTTCCGGCACGCGCTCCAGGGCATCGCTCTTGAGCACGTAGAGGTACATCTCGTTCTTGCGCGGGCTTTTGTAGATCGAGCAGATACGTTTCATGGCTGTTCTCCGGCGGTGGCCAGGCTGTCGAGCAGCGCCTGGCCCATCAATTCGCGGCGCCAGCCACGCAGCGAATCGGGCAATTGGTAGGGTCCGTTGGGGAAGCCGCTCTTGAGCAGGCTTTCCAGGGTTTTCTTGCGCAGCATCAGTTCCGGGGCGATGCCCAGGCGCTCGGCCTCGGCCTGGCCCACGGCGCGCAGGCGCTTGAGCAGAGCCGAGGCTTCCATCGGCAACGGCTCAGGGACGGCCGGCGGCCACTGGTCGGGGCCGACGCTGGCGGCACGCTTGATCAGGCCCAGCAGGAACTCGCCGTCCTGACGCACGGTGCGCGGGTGCATGTCTTCGATTTTCGCCAGGGCGCCGAGGTTGTCCGGCTGGCTCTTGGCCAACGGCCACAGCGAGTGCTCGCGCACGATCCGGTTGCGCGGCAGATCCCGTGCCCGTGCCTCACGCTCGCGCCAGGCGCAGAGTTCACGCAGCACCGCCAGTTGCGCGCGGGACAGTTTCCAGGCCAGCTTGGCGTCGCGGTAGACCTCATAGGGATCGACTTCGCGGCGCAGGTTGGCCACCAGCTCGGCGCCGTCTTCCAGCACCCAGTTGTATTTGTCCTCGGACAGTTTCGGCCGCAGCCGGGTGAACACCTCGGCCAGGTGCACAGCGTCTTCGGCGGCGTAGCTGACCTGGGTTTCCGACAGCGGACGCTGCAGCCAGTCGGAGCGGGTCTCGCCCTTGGGCAACTCGATGCCCAGCACTTCCTGGACCAGCCGCGAGTAGCCCATGGAGAAACCCAGGTTCAGGTAGGCGGCCGCCAGTTGCGTGTCGAACAACGGTGTCGGCAGGCTGCCGGTCAGGCGCAGCAGGACTTCGAGGTCCTCGCTGCAGGCGTGCACCACCTTGACCACCGCGCTGTTCTCCAGCAAGGCCGCCAGCGGCTGCCAGTCGTCGATGGTCAAGGGGTCGATGAGGTAAGCGCGCTGGCCATCGCCGACCTGCAACAGGCCGGCGATCGGATAGAAGGTGTCGACCCGCATGAATTCGGTGTCGAGGGCGACGAATGGCAGCTTCTGCCACTCGGTGCAGAATTGACCGAGGCTATCGTTGTCGCGAATCCAGTGAATATCGATGGCCACACGGCTCTCCCTTGAAGAATGGCGCGCAGTATATATCGCCCTTGGCGATTTCTGAGCATTCACTCGACAAGAGCCTGCGCGAAATCGGCGCCCGGGCCACAAGAATAGTCCGAACGCCGTCGGCTACCCCTGTTTGCGCAGAACGTAAACCCGCCAGGCGGCACAGCCGGGAATGAAATCCTGGTGGCTGAGCACTTCGAACCCCGCGTCCTTGAACTCGGCCTCGACCCGCGCCCGGCTGACGTCCATGCGTGGAGCACGCTGCAATTTCAGGGTGTCGTTGCCCTCCAGCCGGTCGCGCATGACTTTCAAGCGACTGTCGATGCGCACCGCGAGGATCACCGAGTCGCGACTGACCCGATGGAATTCGCCCAGCAACGCCAGGCGCGCCTCGCTGCTGGCGACATGGGGGAACAGTTGCAGGCAGACGATGCAGTCCACCGCGTTGGCCGACAGGCCGATGCTGAACGACGAACTCTGGAAAGTCCTGACCCGCCTGAGCAGGCTCGCCGGGTGGTGGGTCTGGGCGTGGTTGAGCATGTCCTGGGACGGGTCCGCCGCCAGGATCACCCGATTACTGTGCTCGCCCAGCACCGGCCAGAAACGCCCCGCGCCGCACGCAAGATCGAGAATCAGCCCCGGCTCGCCCGCCACCTTCAATGCGCGGCGAACCAGCCACTCGTCGCGCCACAACGACAGGCGCCGCCCCAGCCCGAGCGGGCGCTCGTCGCCACAGACGCGCGCGTGCGCCTGGTCATAACGCCTGGCGAACTCGAGCTCGAGGGGGGATGGAGGGTGCGCGGACATGGATCTGCTGGCTCTTGTAAGTCTTGGATGAAAAACAGGTTACCGCCCCGATCGTGAAAAAAAGGTCGAACGCCGATCACGGCTTCATTGCCGCGCCAGCACGCCGTCGACCACGCTGCCCCGGCAGCCGGCGAACAGATCCAGGTCGGGCTGGTAGACCCGGCTGTCGACCTCCAGCAGACCGAGCATCGAGTGGAACAGGTTGTCCTGGCTCAGCGGTTTTTCCCGGCTCAGTTGCAGGCAATGGGTGTCCACCGAGAAGGCCTTCTGATAGCTGTCCGAGAACCAGGCCAGCATCGCCACGTGTTTCTGCTGCGACGGCGCGAGCATGTAGGGCGTGCCATGCAGGAACAGGTTGTATTCGCCCAGGGACTCGCCGTGGTCCGACAGGTAGAGCATGGCGGTATCGACCTTGTCCTGGTTGCTGCGCAACAGGTCGATCAGGGTCGCCAGCACGTGGTCGGTGTACAGCAGCGTATTGTCGTAGCCGTTGACAATGCTCTCGCGGCTGCAATTGTTCAGGGCGTTGCTCTGGCACACCGGGGTGAAGCGCTCGTATTGCTTGGGGTAGCGCTTGAAGTATTCCGGCCCGTGGCTACCCATCTGGTGCAGGACCAGCACGGTGTCCTTGTCCAGGGTATCGATGAAATGCTGCAGGCCCTGGAGCAGGATCTCGTCGCGGCATTCGCTGTTGGCACAGAGCGCCGGGTCCTTGAGTTTGCTGACGTCATCGAGGGTCACCCGGTCGCAGGTGCCCTTGCAGCCGGACTGGTTGTCCCGCCAGATCACCTCGAGCCCGGCGCGCTTGAGCACGTCCAGCAGCCCTTCCTCGTTCTTCGCCTTGCTGGCGTCGTAGTTCTTGCGCCCCATGTTGGAGAACATGCAGGGCACCGAGACCGCGGTCTCGGTGCCGCAGGACGACACATCGGTAAAGGCGATCAGGCCGTTTTCCTGGCTGAGTTTCGGCGTGGTGTCGCGCTCGTAGCCCAGCACGCCGAAGTTCTCGGCCCGGGCACTTTCGCCGACCACCAGCACCGTCAGCGACTTGCGCGCGTGGTTTTGCCAGGTCGGATTGCGCTGGGCATCTTCACCGATCTTGACGAAGGGCTGGCGCGCCGAGACCACTTGCTCACGCAGATAACCAAAGGAAGCGCCCACGTAGTTGCTCGGCACTATCATCAGGCGCAATTCATGGTGATTGCGAAACAGCGAGGCCAGCCCCTGATAGTTGGCCAGGGCGACCCCGCCAATGGCCGCCGCGCATATAACGGAAACCAGCAACTTGCTCAATAACTCGCGGTGCCAGCGACGATAATTGATCGGGGTTTTCCACAATAACCAGGAAGGCAATACACCCAGCAACAGAATATAAACAAGCAACTTCAGCGAGAGTAAATCACGCACTTCCGTTGCATTGGTTTCGGCGAAGTTGCGAAACATTCCGGCATCTATCAGCACTCCGTACTGGCTCATGAAATAAGCCACGCCGGCACTGACCATAAACAATAAAACCAGCACCGGCTTAAGTACCCGGCGAAATGCCAGCCAAGTCAGGATAAGGTTGAACGCACAGAAGATCATCACCCCGAAAGCCACGCGCATGGCGATACCACGGGCGTCCGAGGCGGTAATGCTAAACAGGTGCTGCCAGAGCACAAAGTTGCAGCCAAGCAATAAAAAGGCGCAGGCAATCAACGTCACCCATTCGGGACGCAGGGGCTTGATGTTCAGCATGATGATCGGCGTGTTCCTTGAAAGAAGTGCGTCGTCAACATGCCCGTTATTCAATGACTGCCCACGACAGCACGAACTTTAGGTAGCCGACCATCAACGTTTCGTGAAAAAGAAGCCAACAAATAGTTGGCATGGCCCTTTGCCAAAACTTTTTCGGCGAAAACAATCCGCAGCGCCCAGGCAAGCGATGCGCCTTGCCCCGTTCGAGCCCGGCGCAAATAATGAGCCGCCCTCGGCCACTCCCTCGTCATCAAGGATCGACCGCATGAAAGCACGCCTTCTGCTCTGCTCGCTGCTGACCCTCAGCGCCCCGGCCTTTGCCGCGCCAAGCACCTCGCACCTGGACCAGGTCATCGAACGCGGCCACCTGAACGTCTGCACCACCGGCGACTACAAGCCCTACACCTACCTGCGCACAGACGGTGCCTACGAAGGCATCGATATTTCGATGGCGCAGTCCCTGGCGCAAAGCCTGGGGGTCGAGGTGAAGTGGGTGAAGACCACCTGGAAAACCCTGATGCCGGACTTCCTGGCAAACCAGTGCGACATCGCCGTGGGCGGTATTTCCGTGTCCCTGGAGCGACAGAAGAAAGCCTTCTTCAGCGACACCCTGGGCGTCGACGGGAAAATCCCCCTGGTACGGTGCGCCGACAAGCAGCGCTACCAGACCGTCGAGCAGATCAACCAGCCTTCGGTGCGCCTGATCGAACCGCCGGGAGGCACCAACGAAGTCTTCGCCCGGGCCCACCTGCCCAAGGCCAGCCTGACCCTGTTCGCCGACAACGTGACCATCTTCGAGCAACTGCTGGAGAACAAGGCCGACGTGATGATCACCGACGCTTCCGAAGCGCGCTTCCAGCAGAAACTCAAGCCGGGGCTGTGCGCGGTGAACCCCGAGCAGTACCTGCAATACAGTGAAAAAGCCTTCCTGTTGCCACGGGACGACGTCGCCTGGAAAAGCTACGTCGACCAGTGGCTGCACCTGAGCAAGGCCACCGGTTTCTACAGCGGCGTGGTCAATCAGTGGCTGGCGGCGCCCACGCCCTGAGCCGTCAGCCGCTCGCAACAAGCAGCCGTCAGCAGCTCGCGAAAAGCCTGGCACGCGGCGCTGCGATAGGCGCCCTTGCGTCCCAGCAGCGCCACGCTGCGGGGCGCCAGGGGCGGTTGCAGGATCACCGGCCTCAAGCCCGGCTGCTCCTGGGTAATGGCCAGCGGCAGGATGGTCGCCAGTTGCCCACGGCGGACGATTTCGACAATAGCGCCGATGGAGTTGGCTTCGATGGCGATGCGCGGCGTCATGCCCTGCTCGCGGCAATAACGGTCGATATGCTGGCGGGTGGCGAAATCGCCGCTGAGCAGCACCAGCGGCTGCCGCGCAAGCGCAGCCGCCGTCAGTTCCCGCGGTAGCTCGGGCTGCTGCGCGCGGCTGACCATCAGGCTCAGGCTCTCCTCGAACAACAGCTGGCTGTCGATGTCCGGCAGGTGCTGCCCGGCAAAGGCAATGCCCAGGTCCAGGCGGTCTTCAGCCAGGGCCGCTTCCAGTCGGTCCTGGGTCATCTCTTCGAGGCTCAGGGCGATCCCCGGATACCGCTGGTTGAAACGGGTCAGCAGCGGCCCCGCCAGGTACGTGATGAAGGTCGGGGTCATGCCCAGGCGTAACGAGCCGCGCTGCAGATCCTGCACGTCATGCATGGCGCGCCTGGCCGCCTCCAGGTCCTGCAGGGCCAGCCGCGCATAACGCACATAGACCTCGCCGGCGTCGGTCAGGCGCACGGTGCGCCCCGAGCGGTCGAACAGCGGAGCGCCGAGGCTGTCCTCCAGTTGCCTGATCTGTTGCGACAGCGTCGGCTGCGACACGTGCAAGGCTTCGGCGGCGCGGGTGAAGTTGCCGTGCTCGGCGACGGCCAGCAGGTAACGGATATGACGTAGCAGCATGGTGTCTCCAGGCCAGGACCGCCAACTATAGGCAGTACTTATGGCCAGCATAACAAGCCGGTCTTGGACGCTATAGCTGAAATTTTCCATCCTTGCGCCATCAGCGATGCAAGGAGAACCACCATGCAGCACATCATCGACGGCTTTCTCAAGTTCCAGCGCGAAGCCTTTCCGAAACGCAGCGAGCTGTTCAAGCAACTGGCCACCACCCAGAACCCCGGCACCCTGTTCGTCACCTGCTCCGACAGCCGGGTAGTGCCGGAACTGCTGACCCAGCAGGAACCGGGCGATCTGTTCGTGATCCGCAACGCCGGCAATATCGTGCCCTCCTACGGGCCGGAACCGGGCGGTGTGTCGGCCACTGTGGAGTACGCGGTGGCCGTGCTCGGGGTCAGCGACATCGTGATCTGCGGGCATTCGGACTGCGGCGCCATGACCGCCATCTCCACCTGCAAATGCCTGGACCATCTGCCGGCCGTGGCCAACTGGCTGCGCCATGCCGAGTCGGCCAAGGTGGTCAATGCCGCCCGCAGCCATGCCTCGGACGCAGCCCGCCTGGATGCCCTGGTGCGGGAAAACGTGATCGCCCAGTTGGCTAACCTGAAGACCCATCCCGCGGTCGCCCTGGCCCTGGAACAGGGCCGGCTGAACCTGCATGGCTGGGTCTATGACATTGCCAGCGGCGCCATTGCCGCGCTGGATGGCCCGAGCCAGGACTTCGTGTCCCTGGCCGAACACCCCGACGCCTGTGCCTTGGTCGGTAAACCGCGACACGCGGCTTGAACGCTTCCTTTTCAACGACCCTTTTTCAACGACTCGTTCAACAACCGTTTCACCATCCCAACGAGGAACTCGACATGCTGCAATCCCAATTCGCCCAAGCCCCACGCCTGGCCCTGGCCGACACCATCATCGACGCCAAGGCGCGCAAGAACCTGTCGTGGCAACAGCTCACCGACGGCACCGGCCTGAGCCTGGCGTTCGTCACCGCCGCCCTGCTCGGCCAGCACGCCTTGCCGGCCGCCGCCGCCGACCTGGTCTGCAGCAAGCTCGACCTGGACCAGGACGCCAGCCACCTGCTGCAAAGCATCCCCTCGCGCGGCAGCATCCCCGGCGGCATCCCCACCGACCCGACCGTGTACCGTTTCTATGAAATGCTCCAGGTCTACGGTTCGACCCTCAAGGCGCTGGTCCACGAGCAGTTCGGCGACGGCATCATCAGCGCCATCAACTTCAAGCTCGACATCAAGAAAGTCGAAGACCCGGAAGGCGGTTCCCGCGCGGTGATCACCCTGGATGGCAAGTACCTGCCGACCAAGCCGTTCTGATCGCCCGAGGCCCGCGCACCGTCGCGGGCCCCTGTAGCCGCTGCCGCAGGCTGCGCTGGGCTGCGAAGCAGCCCCCAAACCTGCACACGCGGTCTGCCGGAAGCACCGCGTTGCCCGGTTCGCCAGTCCTGCGGCCTGGAGCGCAGCCTGCGGCAGCGGCTACAGGTGTTATTTGATTTTTAGATAGTCCTGCACACTTTCTGATTTGCCCCGGCCACGCCCCTCCCCGCCTAATCAACATCTGAATGGTTCAAGGTCTGGTTATGGAAAACGTTCGCGCGACAACCCGCCCCGTCTTCTGGCTGATGCTCAGCGTGACGCTGGTGGCCTTGAACCTGCGGCCGTCGATGGCCGCAGTCGGCCCGTTGCTGTCCGGGATTCGTGGCGATATCGCCCTGAGTTTCAGCGGCGCCGCGCTGCTGACCATGCTGCCGGTCATGGCCATGGGCCTGGCGATGTTCTTCGGCGTGCGCATCGGCCAGCACCTGGGCGACCACCGCAGCGTGGTGATTTCGCTGCTGGTCATTGGCCTTGCCACCCTGTCGCGGCTATTTCTCGATTCGGCCGCCGAACTGATCCTCAGTGCCGTGCTCGCCGGCCTCGGCATCGCCCTGATCCAATCGCTGATGCCGGCACTGATCAAGTCGCGCTTTCCCGACAATGTCTCGCTGTTCATGGGCCTGTACGTCACCTCGATCATGGGGGGAGCGGCGGTCGCGGCGTCCTTTGCCCCGCTGGTGATGACCCGCACCGGCAGCTGGCGGCTGGGCCTGGCGATCTGGGCGGCGCTGGCGGTCCTGGCGCTGCTGTTCTGGTACGCGCAACGGGCGGCCATGCCAAAACTGCCGGACGCCGCGACGCACCACGAATCCTTTGCAGGCAACCGCCGCGCCTGGCTGCTGGCGGTCTTCTTCGGCCTGGGCACGGCGTCCTACACCTGCGTCCTGGCGTGGCTGGCCCCCTACTACGTGGAGCAGGGTTGGAGCGAACAGGACGCCGGCCTGCTGCTGGGATTTCTCACCGCCATGGAAGTGGTCTCGGGCCTGGTGACGCCGGCCATCGCCAACCACAGCCAGGACCGCCGCCGGGTGCTGGTGGCCTTGCTGGTGCTGATCATCGCCGGCTTCTGCGGGCTGATCCTCAGCCCCCGGCACCTGAGCCTGCTCTGGCCGTGCCTGCTCGGCCTGGGTATCGGCGGATTGTTTCCCATGAGCCTGATCGTGTCCCTCGACCACCTGGACAATCCGCGGCGCGCCGGTGGCCTGACGGCCTTCGTGCAAGGTATCGGCTACCTGATCGCCGGCCTGTCGCCGCTGCTCGCCGGGATCATCCGCGACCGCCTGGGCAGTTTCGAATGGGCCTGGTGGTCGCTGACTGCGGTCATAGCGCTGATGATCCTGATGGTCCTGCGCTTCGATCCGCGGCACTACCACCGCCACTTCCAATGAACCGGGGAACGCTGCGATGAAACCCGTCAGCTTTCTCAACGCCCATCTCGGCATGCTGCTGTGGGCGGTGCTGATCGCCGCCTCGTTTTTTGCCGCGGCCCAGGTCGGCCAGGCCATCGACCCGCTCCTGCTGACCGGCCTGCGCCTGCTGTTGTCAGCCCTGATGTTCGTGCCGGCGCTGTGGCTCAACGGCGCGTTCCGGATCAGCCGCGCCGGGCTGCGGGCGCATGCCATGCTTGGGTTGCTGCTGGCGATCTACTTCGCTTCGCTGTTCGAGGCGCTGCGGCATACCTCGGCGGTCAATACCGGCATCCTGTTCGCCCTGGTACCGCTGCTGACCCTGCTGTTCGAGGGCCTCCTGCTGAGCGACAACCCTGGGAAAAACCGCCTGTTGCCGATGCTGCTGGCGGCCGCCGGGGCCACGCTGCTGACCTTCAGGGGCTCAGGGCCCGAGGGCATGCCGTCGTTCTACGCGGTCGGCGTGTATGGGGTCGGTTGCCTGGCCATGGCCTGTTATTCGCCGCTGAGCCAACGGCTGAAAACCACCAGCCTGAAAGATCGCAGCCCGGCCGCCATGACCTTCTGGAACATGCTGTTCGGCGCGCTGTTCCTGTTCGCCTTCTGCCTGCCGGGTGGTGGTTGGCGCAGCGCCATGCTGTTGACCCTCGACGACGGCCTGTGGCTGCTGTACCTGGCCTTGTTCGCCACCCTGGCGACTTTTTGGCTGCTCCACCGGGCCATCGGGGTGATCGCACCGGCCACGGTCATTTCCTACATCTACCTGAGCACCCTGTTCATCACCCTCTTCCACTGGTTCGGGCTGGGCCGGCATCCCTTGCCGAGCGAGCTGCTTGGCGCGCTGCTGGTAGGCCTGGGCATGCTCGCCCTGATCCTCGGCAGCCGCCGGCCAGTCCCGGTGCCCGGTTGAAGACGCAACACCAAGGGACAAGCCGCTACGCGCCGCGCCATACTGCACAGGTCGTGTTCTCGGAATTAATTGTCCCTTCGCTATCCGTGAAACCCCGGGGCAAGGATTCAATTAGGACGATCGTTCCGTTAGCATCAGGCAGGTTTGCGCACGACCGCGCGAGGTGCTCAACGAGACGGAACTGATGCTGAACAGTAACTTGCTTAGAAAGCTCGATATGCAGGACCTGATGGTGTTCGTCGCCGTGTACGAGCAAAGCAGCGTGACCGGGGTCTCGGAAACCCTGTGCGTGAGTCAGTCGACCGTCAGTTACTGCCTGAAAAAACTGCGCACCGGCTTCGAGGACGAGCTGTTCATCAATACCCGCACCGGCATGCGTCCGACCTACAAAGCCACCACCATGTACAGCCATGTGCTGAAGATTCTCGAGAGCATCAACCTGTGCCATTCCGGGGTCCAGGCTTTCGACCCGACCCGCCAGGCCGTCACCTTCAATGTCTGCGCGCCGGAATATTTCGAACTGCTGATCCTGCCGCGGCTGCTCAAGGGCTTCGACTTCGCCGACCTGCCGGTGTCGGTCAATGTGCACAAGCTGGAAACCGATATCCCCGCTGAGGAACTACGCGACGGCAGCCTGGACCTGGTGATCTGCTTCGGTCCGAACTTTCACCACAACCACCCCGACCTCAAGTCGCAGATGCTGCTCGAGGATGACCTGGTGTGTGTCTTCGACAAGCGCGCGACGCCGCCGCTGGAGCCGCGCTTCAGCCTGCAGTCGTTCGTCGAGCGTCGGCATGTCTACCCCACGCCCTGGACCTCGACCACCAACATGGTCGATGGCTGGCTGGCCCGCCAGGCCCACCGGCGGCAGATCGTCGCGCGCTCCAACAGCTACAGCGCGGCGCTGAAAATGATCACCGGCACCGACTTCATCCTGACCCTGCCGCGGCGCATCCAGGCGCTGCTGACCAACGACGCGGTGTTCAGCCATTGCGAAGCGCCCAACGGCCTGCCGGGCTTTACCCTGGACATGCAATGGAGCGCCCACACCGACCAGGACAGCGCCAACACCTGGTTCCGCGAGCAGGTGGTCAAGGTCTGCGCGCAGCAGGGCCTATTGTAGATTCAGGCCCTGCGGCATTCCGGTTCAGTGACCGATGCTGAGCTTGCCGTAGGAGTCGCGGTCGATATCCAGGATCTCCACCGCCAATTGCAACTCGACGCCAGCCGGCCATTCGCAGAGTTCCTGCAGCACCGCCAGCAGGCTTTGCGAAAGCTGCTTCTTGATCTCTGGCGAACGCCCGCTGAGCAACGACAGCTTCACATGCACGAACGCCCGCTCGCCGAGGCCGGTGCCGACGCGAAACGTCTCGACCTTGCGCGCGCGGCTCTTGATGTCGTATTCAGCGAACTGCCCGGATGCCACCAACGCGTTGTTGAACCGCAGCAAGGCCTTGTCGGCATCCAGTTGCGGCAGGTTGGCGGTGTATTCCATATGCAGATGAGGCATGGCAGAGCTCCCTGAAAGGTGGGGGTGAAAAGGCGCTCCATACTACACGCCCCGCGACCGCCTGCCTGAGTCCTCTACCAAGGGATAAGAGATTCAACGCGCCTTGAGCGGCGCCAGGTCGCGGTCGCTCATGAACGCCTCCAGCCGCGAACGCAGCCAGCGTTCGGCCGGGTCGGTGTCGACATGGCTGAGCCAGACCATGGACAGGTCCAGGGTCGGGGTCTTGAACGGAAACGGCTCCTGGAACAACTGCCCCGACGCCGCCATGGCCGCCGCCGTGTAGTCCGGCAGGCTGGCGATCATGTCGGTCCCCGCCAGCAACGCCGGCAGCGAACTGTACTGCGGCACCGACAGCACCACATGGCGCTGTCGGCCGATCTCGGCCAGCCATTCATCGGCAAAGCCGCTGACATTGGCCGTGTGCGACACCAGTACATGCGGACGGGAACAGTATTCGTCGAGGGTCAGCGGCGTGTCGCTGGCATCGGCGCGCAGCACGCTGGGCTGGATATGCCGCAGCAGCTTGCGCTTGGCATTGGCCGGCAGCCCGCGGGTCTGGCTGATGCCCACGGTGATGTCGCCGGCGGCCAGCAAGTCCGGGATCCGCCAGTAGTCCGCGTGCTGCACCACGAACACCACCTTCGGCGCTTCCTGGCGCAAGGTCCGCAGCAGTGGCGGCAACAGGCCGAACTCGACGTCGTCGGACAGGCCGATGCGAAAGGTCATGGTGCTGCTGGCGGGATCGAAATCGTGGGTCAGGCTCAGGGCCGAGGACAAGGCATCCAGCGCCGGCGACAGGTGCTGGATCAGCTCTTCGGCGCGAGCGGTCGGCTCCATCCTGTGGCCCACGCGAATGAACAGCGGATCGTTGAAGATCGCGCGCAAGCGATTGAGCGCCGAGCTGATGGTCGGCTGGCCGAGAAACAGCTTCTCCGCCGCCCGGGTCACATTGCGCTCGAGCATCAGGGTTTCGAACACCACCATCAGGTTGATATCGGCCTTGCGCAGTTCGTTGCGATTCATCCGTGTGCTCCATCCCCAGGTCGGAGCCCAGTGTAGAAAGGCCCCGCAACGGCGTCTATCGCCATCGAAGGGGTTTGGTTCAACCCTGAATGACTCAGGGGAAGGTAAAGGTGAACTCCGCCGCGCCATCGGCATCGCCGACCTTGACCTCGGCATCGCTGCCGGTGCGGATGTAGCCAGCCCGCAGCGGGATGATCGCGCTGTCGCCCACCCGTTGCATGTCGTAGAGGGTGCCGTCGTATTTGACCCGCTGCCCGTTCAGGTCGTTGATCATGATGATGCCGAAGCCCTTGGCGCTGTTGGGCGAAGCCGTCAGATTGAGCACCGACGGGTCGGTGTGGCCGGGCACTTTGTCGGTGAAGGTGATCTGCGGCCTGGCATTCAATGCGCACTGGCTCAGTTCGATGCGAAACGGTACCGGCGACGAGGTCGAACCCACCTTGGGAAAATTGGCCAGGGAGAAACGCCCGAGCCTCACCGGGATGGTCCTGTACGACTCCACCACACAGGTGTTGGGAACGATGATCCCGCCTCCCCCGCCCATATTGATGATGTCGGGGCCCATCAACGGGTAGGGTTTGCGGCAGATGCCGATGGGCATGTTGTCGTTCGGAATGGTGACCTCCCCTCCCAGGCTGGCCACATCCTTGAGCAGGTCGACCGCATACAGCATCAGCCCCGAGCTGCCGGCGACACGGTCGATCACCAGTTCGCCGCTGGGCAACTGGCTGGGGGGCACCGTGAGGATCAACGATTGCAGATAGTTGGTCACCATCAGCGAACGCTGGTTCTGGCCTGCGCTGGGGTCATAGATAACCCGGTTCTTTTCCAGCGCTACGGGCTTGGACACCTGGGTGATATTCCTGAGGACGCCGTCGGAGGAGTTCACCGCGATCTTGAAACCGATGCCGTCGATGTTGGTTGGGGCGATGGCATCGGGCAGCGGCGTACCCGCGGTCCAGTATCCGGCGGAGACCAGCTCATGGGCCTTGTTACCCGTATCCCCGCCATATCGGTAGTTGGTGATCAGGGCCACCGGTCGTTGCCACAGGACGGAGCCTACCGGCGTGGTGCTGGTCAACGGCGTCACTTCCACCCAGGGCCGGCCGGCACCGTTACTGAACGAGCAGTCGATCGCCTGGCTTTCCACCAAGGCGGCCTGGGCCGTCGCGCCGATCAAGCCCGGGAGCAGGCAAGCCAGTACCTGGGCACTGCGGTAGAACCGACGTACGTGGCCGGCGGGCCTGAACGCCAATAGATGGACCATGGGGCCATTCTCCATGCTCTGCTTGAGCCCGGCTGCGTTGGCCGGCCGGGTTTCGTTGCTCATGGAAGACCCGCATCGCGGGTCATCCTGAAAGAGGTGATGAATCCTGAAAAACCGATACGCCATGCCGCGGCATGGCGTATCGGGAACCCGCGATACCTGGGTATCAGTGGGTGGTGCCAAGGATTACTGGATGATTCCCTGGTTCAGGCCGAACAACGGTACCTGGGCTGCCTCGCCCAGTGCCGAGTTGTATTTCATCTCGCCATAGTTGACGCCGACCAGGCCGCCGTAAGTCTGGTAGCTCGGGTAATTGCTGTTGCCATTGATCTTGCCGCTGGCCACCGATTGACGAACATTGCCCATGTTCAATCCCACCAGGCCACCGAGCCTCGTGTAGTAACCGCCGCTCACCGAGCCCAGGGCCAGGGAGTTGGAGATCTGGCCATGGTTCAGCCCCACCAACCCACCGATGCTACTGTACCGATCACCGTAGACAGTGCCCTTGGCCGTAGCGGTTTCGATAGTCGAGCCCAGGGTGCGACCGTTGGTACCCACCAGGCCACCCACGAAGCTGTTGCTCCCGGCCCGGACTTCACCACTGGCTTCGACCGAACTCAGGTCACCGTCGTTGTTGCCGATCAACCCGCCGACATTGCTGTTGCTGCCTGCCACGACCTTGCCGCGGGCCACGACGTGGCTGACGGTACCGCCGTAGTTGCTGCCGACCAGCCCGCCGGTATTGCTGTTGGCGCCCGCGGTGACATTGGCCAAGGCCTCGGCGGTGTCTATTTGGCCGTAGAAGTTCTGGCCGACCAGGCCACCGACATTGGTGCCCGAAGTGTCGTAGACCGTACCGCTGGTCTTGACGTCGCTCAGCGTGCTGTTCTGGTTGTAACCGATCAGCCCGCCTGCCGAGGCGCTGCCGTAACCGTTGACCGCGCCGCTGAAGCTGGACTCCCTGACCGCACTGTTGGTATTGAACCCGATCAAGCCACCAATGTTGCTGGCGCTGTTACCCCGTACCGTTGCCGAGGAGCTGGACCGCTCGACCGTGCCCGCCTGGTTGTAACCGATCAGCCCGCCCATATTCGTGCCCACATAACTGCACGAGTAGTTACCGACTGAACCGCTGCTGGAAGAGTCGGCGATGTAACCGCCCCTGTTGCTACCGACCAGACCGCCCGCACCACCAGCGAAGTTGCGCGCCAGGTACCCGCCGATGGCGACATTCGTCAGACTGTTGGTAATGCTCGCGGGGCCCGCACCACCTGAAACGTTTTCACCGACCAGGCCCCCCACCGACGTGGTATAGCCGTTGCCATTCACGTAGGAGTTGACCGCCACCGATGCGCGATCGATCGCACCGCCTAAATTGAGCCCGACCAGGCCCCCCACGACGTTGGTATTCGAGGCGTTGGCGTTGACGCGCAGGCCAGTGGCGCTGACGTTGGTCAAGGTCCCGTTGTTCAGCCCCACCAGACCGCCGATATAGCTGAAGCCTGCTCCGGAGGTATTGCCATTGACGGTCATGTTGGCCAGTTTCAGGTTACTGATACTGCCCGAGTTGCCGGCGAACAGACCAACCATAGGCCCGGTATTGGTCACCGTGAAACCGCTGACGGTATTGCCCAGGCCATCGAAGACGCCAGAGAACGCCATATTGCCGCCAATGGACTTGAAGTTGCCGTAACCCTTGATGTCGGTGCCCAGGACATACAGGCCATTGAGGTTGTTATTGACCGCCTGCAGTTGGGCGGTGTTTTGAATGACATCGTAAAGCGCGCCGTTCGAATCGAACGAGGCCCCGGTACCGGACAGAGTAACCTTCGCGTTCTGCCCCAGAGCATAACCACTGCCATGGTTCATCCCGAGGCTGGCATTGGCACCACTGAGGGTCACGTTGCCGTTGAGTTGGATGGTTTTTTCAGCATTCATCTCGACCCGGGCCTTGATGCCGGTGCTGGCCAGCCCGCCATTGACCTCGATGTTACGCTTGGAAGACAGCTTCAGCTGATTGCCGCTGTTCCAGGTGACAGGACCGCCCACCACCACATCGCCGACACTGCTGGCCAGCTCGATGTTGGTGGTCGCCAGGTTGTTCGACAAGGTATCGGCGTAGGCGGTGTCGCTGCCCGATGCCGCTGTCGGATTGACCTTGACCTCGCGCGAGGTGATCTTCCAGTTGCCGGTCTGACCGTTGCTGGCCAGGGTATTGACCCGGGTCGCCAGTTGCACCTCGGTATTCGCGCCTTTGACCTCGATCACACCGCCGTTACCCACGGTGCCGATGGCGCTGGCGGTCATCGCCCCGCCCACCAATACCTTGCCCATGTCGCCGCCATCGAGGGTGATCTTGCCGGCCGTGCCACGCAGGGTATTGGCCTCGATGGTGCCCTGGTTGTTGACCACGGTCTGCAACATGGTGCCGGCACTCTTGGCGGTCATCAGCACCTGGCCGCCGTCAGCCTTGAGCAGGCCACCGTTTTTCACCAGGGCATCCACTGCGGCACCGTCGACTTGCAGGTTGAGCAGGTTGTTGCCGTCGAAATTCACGGTGAACTTGTCCCCCGCGCCCAGCGCCACTCGGCCCATTTGCGCCTGGATCACCCCATTGTTGCGAACGTTGGTCCCCAGCAGCGCCACGCTGCCGCCCTGGTCGGCAATGATGTCGCCGTTGTTGATGATCTCCGCCGGCGAGTTGCCCGAGAAATTGTATTTGCCGGCCTTGAAGTCGTCGTCGCTGATGCCTCGGGTCGAAGCCACCAGGCCACCCACATTGACCTGGGCACCCTGGCCGAACACTACGCCATTGGGGTTGACCAGAAACACCTGGCCGTTGGCATTGATCCGGCCCTGGATATCACTGGCATTGGTTCCGATCACCCGGTTCAGCGCAACCGAGCTTTTACCGGGCTGGTTGAAGGTAACCCTCTCGCCCTTTCCGACGCTGAAGTCGTTCCAGTTGGTAATCAGCTTGTCGGTATGCTGGTTGATCGACATTTCCTTGTTATTTTCGAAGACCAGAATATCGCCGGTACCGTGTACCGCAGTTCCCCCCGTCGGCAGAGCGAAAGCCGAGGACATGGCGCCCGCTCCCAGCAGGCTGACAGCCGCAACGACCATCCCCTTGCGTGCACCCGACTTGCGCCGGCGACGTGCCCCTTCATGAGCCACATTCCAGCATGCCAAGGCCTGGTTCCAAACCAGTGCATACATTTTGTTCACGGTAACGCCCTCTTCACTAAAGAACGTTCTGCAAACCATTTGCAGAACGACACCACTCCTGCTACGAGCAGGTACTAGAAATATTGCGTCGCGTTCATCCAGACCTGGGGGCGGCGCTCCGGCTTGTCCCGGGTCTTGCCGTTGTCATGCAGCGGCCAGGCGAGCGTCAGGTTGACTTGCTGCGAAGGCCCCGCCCAGCTGGCACCGATGCCGGTCGACGTGATCCGGCGGGTATTGTTTTCGGAGGTCCAGGGTTGGCGATCGACCTTGACCGTGCCGTTGTCGGCGAAGGCGCTGAGCTGCCAGCGCGGGGCCAGGGCGTAGCGCAGCTCGGCACTGGCCTGCCAGCCCTGGTCGCCGCTGCCGGCGCCCAATGAATAGCCACGCACACCGTAGGGACCGCCAAGGCCGAGCTTTTCCGAGTTGTCCAGGTTGCTGTTGGCCCATTGCGCACTCAGCCGGGTATAGAGCTGGAAACGGTCGCTCAGGCGCTGCAGGCGCGCGGCGTTGAGATTGAGCTTGGCGAACCCGCCCGAGCTGCCCGCGGTACGACCATCGCGAACCTCTTCCGCGGGGTCGCCAAAACGCAACCGGCCGCTGCCGTAGGACAGATCGAAGAAGTTCTGGCCTCCCCGGAAAAAACGGTCCTGGCTATTGCCGCTGAGGCTCAGGGTCCATAGGCCGATCCGCTTGCGGTTACTGAATTCGAACAGGTCGATATCGTCGCGTAGCCGTTTGTCTTCGTATTGCAGTTGCGCAGTGAGGTCGAAGGTGCGGCTGCGCACCAGCGGCTGGGCGACGAAAAAACTGCGGAAGCTGGCGGTACCGTGGTAGTCGAGGACCTCGAAGTCCCTGTACAGGCGGTAGCTCATTTCCGAGTACGCACCGCCGATGCGGGTCGACCAGGGCCCGACCGGTAACTGGTAGGCCGCACGGTAATAGCGCTGCGATTCGTCGCTGCGCATCGCCCGCAGGCTGAGCTGGTCGCCGAGGCGCAAGGGGTTGTTGAGGTTGAGACTGCCGCCCAGGCGGTATTCACCGGTGTAGTAACCACCGAAGTTGTCCGCCTCCAGGGTGCCGTTCAGCAACGGCCCGGGCTCGGTATCGATCACCAGGTCGGTGGTCCCGTACTCCTGGCCAGGACGCAAGGTGCCGCGAGCCTGGACCCCGGGCAGGTCGCTCAACAGCAAGAGGCTACGCTCCAGGTCCGCGTCGTATACCGCCTCGCCGCTGTTCAACGACGACAGCGGCGCCCGCACCACCTGATCCAGCGCGCGCGAACGGTTCTGCACTTCGATGCGCCCGTAACGCCCCTCCACCACAGCGATCCGCACCAGGCCGTTTTCAATGTCCTGGGGCGGCAGGAAAGCGCGGGCCAGTACATAACCCTGTTTCTGGTAGTAGTCGGTAATACGCTGCGCGGCTGCGCGCAAACCGTTCAGGTCCAGCTCCTGGCCCTGCAGGTCAGCCAGCAGCGGCTGCAGGCGCTCGGTGGTGAAAACCTGGTTGCCCTCGATGGCAAACGCCTGGACCTGCACCCGGATCCCGGAGGTGTCCGGGGCCGCCGGCGCGGCGGGTGTCTCGGCCTTGGGCAGATCCAGCTCCAGCTCCGAAGGGACTGGCTGGACCGGCTGGACCGACTCGATGTCACGCATCGCCTGACCGGCGTTAGGCACCTGCAAGGCCAGGGCGATATCGGGCACCGCCAGGGGCAGCAGCGCTGCCAGGACGAAACACGACCCGCGCCGCCCCAGCCTCATGCCTACCGGTCGCGCACCCTCGGGCGCTCGACCGCAACCGCATGACGACGCACTCGCCGCGAATCTGTCCATCGCAAAACTACTGTTGTAACCGCGCACTTCCACTCAGCGTCTCCCCGCTGTCTATCGCCACCTGGTAACGAACGACCGTCGCATTGGCGACGGCTGCCTTTTTTGTTGCGGGCAGGGCGATACGTGTCGTGCCGAAAGGCTCGAGCGTGATCCCCTGCCAACTGATCGATTGAGCCCCGCTACCCAGTTCCAACTGCGGGATGGATACGTAGTAAGGCGCCCGGCTGGTGGCCAGCAACGCCATTTGCCCGTCCGCTCCGGGGGTCTTGTCGAGGCTCCAGACCACTTGCCCGATTGCCTCGTCCGCCTTGCCGGCAAGGCCCGAAGGGCGGTACAGCAGCTTCATGCGCATGCGATAGGCCAGGCGCAGCACATTGCTGTCGCTGGTCGTCACCGGCGGCACTTCAAGGAAATTGATCCAGAACACCGACTCGCGATCGCCGGGCAAGGGTTCGCCGGTGTAACGCACCACCAGGGCACTGCGCTGTTGTGGGTCCAGCCGTGAAATAGGCGGCGACAGTACGAACGGCACCGTCAGACGGCTCGGGTCGGCGCGCGTATCCCCCCGGTCCAGCCAGGTTTGGAGGAGGATCGGCGCATCGCCGGTGTTGCCGACCCTGACCGTCAACGCCGGGGTATTGGCCGGGTAAATGAAGCGCGTACCGGTAATGGCCAGTGCCGCCTGGGCGTCGGCGCAAAGCGACATCAGCAAGCAGGCAGCCATCAGGCTCCCACAGATCCACCGAGCCATGGCCGAGGGGCAGCACAAGCCGCCTGCTTGTCGCATCAGCCGTTCCTCGCCGGAGCAGGAGCCCCGGCAGTGTCGGGAGGCAGCGGTCGGCATGGCAGGTCGAACACCTCATAGCCCTTCGCCTCAACCGCCTTGGCAGACGCTGCATCGCGCTTGGGCAAGCGGTAGTCGATCAGGCATTGCTGCCCAGGCTGGTCACCCCATTCGACGCGGATCGAGCCCTGGTCCTTTTCGCTGCGCAGCACCAGGCGGCTGCCCTGGCCGACCGCGCCCATTTCCACCCCGCTCTCGGCGTCGGTGGCGATCGCGGCAAACGGCAGGAGCGCGCCATTGGGTTGCAGGCTGTTGATCAGGAAAGAGCGCGCCTTGCGGGTCGGGTAAGACAGCATCACCACGGCTCCCGCTACTGGTGCGGTGTTGCGCGAACTGACCTGCAGCTCGACGTCGTCGGGCATGCCCTTCGGGTCGATATCCACGGTGTTGAGCTGGAAAGGCGTCAGGCTGGGCACCACCGCGTAACCGCTGCCATTCACCCGCGCACCGCTGTAGCCGACCCCTGCGCCCTTGGCATGAGGCGCGTAGACCAGGCCGCTGGTCTCGCTCAGGGTCTGGGCAAACGTCAGGCCGCCGGGGTGCAGGATCATGCCGCCGGACGCACCGATGGAGCCCTGGCGGTAATCGCTGCCCTGGGAAAAACTGGAACTTAAGGCCACCTGGGGCAAGGAATAATTGAGACTGGCGTTGTGGCTGGTTTCCCGTTGCTTGTCATCACGGGAAACGGACACGGCATAGGAGGCTTTGCCCGCGTCGTCCACTGTCCCGGAAACGCCGCTGGTCAGATGAGTTCCGGTGCTCTGGTCGTGACTGACGAAGTTATTGAGCACCGTTGCGCCCCGGGTCTCACGGCCCAGCGGGATTGTAAGGGTCAAACTCAAGGTCGTATTGCTACTGACTGCCCGACGTCCTGAATACCGGTTCTGTCCCAACGTGCGCTGTACGGCGAAGGAATAGCTATTGCCCCGCCACTGATTGCTGTAACCCGTGGAAAAGCTCAGTGCCTTGCCTTGTCTGCTCCAGTAATTGAGCGCCGAACCACTGACATAGAAATTCCCGCCAGTGGCCTTCAACTGCTGACTGATATTCACATCCAGCCGGTCACGCATTCGGGAGAAGGCTTCCACCCGTTCGCCGCTCTCGACGAAGTCCTGCAACGCGACCGCGTCATGCAGTCCCAAATAACCACGGGTCGAGTAGCGATAAGCCAGTAACGAGAAGTTGGTACCGCTATTGGGCAGGTTCTTGCTATAGGACAGACGCAGGCTCGTCCCCTTCAGACGGCCCCTTCTGGGCACGTTGGTTTTGGCCTGGGTCACATCGAAGGCAAAGCCCCCCACATCGGTATTGAGCGCGCTCCCCATCAGCACCGACATATAACTGCCCGTGACAGCACTGCCGATGTATCCGGTAATGTCGTTATCCAGACCGTGCTGGGCTGTCCCTTGCAGCACATACTGGTTACTGCCACGCAGCCCAGGATCGATGATCTGGCCAGCGGTGAAGCCATATCGAGAGTTTCCAGGGCGCAGTAACTGAACAGTCGTAGCGAAGGGCACGGTGAAGCTGCTGCTCTTGCCGTTGGCCTCGGTCACGGTGACGCTCAGGTCGCCACCGAAGCTGGCGGCCTGCAGATCGCTGATCTCGAACGGTCCAGGCGCTACCGAGGTTTCGGAGATCAGATAACCGCGCTGATAAACCGACACCTTGGCGTTCGAGCTGGCCGTACCGCGTATCACCGGCGCGTAAAAGCGTTCGGTATCGGGGAGCATCCGGTCGTCGCTGGACAGCTGTACCCCACGGAACGATACCGAGTCGAACAGAGCAGCATCGGTGGCGCTCTCCCCCACCAACAGTTGCGAGCGCCAGGCCGGCAGTTCGGTCTGGGCATAAATTTGCCCGCGCTGATAATGGCCGCCCGATTGCGGCGACCAGGTCAGGGTGCCGTTATGCCGTAAGCGCACCGAACCGGCATTGATCCCCATGTTCAGCCCGGCATAACCATTGGTCATGGTGCGGCCGCTGTTTTGCACGCTGAACAGGTTAGTGTTGTAGTTGAGTAGCCCCGCGGAAACGCCATGATCCCAGTTGGCCGGGTCGACGTAGGTTTTCGACAGGTTCTTCTGCAGGAAATATTGCGGGACCGAAAGATCGATCGTCAGCTCCTTGAGATCGATCTTCGTGGTGAGACCAGGAATGTAGCGAGCCAGGTCCGCGCAATAGGTGCCCTCCGGCATGCTTTCTGCGGAAGGTTGCGCCGAAGCCGCCTTGTCCAGATCGATACCGGCGCGAACCAGCAACGAACGCTCATAACAAGGCTGGCCCCCTTGCGGCCCATGCGTGTCGCGAAACTCGATGTTCTGCGTGGCACGCCACTGACCGTTTACCAACAGGTCGATGCGGTAATTGCCCGGAATGAGAAAGCCCTGGCGCTCAAAGCGGCTGGTATCGATGGGGGCACCTTCGGTCTGAAACAACATCTGCGAATCGAATACCACGCCCTGCCCCGCGGACTCGGCAGTGGAAGTTCCAGCCCATGTCTCAGTCGCCATGACAATAGCCGCCGTAGAAACAAGACATAGAAAAAACCGGCCTGGGCTCAAACCGTACGAAACTAACGCACAAGCAAAAACAACCAGACAACTACGCTGGACGTTCAACATATTCGATACCGGCATGCAGCCAGGTCATAGAGATGACAAAAACTGCAGGGTGATAAAAGTTACAGGGGCAACGGTTTTTCAAGTACGCGCCGCCCACCGAAGTCGTTAATGACCTCGTAATGAACAGAGGCTTTGCGATAAGTCTGAGGAGACTGTTCAGGCAATGGAAAAAAACCACTACTGAAAGGCGCAATCATTTCATCTTTAACTGCAATCCGTCGCCCATCCAGAGCAACCTCGATCTTGCCGAAAGAAACGTAATACGCCGTCGGATTGTTTACTTGGATTCCAAGGCGGTGCTCGACCTTACCTTCTTTATCCGGATGACTGGCTTGTTTGAATTGCCAATCGAGTTTATTCGCCACCAAGTCCACATCCGACTTCAAGTTCCTGGGCCGAAAGAACACTTTGATTCGGGTTCTAAATGTAAACTGCAAGACATTTTCATCGACTTCCTTGCGCGGAGGCGTTTCCAGCACATTGAGCCAGAACAAGGACTCTCGATCCTCTGCAAGCTTTTCACCGGTATAGGAAACACGCAGTGAAGCTGAACTATCCGGATCCAGACGAATCACCGCAGGGGACACCAAGAATGGAACCTTTATTTCCTCGGGGCCTTTAGTTGAATCGCCATCATCGATCCAGCTTTGGGCCAATGAAGCAGAGGCACCGGTATTACTCATTTTTATTGTAACTTCCCGAGCATCCGATGGATAAACCAGCCGAGTACCCTCGATGACTACCGACGCCTGTACGGTGCCGGAACATACACCCAGGAACATGACGCCGAGAACGAAAGAAGAAAAAATACGCGTTTTCGGCGTCATGACGTACTCCTCGGACGCTAGTCTTTACTTATACGACAGGGTATATCGAACGAAGGAGTTACCCGAACCCGCGCCAACGCTAGCCGCGGTCGCAACATAGTTCGCCTTGAACTTCAGGGTTGCCGTGTTGCCTGCAACGGTGGCTTCCTGTGGCGCGGCTTCCGACTGACCGAGCGGGATCTTCTTGCCGTTGGCATCGTCGTTGTAAACCTGGATCTGCACACCGGTGGCAGGCGCCGCGCCGATCAGTTTCAGGTTACCTGTGAGTGGATCAACGTTACCCACCTGATCGAAATCAACCACGACCTTGGTGCCATTGGCACATTGGTCGCCGGACAGCACCAACTGGAAGGGTTTGAACGGAGAAGCATCGCCAATGGCCTTGAAGATCTTAGGAGAGATGCGTCCCAGCTCAACGTTGGTGATGTTGTTTTCACCCGGTGCCTGGTTGTTGATATTGCAAGTCACGTCAGTGATGCTGCCAGAGAAGTTAACCACACCATCAGTGGCATGAGATAACGATGGAACAAGTGCCGCAAGCATCAAGCTGGAAGTTGCCAGGGATAGTAAAGATGTTCGTTTCATGTGATTTCCTTGTTCACGTTGATCGGCAAAAGAAGTGCAATCTACTTTTGATCGTCCTCCCGGCTCAGCCATGAGCAAATCACGCCAGCCATGGCAGCCCATTAGCCTCTCTCATTCAAAGTCTAAGTTGATTGATCGACAACAATAGCAGCCCCCTTGCTGCCCCACGGAGGACACCCAAAGGAAGTCATAGCTTACCGATCAACCTTCGAATTTGAACTGAGAGACGGCCGATTAACCCATCAGAAATATCTTAACAAGCCACCCATTGATTTCATCTTTACTTATGAGGCAAGAGTGTGTACTTCTTCAACGCGTTGCGTTCGGCTGAACTCTGCCAAGTACTCGCATCAGAAGTAGCCTGAGCCAGACTAACTAGCCACTCGATAAAAATGAAAGGAGTCTACCCCGCCGGCCTGCGCGGTGAGCACCGACAAAAGGCCCAACCTCAATGAGCAGAATTGAATATAGAGAGTAAAAATATAAAACCTGCACACATAATCAATATAGAGAGAGCACACTATGGGATCCATAGTAATAGTCGACGACCATCCCCTGGTCAGAGTCGCATTGAAAGTCATACTTGAACGTAACGGTCACCATATCGCCGCCGAGGCAGACAATGGCGTCGATGCCATTCAAGTTGTTCGCACATATAAACCGGACCTGGTGATACTTGACCTCGATCTACCGCAACTGGACGGGTTATCGGTACTCAGTCACTTCAAGGCAAATAACTTCCTGGTAAAAACGCTGATATTGACTTCCAGCGACTCAAAAAATTTTGCCGTACGTTGTTTGCATGGGGGCGCAGCAGGCTTCATCTGCAAGGACGAAGCGCTGGATGAGGTGGGAGATGCAGTAAAGGCGCTGTTATCGGGGCATACCTATTTTCCTGAAAGTTCGTTACTCCTGTTGCAGGAAAGCATTCACACCAACCAGATGCAAAGCATTGCCGCCTCTCAGCTGACCAATAGGGAAATCACCACATTAAGATTATTGGCGCAGGGCCTTAACAATAGGGAGATTGCAGCGACTCTGCTTATCAGTCACAAAACGGTCAGTACTTACAAAGTAAGACTCTTGAAGAAATTCAATACCACCAACCTTCTGGCCCTGATTGAAATAGCCAGGCAGAAAGGAATCATATAGGCCTCTCGCGAAACCCAGCAGCACATGGACATCTGTCCTCTCCAGAATCAGCGTCTTATCGGTTTTACGACGAGACATCGAGCACGACTCCCTTTTAGAGCAGCAGAGGAATCAGCGCTCACGAGGCAGTTCTCTCAGATTGATTGGCCCATCATCCTGTATGGCTACAAGACAGATGTCCTTGAGGTTGAGCAACGCCTGCTCGACCAGCTGCGCCCTTTCCAACAGCACCGGCCAGGTCCCTGCGACACTGACATCCCTCAACTGCTGGCAGCTGGAAATCAGCGGCTGGTACTTCAACACACAAGCTGCACCCGCCATCTTGTGGCACAGCCTGGCAATGGCTTGCCGATCGTTTTGTTCGCAGTACGCCCGCAACAGCTCGAGGTCTTTGATCTGGTAGGTCCTTACCTCGTCGATGAGCCGTCGCGCGACTTGCTCATTGTCGCCAGCAAGGTCCATGAGCCTGCCAAGCACCTCTAGCAACGACACGGCGGAACCGACCCGAATAGCGTGAAACATCTCGTCATCCATGCTTACGCCAGTGTCGAAGCCTGCCGTCTCCAGCGTTGCGCCGGCCTGTGCATTCTGCCTATTCATATCCACCTCCTTGCTCACTTGAATATGCCGCGGCCCGTTCATTGAATACAGATCAGGCTAGGCAAAACTCCCGGAAGCGAATATCAGACGTTTCTCAAAGCGCTGAACAGCGCGGCCTTATTCAGGAAGGCCCCCTAGACATTGAACTCCGGACAGTATGAAAAAAGCCCGCCAGAAAAATGCTCTGGCTTTTTTTTAACAACTGACGCTGCAACTTGCAGGTATCCAAGCGCTGGAATGACCCACCCAGCCCTTGCCGCATAAGGGTTTCAGCTCATTGAGCCGCATCAGTGTTGGGTGCATGGGACTTCGTCCTGTCAGCAGGACCTGACGATTCTAAAAAAACATTCTCGGGAGAAAGACATGGCTACCACCACAACGACCAGCGGCGACACCGCAACTTCGTTTTCCAATACGCCGCAGGCGCAGGACGACATTTTCACTACCGGCGTCATTGGCACGAGCAGCGCAACCATCACTGAAGACCTGCTGGGGATCGTGTATCTGGACGTCATGTCCAATGACCTGGGTGGCAACGCAAAGACACTCTGGTCACTCGATAACGCGACCAGCCTTTCTACTGCCACCAAGGTTCACGCTCCGGCCGATCTCCTGGTCCAGGGTCAGACGGCTAGCGAAACTTATGTGGTCACCATCAGTGATGGGCATGGCTACCCACACCTACGCGAAGCCTTCGAACCGGAGCAGCAGCGCCTGGCCCGCGGCCAGAGCGAACAACCAGCGGAGGACGCAGCATGACCTGGCTACTCACCGCCAGCGGCCGCCAGTTCGACCTGCTAAACCCAACCGCCGCGATGGTCACTCCCTACGACATCGCCCATGCACTGGCCCACCTGTGTCGCTTCAACGGCCACACCCGCCAGCACTACAGCGTCGCCCAGCACAGCTTACTAGTGGCCGACCTGTGCCCCGAGAAACACCAGCTGGCCGCCCTGCTCCACGATGCGACCGAAGCGTACATCGGCAATATGGTCCGGCCACTCAAGCAAGTAATGCCGCAGTACCGCCAGGTCGAGGAAACCATCTGGCAGGCAATCTGCGACCGCTTCAACCTCGAACCCGGCCTGCCTGACTGCGTGCTACGCGCCGATATGGTGCTGCTGGCCACTGAACGCCGCGACCTGATGCCAGCCCACCCGGAGGACGAGTGGAAATGTCTGGAAGGCATCCCCGCCATGCCCAAGCGTATCACCCCGAGTCAGCCCAAGCGGCGAGCATGCAGTTCTTCAGCCGCCTTCAGGGCGGCCTAAGGCGGCCCACAGGCCAACCGCTTTTGCCCTAAAAATGCCCTAATAAATACCCCGGAAACGAAAAAGCCCCTGTAATCATCAATGATTACAGGGGCTTAGTCTTATTCAATAATGGCGGAGAGATAGGGATTCGAACCCTAGGTACCCGCAAAGGTACAACGGATTTCGAATCCGTCCCATTCGGCCACTCTGGCATCTCTCCAACGGCGCGCATCATAACAGCACCTTTGCCCGAAGCGAAGCCCCTCGGGCAAATTTTTTCCGTGCTATCAGTCGGTTGCGTCGATTACAGCGGTACGCCCAGACGATTGGCGACTTCTTCGTAGGCTTCGATCACATCACCGAGCCCCTGACGGAAGCGGTCCTTGTCCATCTTCTTGCGGGTCTCCTTGTCCCACAGGCGGCAGCCATCCGGGCTGAACTCGTCGCCCAGGACGATCTGGCCGTGGAATACGCCGAACTCCAGCTTGAAGTCCACCAACAGCAGGCCAGCGTCGTCGAACAGCTTGCTCAGGACTTCGTTGACCTTGAGCGACAGTTCTTTCATGCGCGCCAGTTGCTCGGCGGTACCCCAACCGAAGGCCACGACGTGGGATTCGTTGATGAACGGGTCGCCCTTGGCGTCGTCCTTCAGGAACAGTTCGAAGGTATAAGGGTTGAGCTTCAGACCCTCTTCCACACCCAGGCGCTTGACCAGGCTGCCGGCGGCGTAGTTACGCACGACGCATTCGACCGGGATCATGTCCAGCTTCTTCACCAGGCACTCGTTGTCGCCCAGCAGCTTGTCGAATTGGGTCGGCACGCCGGCCTCTTCGAGCTTCTGCATGATGAAGGCGTTGAACTTGTTGTTCACCATGCCTTTGCGATCGAGCTGCTCGATACGCTTGCCGTCGAACGCCGAGGTGTCGTTGCGAAACAGCAGGACCAGGCGGTCGGCGTCGTCGGTCTTGTAAACCGATTTGGCTTTGCCACGGTAGAGTTCTTCACGTTTTTCCATGATGGGCTCCGCTTGCTAAGTAGGTGGGCTAGGCGATGTGGCGCCAGTCGAGCCCTGAATCTTGATCGGCCAGTTGCAGCCAGTCCGGGTCGCACCCGAGGGTGTCGACAAAACATTGCCGGGCCAGCTGCGGCAGGTTGTTCTTGCTGCTGAGGTGGGCCAGTACCAGATGCTGCAGGTCCTGCCAGCCCAACTCGGCCACCAGGCTTGCGGCCTGATGGTTGTTCAAATGTCCCATTTCCCCACCGACCCGCTGCTTGAGGAAATACGGGTAGTAACCTCGGGCCAGCATGTCGCGGCAGTGATTGGCCTCGATCATCAAGGCATCCAACCCGCGATAGCGGTCGATCACCGTGTCGCAGTAGGAACCCAGGTCGGTCAGCAGGCCGAAGCGCCGCTGGCCGTCACTGAACACGTACTGCACAGGTTCCAGTGCATCGTGGGCGACGCGGGTCACGTCGATACTCAAGGCACCGACCTGAAGCGTCTCGCCCCCGGCGAGAAAACCCGCGGCGTCCACCGGTTTGCGCATCCCGCGCAACGTGCCGCGACTGAGGTAGACCGGTAAATTGTAGCGCCGAGACAGCAAACCCACGCCATGCACGTGGTCGGCATGTTCGTGGGTTACCAGAATCGCACTCAGCTGCGCAGGGGCTACCCCCAGACGCAGCAGGCGCCGCTCGGTTTCGCGCAAGGAGAAACCACAATCCACCAGGACGTAGGTGTCGTCACTGGCTATCAGCGTGCCATTCCCTTGACTACCACTGCCGAGAACGGCGAAACGCATCGGATCAGCCCAGGTTGTCCTGAATCACGGTCAACACTTTGCGCGCCACTTCAGGCGGCGCAACGGTGTTGATGTCTTTCTCGACGGTGACCTGGACGTTGTCGCCCACCTTGCTCAGGCGAACCTGATAACGCTCGGCGCGGGCCTCGATTTCTTCCTTGGCCGGTGCGCTGCCGAACAACTTGCCGAAGAAGCCCGGCTCGTCGTTTTTCTTCTCGGCTTTTTCCGCCAGGTTGATGTAGTACAGGCCCAGGCTGCGGTTGATGTCTTCAACGCGCCACTCGCCCTGTTCCAGGGCGCGGCCGACGCTCGACCAGGCGCGGTCGAGGTCTTCGCCGAGATTGAGCACCACGTTGCCGCTGCCGTCCTCGGTGAGGCTGACACGGCTAGGGGTATCGAAATCACGCGCGGCCAGCAGGGAGACCGAACCGCCCTTCTCGGCGCTGCGGCTCATGCTGGCGAGCATTTCGTCGACCAGCGCGGCATCCAGGCTGGTGTTGACCGAGCGGTTGGTGAAATCGACGCTGGACGTGCTGCCGGCAGGACGCTCGGCGCTCACCACGTAGACTTCACTGGTATTGCGCTGCACGCCTGGTTCGATACGCACCCGCACGCGGGTTTCGTTATCGGCCGAACCTACGCTGCCCAGGCGCTTGGCCATGGATGCGGAGAGCTCGTCGGAACGCTGCCAGGCGGTAGTGAACTCGCCGGTTTGCGGACGTTGTTCGTCAATACGGAAACCGTTGTCCTGGAAGAACTGCATGGCCACCGGCCAGACTTCGGCCGGGGCGTGCTGGGCCATGACCCAACGCGCATCGCCGCTCTTCTGCAGGGTGTAGTCGCTGGCATCGGCCACCGAGCCCAACGGCTGCGGACGCGGCACGATGTATTCGCCCTTGACGGTGTCGTCGGCCACGTTGCGCGGAATCGGCAGCAGCGGATCGAGGCGCTTGGAGGTGCTGACATCCGACGGCAGTTGCATCGGTGCGGTCTGTTGCGCTTGCAGGTAATCGCTGCCGCGGTCACGGAAGTAGCCTTCCGGCCCCCAAATCCAACCGCAGCCACTGGTGCTGGAGATAATCAAGGCAAGTGCGGAAAGTCCGGCCAATCGCTTCATGCGTAGTACTTCCTCAATTAAACCAATACGCCGGACTGGCGCATGGCCTGCCGCAGCGGTTCGTGACAGGCAGCACTGAGCCAGGTGAGCGGCAGACGGATACCGTTCGCCATCAAGCCCATCTCGCACAGGGCCCATTTCACGGGAATAGGGTTGGATTCGATAAACAGAGTCTTGTTGAGCGGCATCAGCTTCTCGTGGATCGCCCGGGCGGTGGCGGCATCGCCACGCATCGCGGCGGCGCACATCTCGCTCATGGCTTTTGGCGCCACGTTGGCGGTCACCGAAATATTGCCCTTGCCGCCCAGCAGGATCAGTTCGACGGCGGTTGCATCGTCGCCGGAGTACACCAGGAAGTCGCTGCTCACGCCGGCCAGGATGTCCTTGGCGCGCTGCAGGTCACCGGTGGCTTCCTTGATGCCGATGATGTTCGGCACGGTCGACAGGCGGATCACGGTCTCGGCCTGCATGTCGCAAGCGGTGCGGCCCGGCACGTTATAGAGGATCTGCGGGATATCGACGGCTTCGGCGATGGCACGGAAATGCTGATACAGGCCTTCTTGCGTCGGCTTGTTGTAATAAGGGGTCACCAGCAGGCACGCGTCGGCACCGGCGATCTTCGCATTGGTGGTCAGCTCGATCGCTTCGCGCGTCGAGTTCGCGCCGGTACCGGCGATCACCGGGATACGCCCTGCAACCTGAGCGACCACGCGACGAATCACTTCGATGTGTTCGTTCACATCGAGGGTAGCCGACTCACCTGTAGTGCCGACCGCCACAATGGCGTTGGTGCCCTCTTGCAGGTGGAAGTCCACCAGTTTGCTCAGGCTGTCCCAGTCGAGACGACCCTGTGCATCCATGGGTGTGACCAGTGCCACCATACTGCCCGCAATCATGCAACCGCTCCTGCCGGAAAAAGAGAGCGGTAATGGTACTGGCGCCAAGATGCTTGCACAAGCGAAGTACCGCGCTGCGAGCATTCCCCTGAGCGATGTATTTCGCTACCCTTCAGGCTTTGATCGGTACTGCTAAGCTTGTACGCCGGGTTCCAGCCTCCCTTTTCGGCATCCGAAGCCCCAATCCTGCGTTGCCGCCCTTCGCTCTCGCCTTTTATGGAGCTCGTCGCAACCTGGCGGTTCAGGGCTTCTGAAACCGCATCCGGACGTTCACCCAGTACTCGAGCCTGCAAAAGTATCGACCGCTCATCGCTTTAGGAATGCTGCATGTCCACCCCCACAGTCCGCGAACAATTCCTTGTCATCAGTGCCCTCGGCGCCAACCCCATGGAGCTGACCAACGTCCTGTGCCGCGCCAGCCATGAAAACCGCTGCGCCGTGGTGACCTCCCGCCTGACCCGCCATGGCGAGTGCAGTGCGCTGGTCCTGGAGGTTTCCGGCAGCTGGGATGCCCTGGCGCGCCTGGAGGCCGGCCTGCCGTCGCTGGCGAAGAAATACGCCTTCACCGTCAACGTGGTGCGCAGCGCGGCCCTGGAAAACCGCCCGCAGGCCCTGCCTTATGTGGCTTACGTCAGCGCCGCCTACCGCCCGGACATCGTCAATGAACTGTGCCAGTTCTTCATCGACCACCATGTCGAGCTGGAAAACCTGACCTGCGATACCTATCAGGCCCCGCAGACCGGCGGCACCATGCTCAACGCCACCTTTACCGTGACCTTGCCGGCCGGCACCCAGATCAGCTGGCTGCGCGATCAGTTCCTGGACTTCGCCGACGCAATGAATCTCGATGCGCTGATCGAACCCTGGCGCCCACAGAACCCAATGTAAGGAAGCCTCAATGGCCGTTGCCATCGACCAACCTGTTGCCCACTTCGAAGCCCCGGCCACCAGCGGTCAGACCGTCAGCCTGGCCACGCTCAAGGGCAAGCAGGTAGTGATCTACTTCTACCCCAAGGACAGCACCCCGGGCTGCACCACCGAAGGCCAGGGATTTCGTGATCAATACGCCGCGTTCAAGGCCGCCAACACCGAGGTGTTCGGCGTCTCCCGCGATGGCCTGAAGTCCCACGAGAACTTCAAGTGCAAGCAGGAATTCCCCTTCGAGCTGATCAGCGACAAGGATGAAGCCGTCTGCCAGCTGTTCGACGTGATCAAGCTGAAGAAGCTCTACGGCAAGGAATACATGGGTGTCGATCGCAGCACCTTCCTGATCGACAAGAATGGCGTGCTGCGTCAGGAATGGCGTGGCGTGAAAGTGCCAGGCCACGTGGATGCGGTACTGGCTGCTGCGCAGGCGCTGAACAAGGCCTGAGCACGGTAACCGACTAAAAGGTAACCGACTAAAAAAGGGGGGCGGCTGATTCAGCCGTCCCCCTTTTCATTTCCAGAACAGAACCGCTCTAGAGCAAGGGCGCCACAACCGGCTCCTTGCGCGGCCAGGCATCCAGTACCGCCTTGAACAGGGTGGCCAGGGGAATCGCGAAAAACACCCCCCAGAAACCCCACAGCCCGCCAAACAACAGTACTGCACAGATGATCGCCACCGGATGCAGGTTCACTGCCTCGGAGAACAGCAGCGGCACCAGCACGTTGCCGTCCAGGGTCTGAATGATCCCGTAGACCGCCATCAGATAGATGAACTGGTCGCTCCAGCCCCACTGGAACAAGGCAATCAGCGCCACCGGCACGGTCACCACCACCGCCCCGACGTAGGGCACCACCACCGAAATCCCCACCAGCAGCGCCAGCAGGGCCGCGTAGTTCAGCCCCAGGGCCACGAAGGCGATGTAGGTCACCCCGCCGCAAATGACGATCTCGATCACCTTGCCACGAATGTAGTTGGCGATCTGCCGGTTCATTTCCTGGGCCACCCGGGTGATCAGGGCCCGCTCGCGCGGCAGATAACCGCGCACCCACTGGCTGATCATCGCCCGATCCTTGAGGAAGAAAAACACCAGGATCGGCACCAGTACCAGATAGATCATGATGTTGACCAGCAGTGGCAGGCTGGACAGCGAGAAGGTCAGCGCCCACTGGCCGAACTTGCCGATCTCGCCGCGCGCCACCTCGATCGCCTGCAGCACCTGTTCGTCGGACACCAGGTGCGGATAACGCTCCGGCAACAACAGAAGCAACGATTGCCACTTGGCGAGCATTCCCGGCAGCTCGTTGAACAAGGTAATCAATTGATGCCACAACAGCGGCACGACGACCACGATGAACACCAGCAGCAGCCCCATGAACAAGGCGAAGACCAGGCCCACCGCCGCCCCGCCAGGCAAACGCCAGCGTTCCAGCGTGAGCACCAGCCCCTGCATCAGATAGGCCAGCACCATCCCCGCCAACACCGGCGCGAGCATGCCACCCAGGGTCAGCACCGCGGTGAAGGCCAGGAACAACAGAACGGCCAGTACCACGGCCTCTTCATCAGAGAAGTAGCGCTGAATCCAGTCGCGTAACACTTTGAACATCAATGATCCTTAGACAGAGGCGCGATGATTTCCGGGGCGGTTCAGGCCTTCTTCAGCCAGTAACGATAGACCCCGGCTTCGTCTTCCTCGCGAAGCAGGGTATGACCGGCCAAACGGGCAAAGGTGCGAAAGTCGCGCTGGGAGCCGGCATCCGTGGCGATCACCTTGAGCACTGCGCCGCTGGCCAGGCGATTGAGTTCCATCTTGGCCTTGAGCAGCGGCAGCGGGCAGTTCAGTCCGCTGGCATCGAGCTCGGCGTCGTGGGCTACAGCATCAGTCATTGCGTCACTCCGGGAGGGTCGTCGAGGTACCTAGAATATCTGGTCCAAGGCCTGGTGTCCGGCTACAGTAGACTCTTTGTCGACTAAGGCTTTGTGCATGACTTTTTTGCGCCCTACCCTGCTGACGCTCGCTTGCCTGCTCGCCTCACCAGGCTTCGCCGACGACCTGCCATCACTCGGTGACGCCAGTTCTGCCATTGTCTCGCCCCAACAGGAACACCAACTGGGCCGCGCCTGGCTGGCGTTGCTGCGCAGCCAGGTTTCGCAACTCAACGACCCGCAACTCAAGGATTACGTCGAAACCAGCGTCTACAAACTGGTCGAGACCAGCCAGGTCAACGACCGGCGTCTCGAGTTCATCCTGATCAACAGCCCGCAGCTCAACGCCTTTGCCGCTCCCGGCGGGATTGTCGGGGTCAACGGTGGACTGTTCCTCAACGCCCAGACCGAAGGCGAATATGCCTCGGTGCTGGCTCACGAATTGGCGCACTTGTCGCAACGCCACTTCGCCCGTGGCGTCGAAGCCTCGCAACGCATGCAGGTGCCAATGATGGCTGCCCTGCTGGCCGGGATCGTGATCGCCGCGGCGGGCGGTGGCGACGCCGGGATCGCCGCCATTGCCGGCACCCAGGCCGCGGCCATCCAGGAACAACGGCGCTTCTCCCGACAGAACGAGCAGGAAGCCGACCGCATCGGCATCCTCAACCTGGAAAAGGCCGGTTATGACCCGCGCTCCATGCCGACCATGTTCGAACGCCTGATGCGCCAGTACCGTTTCGACGCCAAGCCGCCGGAGTTCCTGCTGACTCACCCGGTCACCGAATCGCGGATCGCCGACACCCGCAACCGCGCCGAACAGGCCAAGGCCGGGGGCAAGGAAGACAGCCTGCGTTACCAACTGATTCGCGCACGAGTACAGCTGATCTACGAAGAGTCCCCCGGCATGGGCGCCAAGCGTTTTCGCGCCCAGCTCGACGAAAACCCGAAAAACGACATCGCCCGCTACGGCCTCGCCATCGCCCAGATCAAGGGCAGCCAGTTCAATGAGGCCCGGGAAAACCTCAAGCAGCTGTTGGCCAAGCAACCTAACGACATCACTTACAACCTGGCCCAGATCGACCTGGATACCGCTACCAGCCGCTTTTCCGACGCCCAGGCTCGGGTGGATAAAATGCTTGCGCAGTATCCGGGCAACTATCCACTGAACCAGGTCCGGGTCGATCTGCTGCTCAAGCAGAATCGCCCGGCGGACGCCGAAAAGGCCCTGGAAAGCCTACTCAAGACCCGCTCCGACGATCCGGACGTCTGGTACTCGGTGGCGGAAACCCGTGGCCTGTCAGGCAATATCATCGGCCTGCATCAGGCGCGGGCCGAATACTTTGCCCTGGTCGGCGACTATCGCCAGGCGATCCAGCAGCTGGATTTCGCCAAACGTCGCGCTGGCAGCAACTTCCCCCTGTCTTCACGGATCGACGCACGTCAGCGTGAGCTTATGGACCAGGAGCAAATGGTCAAGGACATGATGCGCTGAGCCCAACCGGCGCCCACAAAAAAGCCCGCCTCTTTCGAGGCGGGCTTTTTATTGCGCGATCAATCCGCTACACGAATTACTCGGCCAGCTTGAAGGTAATGAAGCTGGCACGTCCCTGACGCAGAACCCGCATCGATACCGAACGGTTCTTCGGCAGCGCCTGGGCGATTTCAGTGAAGTTCTTGGTCGAAGTGATCGCCTGATTGTTCAGATGAGTGATCACGTCGCCCGGCTGCAGGCCGATCAGCGCGGCTGGACCATCCTGAACTTCCTTGATCACCACACCGCCCTTGAGGTCGTAGGTTTTCTTCTGCTCATCGGTCAGCTCGACCACCGCAACGCCCAGACGGTTGCTGCTGCGCTCGACACCGGACTTGCCAATGGCGTCCAGGGCCTTGTCTTCGTCCGGAATCGCACCAACGGTCAATTCGACGTTCTTGCGCTTGCCGTCACGAATCACTTCCAAATTGGCTTTCGCCCCCGCCTTGAGGGCACCGACCAGATGCGGCAGGTCCGCCGACATGATGATCGGTTGACCATTCATGCTCAGGATCACATCACCCACCTGCAAGCCGCCCTTGGCTGCCGGACCGTCGTCCTGGATCTGGGCCACCAGCGCACCGGCCGGCTTCTCCAGGCCGAAGGACTCCGCCAGGTCTTTGTTCACTTCCTGGATAACCACGCCCAGCCAGCCGCGGCTGACTTTGCCACCGGCTTTCAGCTGGTTGGAAACATCCATGGCGACATCGATCGGGATAGCGAAGGACACACCCATGAAGCCGCCGGAACGGGTGTAGATCTGCGAGTTGATACCCACCACTTCACCGGCCAGGTTGAACAGCGGACCACCGGAGTTACCCGGGTTGATCGGCACGTCGGTCTGGATGAACGGCACATAGTTTTCGTTCGGCAGGCTACGACCGATGGCGCTGACGATGCCCTGGGTCACGGTGTGGTCGAAACCAAACGGCGAGCCGATGGCCACTACCCACTGGCCAGCCTTCAGGTCCTGGGACTTGCCCAGCTTCAGCACCGGCAGGTCCTTGCCATCGATCTTCAGCAACGCCACGTCGGAGCGTGGATCGGTGCCGATCAGCTTGGCTTTCAGTTCGCTACGGTCGGCCAGGCGGACAAGGATTTCATCCGCGTCGGCAATCACATGGTTGTTGGTCAGGATGTAACCGTCCGACGAAATGATGAAGCCAGAACCCAGGGACTGGGCTTCACGCTGGCGATCGCCCCGTGGCGAACGCGGCTGCGGCGGCATGCCACGCTCGAAAAACTCGCGCAGCATCGGCGGCAGACCTTCGAGGTCCGGCATCTGGGCGGAAACCTTGCGGTCCGGGAGCTTCTGCGTGGTACTGATGTTGACCACTGCAGGCGACGCCTGCTCGACCAGTTGTGTGAAGTCAGGCAAGTCCGCCGCCTGCGCGGTAACGGCCTGACCGAGCACCAACACAGTAGCGAAAATGGAGAGATAGGATTTCAAACGTGGTATCGACATACGGCTCCCATTACAACGAGCGTGGTTAAGCGATAGGGACAAGAAATACCAGGCGACTCGCGCAGTACTTTTGTCCCGGAAACGACAAACAAGGCCAGAACCTAGTGGCTCTGACCTATAAGAAAAAACAGGGGGTTTTGCAAATGAAAATGTTCACCGAACATTTAGATATCTCGATTGCAGAGCTGGCATTGCAGACCTCTTACACAACCAACATTAACGCTCGATGAACACCTGAGGCTGTACTCACTGCGCCTTGGGCGCAGCGGCGTCGGTACGCATCGACAAAGCGATCCGTTCGGCGGTACCGATAGGTATCTCACCCACCACCGTTACCATCATCTCGCCTTCAGGCGTGGTCAGGCGTCGGGATACCGCCACGGTCGGGCCCAGTTGAGTGCGGGTGTCGGTCACCGTCGCACCATTGAGCGGTTCGAGGAACACCGAGAAGCGGGCCAGGCCATCGTCATACATCAGGCTATTGACCATGGTCTTGGTGTCAGGATCTTTACGCGCACTGCTGCTGGTCAACTCGAAGCCTGGCGGCAGCCAGTCGGAATGCCAGGCCTGCGCAGCTTTCACCGCGGAAGCCTTGTCGCTGTCCAGGGCCACGGCCTTGCATTCGGCGCTGGCCTGCAGCTCGCTGTCCTTCGGCACATCCACCGTATCCAGGCGAGTGAACTGGAAGCGCTCGAGCAACTGCCCCTTATCGTTCAACAACAGCGATTTCAGCGGCAGGCCCGTCTCGCGATCCAGATGCAATTCAAAACCATAACGGTGCTGGTCCCGCGGGGTCAGGGAAACAATGACCGCGGAACGCCCAGCCACACGCGACTTGCCGATGACGGCAAGGTCGTACCAATTCTTGAGCTTTTCTGGATCGAGTGAGTGGGCCGAAGCGTTGGGGGCGTCCCCCAGTCCAGCCACCAGCGTACCGCTGACACATTGGGTACGCCCATCAACACGCACAACCTCTTGAGCGGAACCGTCGAGCTGAATCAGTCGCTCGCGGACCTGGCCATCCTGGACGCGATGCCAGATGTTATGGGTAGAAAAACTACCATTACGCTCGTAGACGAAAGTACCCTGAAAGCTTTGCTGCTGTTCGGCTTGCCCAAGACGTTTCAACCAATCCTGAGCTTCGTCGGCGTGGGCTGGAACAATGAACCAGCCACTGAGCAGAAGCGAGAGTAGAGGGATGGCGCGCATGATCCTCCTTAACGGTTTTCCAGGCTCGCCGCACGAGCGTAAGGCAGAGCGCTTTCAGTGCCCTTCAGTGCAGCTTGTTGAGCATGCTGACGCAGGTAGCTTGGCAGACGCTGATCGTGCCAGCCTGGCTGACCTTGCAATACGCCGTTGGCCATAGGGCCAGTGGCTTCCGAACTCTCATTGTAGCCGGCCAATACAGCTGGGCCTTTTACTTGAGGAGCGGCCAGGGTTGGCTGATTCGATTGCTGTGCCAGTTCGACACCAGCGATCTCGTCCTGGTTGTACAGGCGAACACCCGCCAATACGGCAACGGTCACCGATGCGGCAACAGCCAGGCGACCCAGGCTACGCCATGGACCACGAGTGGCCTTGGCCGGTACGGCTTCGTCAGCCAGCGCAGCAGAAACAGCCGCGGCGATGTCCAGACGCGGAAGCAGCAATTCCTTGTGCATGGCCGCCCGGGCAATCTGGTAACGAGCCCAGGTCTCACGGGTTTCCACTTCGTCGACGGCATTCAATACCCGACGTAATTCCAGTTCGTCCGCTTCGTTATCCATCACCGCGGACAGCGATTCCTGCAGGGCTTCACGACTCATGGCGGTTCCTCTCTTGGCTGTCGCCGCTGTCTCAGGTTTCCTGCAACAACGGCTGCAGGGCTTTATCGATGGCTTCCCGAGCGCGGAAAATCCGGGAGCGCACGGTACCCACCGGACACTGCATGACGCTGGCAATGTCCTCGTAACTCAGACCATCGAATTCACGTAAAGTTAAAGCCGTACGCAAATCTTCTGGCAGTTGCTGAATGGTTCGATGGACGGTGCCTTCGATCTCATCCCGCAGCAATGCGCGCTCCGGCGATTCGAGATCCTTGAGGCCATGATCGCCATCGTAGAACTCCGCATCCTCGGAACTGACATCGCTATCCGGCGGCCGGCGGCCGCGCGAAACCAGATAGTTTTTCGCCGTGTTGATGGCGATACGATACAGCCACGTATAAAACGCACTGTCACCGCGGAAATTACCAAGCGCACGGTAAGCCTTGATAAAGGCTTCTTGTGCAACATCCTGGGCTTCATGGGTGTCGTGCACAAAACGCACGATCAACCCGAGAATTTTGTGCTGGTATTTCAGCACTAGCAGATCGAAAGCTCGCTTGTCGCCGCGCTGAACGCGCTCGACCAGCTGCTGATCCTCTTCCTGGGTTAGCATGAACACTCCTCGATAAGCTCGGAGGAGGCTTGCATAACTAAACGATCAGGCTTGCAAACATAGACTCGGGCTTTTCGCAAAAGTTCTCCCCCTCCAAGCAAGTTTCCTGCGGGCTCTGATTTGGCACGCACGAAAAACGCAGCGCGGGCAAGGCCGGCTGCGCGAATAATCCTGTCGTCGAATTGAGTTGCATGACCACAACACAAGTCCTGCATAAAAACCGACGCTGTCCCTTCTATCAGGCAACCTTCTATTGAGTTTGGGGCCGTATCAAAAGTTCCCAATCTTTATAGCTGTGCAGAGCGAACATTGTGTAACCATGAAGAGAAAAAGGTTGCTACATCTTCGATACAGTCGCCAGCTCCCCGATTTGACGGAAAAATCGAGCCGCCCATCACTGCCTCGCAAGACCGCCTTTCCCGCCCCCATAATTTCATAATGCCACGAAGGCACCGCTATTGTGCCGATCCCCCCCTCTATATACTAGTGGGCTGCATGGCTGCTTTGACTCGCCGATCCAGGCGTCTTGCGCCAACCCCGACCCGGGTCGCTTTTGAGCGGAATCTTCCAATGAGCCAACAGTTTCAACACGATGTTCTGGTGATAGGCAGCGGCGCTGCCGGTTTGAGCCTTGCGCTGACCTTGCCTGGTCATCTGCGCATTGCCGTATTGAGCAAGGGCGATCTAGCCAATGGCTCGACCTATTGGGCTCAGGGTGGCGTCGCGGCAGTGCTGGACGACACCGATACCGTCGAATCCCACGTCGACGACACCCTCAATGCCGGTGGCGGTCTGTGCCATGAAGACGCCGTGCGGTTTACCGTCGAACACAGCCGCGAGGCGATCCAGTGGCTGATCGACCAGGGCGTACCCTTCACCCGTGACGAGCAATCGGGCAATGAAGACGGCGGTTTCGAATTCCACCTGACCCGCGAAGGCGGCCACAGCCATCGCCGCATCATCCATGCCGCCGACGCCACCGGCGCGGCCATCTTCACCACATTGCTGGAGCAGGCCCGGCAACGCCCGAACATCGAGCTGCTGGAACAGCGGGTCGCCGTCGATCTGATTACCGAAAAACGCCTGGGACTGGAAGGCGATCGCTGCCTCGGCGCCTACGTACTCAACCGCGCCACCGGCGAGGTCGATACCTACGGTGCGCGCTTTGTCATCCTCGCTTCCGGCGGGGCCGCCAAGGTCTACCTCTATACCAGCAACCCCGATGGGGCCTGTGGCGATGGCATCGCCATGGCCTGGCGCTCGGGCTGCCGGGTGGCCAACCTGGAGTTCAACCAGTTCCACCCGACCTGCCTCTACCATCCGCAGGCCAAGAGTTTCCTGATCACCGAAGCCCTGCGCGGCGAGGGAGCACACCTGAAGCTGCCCAACGGCGAACGCTTCATGCCGCGTTTCGACCCGCGTGCCGAACTGGCGCCACGGGATATCGTCGCCCGGGCCATCGACCATGAGATGAAGCGCCTGGGTATCGATTGCGTGTACCTGGACATCAGCCACAAACCGGAAGCCTTTATCAAAAGCCACTTCCCGACCGTGTACGAGCGCTGCCTGGAATTCTCCATCGATATCACCAAACAGCCGATCCCGGTGGTACCGGCCGCGCATTACACCTGCGGCGGGGTGATGGTCGACCAGCAGGGCCGCACCGACGTTCCGGGCCTGTATGCCATTGGTGAAACCAGCTTTACCGGCCTGCACGGCGCCAACCGCATGGCCAGCAACTCGCTGTTGGAATGCTTCGTCTATGCCCGCTCCGCGGCAGCCGACATTCTCGAGCAACTGCCGCAGATCGCCATTCCGATCGCCCTGCCCGCCTGGGACGCCAGCCAGGTCACCGACTCCGACGAAGACGTGATCATTGCGCACAACTGGGACGAACTGCGGCGATTCATGTGGGACTATGTCGGCATCGTACGCACCAACAAGCGCCTGCAACGGGCTCAGCACCGGGTACGCCTGCTGCTGGACGAAATCGACGAGTTCTACAGCAACTACAAGGTCAGCCGCGATCTGATCGAGTTGCGCAACCTGGCCCAGGTCGCCGAGCTGATGATTCGTTCAGCCATGGAGCGCAAGGAAAGCCGGGGCCTGCACTACACCCTCGACTACCCGAACCTGCTGCCCGAGGCACTGGACACTATTCTGGTGCCACCCACCTACGGCGACTGAACTTGAGCCGCACGCGCAGGCGCCGATGCACATCGGCCGCCTGCGCGTCCCGCGGCACACAGACCGACCTCACCCAGCGCTCGCCCGGCAGGCGAAAACGCAACACCACCAGCAATGGCAGCGCCAGGCTGTCAGGCCGCAGCTGCACCGGCCGCCAGCCCTGCCCGGCGCACCACAACTGCCAGCCATCGGCATTACGACGCAGACCGCTGAAAGCCGAGGGATGATTCAGCAGAATCCGCCGCGGCAACGCCCAGACTCCGTGGCCCAGGCACAGCAGAACCCCGAGCAGACGGGCCCAGAGCGGAATATCGAGCATCAGCAAGGCGCCCAGCGCGAACAGCTGGGCCAGGAGATAGGCCGCCAGCAATTGCCTGGAAGGCTGCCAGCGGCATTCGAAGGCGTTACTTGGGTTGGACACGATCCAGGATCATGCGGACCATGCGTTGCAGCTCGGGATCTTCGGATTCGGAGCGTTCCATGAACCAGCCGAACATGTCCTGATCTTCGCATTCGAGCAGCCTGACGTAACAGGCACGATCAACATCGTTCAGATGCGGATAGACTTCTTTCACGAATGGCACCAGCAACACGTCCAGTTCCAGCATGCCGCGGCGGCTGTGCCAGTAGAGGCGGTTCAATTCAACATCTTCGACCATGGAGCGCTCCTCAAATAGAGCGCAAGTATACAGCCCGACGGACACCAGAACAGTCGGCTTTGGTCGGTCACTACCCATCCTTTGTGAACTACCCATTTCAAGGGCGCCCCCTTATGATGTTCGCCAGACTTTTTACCCTGCGATGACCCATGGCTGATTCCGCTTTTTTCTGCTCCCTGTCCCACGAGGGCGTTCTCGCCGTCCGCGGCCCCGATGCCAGCAAGTTCCTTCAGGGCCAGCTGACCTGCAATCTCAATTACCTCAGCGATAGCCAATCCAGCCTGGGCGCCCGTTGCACCCAGAAAGGCCGCATGCAATCGAGCTTTCGCATCCTGCTCGAAGGCGATGGCTGCCTGCTGGCCATGGCCACCGAGTTGCTGGAGCCGCAACTGGCGGACCTGAAAAAATACGCCGTGTTTTCCAAGGCCAAGCTCAGCGATGAAAGTGCCCTGTGGGCGCGCTTCGGCCTGGGCAACGCCGATACGCTGCTAGCCGGTCTCGGGCTGGAACTGCCGCCGGAAGACGGCGCGGTCGCCCGCAACGACGGCCTGATCGCCATTCGTGTTTCAGCGGACCGGACCGAGCTCTGGGCCCCCGCAGATCAAGCTGAGGCCCTGCGCGAACAGCTGGCCGCGCAACTGCCCGAAGGCGATCTCAATCAATGGTTGCTGGGCCAGATCCGTGCCGGCATCGGCCAGGTCATGCCGGCCACTCGTGAGCTGTTTATCCCGCAGATGCTCAATCTGCAGGCCATCGGCGGCGTCAGTTTCAAGAAAGGCTGCTATACCGGCCAGGAAATCGTCGCGCGCATGCAGTACCTGGGCAAACTCAAGCGCCGCCTCTACCGCCTGGCCTTGAACGCCGAAGAGTTGCCGGAACCCGGCACCCCGTTGTTCTCCCCGACCCACGGCAGCTCCATCGGTGAGGTGGTGATCGCCGCGCGCGCCGAACAAAACATTGAACTCCTGGCCGTACTGCAAGCCGAAGCTGCAGAGGATGGCAATCTCCATCTTGGCGCGCTCGAAGGTCCCGGGCTGCACCTGCTGGACCTGCCTTACCAGCTGGATCGCGATCGAGAAATCCAGCGCTGATTGCCGCAACTTCCTGCAATACCCCTAGAGAACAGAAATGAGTGAGCTGGCGGAAAAGGTCCAACAGGATTTGGTTGAGGCCATCGACAACGATGACCTGGTTCTGCCAACGCTACCGGAAGTGGCCCTGCAGATTCGCCGGGCCGCTGAAGATCCGGAAATCAGCGTCAGTACCCTGAGCAAAGTGATTGGCCGTGATACGGCGCTGTCGGCGCGCCTGATCAAAGTGGTCAACAGCCCCCTGCTGCGCGCCACCCAGGAAGTCACCGACCTGCACACCGCGATTACCCGGCTGGGGGTCAATTACAGCAGCAACCTGGCCATCGGCCTGGTCATGGAGCAGATTTTCCATGCCCGCTCGGAGGTGATCGCGCAGAAAATGCACGACGTCTGGCGCAAAAGCCTGGAAGTGGCCGGAGTCAGTTATGCCCTGTGCCGCAGCCATACCCAGTTGAAGCCCGACCAGGCCGCCCTCGGCGGGCTGGTGCACCAGATCGGCGTGCTGCCGATCCTGACCTATGCGGAAGATCACTATGAGCTGCTGTCCGACCCGGTCAGCCTCAACCACGTGATCGAGCACATCCATCCGTTGCTGGGCGACAAGCTGCTGCAGGTCTGGGAGTTTCCGGAACAGCTGGCCAAGCTGCCGGGGCAGTACCTGGACTTCCAGCGCCAGTCCGCGCGCCTGGACTACGTCGACCTGGTGCAGGTCGCCAGCCTGTATTGCCACAAGGACACCGACCACCCACTGGCGAAGATCGATATCCTCAGCGTGCCAGCCTTCAAAAAGCTCGGGATCGACCCCGAGAACAAAGTGATGTGCAGCGATCTGGCCGAGTCGCGGTCAATGTTCTATTGAATCAATACTCTACTGAATCAAGGCTCTACTGAACCTGTACCACAGCCTCTAGCCCGCGTTAAAACTCACCCGCACCTTCAGCCCCGCCTGCGCGCCATCGTGCAGGCTGATCTGCGCCAGATGGGCACGACAGATTTCGCCGACGATCGCCAGGCCCAGGCCGGAACCGGCGACATGGGGGTTGCGCCGGTAGAAGCGCTCGAATACCCGGTCGCGGTCCTCCAGGGGAATCCCCGGGCCGTCGTCCTCCACCTCCAGCACCGCCGGCGCACTGACCCGCAGGATCACGTTTCCACCCGGCCTGGTGTGGGCCAGGGCATTGTCCACCAGGTTGCTCAGCAGCTCGTTCAAGAGGGTCGGCTCGCCGCGCAGCCACACCGGCTCATCGGCTTCCAGGGCCAGGGCGACACCCCGGGCGTGGGCCAAGGGCGCCATGGCCATGCCCAACTCGCGGGCCAACTGGCTGAGATCGAGCAATTGCGCGCCGCCCTCGGCAATCGCCCGGGCGCCGTTTTCGATCCGCGCCAAGGACAACAGTTGATTGGCCAGATGGGTCAGGCGGTCGGTGCCCTGGGCGGCGCTTTCCAGGGTATTGCGCCAGGTCTCGGGCTCCGAGGCCCGCAGCCCCAGCTCCAGGCGCGCCTTGAGCGCCGCCAGGGGGGTGCGCAATTCATGGGCGGCGTCGGCAATGAACTGCGCCTGACGCTCGAACTGGCCACGCAGTCGCTCGGTGAAGTGATTGAGCGCCCGCACCAGTGGCCACAACTCGCGTTGCACCTCGACCAGCGGCAAGGGCCGCAAGTCGTCGGGCTGGCGCTCCTCCACCGCGCTGCGCAAACGCTCCAGCGGGCGCAACGCGGCGCTGACCGCGAACCACACCAGCAGCAAAGCCCCCATGGCCAGCATGCCCAGGCGCAACAGGGTATCGGCCATCAGGCTGCGTGCCATGCGGACCCGCGCCTCGTCGGTCTCCGCCACGCGAATCTCCGCCATGCCGTTCATGTTCGGCTCGCTGACCGCCTTGAGCAGGCTCACCACGCGGACGTTCTGCCCTTGATAGGTGGCATCGTAGAACCGCGCCAGCGCCGGATAATCGTCGGTGCGCGGCGTGCCCGGCGGCGGACCGGGCAGGTTTTCGTAACCGGAAATCAGCTTCTGATGGATATCGTTGACCTGGTAATAGATCCGCCCGGCACTGTCGTAGGCGAAGGTATCGAGGGCGACATAGGGCACATTGGCGCTCAGGCCACCGTCACGCTGGGACAAACCGGCGGCGATGGTCCGGGCCGAGGCCAGCAAAGTCCGATCGTAAGCCGTATCCGCCGCCTCGCGGCCGTTCCAGTAGGCACTCAGGCCGCTGGCCAGCATCAGCACCACCAGCAGCAGCGCCAGGTTCCACAGCAGGCGCCAGCGCAGGCTGCTGGGCCTATGCATCGCGGCTTTCCAACAGGTAGCCAAGCCCGCGGAAGGTGACGATGGCCACCGGCTGGCCGTCGAGTTTCTTGCGCAAGCGATGGACATAGATTTCGATGGCGTCCGGGCTGGCCTCTTCATCCAGGCCGAACACCTGGGAAGCCAATTGCTCCTTGCTCATGACCCGCCCCGGCCGGGCGATCAGCGCCTCGAGCACCGCCTGCTCACGAGAGGTCAACGTCAGCAGTTCTTCACCCAGGGTAAAGCGCCGGGTATCGAGGTCGTAGGCCAGCACCCCGCAGCGCTGCACCCGCTCACCGCCGAGCACGCTGCGCCGCAGCAGGGCCTTGACCCGTGCTTCCAGCTCGGTCAGTTCGAAGGGCTTGGCCAGGTAGTCGTCCGCCCCCAGGTTGAGGCCGTGGACCCGGTCCTTGACATCGCTGCGCGCGGTCAGCATCAGCACCGGGAGGTTCTTGCCCCGGGCACGCAGGCGCGCCAGCACTTCGAAACCATCCAGACGCGGCAGGCCCACATCGAGGATCGCCATGGCGTAATCCTCGCTGCCCAGGGCCAGGTCCGCGGCGACTCCGTCGTGCAGCACATCCACGGTCAAACCCGTGCTCTTGAGCGCCTGGGCGACACTTTCAGCCAGCTGCAGGTGGTCTTCGACGAGAAGCACGCGCATGGATTTCCTACCTCGTTCAGGGGATCGACGGCACTTTTTATTGCCGCGGAGTTTACAGCCGAGACCGCTGCTGTGAAGCCCGAAAACCGTGAAAGTCTGCTGAAAGGTTAGCGAAAGGTTGGCCCTTTAGAGTCCTGTCACGGATTGTTTCGACTTCCGTGGCTACCCCCGGTGGCCTCCCGAAAAACGCCTCGAAGCGTTTTCGCCAATAAGAACAATAACGGAGTACAACACGATGCTGTCCATGCAGCCTCAGGCCTGCCAGCCTGTTCGTTTTTCCCGTCTCAGCCACACCGCTCTCGCCAGCGCCGCCGCCCTTGCCGGTTTCTCACCGATCAGCCAGGCCGCCTTCTTCGAAGACAGCAGCGCCACCCTCGAAACCCGCAACATGTACTTCAATCGCGATTTCCGCAGCGGCACCAGTGCCCAGCAATCCAAGCGCGACGAATGGGCCCAGGGCTTCATGCTCAATCTGCAATCGGGCTACACCGACGGCACCGTAGGCTTCGGCGTCGACGCGCTGGGCATGCTCGGCATCAAGCTCGACTCCAGCCCCGACCGCACCGGCACCGGCCTGCTGCCGACCCACGACGACGGGCGCGCCGCCGACGAGTACTCCAAGGTCGGCCTGACCGGCAAAGTGAAAATCTCCGCCACCGAACTGAAGATCGGCAGCCTGATCCCGGAACTGCCGACCATCAAGCCCAACGACGGGCGCATCCTGCCCCAGACCTTCGAGGGCGGCCTGCTGACCTCCAGGGAAATCAAGAACCTGACCTTCACCGGCGGCCGCCTGGAGAAAGCCAAGGATCGCGACAGCACCGATTTCGAGGACATCGCCCTCAACAACAAGAACAGCCGCTTCGCCGGCACCGTCGCCGGCAAGCACTTCGACTTCGGCGGCCTGGACTACAAGTTCACCGACAAGATCACCGGCAGCTACCATTTCGCCCAACTCGCCGAGGTCTACAACCAGCATTTCTTCGGCCTGCTTGCCTCGCAGCCGATGGGCCCGGGCACCTTCGCCACGGACCTGCGCTTCGCCGTCAGTGACGACCAGGGCCAGGCTCGCGGCGGCAAGATCGACAACAAATCCCTCAACGGCCTGGTGAGCTACGCCCTGAACGGGCATAAACTCAGCGCCGGCTACCAGCACATGTCCGGCGACAGCGCCTTCCCCTACCTCGACGGGGCCGACCCGTACCTGGTCAACTTTGTGCAGATCAACGACTTCGCCGGCGCCGAAGAACGCTCCTGGCAAGCCCGCTACGACTACGACTTCGGCAAGCTCGGCATCCCCGGCCTGACCTTCATGACCCGCTACCTGAGCGGCGACAACATCGCCCTGAAAAACGGCGATACCGGCAAGGAATGGGAACGCAACACCGAGATCAAGTACGTGGTGCAAAGCGGCACCTTCAAGGACGTCGCGGTGCGCCTGCGCAACGCCACCTACCGCTCCAACTATTCGGCCCGCGATGCGGATGAAGTGCGCCTGCTGGTGAGCTACAGCCTGGCGCTCTGGTAATCGACCGACCTTCGGCAGGCGCTGCGCCTGCCAAGGCCCCTGGCATGCAACACACAACAACAACTCCTGTGGAGACAAGCATGAACTCATCACTGCGTAAATTGGCCCTCGCCGCCGGCTGTATGCTGTTCGCCGGTCAACTGCTCGCCGCCAGCGCCGAACCCAAGCGCCCGGAATGCATCGCCCCGGCCTCTCCCGGAGGCGGTTTCGACCTGACCTGCAAACTGGCGCAGAGCGCGCTGGTCAACGAAAAGCTGCTGACCAAGCCGATGCGCGTGACCTACATGCCCGGCGGTGTCGGCGCGGTGGCCTACAACGCGGTGGTGGCCCAGCGTCCCGCCGACGCCGGCACGCTGGTGGCCTGGTCCAGCGGTTCGCTGCTGAATCTGGCCCAGGGCAAGTTCGGCCGCTTCGATGAAAGCGCGGTGCGCTGGCTGGCCGCGGTCGGCACCAGCTATGGCGCCATCGCGGTGAAGAGCGACTCGCCGTACAAGACCCTCGACGACCTGGTCAAGGCGCTGAAGAAAGACCCGAGCTCGGTGGTGATCGGCTCCGGCGGCACCGTCGGCAGTCAGGACTGGATGCAGACCGCGCTGATCGCCAAGGCCGCCGGGATCAACCCGCGCGACCTGCGCTACGTGGCCCTGGAAGGCGGCGGCGAAATCGCCACCGCGCTGCTGGGCGGGCACATCCAGGTCGGCAGTACTGACATTTCCGACTCCATGCCGCACATCCAGAGCGGCGACATGCGCCTGCTCGCGGTGTTCTCCGACAAGCGCCTGGACGAGCCGGAAATGAAAGACATCCCGACCGCCAAGGAGCAGGGCTACGACATCGTCTGGCCAGTGGTGCGCGGATTCTACCTCGGGCCGAAGGTCAGCGACGAAGACTACGCCTGGTGGAAAGACGCCTTCGACAAGCTGCTGGCTTCCGAAGAGTTCGCCAAGCTGCGCGACCAGCGCGAACTCTTTCCGTTCGCCATGACCGGGCCGGAACTGGACGCCTACGTGAAGAAACAGGTGGCCGACTACAAGACCCTGGCCAAAGAGTTCGGCCTGATCCAGTAATCGCCCCTGTCTAGCGGCCCTGCCCCTTTCGCGGGGGCGGGGCCCAGGAGTTTCCCATGCTCTTACAACGCCTTTTCGCCTCGCTGCTGCTCCTGGTCTGCCTGGGCCTGGCACTGATGGCCTGGCCCTACCAGGCCGCCTTTTCCTACGAACCGGTCGGCCCGCGCGCCTTTCCCCTGCTGATGCTCGGCCTGATGGGCCTGGCGCTGCTGTACATGGTGTTTCGCCCGGCGCCGATCAAGCACAGCGAAGACGAGCCGCCACTGGACCGTGAAACCCTGACTAAGATCAGCATCTGCGTGGTCCTGCTGCTGATCTTCGCCGGTCTGTTCGAACCCCTGGGTTTCATTCTCAGCAGCATCCTGATCGGCATTCCGATGGCGCGCCTGTACGGCGGCCGCTGGGTGCCCAGCGCCGTGGTCACCACGCTGATGGCCATCGGTCTGTATGTGCTTTTCGACCGGGTGATGGACGTGCCACTGCCCCTGGGCCTGCTCGACGTTCTGGAGAACTGATATGGATACGCTTGGCTATTTGGGCCAGGGTTTCGGCGTCGCGCTGAGTCCCTACAACCTGGTCACCGCCCTGACCGGGACCCTGATCGGCACCGTGGTCGGCCTGCTCCCGGGCCTGGGCCCGATCAACGGCGTGGCACTGCTGATCCCGATCGCCTTCGCCCTCGGCCTGCCACCGGAGTCGGCGCTGATCCTGCTGGCGGCGGTATACCTGGGTTGCGAATACGGTGGCCGGATCAGTTCGATCCTGCTGAACATCCCGGGCGAAGCCTCCACCGTGATGACCACCCTCGACGGCTACCCGATGGCGCGCCAGGGCCTGGCCGGGGTGGCTCTGTCGCTGTCGGCCTGGAGCTCGTTCATCGGCGCCTTCATCGCCACCTGCGGCATGGTGATGTTCGCCCCGCTGCTGGCGAAATGGGCGATCGCCTTCGGCCCGGCGGAGTATTTCGTGCTGATGGTGTTCGCCATAGTCTGCCTCGGCGGTATGGCCGGCGATCGTCCGATCAAGACCTTTATCGCCGCGCTGATCGGGCTGTTCCTGTCGTCGGTCGGTATCGACGCCAACAGCGGCGTGTACCGCTTCACCGGCGATAACATCCACCTCACCGACGGCATCCAGTTCGTGGTGCTGGTACTGGGCCTGTTCTCTATCAGCGAGATCCTGTTGCTGCTGGAAAAAACCCATCGCGGCCAGGAAGCGGTGAAAGCCACCGGGCGCATGATGTTCAACTTCAAGGAAGCGGCGTCGGTGTTCGTGGTGAACATCCGTTGTGGCCTGCTGGGCTTCATCATGGGCGTCTTGCCGGGTGCCGGCGCGACCCTGGCCAGCGCCGTGGCCTACATGACCGAAAAACGCATCGCCGGCGCCAGCGGCAAGTTCGGCCAGGGCGACAAGCGCGGCCTGGCGGCACCGGAAACCGCGATCGGCGCCTCGGCCTGCGGCGCCCTGGTACCGATGCTGACCCTCGGCGTCCCGGGTTCGGGCACCACTGCGGTGATGATCGGCGCCCTGTCGCTGTACAACATCACCCCGGGCCCGCTGCTGTTCCAGCAGCAACCGGACATCGTCTGGGGCCTGATCGCCTCGTTGTTCATCGCCAACATCATGCTGGTGGTCCTCAACATCCCGATGATCCGCGTCTTCACCCGCATCCTCGCCGTGCCGAACTGGGCCCTGGTGCCGGTGATCGCAATCATCACCGGGATCGGCGTCTACGCGGTGCACGCCACCACCTTCGACCTGTTCCTGATGGTCGGCATCGGCATCTTCGGCTACATCCTGCGCAAGCTGGACTTCCCGCTGTCGCCAGTGCTGCTGGGCTTTATCCTCGGCGGGCTGATGGAGCAGAACCTGCGTCGCGCGCTGTCGATCTCCAACGGCGCGATGGAAATCCTCTGGTCCAGCCCGATCACCGTCGGCGTCTGGGTGCTGACCGTGATCATGCTGCTGATGCCGATGATCCGCATCTGGCGCAAGCGTTCGGCCCTGCAACGCGCCGTGGCCGATGTCTGAGGTCAGCTTCAAACAGTGGTGGGGCACGCCCCTGGTCGGTCTGGCCGGCGGTTACCTCGCCAGCCAGATCGGCTGGCCGCTGCCGTGGATGGTCGGCTCGTTGCTGGCGATCATCCTGGTGCGCTGCCTGACGCCCTGGCAACTGGGGGAAATTCCCGGCGGCCGCAAATGCGGGCAATGGGTGGTGGGTATCGGCATCGGCCTGCACTTCACCCCGGTGGTGATGGAACAGGTCATGAGCCACTTCGGCCTGATCTTCTTCGGTGCCCTGGTCACCAGCCTGTCCAGCGTGGTCGGGGTCTGGCTGCTGCGGCGCACCGGTGAGGACCGGGCCACCGCCTTCTTCTCCAGCATGCCGGGCGGTTCCGGCGAGATGGTCAACCTCGGCGCGCGCAACGGTGCGGTGCTCAGCCGTGTGGCGGCCGGGCAGAGCCTGCGGGTGCTGGTGGTGGTCTTGTGTGTACCGGCGGCCTTCAAGTACCTGCTCGGTGAAGGCGTGCCCCAACTGCATCCGGCCAGCGTCGATTGGCGCTGGCTGGCCATATTGTTTCCGGCGGGCGCCCTGCTCGCCTGGCTCTGGCAACGCCTGCGCCAGCCCAACCCCTGGTTGTTCGGGCCGCTGCTGGTCAGCGCCGCGGTCAGTATCGGCTGGGACCTGCACATCGGCCTGCCGGACGGCGGCAGCCAGATCGGCCAGTGGCTGATCGGCAGCGGCCTGGGCTGTCACTTCAATCGCCAGTTCTTCCGCCGCGCCCCCTCGTTCATGGGCCGCACCCTGATCGGCACGGCGCTGACCATGCTGATTGCCAGCCTCGCGGCCGTGGCCCTGAGCGCCTTGACTCATCTGGATTTGCGTTCGCTGACGTTGGGCATGATGCCCGGCGGCATCGCGGAAATGAGCCTGACGGCCGAGACCCTGCAACTGTCGGTGCCGCTGGTGACGGCGATGCAGGTGATGCGCTTGCTGTTCGTGCTGTTTCTGGCCGAGCCGCTGTTCCGGCATTGGGACAAGAAACCGGACTGAAGCCGGTCCCCTGTAGCCGCTGCCGCAGGCTGCGATCGACCTCGAAGGGGGCGCGATGTTCAGCGTCGCCGAGGTCCTTCGGACCTATCGCAGCCTGCGGCAGCGGCTACAGGGTTTTGCGTTGATTCTGTAGGAGCGAGGCTTGCCCGCGATGGCGGCCTTCCCCCATCAAACCGGCGGCAACCGCCATTCGATCGGCGTCTCGCCATTCTGCTCGAGGTACTTGTTGGTCCGGCTGAAATGCCCGCAACCGATAAAGCCGCGGTACGCCGACAGGGGCGACGGATGCACCGAAGTCAGCACCAGGTGCTTGGTGGCATCGATCAGCTTCTGCTTGCCCTGGGCGTGGGAACCCCACAGCAGGAACACCAGGTGCGGCTGGTGCTCGCTCACCACTTCGATGATCCGGTCGGTGAAATGTTGCCAGCCCCTGCCCGCGTGGGAAGCGGCGTTGGCCCGCTGCACGGTCATGGTGGTGTTGAGCATCAGCACGCCCTGGTCGGCCCAGCTCTGCAGGTAGCCGTGGTTGGGCATGTCGATGTTCAGGTCGCGCTTGAGCTCTTTATAGATATTCACCAGGGACGGCGGCGCCGGCACGCCCGGCTGCACCGAGAAGCACAGGCCGTGGGCCTGGCCGGGGCCGTGATAAGGATCCTGGCCGAGGATCACCACCTTGACCTTGTCCAGCGGGGTCGAATTCAGCGCATTGAAGATCAGCGGGCCCGGCGGGTAGATCTCCTTGCCAGCGGCATGTTCCTGACGCAGGAACTCGCGCAACTCCGCCATGTAAGGCTGGTCGAATTCGGCACGCAGCGCCTGCTTCCAGCTGGGTTCGAGTTTGATACGGTCGTCATCGGTCATGGTTGCACCCGGAAAAATCAATGGGCGCACCCTAGGAAAGCCCACCACGCTTGTCAATTGATCTGACGCAGAACCGCCACTTTCGCCTATAGCGATCATACTGAACGCTCAAATTCCCGATCGAGGTCACGATGAATCTGCACTTCGAAGAACTCACCGGCACCGACGGCGCGCGCATCGCAATTGCCAGCCTGGATGCCGAACACTCCCTCAACGCCTTGTCCCTGCCCATGATCCATCTGTTGAGCGACCGCCTGGAAGCCTGGGCCAAGGACCCGCAAGTGGTCTGTGTGCTGTTGCGCGGCAACGGCGCCAAGGCCTTCTGCGCCGGCGGCGAAGTGCGCAGCCTGGTCCAGGCCTGCCTGGCCCACCCCGGCGAAGTACCGCCGCTGGCCGCGCAGTTCTTCGCCGCGGAATACCGTCTCGACTACCGCCTGCACACCTACCCGAAACCGCTGATCTGCTGGGGCCACGGCTATGTGCTCGGTGGCGGCATGGGCCTGCTGCAGGGCGCCAGTATCCGCATCGTCACGCCAAGCAGCCGCCTGGCGATGCCGGAAATCAGCATCGGCCTGTACCCGGATGTCGGCGCCAGTTGGTTTCTCTCGCGCCTGCCGGGCAAGCTCGGGCTGTTCCTCGGCCTGACCGGCGCGCACATCAACGGCCGCGACGCCATCGACCTGGACCTGGCCGACCGCTTCCTGCGGGACGACCAGCAAGAAGCGTTGATCAACGGGCTGCTACAGCTCAACTGGCAGGAACAGACGCCGATGCAGCTCAACAGTCTGCTCAAGGCCCTGCAACAAGAGGCCGTCGAACAAATGCCCGCGGCCCAGTGGCTACCACGGCGCCAGCAGATCGACGAGTGGCTGGACGTCAGCGACGTACGCTGTGCCTGGCGAGCCATCAGCCAGTTGCACAATCACTCCGATGCCCTGCTGGCGCGGGCGGCGAAAACCCTCAGCGAAGGCTGCCCGCTGACCGCCTGCCTGGTCTGGGAGCAGATCCAGCAGGCCCGGCACCTGTCCCTGGCGCAGGTGTTCCAGATGGAATACACCCTGAGCCTGAACTGCTGCCGGCATCCCGAATTCAGCGAAGGGGTGCGGGCGCGCCTGATCGACAAGGACCACAAGCCCCGCTGGCACTGGCCGGACATCAACAGCATCCCCGACGCCGTGGTCGAGGCGCATTTCCACAAGGCCTGGGAAGGCCGTCACCCCTTGGCGGATCTGTCGGACTTCTGAAAACCAGCCATGAAAAAGCGGCGCTCCAGGCGCCGCTTGTTGGTTGTGGGTAGATCAGCGGTTGTGGTGGCGGTCACGGCGGTGATCGTCGCGACCGCGATCGCTCCAGTCTCGACCGCCACGCCGGCCGTCATGGTCGCGGCGGCCGTCATGGCGCCGATAGTCGTTGTTCCAGCCCTGGCGGTGGCCATCCCAGCCACGGTTCGGGTAGGCGCGATAAACAGCCCGCGGCGCCGACTGGTAGTAACGCGGTGCCGGCTGGTAGTACCGGGGCTGGTAGTACCGCGGCGCTGGTTGGTAATAACGCGGCGCGTAATAGCCGCGGCCGGAAGAATAATAGGAACCGCCGTAGTAGACCGGCGCCGGCGTCGTATAGACCTCAGAGCGGTAGTAAGTGGAACCTCCGTCGTAGTCGTAATAGGGAACGCAGGCAGAAAGAGCCAAACCCAGGAACGCAGTGAGAAGAATTCGACGATACATGGCGGCCTCCTGGACCGCTGATGGGCCATGCCAGCGACGCTGGCCGGCGGCAGCCAAGGATGTTCTGGCTGACGAAATATCTGACCGCGAAAACCGGGTCTGGTGCGATTTTGGTTACACCTTGATACAAGTCGCCAGGCAAGGATTTTGGATCCGAAAACGGCCGGTTTTCGCGGGCTGTATGCCATTGCTGGCGAGCGATCAAATGGCGCAGCTACCCGTCGGCGCGGCCACTAGAATGCTTGCATCGGGTCACGGCCACGGAGTCGCCCATGCCGCTTAGCTCCCCGCTGTATTCGCAACGCTGGCTGATCATCACGCTCATCGCGCTGCTGGGCGGCGGTTTTATGGTCACCTCCTTGCTCAGCTATTACGCCTCGCGAACCTCGATCCGCGACAACATCGTCAACACCGAGCTGCCGCTGACCTCCGACACCGTGTATTCGGAGATCCAGAAAGACCTGGTACGACCGATCCTGATTTCTTCGATGATGTCCCGCGACACCTTCATGCGCGACTGGGTAATGGCTGGCGAACGCGATCCCGAGCAGATGACCCGCTATCTCAACGAGGTGATGACCCACTACGGCGCCTACACCGCGTTCTTCGTCTCCAACAGCAGCCTGACCTATTACCACGCCAAGGGCGTGCTGAAGAAAATCGCTCCTGATACCCCCCGCGACGCCTGGTACTTCCGGGTCCGCGACATGGCCACCCCGTATGAAATCAACGTCGATCCGGACCAGGCCAACCAGAACAACCTGACGTTTTTCATCAACTACAAGGTCTACGACTACCAGGACAATTTCATCGGCGCCGCGGGTGTCGGCCTGAAGGTCGAGGCGGTGATCAAGCTGATCGACCGCTACCAGCAGCGTTATCAGCGCAGCGTGTATTTCGTCGATACCCAGGGCCGGATCGTCCTCACCGGGGCTGAAGGCGGCCCGCAGGGCGCTCGGGCCGGCCAGTCGCTGTTCGAACTGGAAAACCTGCGCGACCTGCGGGCCAGGATGCCCAAACCCCACAGCGGCAACTACGAATACAGCGCCGCAGACCAGCGGCACTTCCTCAATGTGCGTTTCATTCCCGAGCTGAACTGGTACCTGTTCGTCGACAAGCGCGAGGACAGCGCCCTGGGCGATATCCGCCGCTCGCTGTACCTCAACCTGCTGATCTGCCTGGCGATCACCCTGATCGTGCTGACCCTGCTCAACGGCGTGGTCAGACGTTTCCAGCGCAAGATCGAAACCCAGGCCACCCTCGACAGCCTCACCGGCCTGCCCAACCGCCGCGGCTTCGACTTGCTGGCCGCCCAGGCCATGCTCGAAGCCCAGCGCGAGCCCAAGCCGCTGACCGCCCTGCTGCTCGACCTGGACCACTTCAAACGCCTCAACGACACCTACGGCCACCTCGCCGGCGACCAGGTGTTGAGCGGCTTCGCCCGGCACCTGGCAAGCTGCCTGCGCCAGTCCGATATCGTTTGCCGCTGGGGCGGCGAAGAGTTCATCGTGCTGCTCAAGGACACCGACAGCGCCACGGCGCTGAAGATCGCCGAGAAGATCCGCCTGCTGATCGAGCAACAGCGCTATACCTACGAGGGCAAGAATATGCGGCTGACCGTCAGCATCGGCGTGACCACACTGCAGGCGGACGATACCCTGCACAGCCTGCTGTCACGCGCCGACCACGCGATGTACCGTGCCAAGCAGACCGGCCGTAACCGAACCTGCGTGGAAATGCCTCACTCCCGTTATGAATGAACCGACCCTGAACAGCCCCAGCCTCTGCCCGGCCTGCGGCGCCCGCAACGACTGCAGCCTGGCCGACCCGCGTACCGCCGACCAGGCCTGCTGGTGCTACAGCGTGAGCATCGACCCGGCGGTGCTCGAAGCCCTGCCGCCGGAGCTGCGCGATCGCGCCTGCCTGTGCCCGCGCTGTGCCCGGGTCGACGCGCAACTGCAAGCGGCCGCCCGGCCGATCCCGTAAGATGCGCAGCCTTTTGCCAGCCTGCCGATAGCCATGCGCGTTGATCGCTTCCTCAGCAACCTGCCCCGCTTCAACCGCCAGCAGGTGCGCCTGCTGCTGGTGGCAAAGCGCATCCGTATCGACGGCCAGGTGGTCAGCGATCCCCATGCCGAGGTGCGCGAGTTCAGCCGGGTCGAGCTCGACGACGAAGTGCTGCAGGCCGGCAAGCCGCCGCGCTATTTCATGCTGCACAAACCCATGGGCTGCGTCAGCGCCACCCGCGATCCCGAACACCGCACCGTGCTCGACCTGTTGGACGAACCGGACAAGCACGAGCTGCACATCGCCGGTCGCCTGGACTACAACACCACCGGTTTGCTGATCCTCACCAACGATGGCAGCTGGTCGCGGCGCCTGACCCAGCCGCAGACCAAACTGCCGAAGCGCTACTACGTCGAGACCGAACAGGACATAGGCCCGGAGTACGCCGAAACCTTCGCCCGGGGCCTGTACTTCGCTTTCGAGGACCTCACCACCCTGCCCGCCGAGCTGCAGATCCTCGGCCCCCGGTGCGCGCGGCTGAGCATCGTCGAAGGCCGCTACCACCAGGTCAAACGCATGTTCGGCCATTTCGACAACAAGGTCTTGCGCCTGCACCGCGAATGCATGGGACCGCTGGCCCTCGACGAAAAACTGGTGCCCGGCGAGTACCGGCCGCTGACCGATGAAGAAATCCGCCTGGTCTGAGCGTCTACAATTTCCGTAGCCGCTGTAAGCCATCGACGATGCCATGACCATTCAGCCGAAGTTGTCGAACAATTTACCAACGGCACTTGCGAGACGGCGTTCTCCCTGCTTGAATCAGTCCGTCGGCCGAAATGTGACCGATGAGTCACGAACATACTTCTAAGAAATCCTTTGCCGTCCGAGCCGCCTGTGCTCACCCCGCATTCCGGCAAATTGCCCGCCTATAACAACACCCGTCGACCATCTGTTACGGATCGACATGGGCTAAACAATTCCAGGCGTATGCCTACCTGTCACAAATCTCGTGCACCCTCGGTTGCGCGCATACCCGCTTGCCAGGAGTCTTATGACATGAGGCCAGAAATCGCTGTGCTGGATATACAAGGTCAGTATCGGGTTTACACGGAGTTCTATCGCGCAGATGCCGCAGAAAAGACCATCATTCTGGTCAACGGCTCAATGGCCACCACTGCCTCTTTTGCGCAGACCGTGAAGAACCTGTATCCGCAATTCAATGTGGTGCTCTACGACCAGCCCTACGCCGGCCGTTCGAAAGCCCACAACAAACACGAGAAAATGCTCACCAAGGAAGTCGAGGGGCTGATCCTGCTGGAGCTGATCGACCACTTCGCCGCCGAGCACGTGATGTCGTTCTCCTGGGGTGGCGCGCCGACGCTGCTCGCCCTGGCACAACGCCCGCGGCGCATTGAAAAGGCGGTGATCAGCTCGTTCTCGCCGGTGATCAACGAGCCGATGCGCGACTACCTCGAACGCGGTGTCGATTACCTCGGCAGCCTGGACGGCGACCGTGTCGGGCACCTGGTCAACGAGACCATCGGCAAGCACCTGCCGTCGCTGTTCAAGCGTTTCAACTATCGCCATGTCAGCACCCTGGCCGAGCATGAATACGGGCAGATGCACTTCCACATCAGCCATATCCTCAACAGCGACCGCCAGTGCTACCTGAAAGCGGCGAAGAACATCGAGGTACCGCTGCTGTTCATGAACGGTGAATGGGACGAATACACCGCCGCCAATGACGCCCGGCTGTTCGGCAACCATGTCCGGCACTCGACGTTCAGCACCATCCAGGCCGCCGGGCACTTCCTCGACATGGAACACAAGGCCGCCTGCAGGGACAGCCGTAACGCGCTGATGGGGTTCCTCAAACCGACCCAGCACACCAGTCGTCCGCGCTATCACTACCTGCAGGACCACCATGCCCTGGCTATCTGAAGTGGCGTCATCGCGAGCAACTCGTCCCCTGCCCCAGAAGCGAGCTTGCCCGCGATAGACCGCAAGCCGGTCTTCGCCCCGTTGCCGCGATGACGGCGTAGAAGCGTGCCTGCGTGCATTTCCCGCCGCTTCGCAAACACAGGCCCGGCAAAGAAAAACTTCAAATCCGCGCGCACTTCTGGTACAAAGTCAGCCGCTCCGAGCGGGTGTCGTATAATGGCATTACTCCAGCTTCCCAAGCTGATAACGAGGGTTCGATTCCCTTCACCCGCTCCACTTCATTCGAGTCCAGCGTCAGGCCCTGCCGACGAGGGATGCAGAAACAAAAAAACCGGTCCTCGAGTGACCGGTTTTTTTATGGGCGCTTTATCAACCTGCGGCCACGATGAACGAGCACGGAAATGGCAATAGCCCCGAATAGCCCCGTGCTGTCCCCCAGCGCCTCGACCGGGCTTACTCATCTTCAAAGATGCTGACCAGGCCCGCTCATCTGTACTCCTGTCGACCCTCAACGAAATCAGCTTGGCCAGTACTTCGGCAGATATCACGGTTCGAGAAGGATCCTGCAACACAGCCAGCGCTCTTATCCGCCGCGTTCCAAACTCGCTCTTTCTACACTTCAGCCTACGGAGTTCCCCTGCCAACGACCGTCGGGCGGGCCAGGTATTGAACACATTTTTTTGGTAGGTATAGTAACCACCAAACATCACAAGGAGGTGATGTGGACAGTCGGTATTTGATCGGCCAAATCGTCGCAGACGGTTGGTATCTGGTCAGGGTCAGGGGCAGTCACCACCATTTCAAGCATCCCCATAAACCGGGGCTGGTGACCGTTCCCCATCCCAAAAAGGACCTGCTGAGAAAAACCGCCATCAGTATTCTGAAACAGGCGCTGCTCATGTGAAGGCGATTCACCGCGCCCTGGAGGTTCCGCACATGCTTTACCCGATTGCAATTTCAATGGGCGATGACGAACACGCCTGGGGGGTGGAAGTCCCCGATATTCCTGGCTGTTTCTCGGCCGGCGACGACCTCGACGACGCCATGGCCATGGCCCGCGAAGCCATCGAAGGGCACTTCGAGATTCTCGCCGAAGACGGTGCCCCCATCCCGCACGCCAACAAGGTCACCCTGCACGCGGCCAACCCCCGGTACGCAGGCTGCACCTGGGCGCTGATCGACATCGATGTCACCAAGTACCTGGGCAAGGCGCAGAAGCTCAACATCACCCTGCCCGGCTACTTGCTGAGCCGCATCGACGAATACGTGCTGCATCACCCGGAAGCCAAGAGCCGCTCGGGGTTTCTCGCTTCGGCTGCACTGAAGGTTTTGCAGCAAGACTGAACACGCCGCCCTGACCGAAAAACGTGAGCGGCCAATAAAGCTGTTGGTGGCCGCTCAACGCTGGACCGGCCGGGTCGAATTCGGCCTGAGCAACTCCCTGGGTTACCCGGTGCGCGATGCCGATGGCGAGGTGTTCGGCACCGTCTGCGCGCTGCATGAAAGCGCCAGGCAATACAGCGCCGAGGAACAGGCCGCGCTGGACGCGTTCCGGCAAAAGGTCGAGGCTTTGCTCGCCCGTTCGCCGCGGTGAAACTTTAGTCGTACAGGTCGCCCACAGGCACGCGCGGACGAGTACGGCTAAGCCCAGGTCGCATCCGGCGCATCGGCAACGCTCGAAACTTCTACGATGAGCCCTCGCCTTTCACCGTAGAGACCGACCATGCGCCAGATCCTGCTCACTCCCTTGCTCGCACTTTCGTTGGCCGCCGGCAACTGCCTGGCCGCCCCGTCGTTCGATCGTCTCTACGCCTTCGGCGACAGCTATTCCGATAACGGCGCCAGCGACCGCTTGACCCGGGACATGCTCGCCCACCAGTTCAAGGACGCCCAGCAACTGCCCGGCGAGCTGTATTGGCAAGGCCGCTGGAGCAACGGCCCGACCGCCGTGGAAGTGCTTGCCAAAAGCCTGCGGTTGCCCCTAACCGACCACGCCGTTGGCGGCGCGAAAAGCGGGCAGAACAATTACTACGCCTGGATGACCGCGTACCGCGACACAGGAGTGAGCGGGCAGATCGACGACTACCTGGCCAACGCCAAAGGCCAGGCCGACCCTGGCGCGCTGTACTTCATCTTCATCAGCGCCAACGACTTTTTCGAGCATGCCGACTTCGGCCACAAGGAACCGATCGACGAACTGGCCGCCAGCAGCAGCGCCCATATCCAGAATGCCGTCAGTCGCCTGGCCAAGGCCGGCGCCAGGCATTTCCTGGTGGTCGGCAGCACCGACCTGCGCCATGCCCCGGCGGTGGTGGCCAGCGGGCAGAGCGAACAGGCACAGCGCTATCAACAGATACTTGAACGGCAACTGCCGTCGCTGCTGGTGGCCGAGAGCAAAAAGCTCGATGTACAAATCACCTACTTCGACCACATCGCCTTCAGCGATCAGCTGCGCCGCCGGCCTGCCGAGCATGGCCTGGCCCAGCTCGACCGACCGTGCCAGCCGACCTATCCCGAGGTGAAACCGGCGTGCACCCATCCAGACGAATATTTCTATTGGGATGAATGGCACCCGACCCGCAAAGTCCATGCCCTGGCGGGCGAAGCCATGGCCAAGACCCTCGGCCAGGCCCGCTAAGGCATAGCCTCGCCGGCGAGCAGCAGGCCTGCCCTAGACGCAAAGCTGCAACGGGAACCGGTTCGCCCCGCTCCAGGCCAGGAAACGTTCCTGCAGCATCGGCCTGGCGAGGAAATAACCCTGGGCTTCATCGCAACCGAACGTGTAGAGCATCTGCAGGCATTTGAAACTCTCGATGCCCTCGGCCACGGTGCGATAACCCAGCTCGCGGGCCAGGCTGATGATCGAGCGGGTGATCTTCTGGTGCTGGGTGTTGCGCTCAAGGTCGGTGATCATCGACTTGTCGAGTTTCACCACGTTGGCCGGGATCTGGTGCAGGTAGGCGAAGTTGCTGTAGCCAGTGCCGAAATCATCGATGGCCACGTCCATGCCCAGGTCGCGAATGCGCGTCAATTGCGCCAGGACATTCGGGTTGGAACGCAGCCACTCGCCCTCGGTGATCTCCACTTCGAGCCGCCGTGGGTCGATGCCATGCAGCTCACAGGCGCGGCGGATCAGCTCGGCGATATCCTGGTCCTCGAAATCCTTGGGCGACAGATTGATCGACAGCTTGCAGCTCTCGGGCAGGCCCCAGGTGCGCAACTTGCTCAACACCGTGTCGATGACCCAGCGGGTCACCTGATGAATCAGGCCGTTGCGCTCCATCACCGGAATGAACTCGGCGGGCGAGATCGGCCCCAGCCACGGATGTTCCCAGCGCAACAAGGCTTCGGCACTGACCTGGGCCCCATCGGGCAGGGCGAAGCGTGGCTGGAACATCAGGTAGATCTGGCCGCTGCGCAAGGCGTCGTTGAGGTCCGAGGCCAGGTTGAACGCGCGGCGCTGGGCATGATCGCGCCCGGCATCGTAATGCGCCCAGAAACTGCGCCCGGCCATGGCCAGCTCCAGGGCGAACATGGCCTTGCGCAAGGCATCGTCCACCGACTGGGTATCGATCTCGAACTCCACGGTTCCGGCGCAGACCGTGGGAATCATGGGAAACCCCAGCCCGGGCGGCTGGCGGCGCAGGCGACTGACCAGCGCATCGAGCAGTCTATCGAGCCCCTCGGCCGGCGCCGGCAGCAGGAAGCCGAAGCGCTTGACCGACACGTGATAGACCCGCACATGCCGCCCCAGGCACTCCTGCAAACGCAGCGCGAGAAAACGGATGATGGTCTCGAAAGGCGCCAGCCCCAGGGCCAGGGTCAGTTCGTGGGCCACTTTCATGTCCAGGGCATCGATCAGCACCAGCACGCGCTGTTCGCCAATGTGGTGCTCGACCAGGTCACGCAGGTCGCTCTGGAACTGCTCGCGATTGGCCAGGCCGCTGACCGGGTCGCGACGACGCTGGCGCTGGCGCTGCTCGACCTGCTCCATGACCATCGCCGCCATGTCCCGCAACTGCTGGCGTTCGACGATGCTCAACTGCTGCTCGACCTTGTCGATGATGCACAGGCTGCCGATGGCATAACCGGATGCGGTCAACAGCGGCGCCCCGGCGTAAAAGCGGATGCCCTGCTCGCGAGTCACCAGCGGGTTGTCCTGGAAACGCGGATCGAGCGCCGCGTTGCGCACCTCCAGCACTTCGCGGCCTTGCACCGTGAAGGCGCAGAACGACTGGCTGATCGGTGTCTGCGGCTCATCGAAACCCACCCGCGACTTGAACCACTGACGATCACGGTCCACCAGGCTGATCAAGGCGGTAGGCACCTTGAAATACTCGGCCGCCATGCGGCAGATCCGGTCGAAATTCTCGCAACTGGCGGTGTCCAGCAACTCCAGGGCATGCAGGGCGGCCAGGCGCCGCTCCTCGGCAATCGCCTTATCGGGCATACACAACCTCGGGCCGGGATAACGCGATCATCACAATAAACAACCTATTCGCAGGGAGGCTGGGGGACGCGGCAGCCATGAATGCAGTAGTGGCACTAGGACATCTCGCCCTCCAGAATGACTGACGGGCAGGCGCTTGCCAAACCCATCCGTCGGACGAACGGTATCGGCTACAAAAAAGTGCGGTTCCCAAGACCTTCGGTCTAGAGCGCTTCGAGGGTTGGCGACGTTGCTCTCAGGCACCGAAACGAGCGATCGCCGCATCGACGAAGTGCCGCAGCTTGGCGGTCATCTGCCGGTCCGGCCGGTACAGCAGATGCATGGCGCGACTCGGCGCCTCATAGCCGGGTAGCAACTGCACCAATTCCCCCGCGGCCCGCGCCGGTTCGAGAAAATCCGCCGGCCCCAGGACGATGCCGAAGCCGTCCACGGCCGCCGACAGCAGGGCCTTGCTCTCGTTCACCTGCAAGCGGCTGCGCACCTGAACCTCCTGCACCTGGCCATCGCGGCGGAACTGCCATTGGTTGTCCGCCGGCCGCGACCAGTAGGCGTACCCCAGGCACTCATGCTGTTCGAGATCGGCCGGTACCCGTGGCGTGCCCCGGGCCGCGAGGTAGGCAGGTGCCGCGCAGGCGATCAGCCGATAAGGCGCCAGCGGCCTGGCGGTGAGGCTGGAATCGGCCAGTGGTCCGATACGAAACGCTGCCTCGTAGCCCTCCTCCACCAGGTCGATGTAGCGATCGGTGAGGTGCAGGTCGATTTCCACCTGCGGATGCTCGCGCAGAAACGCCGTCACGAACGGCATGAGGCTGTAGGAACCGAAGGTCACCGGCGCGCTGATGCGCAGCTTGCCCCGGGGCGTGGCGTTCATGATCTGCGCCAGGGAATCGGCGGCCTGGGCCTCGCCGAGAATGTGCCTGCAGCGCTCGAGGTAGGCACTGCCCAACTCGGTCAGGCTTTGCCGGCGCGTGGTGCGGTTGAGCAGGCGCGCGCCCAGCCGCTGCTCCAGCGCCGCCACATGCTTGGCGACCATCTGCGGCGACAGTCCCAGGCGGGTCGCCGCACGAGCGTAGGAACCGCTTTCGGCGGCCGCGACAAAGGCCTCCATGCTGGTCAGACGATCCATCATTCAATACTCCCAGTAACAAGACCAAATACCAGACGCTTATTTATCACCATCTAGTGTCGAATCATCATAGCCGCTCGACCCTTTCAACGGAGCATGGACATGCGTATCGGCATTATCGGAGCAGGTTTTATCGGGCGCGCCGTGGCGCAACTGGCCCTGGCGGCGGGGCATGAGGTGATGCTCAGCAACTCCCGTGGCCCGCAGACCATGAGCAGCGTGGCCAGCGGCATTCGCGGCAGCCGCATCGGCAGCGTCGAAGACGCCGTGCAGTTCGGCGAGCTGGTGCTGGTGGCCATCCCGCTGGCCCACTACCGTAGCCTCCCCGCGGCCCTGCTGGCCGGCAAGACGGTGCTGGACGCCAATAACTATTACCCGTCCCGCGACGGTCATATCGAGGCCCTGGACCGCTTCGAAACCACCACCAGCCAATTGCTCGCCGAGCACCTCGAAGGCGCCAGGGTGGTGAAGGTGTTCAATGCCATCCTCGCCCAGGACCTGCTGACCGACGCCCGCCCCAGTGGCGCCCCTGATCGCCGCGCCCTGCCAATTGCCGGCGACGATCCGCAGGCCAAGGCGCAGGTCGTGCAGTTGCTCGACGAGCTGGGTTTCGACACGGTCGATGGCGGCGGCCTGGCGGACAGCTGGCGTTTCGAACGGGCCAAACCGGCCTACTGCATCCCGCTGGATAAACCGGGGCTGCGCGCGGCCCTGGCGCAGGCGCAACGAGAAGTCGAACTGCCCGAAGGCTGGTGGCGCTCCTGACGCCAAGGCATGCAGCGTTCCGCGAGCGCAAAAAAAAACGACCCGTTCGGGTCGTTTTCATAGGTTTGCCTGTGTGCCGGTTCGCCTTCGCTCAACTGGCCCAGCCACCCGCATGCAGGTGCCAGCCATCGCCGCGACGCTCCCAGAACGGGTGCACATAATGGTACCCGGGACGCAACGCCTCCCAGTGACCATGGACCGCCACATACTGTCGGCCATCCCAGTGCCAGTAAGCCCGGGACCAGACATAACCCGGGCGATGCATGGGCTCGACTTCGATGACTCGCACCGGCGGTGGTTGTGGTGCAACCACCTCGACGTATTCCACCGGCGCCGCGCGTTCGACCACCCGCCGCTCATGCACCACCCGTTCCTGCACACACCCGGAGGCCACTACGACCACCGCCACCAGAGCCGTGTAACGTAACAACATGCTGCCTCCCCGGCGCTTGACGCCGACGCGTGAACTACTGACAACGCCCCCTGCAACCACCCGGCTCCTGCCAGGCGTAAGACGTGTTTTAACAGCTCGAAACTGTCTGCTAGCTGAACCTGATAGCAGCAGGCAGATAGCGGCAGCAAGGTGGCGATAAACGGCCAGTCAGCGGCGGCAGATCAGCGTCCTCGGGCGTCGAAATCCGCCCGGGTCATCTCGAAAAACTTGCTCGGCAGCCCCTCGAACTCGCCATCGCGCACAAAACGAAAACCCAGCTTGCGCGCCACCCCCAGCGAGGCCTCGTTCAAGGCATGGGCATCGGCGACGATGCGCTCGACTCCAGCCCCGAGAAAAGCGTGCTCGACAATGCGCCCCGCCGCCTCGGACGCAACACCCCTGCCCCACGCCCGGCGCACCAGGCGCCAGCCCATTTCCAGTTCCGGGCCGACAGCCTCGTAGGGAATGAACGACACCCAGCCGAGAAACTCCTGCGGCGCGGACTTGGCAAAGATCGCCCAATAGCCGCAATGCTCACCAAAATCGCGCTCCATACGCGAACGCACGAAATCGCGGTGCTCCTCGCCACCGTCCCAGGGGCCGGGAAGGTAACGGGTGACGTGCGGATCGAGGTCCATGGCGATGCACGCCTCGAAGTGTTCGAGGGTACGCGGGCGCAGCAACAGGTTGGGGGTTTCGAAGTGAAGGTTCATCAACTGGATATCCGTATTCGCCGAGGGTAAAAACGCCGCAGTGAAAGTAGCAGGCTGGCGTCGGAATCGCCGGATATCCGTAGCAGAACGTCCCCCTGACACGCAGATACCTGTAGGAGCGAAGCTTGCTCGCGATAAAGTCGTCACAGGCGCCACTGCGTCCAAGCAGTTACCTCGTCTTGGAGGCCACCGACGCTATCGCGAGCAAGCTCGCTCCTACAGATCGCGGTTACTGCACCAACAGCGCCTGGATATCGTTGAACAGCGCGCGGGGGATCTTTACGCCGTGTTGCGCGCTGCGGGCCCTGGCTTCGAAACGCCGCTGCGACGGCAGCCGCGCGCCCTGCCCCGTGATGGCTGCGAACAGTCCTTCGGCGCGTTCCAGACCTTTCTCGTAGTCCGGCCCCAGAAACACCTGCGGATCGAACGCCAGGATCAGCTCGCCATGGCAAGGCGCGGCGCCGACGCCGGCGTCGAAGGCCATGGACTCGGCGCTGGTGAGGTCGCCGATCAGCGCGCCGGCCAGCAGTTCGATCATCGCCGCCAGGGCTGAACCCTTGTGCCCGCCGAAGGTTTGCATGGCGCCTTGCAGGGCTGCCCTGGCATCTGTGGTTGGTTGGCCCTGGGAATCGATAGCCCAGTGTTCGGGGATGGCCTTGCCTTGGCGCGCGTGCAGTTCGATATCGCCGCGGGCGATGGCGCTGGTGGCGAAGTCGAACACGAACGGCTGGCCCCCCGGCCGTGGCCAGGCGAACGCCAGGGGGTTGGTGCCGAACACCGGCTTGCTGCCGCCGGCCGGCGCCACCCAGCTGTGGCTGGGATTCATGGCGATGCCCACCAGTCCCTCGGCGGCGATGGCCTCGACCTCCGGCCACAGAGCGGAGAAGTGAAAACACCGCTTGATCGCCATGGCCGCCAGCCCCTGGCTGCGGGCCTTTTCCGCCAGCAATGGCAAGCCGGTCTGGAACGCCAGCAGGGAATAACCGTAGTGCGCATCCACCTCCAGCACGCCCGCGGAAATAGACCGCAGGCTCGGCTCGGCCAGCGGGTCGACCTTGCCCTCGCGCACGGAGCGCACACAACCCAGCAGGCGGTACACCCCGTGGGAATGGCACTCGTCGCGCTGGCCCTGGGTGATGACCTCGGCAATGGCCCGGGCATGAGCATCGGACAGGCCGTGGCGGGTCAACACCTTGAGGGACAGATCATGGACTTCGGCGAGGGAAAGAGTGACGAGATCGGACATGGGGCTTGTGCTCCGATAAAAACCGTGGGGGCCGGGAAACCCGGCCCTATGGGGTTGAGGGTGAGAACGCCGCAGGCCTGCGGCAGCGGCTACAACGGGCGCTCGCCGTTGAGACGCTGTGGAACCTGCCAGGGGTTGTCGTTGCGCAAAGCCTGCGGCAGCAGTGCTGGCGGCAAGTCCTGGTACGACACCGGGCGCAGGAAACGCTGGATCGCCAGGCTGCCCACCGAAGTGGTGCGCGTGTCCGAGGTGGCGGGGAACGGCCCGCCATGGACCATGGCATGGCCGACTTCGACCCCGGTGCCAAAACCGTTGACCAACAGGCGACCGGCCTTGCGCTCCAGCAACGGCAGCAGTTCCCGGGCTTGCGGATGGTCGTCGTCACTCAGGTGCAGGGCGATGGTCAGCTGACCTTCCAAGCTCGCCAGCAGCGCTTTCATCTGCGCGGCATCGCAGCAACGCACGATCAACGAGGCCGGACCGAAGACCTCCTCGCGCAGCGCAGCGCGGGCCATAAAGGCCTCGGCCGATGTGGCGAACAGCGCGGCACGGGCCTGATAACGCTGGCCATCGGCGCCCTGCCCCAAGGGCTCCACCTCGGCATGCCGCAGCAACCGCTCGACACCCTGGCAGTAGCTGGCGTGGATGCCTGGCGTCAGCATGGTCTGCGCCGGCGCCACCTTGAGCACGGCTACCGCCGCGGCTTCGAATGCGCGCAACGCCAGGCTGTCGACCGCGAGAAGCAAACCCGGGTTGGTACAGAACTGCCCGGCGCCCAGGGTCAGGGAACCGACAAAGGCCTGGGCGATGGCTTCGCCGCGCTCGGCCAGCGCATTGGCCAACAGCAGTACCGGGTTGATCGAACTCATCTCGGCATAGACCGGGATCGGCTCCTCGCGGGCCGCGGCGATCTTCATCAACGCCACGCCGCCGCTGCGCGAACCGGTAAAGCCCACGGCCTTGATCCGCCTGTCCGCCACCAGCCCCTGGCCGATGCCGCGGCCGGCATCGAACAGCAGCGAGAACACCCCTTCCGGCAACCCGTGGCTGTGCACCGCCTGCTGGATCGCCTGGCCTACCAGTTCCGAGGTGCCGGGGTGCGCCGAATGCGCCTTGACCACCACCGGGCAACCGGCGGCCAGTGCCGAGGCGGTGTCGCCGCCGGCCACGGAAAACGCCAGGGGAAAGTTCGAGGCGCCGAACACCGCCACCGGCCCGATGGCGATCTGGCGCAGGCGCAGATCCACCTTGGGCAAGGGTTGGCGCTCCGGCTGGGCCGGGTCGATGCGTGCCTCCAGGAAGCTGCCGTCGCGCACCACCGCCGCGAACAAACGCAGCTGGCCTACGGTGCGCCCGCGCTCGCCTTCCAGGCGGGCACGGGGCAGGCCGGTCTCGCTCATGCAGCGCTCGATCAGCTCATCACCGAGGGCGAGGATGTTGCCGGCGATGCTCTCCAGCAACGCCGCCCGTTGTTCCACGCTGGTTTCCCGATAGCGGTCGAACGCCGCTTCGGCTAGGGCGCAGGCGCGCTCCAGGTCGTTCGGGCCGGCGCCGCCAAAACCCGGCGCCAGGGCCTCGCCGGTAGCAGCGACCAGCGCATGCACTTCGCCGTGGCCACCCCGCACGCGGGATTGGCCGATCAGCAGTTGTCCTGTTACAGGCATGGGTTACCTCTCTGAATAAATGGCGTGAGCTGAATGGATGCCTGGGCCGTGCTCATTCGTCTGCCCCTTCCAGCAGCAGCTTGCTGCCTGGCACCCCGGTATTGGCGCCCCAGTAGTAGATGCACAGGGCCATGAGGGTGACGACCAGGGTGTCGTAGGGGTGAGTGAGCACACCGATCCCGCCGAAGCTGCCCAGGTAGGAAATGACCATGGTCAAGGCGTAAAAAGCGATCAGCCACAGGGACGAGCGCACCTGTTCGGTCAGGCTCAGGTGGTCGGTGGGCACCAGGCGCTTGCAGCCCAGGTAGATGACGAACATCAGGATCTGCAGGCCCAGCAACCAGGACACCGTGCTCCAGCCGGACCAGTAGACGATCAGCGCAGCGATGACGAAGGACACCGGCCCCAACAGGCCGAAGCCACTGACCCGGAACGGCCGCGGCAGGTCCGGCGCACTCTTGCGCAGCGCCGCCACGCTGATCGGGGCAATCGCATAACTGAGCACCAGGGCCGCCGACACCACATTGATCAGCGCTTCCCAGGACGGGAACGGCAAGGTCCAGAACACCGACAGGCCGAAGGTCAGCCACAGCGCCGGGCGCGGGATGCCGGACTGCTCGTCGATGCGGGTGAAGATCTTGAAGAAGGTGCCGGTCTTCGCCCAGCCGTACACCACCCGTGGCGTGGCGTTCATGTAGATGTTGCCGCAGCCGCTGGGGGAAATCACCGCGTCCGCCACCACCAGATAGGCCAGCCAGCCGACGCCCAGGGTCAGGGCGATGTCGCGGTACGGCAGGGAGAATTGCTTGCTGATGCTGCTCCAGCCGTTGGCCAGCATATCGGTGGGAATGCTGCCGAGGAACGCCAGTTGCAGCAGGCCGTAGATCAGGGTCGAGAGCAGGACCGAAAGGATCAGCGCGATGGGAATGGTGCGCTGTGGATTGCGCACTTCGCTGGCCACCGAAATGATCGGCGTCAGCCCCAGGTAGGCGAAGATGATGCCGCCGGCTGAGACCGCCATTTCGATGCCGGACAGCCCAAAGGGAGCAAAGCCCTGGACGTGGAAATTCTCTGGTTTGAAGAAGGTGAACAGCACGCCGATGACCAGCAGCGGTACCACGAACTTGAACAGGCTGATGAGGTTGTTGGACTTGGCGAAGGTCTTGACGCTGGAGTAGTTGAGCCAGAAGAACAGGCACAACAGGGCGAACTGCACCAGCCAGCCGAGAAGGGTCGGGTTGCTGTTGCCGGCATGGGTCAGGCCCGGAAACCAGGCCGCCGCGTATTGCCGCGCCGCCACCACTTCAATGGCCACCAGGCTGGAAAACGCAATCAACGTGATAAAGCCCATCAGGTAGCCCAGCAGCGGCCCGTGGGAGAACACCGGATAACGCACCACCCCGCCGGCTCGCGGCAGGGCCGCGCCCAGTTCGCAGTAGACGATGCCCAGCAGCAGGACGGCGAAACCGCCGAGCAGCCAGGAGAAGATCCCCGCCGGCCCGGCGATGGCCGAGACATGGCTGGCGGCGAACAACCAGCCGGAACCGAAGATCGCCCCCAGGCCGATGAAGGTGAGGTCAACCAGAGAGAGCTGTTTCTTGAATTTGCCTTGGCCTGACATAGGCGCGCCTTCTTATTGAGTTATTGGAGTAGGCAGATCGAATGTCGCGCCGGCCTCCTGCGAGCAGGCGGCCGACGGGGTGAAACACGGCACTGCGCGAGTGCCTGATGGTTCTTCTCGTGGACCAGACCACCCCGCGAGCCACTGCGCGGGGCGGCCTGTCGGCTGGCTTACAAACCGACGTCCGGCAACTGCGGACGCTCGGCCAGGGCCTTGGCGACTATCGCCTTGACCTCGGCCAGGGTCTCGCCCTGCAGGGCCAGGCGCGGTGGGCGGGTGATCGAGGAGCCGCGACCGACCAGTTCTTCGCAGAGCTTGATGCACTGCACCAGGTCCGGACGCGCGTCCAGGTGCAGCAGCGGCATGAACCAGCGGTACAGCGCCAGGGCCTCTTCGAAGCGTTTTTCCTTGGCCAGGCGGAACAGCGTCTCGCCCTCTTTCGGGAAGGCGTTGGACATGCCGGAGACCCAGCCTTCGGCGCCGACGGCGATGCTTTCCACCACCACGTCATCCAGGCCGGCGAACAGCACGAAGCGGTCGCCCACGGCATTGCGCAGGTCGATGAAGCGCCGGGTGTCGCCGGAGGAGTCCTTGAAGCAAACGATGTTTTCGCAGTCCTGCAGGGCGATCAGCACGTCCGGGGTGACGTCGCTTTTGTAGATCGGCGGGTTGTTGTAGACCATCACCGGCAAGTCGGTGCCGGTGGCAATGGCACGAAAGTGCGCGGCGGTTTCATGGGACTTGGCCGAATACACCAGGGCCGGCATGACCATCACCCCGTCGACCCCGACCTTGGCCGCTTCGCGCACGGTGTTGCGGGCGAACTCGGTGGTGAACTCGGCGATCCCGGCGATCACCGGCACGCGGCCGCCGGCAGCGTCCTTGGCGACCTCGATCACCGAGAGTTTTTCCGCGGTGCTCAGCGAGGTGTTTTCACCCACGGTGCCGCACACCACCAGGCCCGACACACCGTCGGCCACCAGGTTGCGCATGACGCTGTGGGTGGCGTCCAGGTCCAGGGAAAAGTCGGGTTTGAACTGGGTGCTGACGGCAGGGAACACACCGCTCCAGTGGATGGCTTTACGGCTCATGGTCTTGTCCTTATGGGTTGAGTCGGTCGGGGCCGACAGGCGTTGGAAACGAAAAACAGATTCCGCCTTTCACCGCCCTGGAGCTTGAGGTTTTTCCCGCTCAAGCAAGACGAAATCGGCACATTTGCCCAATCGCCCACATACCTTTCCTGCGCTTTTTCCCGCAGAACCATGCCCCCTGTAGCCGCTGCCGCAGGCTGCGATCGGCTGCGCAGCAGACGCAGAACCTGTATCCCCGGTCTTTCTGTCACACCGCGCCGTCCGATCTGGCGGACGCTGTGCGTCCGTGCGCAGCCTGCGGCAGCGGCTACAGGGTTGGCGGAAAACCCCACTGTGCCGATTTCGTCATCCGCCGCAGAGAAAACCCACAAGCGATGCAGCCCTTTCACGAGCCAATCTGTAGGCCTTTTCCGTCAGGTGCTGCCATGAAAAAAATAACCGTCATCGATTCACATACGGGGGGCGAGCCGACTCGCCTGGTTGTCGACGGCTTTCCCGATCTGGGCAGCGGTTCGATGGCCCAGCGGCTGGCCGTCCTGCAAGAGCGCCACGATCGCTGGCGCACGGCCTGCGTGCTGGAACCCCGGGGCAGCGACGTGCTGGTGGGGGCCCTGCTGTGCGAACCCCAGGCGGCGGATGCCTGTGCCGGGGTGATCTTCTTCAACAACAGCGGTTACCTGGGCATGTGCGGCCACGGCACCATCGGCCTGGTGCGTTCGCTGTATCACCTGGGGCGCATCGAACCCGGCGTGCACCGCATCGAAACCCCGGTGGGCACCGTCAGCGCCACCCTGCACGACGACCTCTCGGTCAGCGTGCGCAACGTGCCGGCCTACCGTTACCGCAGCGACGTCGAATTGCAACTGGCCGGCCACGGCACCGTCCGTGGCGATATCGCCTGGGGCGGCAACTGGTTCTTCCTGATCAGCGAGCATGGCCAGCGCATCGCCCTGGGTAACGTCGAAGCCCTGACCCACTACGCCTGGGCCGTGCGCGAAGCCCTGGAGGCCGCCGGCATCAGCGGCGCCGACGGTGGTGTGATCGACCATATCGAGCTGTTCGCCGACGACCCGCAGGCCGACAGCCGCAACTTCGTGCTGTGCCCCGGCAAGGCCTACGACCGCTCCCCCTGCGGCACCGGCACCAGCGCCAAGCTGGCCTGCCTGGCCGCCGACGGCAAACTCGCGCCCGGGGCGATTTGGCGCCAGGCCAGCGTGATCGGCAGCCAGTTCAGCGCCAGCTACGAGCCGGCAGGCGAGCAGGTCATCCCGACCCTTCGCGGCACCGCTCATATCAGCGCCGAAGCCACCTTGCTGATCGAAGACAGCGACCCTTTCGGCTGGGGCATCGTCTCGTGAGCCAGCCGGCCGAAGCCGACGTCCTGGTGATTGGCGGCGGCATAGTCGGGGCCGCCTGCGCCCATGAAATGGCCCGCCGCGGCCTGCGGGTGCGGGTGCTCGACAACGCCCGCGGCGGCGCCACCGGCGCGGGCATGGGCCACCTGGTGGCGATGGACGACAACCGCGCCGAACTGGCCCTGAGTCACTACTCCATCGGCCTGTGGAACCAACTGCGCGCGCAGCTGCCGGCCACCTGCGCCTACCGCAATTGCGGCACCCTGTGGCTGGCCGCGGACGCTGCGGAAATGGACCTGGCCCGGGCCAAGCAAATCAACCTGGCCCAGCACGGCGTGGCGGGCGAATTGCTCGACAGCGCGACCCTGGCTGCACTCGAACCCCTGTTGCGCAAAGGGCTTGGCGGCGCCCTGAAGATCCCCGGCGACGGCATTCTCTACGCCCCGGCCACCGCCCACTGGCTGTTGCACAACACGCCGGGGATCAGCTGCGAGCGGGCCACGGTCAGCGCCATCGCCGACCACCGCGTGGAGCTGGATGACGGCCGCGTGCTGCGTGCCGAGTACGTGGTGTTGGCCAACGGTCTGGCGGCGAGGAACCTGCTGCCGGAGCTGCCGTTACGGCCGAAGAAGGGCCACTTGCTGATCACCGATCGTTACCCCCGGCAGGTGTCCCACCAACTGGTGGAGCTGGGCTACGCCGCCAGCGCCCACGCCAGCAACGGCACCTCGGTGGCGTTCAATGTGCAGCCACGGCCGACCGGGCAATTGCTGATCGGCTCGTCCCGGCAGTTCGACAGCCTCGACCCGGCCATCGAACCCGAAGTACTGACCCCAATGCTGCAACGGGCCGTGGCCTATCTGCCGGGGCTCGCGCAATTGAACGGCATCCGCGCCTGGACCGGCTTTCGCGCCGCCACCCCGGACGGCCTGCCGATCCTTGGCCAACACCCACGCCACACAGGCCTGTGGCTGGCGGTTGGGCATGAAGGCCTGGGCGTCACCACCGCCCCCGGCAGCGGCCGGCTGCTGACCCAACTGCTGCTCGGCGAACGACCAGATATCGACGCCCAGGCCTATCGCCCCGCACGCTTCGCCGAGCTGAACGCCTCCCTGACTGGAACCGCCCCATGATCATTTACCTGGACCGTCAGGCGCTGACCGTGCGCGATGGCCTGAGCGTCGCCGCCGCCGTCGCCGCCAGCGGCGACCCACGTACCCGAACCTCCTGCAGCGGCCAGCCCCGGGCGCCCTTCTGCGGCATGGGCATCTGCCAGGAATGCCGCATGACCATCGACGGCCGGCGCCAACTGGCCTGCCAGACCTTGTGCCGCGAAGGCATGCACGTGGAGCGCACGCCATGAGTCAACAGCGCCTGAGCTGCGACATCCTTATCGTCGGCAGTGGCCCGGCCGGCCTCGCGGCGGCCCGGGCAGCGAGCCGCAGCGATCTCTCCATCGTCCTGCTCGACGACAACCCGCGCCCCGGCGGCCAGATCTGGCGCAACGGGCCGGGCGTCACGCTCGCCGGCATCGCCCGCGACGCCTTGCAGGTGCTGGAGCATCCTCGGTTGCGTTACCTGCCGGGCACCCGGGTGGTGGCCGGCGCCGGCGCCAATGCCCTGCTGCTGGAAAATGCCGAGCAGGCTTTGCTGGTCCGCTATCAGAGCCTGATCCTGTGCTGCGGCGCCCGCGAACTGCTGCTGCCCTTCCCCGGCTGGACCTTGCCCGGCGTGACGGGCGCCGGGGCTTTGCAAGCCCTGCTGAAAAACGGCCTGACGGTCGCCGGCGAGCGCGTGGTCATCGCCGGCAGCGGGCCGTTGCTGCTGGCCAGCGCCGCCACCGCGCGCCAGGCCGGCGCCCGGGTGCAGGCGGTCCTGGAACAAGCCCCGCTGGCCGCCCTGGCGACATTCGCCGCAGGGCTCTGGCGCTGGCCGGCCAAGCTCGGCCAGGCCGCCGGGCTGGCCACTGCGGCCTATCGCTGGAATACCCATGTGCTCGAGGCCCTGGGCGAAGATCGCCTGCAAGCGGTGCGTATCCAGCAAGGCGAGCAGGTTCGGGAAGTACCCTGCGAACGTCTCGCCTGCGGTTTCGGGCTGGTGCCCAACACCACCCTGGCCAGCCATCTCGGCTGCCAGCTGCAAGCCAACGCGATTGCGGTGGATCATTACCAGGGCACCAGCCTCGCCCAGGTCTACGCGGCCGGCGAATGCACCGGAGTCGGAGGTAGCGAACTGGCGAGGGTCGAAGGCGAGATCGCCGGGCTGGCCGCCAGCGGGCAGACCCGGGAGGCCACCGCGCTGATCCAGCGCCGGGCCCATTGGCAGGCGTTCGCCGAGCGAGTGAGTGAAACCTTCGCCCTGCAACCGGCGCTTCTGCGCCTGGCGCGAGCTGATACGCTGCTGTGCCGCTGCGAGGATGTGCCCTACGCCGCCGTGGCTGGCGAAGCGAGCTGGAGCGAGGCCAAACTGCACAGTCGCTGCGGCATGGGCGCCTGCCAGGGGCGAGTCTGCGCCACGGCGGCACAGGCCCTGTTCGGCTGGGCCGCGCCGACGCCACGAGCGCCCCTGGTGCCGGCGCGGATCGAAACCTTGCTGATGGAATCGCCGACACCCGGCGCGAAGTGAAACGCAGACCGTTGCCGCGAGCCGCACGCCAACGACGCCGCGCAATTCAAGGATGAGCCAGTAGACCCAAAGTCGCGGGGCGCGCCCCGTCCCACAACAAGAGCAGCCCTTGATGATCGATACCGCTCAGCTGCACCGCCTGCCCGACGCCATCGCCAGCCAGGCGCCCGAGGATATTCACGGCCTGCTGGGCAGCATGGCCCTGGTGATCCCGCTGCTCGACACCCTGCCCAACGCGGTGTTTTTCATCAAGGACCTGCAAGCCCGCTACCTCACCGCCAACCTGACCCTGGCCCAGCGCTGCGGCTTCAAGAACGTCGCGCCGCTGCTGGGCAAGACCTCGGCCGAGGTGTTTCCCGCCGTGCTCGGCCCGGTCTATACCGAGCAGGACCAGCGCGTGCTGCGCCAGGGCGTCACCATCAAGGGCCAGCTGGAACTGCACCTGTACGGCAGCCGCGAACCCGGCTGGTGCCTGACCCACAAGCTGCCGCTGCACGGGCGCGACGGACGGATCATCGGCATGGCCGGCATCTCCCTCGACCTGCAGGCCGCCCGCGACGCGCACCCGGCCTACGAACGCCTGGCCGCGGTGGACCGGCATATCCGCGAGCACTACAACGAAGCCATCCGCCTCGACGACCTGACCCATATCGCCGACCTGTCGATCGCCCAACTGGAGCGCTACTGCAAACGCATCTTCCACCTCACCCCACGGCAGATGATCCACAAGGTGCGCCTGGAACACGCCTCGCGCCTGCTGCTCGGCGAACTGCCGATCACCGACGTCGCCCTGCAATGCGGCTACACCGACCACAGCGCCTTCAGCCGCCAGTTCAAGGCGCTGACCGGCGTCAGCCCACGGCAGTTCCGGCAGAACGCCGCGCATTGAGCGAAGTGTTTGCCCACCACCTGCTCATTCGCGGTAAAAGGTCGTGTACCCGAACAAAGTGTCGAACCCCGCCTTCCGGTAGATCGACAGCCCCTCCTGGGAGGCCTCCAGCACACACAGGCTCACCCCCTGTTTTTTCGCATACGCCAGCGCGTGTCGAATCAGTGCGCTGGCATAGCCCCGGCCCTGGTATTCGGGCCGGGTGCCGATATCATCCAGACGCGCCACCGCCTGCCCCAACGACAGGGTCAGCGAACTGACGGGCCGCGACTGCTCATACAGGGTGAAATGCCTCAACGGTTGGCCGTTTTGCAGCGCCACCCGATGCCGGGCCAGGTATTGCCCCGCTCCCGCATCACCCGACTCGAAGGCACTTTCCACGGGATCGGCCCAATCCTCGAGCTGCTCATCGGTACGGCGAATGTCGAAGCTCACCGCCACATCCGGTGGCAATTCATGGACGCTCAGATCGACCCACATCGACGTGGTTCTATCGCCTTCCAACAAGTGCTGCTCCAGCAGCAGCTCACGGACCTGCGCCACCAGGTTATCGTGCACAACCACACAAAAAGGCAGCCCCGCGCGTTCAAGAAATCCGATGCCTGCAAGCACCCCCACGGCCAGGTCCGGCCCTGTTCGCTTGACGAACAGCAGGTTCAGACTGCTGGCGACGACACCCGTGCAATACGCCGCAAGACTATCGTTAAAGTGCCAGTTTTCTTGTGAAATGGCCGAGAAAAAAAGGTCCTCTGCCTGATGATAGAGAGCGACCGTACGGGACTGCGTAACGCTGGACATCGTGTTCACTCCTAAATCTGCTCGCGCCCCCTGTGTCGCGCTCTTCAATCCACGGTAACCCCGAGCACCCGGGCCCTCCAGAAAAATTCTGTTTTAGAGTGTGAAGGTGTGTGTTCGTCGATAGAGCAACCGGATCCGCCGGCGCGAAACCAGCCTGTCGCAGAGCTTCGAAAGCGCGGTGGTGTTCTACAAGTTCATCAGTGGCCAGGGCAACGGCCCCCCACTCCACGCAAGGCCACCGCCTGAATGGCGGTTACCAACACCGGCAACCCTTCGGTGCCCAGCTGTCAGAAAGTGGACAACGACTACTGGTCGTCCGAAATCCTGGCCTGCGGCAGTTCCGGCAGAATGCCGCGCATTGACCCCGCCTACCGGCCTACTCGGTCCAACCCCGGCCAAAACAGGCTGTGGCCGGCCAGAGGTCCTTTTCCCTCGCAAGGGCACAGAAGGCACCCGGATGAATTTCGTGAACGCCAGGACTTGCGATGAATTATGATGCGCGCCCTTTCGGCTCGCGTTTCAGCGCAGGCTCACAGCGCCACCCTTCGTTCGCCATCCAAGGCCAGGAACCCTGCATGCTTCACCTCAGGAGCTTCACCCGAACGCTGCATCGGCAGCAGATCGATGGCGTGACCTTCCATTTCGATCCATCCCATCGGCACGAACTGGACCCGCTGCTACGGCGTTTTCTGGCCAAGCCCGAGCAATATCCCACGCTGGATATTCCGGAAGACACGCGGGGCGTGTTCCTGCTCGAAGGCGAACGCCAATGGGTGCTCAAGCACAACCGCCTGACTCACTGGAAAAAGCAGCTGCAGAACTTCCTCGGGCTCAAGCGCAGCTTCGGCCTGCACGACCTGACCAATGAATTCATCAACCTGTCGGTGGTGTCGGGCAAATCCGCCCTCTCGCCCCAGGTCTCGGCGTTTGGCTACAAGGGGCGTTTTCCATTCCTGCGCGAAGAGTACTTGCTGGTGGGTTTCTGGGCGGACCATTGCAGCGTCGACGAGCGCCTGCTGGCCCATCCCGAGCAGGCTGAAACCCTGTTGTCGGCGATCTTCCGGCTGTTCGGCCAGATGCTCGACGACGACTTCGTGCACATGGACCCCCACCCGAAAAACATTCTGGTCGCCGCCGATGGCCGCCTGCGCCTGATCGACTTCGAGTGCTGCGCCCACTCGGTACTCGATCGCGACTTCAGCCTGGGTTTCCTGCTGGGTTACTTCTACCGCTTCTGGTTCCGGCGCTTCATCTCGCAGCAGGATTACGACCGGCTTTGCGAGGCCTACCTGAACGCGGAGCACCCCAACCTGGATCGCACCGTCTTCCAGCCGGTGTACCAGCGCTTTCGCGACCAAAACGTCTCACGCAGCACGCGCTACCGCATCCTCACCTGCGCCCGGGCACAAGCGGCGTTCCAGCGCGAAATCAGCGGCTCCTGAAGCCAGTCCACTACCCCGCTCATACCGCTCTCGACAAGCGAAGGCGGGGAGTCAGGCTGGTAGAGAATTGACTGGCGGCCGAACGGATGCAGCCCCTGACTGCAGCCAGAGGGCCAATCATAAAAAAGAATTTTCCCTCTACCGCCGCTGTCTGAATTTCAGATGCCGCCGCACAGGGGAAACGTCAATGAAATTCGCCAAATTCTCGCAGAAGCTGTCGCTGTGGGCCGGCAGTCCCGGGACCTTTCTGATTGCGCTGGCATTGATTGCGATCTGGGGCATGAGCGGGCCGGTCTTTGGTTTCAACGATACCTGGCAGCTGGTCATCAATACCTCTACCACCATCATCACCTTCCTGATGGTGTTCCTGATCCAGAACACCCAGAACCGCGATAACGACATCCTGCACTTGAAGATCGACGAACTGCTGCGCGCCACCAAGGATGCGCACAATGCGTTGCTGAGCCTGGATGGGCTGGATCTCGAGCAGTTGGAGAAGCTACGCCAGGAATACAAGGAAATCGGCGAGGGCGAGCCCTTGAAGCTGGATGAGCTACCGCCGGAGCAACAGCAGAAGCCGAGTTGAATCGATGCTGAAAATGCCAGGGAGAGACAGCGACACCGGACGCGGTGCGCCTTCAGGTTAGGCCCGAAGGCGCATCGGTGGTGGGACGGCACTCAGCCATCCAACTGATCCAGGGGCCGGCCAGCCTTGAGGGCCTTGGCCATTTGCAGGTGATTCTGCAGTTTCGGCAGGGTCTCTTCGGCGAAGGCCTTGAGTTCGGGGACCTCGGTGATTTGGGCCTGTTGCTGGACTTTGGTTCGATCTAAACACTTAACAAAAGACCATATACTCAATCTGAAACATTCAGATCTATAACCTGGAGCACTGCGTACACTCCTGGGCAAGATACAAGCCATGGAAATTGTTGCGCTGGATAGCCTTACGGCCAAACAGGCGTTCAACAGCATAGAAGAACTCCAATCGTTCTTGCCTGCCAATATCAAAGCCCAGGCTGCGTGATACCGGGCATATAAAAAATTTAACGGATTAAATTTCTGTGCACACCTCTTTCAATTCAACGGCGCGGTCAGTCTGGTCCTTTGTGGCCTTGGGGGTATTACTCATACTTTCCGAAGCCATCTACGACCTGGTATTCGCCAACCTTGCCTACTCCATCAGCGGAACGACGCTGGCCGTTACCACCACCTACGCCATCGGCTATAGCGCTGAAATACTGGTGACCTTGCTAGGCGCGGGTTTTATCGATCGTTTCAACAAATGGAAACTGTTCATTGCCACGCAACTGGTAAACATCGCGGTGTTTGCCCTGGCCGTTCTTGTCCTTCGGGTCTACGACCGCTCCGTGGAATGGGTGTGGTTTTTTGCCTTCTTCGTCGACCTGATCCATCAGTATTCACGGCTGATCCTGTTTGCCTTGATCCCGTTCCTTTTCACTGCTGGCGACATCCCCAGAATCAACGGCCTGCTCGCCACCTTCAATGGCGTCGCCAGGACCCTGGGGCCGGTCATCGGGGCCCTGGTCATTTTCAACGTCGGCTTGTCGATCTCACTGCTGGCCTCCATTGCCTTCATGCTGGCCGCGCTCGCCTTGACGATCAGCCTGAGTACCTTGAATGGGCAAACCTCGCCCCTCGATATTGCCAGCACCTCGTTTGTCCAACGTTTCCAGGAAAGTGTCACCGGCGCTTCGAGAGCCACCATCGATCTATTGCGCGCTCCACGGTGGCGGTATTTCCTCGCATCTTATGCCACCTGCCTGCTGGTGGTCAGCGTGCTGGCGCTCCTGTGGGTCCCCCTGCTTCGGGGCTTTCATGGGTTTTCCGAAGTGCAGACCGGCTACCTGTTCTCCGTTGGAGCGGCAGGTGCCATAGCCGGCGGACTCGCCTTGCGCGCCAGTGGCCAGGCCTCCCGGGTGCCGAGCACGATATTGCTGTCGCACCTGATCATGATCTCGGGGGTCTGCATCACGTTATGCCTGCGCGGCAATATCTGGCTCGCGGGCACCGGCATGTTCGTATTCCAGTTCGGTACCACGCTGTATTTCCGTACCACGGCCAGTGCCATCCAGCTCACCGTGCCCAAGGAAATCATTGGTAGCTGGTATGGCTCGATAGACTTCATCAGCCGCTTTGCCGGACTCGTGGGCATCCTGTTGGCGGGCTGGGCCTACGACAGGCTCGGGACCTACGCCATCTACTCGATACTCTTACTCTTGCTGGCACTGAGCAGCTTCAACTGGCGCGGCAGTCGCCAGGCTCGCTGGCTGGTCAATACCTGAGGCGGCACACCGCCGCTCAACCATCCAACTGATCCAGGGGCCGGCCAGCCTTGAGGGCCTTGGCCATTTGCAGGTGATTCTGCAGTTTCGGCAGGGTCTCTTCGGCGAAGGCCTTGAGTTCGGGGATCTCGGTGATTTGGGCCTGTTGCTGGATCTGCTCGATGGCTTCTTCGGTGGCCTTGACCTGGCTCTCGGCATAGGCGGCATCGAAGGTTTCGCCTTCCGGAACCTCGGGGATCAGCGCCTTGGCCTTGCTGATCACTTCTTCCCGGGGCGCTACGGGCAAGTCGAGTTTCCTGGCGATTTTCGCCAGGTGCTGGTTGGCGGTGGTGCGGTCGTTGATGACCACGATGGTGTAGTCCTTGACCGCCTTGGAAGAGGTCTTCTGGTGGGCCAGGCGACTGGCCTCGATATCTGCCATGCCCTTGGCCGAAGCCTCATCGATAAACTCCGCGGGGGACTGGGCGAACGCCGCGCTGGCACTCAGGCCGAGCAGCAGCGCGAGGCAGGTGCGGGACAGATGGGTGGCCATGAAGCTCATGGTGTCGGCCTCCTTTGATCAGTTGACGGCGCACGGCGCCTGCACAGAGTGAGAGTTTTCAGGCCATCGAAGGTTTGAAAAAGTTGCATCGGCCACGACGAACGGTTGGCAAAAAAACGGTCTGATCGGCCGTTTCTTTCAGGCCCGGGACGGGCTCCGCTGGGCGCGCTTGGCCGCGTACATCGCCTCGTCGGCGTGCTTGAACAGCTGCTTTTCGTCATGGCCGTGTTCGGGAAACAGGCCGATACCGATGCTCGGCAGAATGCTCAGTTGATGGCCATCCAGGCGCAGCGGCTCGTCGAGCGCCCGGCGAATCTTTCCGGCGACGATGCCGGCATCTTCCGCATGCTGGATACAGCCGAGCAGCACCACGAACTCATCGCCACCGATCCGCGCCACGGTGTCGCTCTCGCGCACGCAGGCCTTGAGGCGGTTGGCCACCGCCTGCAACAGCATGTCGCCGACGGCGTGGCCAAGTGTGTCGTTGACCTGCTTGAACCGGTCCAGATCGACGTAGAGCAAGGCCATGCGCCCGGACTCGCGACGGGCACGGGCCAGGGCACTGCGCAGGCGCTCGCGGAGCAATTCGCGGTTGGGCAACTGGGTCAGCTGGTCGTACTGGGCCATGTACTGCAGGCGCACATGCAGCTGCTTGCGCTCGATGGCGGTGGCGAGCTGAGCGCAGACGTATTGCAACAACTCCTTGTCCTGCTCGGTGTATTGCTCGTCGCCCGGCGCGCTCTTGACGATCAGCGCGCCGATGGTGCCTTTCTGCGAATTGAGTGGCACCCCGAGCCAGCAGGGCGAGTACGGGTCGGCGGCATCCGACAGCGGTGACAGCGGCCCATAATTGCCGGGAGTCAGCAGCAACGGCTGGCCACTGCGGATCACCTCGGCGCACAGGCTGCCGGTCAGCGTGCCCGGCTGCTCCGGGCAGCGCTCGCGGTCGTCGACGTGATAGGGAAAGCTCAGCGCCTGGCATTGCTCGTCGTACAGCGCCACGGAGAAATTCAGCGCCGGCAGCCATTCACCGATGATCCGGTGCACGCGCCGGAACAACGCCAGCAGGTCCTCGGTGGCATGGGCCGCTTCGGAAATCGCATACAGCGCCGCCTGCCGCGACTCGGCCTGCTTGCGCTCGGTGATGTCGCGGGCCACGGCGATGCGCAGCTGGTCGACCTCGGACCAGCGCGCCGACCAGAGGATATGCGCGACCTGCCCGTCCTTGCGCAGGTAACGGTTCTCGAAGTTGGGCATGGATTCGCCAGCCATGATCCGCTCGGCGGCCTGCAGCGTGCGCAGGCGGTCCGCGGGGTGCACCAGCTCGATCATGCGCCGGCCGACCAGTTCGTCCGGCGTGTAACCGAAAATCCGCTCGCAGGCGGCGCTGACGAAGACGAAACGGCCTTCCACATCCACCGCACAGACGGCGTCCAGCAGAAGGTCGATGAAACTGGCCAGGGGCGCGGAGTTGTTGGTTGCCATCAGGGAACGACACTGCCTGTGAAGATAAAGCGCCGAGTATCAATCCCTGGTTCTGGCAGCGGCGCAGGGCCGCTGCGGGTCCGTGGCTGTCGCAACCTTGCGGACAGCCTTTATGCCTTGTTCGCCAGCAATCCCGGAACGGCATGCAGCAAGGCGTTGATGGCAAACCCGATGAACATCACGCCGCAAAGCCGGGTGATCGCCAGCTCGTGGCGCTGATACAGGGTCCGCACCCGCCGCGCACCGACGATGCCAATCAGAATAGCGTATGCGCCGATACCGCCGAGGAAACTGAGGAAGATCAGCCAGGGCAGCATCGACCAGTTGAGCAGCTCGGCGCGACTGGACAGCAGTGCGGTGAACGTCGCCACGGCCACCGGGTACGCCTTGGGGTTAGTCAGGCCGAACAGGATGCCGTGCCAGAACGGCTGGCGCGCCGGGCCCTGGGGTTCCTGCCCGTTGCTGCGCTGGCTGCGGATCGCCCGCAGGCCGAGCCAGAACAGATAAAGGCCGCTGAGCACGCCGAGCACATCGAAGGCCGTGCTGCCGATCTCCCGCGCGCCGACGATGGCGATCAGCGCGGTGCTGCACCAGATCACGTCGCCCAGCAGATGCCCGCAGAGAAAGCCGGCCCCGGCCCGCCGCCCGCGCGCCGCGCCGATACCGAAGACCGCCAGCACGCCCGGTCCGGGAGTAATGCCATAGATAAAGCCCGAGGCGAGAACGGCCAGTAACAGCGAAGAGGTCATGCCACACTCCGAAGCGCCGAAGGTGGCGCGGTTTTGATCGCAGGATTCTGCCGGCTTGTGCGCCCCCGCACCACCCCACCAGGGTCGCCATAACGACAGCCAGCCGTCTTGAAGCGGCGGCGAGCGGTCATTCGTCGGTAAAGATCGTCATCCCGGCATAGGGCTGCTGCCGGCAGGCGCGCAAACGCGAGGCCAGATCGCCGACATGGGCTTCCAGCGGGTGGCCGTCGGGGTCGAGGAAATAGAACGAGGCGCCTTCGCTGCGGTTGTCGCGCCACTCCCGCACGCCAGCAGCCCGCAGGCGCTGGACGAACGCCAGGAAATGCCCGGCCTCGATGCTGAAGGCGTAATGGGTGTAGTCCGGCACTTCGGCCGAGCGGCGCGACGGGTCCAACGACAGGCACAACCACAGGCCCGGCAGCGACAGATAGGCGCCGCTGTCCCAGCTGGCATCCAGGCGCAGGCCCAGCAGGTCGCGGTAGAACCCCAGGCTGCGATTCAGGTCGGTCACGGCGAGGGTCAGATGGTTGAGGCCGGTGAGCATGTCTTGGATACCTTTGAGTCCATCGCCTCGCCAGTGGCCAGCACGACTAACAGACGAGCCAACATCAGGAGATCAGGCAACGCATCAGAATGAGCGACCTTTCAGGCCTTCCGGTACCACGTATTGCTTGCCGTCGTAACGCAGGGTGGTCACTGCCGGCTTCTCGGCACGGGATACGGAAACGCACTCTTCGCCCTTGCGAACATTGGTCGAACCACTTGACTGGGTTTTGACGATCAGGTCGGCATAACCGTGGCTGCTGCTCTTGGCCATCTGAAGGGTGCGTTTGGTCTCATGAAATTCGCCTTCACAGTTGGTGTCCCATTCTCCCCCATAGGACTCGACAACCAACGACTCCAGCACCGGACGCAGGGTGTTGCCCTCTTTGACGTAGAGTGACAGCCAGGCTTCACCGAAAGGGTTGGCCCGTGACGACCCTCGGAAAGCAGCGCGAATGCCGAATGCACGTAACTGCGGGGTGAGACTATAACGGGCAGTATCAATACTCAGCCCATTGAAGCTGATCGCGTCGGAATTGAATGATGAGGCCTGAGAATATGTGGCCAGGGCGGCGCCATCTTCACTCGCAACCAGAGCCAGGCGGAGATCATAGGTGCCTTGGTCATAGGGATTTTCAGTAGCCGAGTGCGCCTCGAGCTGCGAACTCACAGTAATGCTCACTCCAGGATAGGCTGGCCACGCCTTGCACTCCGAGTATCCCACCACGCCGTCCTTGAGTTCGGGTGAGGCACATTGGGCATGGACATGAGTCGTGCCCAGCGACAGTCCGATCATGACCCAGCAACCCAGCGCACCATATCTCGATGTCATTGCTCCGCTCCCTGCGCCCATCGACGATCACCACGTTTAAGCCACGCACTATCCCCCGCCCAATCGACTCTTTCAACCCATTCAAGCCTGACTCCCGCGCCCTCATATGAACAAGCCTGCCGGTTTTCGACTGCATGCAAACTTGGGGGCTCGATTCGCAAACGCCAGTTATGCCCCTCTGTAGGAGCGAGCTTGCTCGCGATATTCGTCAGAACAACGCGGAACATCGCCCAGATCGCTGACGCGATCGATCGCGAGCAAGCTCGCTCCTACAAGGGATGGTTCAGAACGCGCTGCGGAAGATCTCTTCGATCTGGCGCTGGTCGGCGGTGCGTGGGTTGGTCAGGCCGCAGGCGTCTTTCAGGGCGTTGGCGGCCAGGACCGGAATGTCCGTCAGCTTGGCGCCCAGGTCGCGCAAGCCGCTGGGGATCTCGACATCCCGGGCCAGGCTGCGAATGGCGCTGATGGCCGCCTGCGCGCCCTCCTCCGGGCTGAAGCCACGGATGTCCGCACCCATGGCGTGGGCCACATCGGTCAGGCGTCCGGCGCAGACCATGGCATTGAAACTCTGCACATGGGGCAGCAGCACGGCGTTGCACACACCGTGGGGCAAGTCGTAGAAACCGCCCAGCTGGTGCGCCATGGCATGCACGAAACCCAGCGACGCATTGTTGAAGGCCATGCCGGCGAGGAACTGGGCGTAGGCCATGTTTTCCCGGGCGACCAGGTCGCTGCCGTCGTGCACCGCCTGGCGCAGGTTCTGGCTGATCATGGTCATGGCTTTCAGCGCGCAGGCATCGGTGATCGGGTTGGCCGCGGTGGACACATAGGCTTCGATCGCGTGGGTCAGCGCGTCCATGCCGGTGGCGGCGGTCAGGCCCTTGGGCATGGCGACCATCAGCGCCGGGTCGTTGACCGACAGCAGCGGCGTGACGTTACGGTCGACGATGGCCATTTTCACGTGGCGCTGCTCGTCGGTGATGATGCAGAAACGGGTCATTTCACTGGCGGTGCCGGCGGTGGTGTTGATCGCGATCAGCGGCAGCTGCGGCTTGGCCGAACGGTCGACGCCCTCGTAGTCGCTGATATGCCCGCCATTGGTGGCGCACAGGGCGATGCCCTTGGCGCAGTCATGGGGCGAACCGCCGCCAAGGGAAACCACGAAGTCGCAGCCGCTCTGCTGCAATTGCGCCAGGCCCTTCTCGACGTTGCCGATGCTCGGGTTGGGCTTGGCGCCGTCGAAGATCACCGAATCGATGTCCTGCATCGCCAGCTTCTCGGCAATCATCCCGGCCACCCCGGCCTTGGCCAGGCCGGCGTCGGTGACGATCAGCGCCTTGCGAAAACCGTAGTTGCGGATCGCGACCATGGCCTCGTCGAGACAGTCGATACCCATGATGTTCACGGCGGGAATGAAAAAAGTGCTGCTCATGGCGCGTCCTCCAGGCTGGGATTGGATCAGCCGTGCCGATCCGACAAATGCGCACAGGATCGACCCATCGGTCACGCGCGTTGTTGATCTGGCTCAAGGGTCGGTCGTGATAAAGTCGGCGCCCTGTACACCTTCTGCCTTGAGACGACGAACCGCGATGATGGATTTCCAGGAATTTGATGCCGACCTTGAAGACTGGAACGCCTTGCGCGCCAGCACGCCGATCGCCGGCCTGCTGATCGGCAACGGCGCCAGCCGCGCGGTGTGGGAAGACTTCGCCTACGACTCGCTGTTCGAGAACGCCCGCAGCGTTGAAGAAAAACCCCTGAGCCCCTCCGAACTGAGCGTGTTCGACGCCCTGCAGACCCGCAGTTTCGAGCAGGTGCTGGGGGCGCTGAAGACCACCAGCCGGGTCAACAAGGCCCTGGCTGTCAGCTCCGCGGCGCCGCGCAATCGCTACTACGCGATCAAGGAAGCGCTGATCAATACCGTGCACGCGGTGCACATTCCGTGGCGCCTGGTGCAGCCGGCGACGCTGTCGCAGATCAACCAGGAACTGCGCCGCTACCGCACGGTGTTCACCAGCAACTACGACCTGCTCAACTACTGGGCGATCCAGCACGATGCCCAGGGCATCGACGACCTGTTCCAGGGCGCCGACCCGAGCTTCGACATCAGCCAGACCGCCAGCCAACAGACCCGCGTGCTGTACCTGCACGGCGGCCTGCACCTGGTGCGCAACCAGGACGGCACCGCGCGCAAGCTGGGTTCCACCGAGGGCACGCTGCTGGGCAACTTCGCCATCAACAACACCCTCAAGACCCTCGACGATGTGCCGCTGTTCGTCAGCGAAGGCCCGGTGGCGGACAAGCTCAAGACCATTCGCGGCAGCGACTACCTGTCGTTCTGCTACCAGCAATTGCTGAATCACAGCGACGCGCTGTGCATCTTCGGCCACGACCTCGGCTCCCAGGACAGCCACCTGGTGAGCGCCATCCGCCAGTCCAAAGTGCGGACCCTGGCAATCTCGATCCAGCCGCGCAGCAAGGCCTTCATCCAGAACCAGAAGCGGCGCTACGCCAAACTGTTCGAGGGGGTGGAAGTGACGCTGCGCTTCTTCGATTCGAAGAGCCATGCGCTGGGCGATCCTGCGCTGTCGGTGCCGGTCGAACGCTGAAAGATCGCGGGCAGGCGTCTGCGGAGCGCCACCTCTGTAGCCGCTGCCGAGCCTGCGAGGCTGCGATCGACCCCGAAGGGGGCGCACGGTGTTGAGATCTCTGAAGGCCTTCGGCCTTATCGCAGCCTGCGGCAGCGGCTACATCGTGTCCCTTATTCCTCGCCGCTGTGTACCACCACCAGCAACTGCGCCTGCACCTCGCCCACCGAGCGCAGGCGGTGGGGTTTCTGCGCGTTGAAGTGCAGCGCGTCGCCCCGGTTGAGGATCACCCGCTCGTTCATGAAATCCACTTCCACCTGCCCTTCGTGGACAAACAGGAACTCCTCCCCCAGGTGTTCCTTGAAGCTCTTGTCGGTGAACTCGCTGGGCGGGTAGATGATGAACGGCAGCAGGCTGCGCTCGCTGACCTGATGCGCCAGCACCGCATAACCCGGCGCCTGGTCGTTGGCCGCCAGCGACTGGCGTTCGTCGCTGCGCACCAGGCTGTAGCTGTCCAGGCTGACCTTGTCTTCGGCGAACAGCTCCTCGACGTTCACGTTCAACGCCCTGGCCAGTTTCAACGCCGCGGCGATCGAGGGCGTGTTCAGGCCGCGCTCGACTTTCGACAGGTAACTCTTGGTCATGCCGGATTTCTCGGCCAGGGCCTCCAGCGTCACGCCAAGTTTTTTTCTCAATAATTTCAAACGGATAGACATGTAGAACGGTTAACCCATCAAGGAGGCGACGATTTGTCCTTGCCAATGACACAAAGTGTCATATAGCCTCTTTAGTGTCATTTGCTTTCACCCAACGACCTTGCGAGCAGCGGGAGCTGGCAAATCCGACGTCCATTGCAACGACCAAAGGACACCGATATGGCCAAGACATTAGCACTACCCAAAGAACAACTGGTCAGGCAAGCCCTGACCCAGATGCAAAACACCCTGGCGGATAATACGTGGACCGACCGGCAAAAGCTGGCCCTGACTTGCCGCATCCTGTTCGAGAACGGTCACGACTCCGGCCTGGCCGGGCAGATCACCGCCCGTGGCCCGCAGCCGGGCACTTACTACACCCAGCAACTGGGCCTGGGTTTCGACGAGATCACCGCGGGCAACCTGCTGCTGGTCAACGAGGACCTGGAGGTGCTCGAAGGTCACGGCATGCCCAACCCGGCCAACCGTTTCCACAGTTGGGTGTACCGCGCCCGCCCCGACGTGAACTGCATCATCCACACCCACCCGACCCACGTCGCCGCGTTGTCGATGATCGAAGTGCCGCTGGAAATTTCCCACATGGACCTGTGCCCGCTGTACGACGACTGCGCCTTTCTCGAGGCCTGGCCGGGCGTGCCGGTGGGTAACGAAGAAGGCGAAATCATCTCCGCGGCCCTGGGCGACAAGCGCGCCATCCTGCTCTCGCACCACGGCCAGCTGTCCACCGGCGCCAGCATCGAGGAAGCCTGCGTGATCGCCCAACTGATCGAGCGCGCCGCCAAGCTGCAATTGCTGGCCATGGCCGCCGGCACCATCAAGCCGATCCTGCCGGAGCTCGGCCGCGAGGCCCATGACTGGATCTCCAAGCCCAAGCGTCACGCCGCCGCCTTCAACTACTACGCTCGGCAGAACCTCAAGCAACACGCCGATTGCCTGAACTGAACCCACCTCATTCGCTAAAGGAGCGTCGCCATGTCGAACGCCAACATTCACGGCATCATCGGCTACACCATCACCCCGTTCACCGCCAACGGTGAGCAACTGGACCTGGACACCCTCGGCCGTTCCATCGATCGCCTGATCGACAGCGGCGTGCAGGCCATCGCGCCCCTGGGCAGCACCGGCGAAGGCGCCTACCTGAGCGACGCCGAGTGGGACCAGGTCGCCGAGTTCAGCATCCGCCACATCGCCAGGCGCGTGCCGACCATCGTCAGCGTGTCCGACCTGACCACCGCCAAGGCCGTGCGCCGCGCGCGGTTTGCCGAGGCCAAGGGCGCCGATGCGGTGATGGTCCTGCCGACGTCCTACTGGAAGCTCAGCGAAGCTGAGATCCTCGCCCACTACCAGGCCATCGGCGACAGCGTCGGCGTGCCGATCATGCTCTACAACAACCCGGCCACCAGCGGCACCGACATGTCGGTGGAGCTGATCCTGCGGATCTTCCATGCGGTGGAAAACGTGACCATGGTCAAGGAGAGCACCGGCGACATCCAGCGCATGCATAAGCTGCAACTGCTGGGCGAAGGCCAGGTGCCGTTCTACAACGGTTGCAACCCGCTGGCCCTGGAAGCCTTCGCCGCCGGCGCCAAGGGCTGGTGCACCGCCGCGGCGAACCTGATCCCGCAGCTCAACCTGGACCTGTACCAGGCGGTGCTGGACAACGACCTGGAGCGCGCGCGCGAATTGTTCTACCGCCAGTTGCCGGTGCTCGACTTCATCCTCAAGGGCGGCCTGCCGACCACCATCAAGGCCGGGTTGAACATGATCGGTCTGCAGGTCGGCGACCCGCGCCTGCCGGTGTTCCCGCTGAATGAAGCCGGGCGCAATCAGTTGCAGGCCATGTTGAACACAGTGCGCTAAACGCCCTGCCGCCCCCCTGTAGGAGCGAGCTTGCTCGCGATGAGGCCGGTAGCTGCACCGCCTGATCCTCGAGTTCTTATCGCGAGCAAGCTCGCTCCTACAGCACAGGACAGCGCCCAACAAAAAGCCCGGCAGGTTGTCCTGTCGGGCTCTTTTGTTTCAGAGCAGAAACTAAACGGTCTTGTCCTTGATGGTGGTGGTTGGACCGTTGGTCTTGACGCTTTCGATACCGCCGTCGCGCGCCGCCTCGGACGAATAGCGCTGGCTATTGCCGATGATCTGGTGGTTCGCGGCCTTGAGGTTGAAATAAGGCTTGCCGTCCTTGGAGACTTCCTTGGCGTAGCGGGCCTCGTTGGGACTGTTGGTCTGCACCGAAGCGATGCCGTTTTCGGCAGCGCTGCGGGAGGAATACAACTCACTCGTCAAAATGGTTTCAGCATTGCCAGCCTTGAGAACGAAGCGGAACTGCCCGTCACTGCTTTTGCTTAATTCATACCATCCAGCCATGGTCCTGCTCCTGAGTGTCCAAAGATGCGAATGCACTTCGGATTAAAGCCTGTCTTTGCCGGTTTACCAGCGTTTTGGGGTGTGTTGCTGAGGCACGCAGCATCAGACAGGAAAAACCGCATCCGGTTCATGACGCGAAACTCATGCAGACAAATAGTAATAATTCTCGATATCATTCGCGACCTTTCTGCCCGGCAGCCCTTGCGAAGGATTTTCATGTCTCGCTTCAAGCCCGACCCCACCTCGGCGGACCCCGTCCGCGGGTTCTATGCGGACATCCTGCATTACCTGCGTAAACGCACGGACAACGCCAGCGATGCGGCGGACATGACCCAGGACGTCTTCACCCAATGGCTCGACTACCGCGACCGGGCCAAGGTCGAACAACCCCGCGCCTTTCTGTTCCAGATGGCGCGCAACCTGCTGCGCGATCACTGGCGCCGGCAGAAGGTCAGGCACAAGGTGCACCACGAACAACAGGCAGCAGAACCCGAGCCACTGGCCGATGAACATCACGAGCCTCTGCCCGCGGCCCAGCGCCTGCAACGCCTGGAGCGCTTGAAGAGCGTGCTCGCCGAACTCTCGCCGCGCCGCCGCGAAGCCCTTATGCTGCACCGCTTCGAAGGCCTGAGCCAGGCGCAGATCGCCGAACGCATGGGCATCTCCCTGAGCATGGTGGAAAAACACATCGCCTTTGCCCTGCTGCACTGCAAGCAGCGCCTGGAGCAGGAACACGGCAAGGAGCAAGTCCAATGACCCGCCCCCGCGACCCTCAACATGAGCACGAGCACCCGATCGACAGCATCGATGCCCAGGCGGCCAGCTGGTTCACCCGCAATCGCGACGATCGCAGCCAGGCCACCCGCGACGCCTTCAAGATCTGGTCCCGCGAACCGGCCCATGCCCGGGCCTACGCCGAGTTCGAGCGCTTGTGGGCCGACCTGGCCGAACTCGAACCACTGAACCGACCGACGCCGCTGCCAGTGCGCAAAAAGCCGCGCTGGCGCCCGGCCCTGGCGGTCGCCGCCGCGTTGGTCTGCGCGCTGCTGGCCATCGAGCTGGGCGCCCCGCCGGCGATCCATTCGCAACAGATCGCCGCGCAGAGCACGGGCATGCGCAGCTTCAACCTGCCCGATGGCAGCACCCTGTACGTCAACGCCAACACTCGCCTGCGCATCGACTTCACCGCGCAGCAGCGCAACCTCTACCTGGACCAGGGCCAGCTGTACCTGGAAGCCGCCGCCGACAAGGAACGGCCGCTGTGGGTGCATGCAGGCAACGCCCGGGTGCGGGTGGTCGGCACCGGCTTCGATGTGCGCCGCGGCGAGAAACAACTGGTGGTCAGCGTCGCCCATGGCCAGGTGGCGTTCGTTCCCGATGCGCAGAAGCCCGATTCGCTGCTGCTCGGCGCCCGCCAGCGCGGCATCTATGACTACGCCAGCGGCACCCTGCGGGAACAGGCGGTGAACGTCGCCGAGGTCGCCGACTGGCGCGGCGGCCACCTGGCCTTTCGCAATCGCAACCTGGCCAGCCTGGTGGACGAGCTGAACCTCTATCGCCGCCAGCCGGTGTTGCTGGCCGATGGCGCGCTGGGCAACTTCAAGGTCTCGGGCAACCTCGATGTGCGGGATCCGGACGCCCTGATCAAGGCCCTGCCGGCGCTGATCCCGGTGAAAACCGTGGCCCTGGCCGACGGCCGCGTGCGCATCGAAGCCCGGCGCTGAAACCCATATGCGAATATTTTGCATTCGCATATGAGGTTTTATTTTGCTGACGCGTCTTCCTCCGGTCTGCGTTGTTTACGCACACCTTTTCTGGCCTTTGTCGCCGCTCCGGGGGATTTCATGTTTCGCGCGCCTTATCACTTGCAGCTCATCTGTTCGCGTCCGACCCTGCTCGCCACCTGCCTGGCGTTCAGCCTGCAGGCCCAGGCTCAAGTCGAATCGTTCACCTTTGCCCTGCCCGCCCAACCGCTGGCGGCCTCGCTGAGCCAGGTGGCGCAGCAGGCGAAGATCCAGTTGCTGTTCGACGAAGAGTTGCTGCGCAACGTGAAGGCCCCGGCGCTGAAGGGCGATTTCAGCCCCGAGGCGGCCATCCGGCAACTGCTGGGCGGCAGCGAGTTCAGCCTGGTCAAGGTCGACCAGACCTACGTGGTGCGCCCCGCGGAAAACAGCAGCACCCGCAGTTCGGCGCTGCAGCTGGGGGCCATGAGCGTCATCGGCAGCGGCCTGGAAGTGGACTCCGCGACAGTCGGCCGCTCGACCCTGAACCAGGCCGAGATCGATCGCCACCAGGCCACCAACATTCCCAGCCTGATCGCCACCCTGCCCGGCGTCAGCCTCGGCGGCTCGCTCAAGCCCGGCGGCCAGACCATCAACATCTGGGGCCTGGGCGATGCCGAAGACGTGCCGATGAGCGTCGACGGCGCGACCAAGAGCGGCTTCGAACGCTACCAGCAGGGCTCGATCTTCATCGAGCCGGAACTGATCAAGCGCATCGAAGTGGAAAAAGGCCCGCACTCGCCCGAGACCGGCAACGGCGGTTTCGGCGGCACCGTGCACATGGAGACCAAAGACGCCCCCGACCTGCTGCAGGAAGGCCGCGACAGTGGTGCCATGCTCAAGTACGGCTACAGCAGCAACAGCCATGAGCAGGCCTACACCGGCGCGGTGTACGGACGCACCGAGGACCGGCGTTTCGATGCTCTGGCCTACTGGACCAAGCGCGACGGCGACGACATGAAGCTGGCCAGCGCCCAGCCGGACCCGCGCAACGCCTACCCGATCAACCCCAAGCGCCTGCCCAACACCGCCCAGGACCTGGACGGCGAGCTGTTCAAGCTGAACATGCAACTGACCGACGAACACCGCCTGGGCCTGAGCTACATGCGTTCCAACAGCGATATCTGGGCGCCCTTCTCGGCCAAGAGCTACCCGACGCCACCGACCCAGAACGATATCGACAAGTACGGCTACGACGGCGCCACCCGGCGCTTCCTGGCCCAGCGCAATACCGTCGACACCACCTGGCAGGCCAAGTACCAGTACACACCGCTGGACAACCCGTGGATCGACTTCGAGGCCAAGTACTCCGATTCCAAGACCGACCAGACCGACGAGCGCGGCCCGAACGCCTACTTCCAGCCCGCCTCCGGTGGCCGCAAGATCACCGTGGGTTACGAGGACAGGATCCTCTCGCTGAAAAACACCAGCCGCTTCAGCACCGGCCCGCTGGAACATGCCCTGACTAATGGCATCCAGATCCGCAAGCACACCCGCGAGGTGGAAATGTGGATGCCGGGCAAGACCTACGAGGTGCCCAAGTACAACAACGGGCATTACCAGCCGGGCTTCATGCCCCATGGCAAGGTCGACAACAACGCCTTCTATATCCAGGACGCCATCACCCTGGGCAACTTCACCCTGACCCCGTCCCTGCGCTACGACCATGTGCGCAACCGTGGGCAGAAAAACGACGCGCCGATCTACAACAGCCCCGACCCGGTGGTCGGCCACGACTATGGCGACAAGACCTACACCGGCTGGTCGCCACGGCTGTCGGCGTTCTGGACGGTCACCCCGCAATTCGCCCTGTTCGCCGACTACAGCAAGACCTGGCGCGCGCCAGTGATCGACGAGCAGTACGAAGTCCAGGCGCCGGGCACCACCCGCTCGGCCACCAGCCGCGACCTCGACCCGGAGCGCATCACCGCATTGCGCGCCGGCAATATCACCAGCTTCGCCAATGTGTTCAGCGATGCCGATAGCGTGCAGATCCGCACCACGGTGTTCCGCAACCAGATCAAAGACGAAATCATGAAGAACCTGGGGATCGGCTGCCCCGAGCAGTTGAGCGGCGGCAAGAGCATTGGCCAGGTGTGCAACCAGCCGACCATCGGGGTCTACCGCAATATCGGCGACCTGACCATCAAGGGTTTCGAGGTCGAGAGCTTCTACGATTCGACCTACCTGTTCGGCTCGCTGTCCTACTCCTGGATCACCGGCAAGCATGAAGGCGCCTACACCAACCCCTGGGGGCCGAATGTCTGGGCGCGGGACATTCCGCCGCGCAAGTGGGTCGCCACCCTGGGGGTGAAAATCCCGCAGTGGGATGCGCAAGTGGGCTGGCAGGGCCAGTGGGTACGCCAGACCGACCGCGTGCCGAGCGACGTCTACCCGAGCGGCCCGGCCAGCGCCTTGGGCGACTCCTACTGGGACCAGTACGAGAACGACCGCTACAACGTGCAGGGCCTGTTCGCCAACTGGAAACCGCAGCAGCCGTACCTCAAGGGCACGGAAGTCAACTTCACCCTGGACAACATGTTCAACCGCGATTACCGCCCGCCCCTGAGCGGCGAAAACGCCTCCAGCCTGGGGCGTAACGCCAAGATCAGCGTGACGCGGTTCTTCTGAACCGGGGCGATGCCCCTGTAATCGCTGTAACCGCTGTAACCGCTGCAATCGCTGTAACCCCTGTAGCCGCTGCCGAGCCTGCGAGGCTGCGATCGACCCGAAGGGGCGCGGCGATCTTGCGACCGTCTGAGGTCCTGCGGACCTATCGCAGCCTCGCAGGCTCGGCAGCGGCTACAGGTCGTGTTTTGTCAGGGGATGCTGGTGAGAAGCGAAGAGGTTTCGCTTTGTTTTGTAAGGTATTTCCTAGAAAATCCCCAACGCCTTTGAGCGCCTTGTACCCCTCAAACCGATCAGGCAGTCTGCCTGGGTCGCTGCAAAAACAGCGGCCCGGATGTGGAAGTTCGGTCCTGAGTAAGCATGAGCGCTCGTAAGCAGGCGTCGACGTATTTTCGTCGACGGCGCCTTTTATGGCGGTTGTGCGCGGGACACCTTCGGGTGTGCCGGGTTACTCAGTCCCGGTCTTCCACACCCACGCACAACTGCCACCCCTCATGTGGAAGTGAGCTTGGCAGTCCTAGGAACTACTGAGTGAGTGACACACATGAAAAAGCTCGTCCCCGATCCACCCCTGCAATCCCCTCGCAAACTGCGCGACCCGGAACTGGATCGCGCCAACGCCAGCCTGATCGCCACCTTGCAAGGCACTCGCCACCGCCCCTTTGGCCTGCGCGATGGCCAGGGCCATCCGCTGTTCGCCGTGCAGCCCGGCGTCAATGCCGAAGACGCGCTGATGCACGTGTCCCTGCTGCTCAAATGTGCCGAGGAGGTGTCCGATGAAATCACCGAACGCGCCAGCGGCATCGAGCGCGGGCTGATCTGGTCCATGGTGCATTCGGTGGAAATGGCCCGCGCAGTGGTGGACGCCCTGCTCGACGGCACCCGCCCAACCTCCTGATCTGAAACGGCCCCTGTAGCCGCTGCCGAGCCCCAGCGAGGCTGCGATCGGGGCACAGCCCCGTAAAACCTGACAACGCGGTATGTCTGATACGTGGCGTTGCCTGGCTTGGCGCCCGCTACGCGGGCGATCGCAGCCTCGCAGGCTCGGCAGCGGCTACAGGGTGCAGGCTACAGGGTGCGGGGTTATTTGGTGGCGCTGCGCACCACGCTGAGTTCCGGCGTGGCGCTGCGGCGCTGGCTCAGGTAGCGGGTGCAGCTGACCCGCAGGAACGAGGCGAAATTCACCACTTCGCCGCGGTAGTCCATCACTTCTTCGTAGAGCTTGGCGATCAGCTGGTTGGTGGTCATGCCATCGACCTCGGCGATTTCGCTGAGGATGTCCCAGAACTGGTTTTCCAGGCGCAGGGTGGTGACCACCCCGCAGATGCGCAGCGAGCGCGAACGGGACTCGTAGAGGATCGGGTCGGCTTTGACGTAGAGCTCGCACATGCTGGGCGCTCCTCGGTTGAAGGTAGGACGATGGCGCTGCTTCCTGACAGAAAAGCAGCGCCAGCAAGTCATCCGTTTACAGGGTGATTTGGGTGCCCAGCAGGCCGAGGAAACCGGCCAGCCAGCTGGGATGCGCCGGCCAGGCCGGGGCCGTCGCCAGATTGCCCTGGACGTGGCTGTCCGTCACGGGAATATCGATGTAGGTACCGCCGGCCAGGCGCACTTCCGGGGCACAGGCCGGGTAGGCGCTGCACTCGCGGCCTTCGAGAATGCCCGCCGCGGCCAGCAGCTGGGCGCCGTGGCAGACGGCGGCGATCGGCTTGCCGGCCTGGTCGAAGGCTTGCACCAGTTGCAGGACTTTTTCGTTCAACCGCAGGTATTCCGGGGCGCGACCGCCGGGGATCAGCAGCGCGTCGTAATCGGCGGCCTCGACCTTGGCGAAGTCAAAATTCAGGGCGAACTGATGGCCCGGTTTTTCGCTGTAGGTCTGGTCGCCTTCGAAGTCGTGGATCGCCGTGCGCACGGTCTGCCCGGCCTTTTTGTCCGGGCACACCGCATGCACGGTGTGGCCGACCATCAGCAGCGCCTGGAACGGCACCATCACTTCGTAGTCCTCGACGTAATCGCCGACCAGCATGAGGATTTTTTTCGCGGCCATGGAGATGACTCCTCTTCAAGGGAAAACAGGAGTATTCAAGGTAGTCCCTATCCGCGGGGCCGGGTAATAACCCGGTACTACGCCTGCAACGCATCCGTACATCGCGTCATCGTTCATCGCGAGCGAGCTTCGCTCCTACGGAAGCTGCCGCAGGCTGCGATCGGCACCGCAGGGGCCGCAAAACCAGGCACCGCGGTGCATCTGCACGATGGAGTGGGCCGCTCTTGCGCCGGCTGCGCCGTCGTTCGCAGCCGGCGGCAGCGGCTACAGGGTCAGCCCAGGTAGCCGTCGGCCCGCAGCAGGGTTTCCAGGCAGTGCTCGCTGATGTGGTAGAACGCCTTGAGCTCGCCGATCTTCGCCAGCAGCTGCGCCGGGTCCTGGGGCTCGGCGCGCTTGACCGCGAGGATCATCTTGTTCTTGTTGGTGTGTTCCAGGGAGATGAACTCGAAGACCTTGGTCTCGTAGCCGCAGGCTTCGAGGAACAGCGCGCGCAGGCTGTCGGTGACCATCTCCGCCTGCTGGCCCAGGTGCAGGCCGTATTGCAGCATCGGCTTGAGCAGCGCCGGGCTCTGCATCTGCGGGCGGATCTGCTTGTGGCAGCACGGCGAGCACATGATGATCGCCGCGCCGGAACGAATGCCGGTATGGATCGCGTAGTCGGTGGCGATATCGCAGGCATGCAGGGCGATCATCACGTCCAGCTCGCTCGGCGCCACGCTGCGCACATCGCCGCACTTGAACTCCAGACCCTGATGGTCGAGGCGCGCCGCCGCGGCGTTGCACAGGGTCACCATGTCTTCGCGCAGCTCCACGCCGGTCACCTGACCTTGCGCCTGCAAGGTGTTGCACAGGTAGTCGTGGATGGCGAAGGTCAGGTAGCCCTTGCCGGAGCCGAAGTCCGCCACCCGCACCGGCTGTTGCAGGTCGATCGGCGACGAACTCAGCGCATGGCTGAAGACCTCGATGAACTTGTTGATCTGCTTCCACTTGCGCGACATCGCCGGGATCAGCTCATGCTGCTTGTTGGTCACCCCCAGGTCGGTGAGGAACGGCCGGCTCAGCTCCAGGTAGCGATTCTTCTCGCGGTTGTGCTCGGCGGACGGCACTTCGCGCTGCTGCTGGGCCTTGCCCTTGAACAGCGAACTCTTGCCCTTCTTGCTGTATTCGAGCTGCACTTCATCGGTGAGCGACAGCAGGTGCGCGTTCTTGAATGACGCCGGCAGCAGCCCGGCGATCAGCGCCACGCCTTCGTCCAGGGGGAAATTCTTGGTGATGTCGCGGGTCTTGTAGCGGTAGACGAAGGACAGGCACGGCTGCTCCTTGACCGTCAGTTGCTTGATGATCAGCCGCTGCAAATCCGCCTCGGCCCCCACATGCTTGGCCAGCACCAGTTTGATAAAGGCGTTCTGCGCCAGGCTGGTTTCCAGCAGTTCGAGAAACTGGGCGTGATGATCCGGCGCGAGGCTGGCGGGGGTTGCGGTTGCGGACATGTAAAAGGTGCCTCGGGCGATGCGGGGTGTGAATCGGGGAATGGCGGGTATTTTAGGGGGGATGGCCCGCCGGGGCACGGAGTTATTTACCCGGCGGCGCAGAATTCCAGGCGATGGGGCCTCCTGTAGCCGCTGCCGAAGGCTGCGCAAGGTCCGCAGGACCTCCAGCGATCCTCAGAACGCCACGGCCTTGCGGCCGATCGCAGCCTGCGGCAGCGGCTACAGGGACGGGGACGGGGACGGGGGAAATCAGGCCAGGACCACCAGGCGGTTGGGCAGTTCGTTGCGCACATGGGTCACCGGCACATGCACCTTGAGCAGTTCGCCGCAGGCCTCGATGCAGTTGATGAAGCCTTGCAGGGTCTGCCCCTGCTTCACCTGCTGGGTGAAGGCCTGGACGATGGCGTCCCAGGTCTTGTCGTCGAGGCGCCTGGAAATGCCCTCGTCCACCAGGATCTCCACATAGCGCTCGGCTTCGCAGACGAAGATCAGCATTCCGGTGCTGCCGACGGTGTGGTGCAAGTTCTGTTCGAGAAACTGGCGGCGGGCCAGGTTCGAGGCGCGCCAGTGGCGCACCGAGCGCGGAATCAGGCGAGTGGTGATCCGCGGGATGCGAAACACCAGGCAGAGCACGATAAAGGTCACCCATTGCACCAGCAGCAACAGGTGCATGCTCATCCAGCCGGTGGCGTAATGCACCACGCCCGGCACGATCAGCGCCAGCAGGCTGGCCCAGAGCAACGGGATATAGGCGTAGTCGTCGGCGCGGGCGGCCAGCACGGTGACCAGTTCGGCATCGGTCTGCTGTTCGACCCGGGCGATCGCCTCGGCGACCTGCCGTTGTTCGTACTCACTCAGTAGTGCCATGTCTTCCCATACTCATCGATTATTGTTAGTCACCAGCCGCCTGACGATCCGCCGCCGCCAAAACTACCACCGCCGCCGCTGAAGCCCCCACCGCCTCCGCCGCCAAAACCGCCCCCGCCAAAACCTCCGGAACCGCCACGCCCGCCGCCACCGCTGGGCAGGATGCCAAGCAACTGGCAGACGAAGATCGTCACGATAAACAGCAGCACCAGGAACACCAGCGCGCCGGGATGCCGCTCGAAAAACTCACTGCCGCGCTCGCCGCCACCGTCATAGGCAGCGCTCGGTTCGTCCAGTGGATTGCCGCCCAGCACCAGCAGCATGGCCGATACGCCATCGCTGATGCCCTTGCTGAAATGGCCGGCCTTGAAGGCCGGGGTGATGACCTGGTTGATGATCACCGAACTTTGCGCGTCGGTCAGGCGATCTTCCAGGCCGTAACCGACTTCGATGCGCAGCTTGCGATCGTCGCGGGCGACGATCAACAAGGCGCCGTTGTTCTTGTCCTTCTGGCCGATGCCCCAGTAGCGCCCCAGCTGATAGCCGAAGTCCTCGATGCTGGTGCCTTGCAGGTCCGGCAGGGTCACGACCACCACCTGCTCGCCGGTGGACTGCTCGTGGGAGGCCAGCTCCTGGGTCAGTTGCTGGCGCACCGCCAGCTCGATCATCTGGGCGTTGTCCACCACCCGCCCACTCAGCGCCGGGAACTTCAGCTCGGCCTGGGCCGTTATCGCCAACACCCAGAGCAACAGCACCACACCCACTCTCAACACGCGCATTGGAACCTCATCCGTGGTAACGCCGGGGCGGATCCCGCGGTCGCTCGCACGATCCGCGGGTAGCCGCTGCTGATCAGAACTTCACTTGCGGCGCTTTGTCGGCGTCGGGGCTGGTGGCCTCGAAGGTCTCGCGCACCTGCAGGTTGCTGTACATCACGCTGTGCCACAGGCGGCCGGGGAAGGTACGGATCTCGGTGTTGTACTTCTGCACCGCGAGGATGAAATCGCGACGCGCCACGGCGATGCGGTTCTCGGTGCCTTCGAGCTGCGACTGCAGGGCCAGGAAGTTCTGGTTGGCCTTGAGGTCCGGATACCGCTCGGACACCACCATCAAACGGCTCAAGGCGCCGGTCAGCTGGTCCTGGGCCTGCTGGAACTGCTTGAGTTTTTCCGGGTTGTCCAGGGTGCTGGCATCGACCTGGATCGACGTCGCCTTGGCCCGCGCCTCGATCACCGCGGTCAGGGTCTCCTGTTCGTGCTTGGCGTAGCCCTTGACCGTTTCCACCAGGTTGGGGATCAGGTCGGCGCGACGCTGGTACTGGTTCTGGACCTGGCCCCAGGCCGCCTTGGCCTGTTCGTCGAGGGTCGGGATGTTGTTGATCCCGCAGCCGCTGAGCAGGCTGCTGAGCAGCAGCAATGCCATCACGGGCCAGCTTGAGCGAAGGCTCTGTCGTACGTTCATGGTGGTGACGCTCCTTGCAACCTAGGGGATGGAACCTGTAACCCTTTGAATCGAGTGCATCGGGCATAATCTGCCGCCACCACTGGATTGCATCGGGCCAATCGGCTAAAAGATGCCCAGCGCGAAAAAGAGTTCAGAAGTGTGCTGCATTTATCCGAACAACAATAGTCGTTCCTTTATTAGCCGCTCTCCCAATTTTCGGCCGCTCGACGCGTACTGATCGCGTCTGTTTTAGGCCCTAGAGAACAATATTCATGAAGAAGCTGTGTTTGCTGGGTTTGCTGATCAGCCTGGCCAGTCACCCTGCCCTCGCCGCCGCCACGCCGGTATCGGCCCAGGAAAAACCCTTTTCGGACGCGGTCCTGCAGAACAAGGACGCTTTCATCGACAACCTGCTCAAGCAGATGACCCTGGATGAAAAGATCGGCCAGTTGCGCCTGATCAGCATCGGTCCGGAAATGCCCCGCGAGCTGATCCGCAAGGAAATCGCCGCCGGGCGCATCGGCGGCACCTTCAACTCCATCTCCCGCCCGGAAAACCGGCCGATGCAGGACGCGGCCATGCGCAGCCGGCTGAAGATCCCGATGTTCTTCGCCTATGACGTGATCCACGGCCACCGCACGATCTTCCCGATCCCCCTGGCCCTGGCGTCGAGCTGGGACATGGACGCCATCGGCCGCTCCGGGCGCATCGCCGCCCGGGAAGCCAGCGCCGACAGCCTGGACATCACCTTCGCGCCGATGGTCGACATCTCCCGCGACCCACGCTGGGGCCGCACCTCCGAAGGCTTCGGCGAAGACACCTACCTGGTCTCGCGCATCGCCAAGGTCATGGTCAAGGCCTACCAGGGCGACAGCCCGAAGAACGCCGACAGCATCATGGCCAGCGTCAAGCACTTCGCCCTGTACGGCGCGGTGGAAGGCGGTCGCGACTACAACGTCGTCGACATGAGCCCGGTAAAGATGTACCAGGACTACCTGCCGCCCTACCGCGCCGCGATCGACGCCGGTGCCGGCGGGGTGATGGTGGCGTTGAACTCGATCAACGGCGTGCCGGCCACCTCCAACACCTGGCTGATGAACGACCTGCTGCGCAAGGAGTGGGGCTTCAAGGGCCTGGCGGTGAGCGACCACGGCGCCATCGTCGAGCTGATGCGCCATGGCGTCGCCAAGGACGGCCGCGAAGCCGCCAAGCTGGCGATCAAGGCCGGCATAGACATGAGCATGAACGACTCGCTGTACGCCAAGGAGCTGCCGGGGCTGATCAAGTCCGGCGACGTCAGCCAGCGCGACCTGGACAACGCCGTGCGCGAAGTGCTGGCCGCCAAGTACGACATGGGCCTGTTCGCCAACCCCTACCTGCGCATCGGCAAGGCCGAAGAAGACCCGGCCGACACCAACGCCGAAAGCCGCCTGCACCGCAGCGATGCCCGCGATGTGGCGCGCCGCAGCCTGGTGCTGCTGAAGAACGCCAATGAAACCCTGCCGCTGAAAAAGGCCGGCAAAATCGCCCTGGTCGGTCCGCTGGCCAAGGCGCCGATCGACATGATGGGCAGTTGGGCCGCCGCCGGCGTGCCGGCGCAATCGGTCACCCTGTTCGACGGCATGAGCCGTGCCCTGGGCGATCAGGCGCAGCTGATCTACGCCCGTGGTTCGAACATCACCGCCGACAAGGCGGTGGTCGACTACCTGAACTTCCTCAACTTCGATGCCCCGGAAGTGGTGGACGACCCACGCCCGGCCCAGCAGTTGATCGACGAAGCGGTGAAGGCCGCGCAGCAGGCTGACGTGGTGGTGGCGGCGGTGGGCGAATCGCGGGGCATGTCCCACGAATCCTCCAGCCGTACCGACCTGCACATCCCGGCCAGCCAGCGCGAGCTGATCAAGGCCCTCAAGGCCACCGGCAAGCCGCTGGTGCTGGTATTGATGAACGGCCGGCCGCTGGCGCTGCTCGACGAGAACGAACAGGCCGACGCGATCCTGGAAACCTGGTTCAGCGGCACCGAAGGCGGCAACGCCATCGCCGACGTGCTGTTCGGCGACTACAACCCGTCCGGCAAGCTGCCGATCACCTTCCCGCGTTCGGTGGGGCAGATCCCGACCTACTACAACCACCTGACCATTGGCCGGCCGTTCACCCCGGGCAAGCCAGGCAACTACACCTCGCAGTATTTCGACGACACCACCGGTCCCCTGTTTCCGTTCGGGTATGGCCTGAGCTACACCACCTTCAGCCTGTCGGACATGGCCCTGTCGTCGACCACGTTGAACAAGAGCGGCAAGCTCGACGCCAGCGTGACCCTGAAGAACACCGGCAAGCGCGACGGCGAAACCGTGGTGCAGCTGTATATCCAGGATGTCGCCGGCTCCATGATCCGCCCGATCAAGGAACTGAAAAACTTCCAGAAAGTGCAGCTCAAGGCCGGCGAACAGAAGGTGATCCACTTCAGCATCAGCGAAGACGACCTGAAGTTCTACAACGCCCAGCTCAAGTACGCCGCGGAACCGGGCGAGTTCAAGGTCGAGATCGGCCTGGACTCCCGGGACGTCAAGCAACAGAGCTTCGAACTGCTGTAACCCTCCCTGGCTCGCTCCTATCGCTCTTGTAGGAGCGAGCTTGCTCGCGAAAACCATCGCCCAGCTCCAGCCTCTCCCCAGACAGGCCAACCCACCGAGTCGGACTCGCTCCAAGTGCCTGTCCGACGGACGAGCGCTGCGCGTCCGATCGCGAGCAAGCTCGCTCCTACAGAGTCGGCACAGTCTCCGCAGAAGCGTGCTTGCTCAGGCCAAGGCGGACTCAGTCGCGGCGATTGAGCAGGTTGACCACCAGCCGGTCCACCCAGCCCCAGATCCGCTGCTTGACCCGCCGCCACAGCGGGCGGTTCTTCCAGGCTTCGAGGCTGACTTCCTGGCTCTGGTCGAAGTCGGCGAGGAAGCTTGCAACCACCGCATCGGTGAGCGGCATGTCGAGGGCTTCGAGGTTGGCCTCAAGGTTGAAGCGCAGGTTCCAGTGATCGAAATTGCACGAGCCGATGCTCACCCAATCGTCGATCAGCACCATCTTCAGGTGCAGGAAACGCGGCTGGTATTCGAAGATCTTCACCCCGGCCCGCAGCAGGCGCGGGTAATAACGATGCCCGGCATAACGCACCGACGGGTGATCGGTACGTGGCCCGGTCAGCAGCAGGCGCACGTCCACCCCGCGCCCGGCGGCGCGGCGCAATGAGCGGCGGACCTTCCAGGTCGGCAGGAAATACGGGGTCGCCAGCCAGATTCGCCGTTGCCCGCTGTTCAGCGCGCGCACCAGCGATTGCAGAATGTCCCGGTGTTGCCGGGCGTCGGCATAGGCCACCCGGCCCATGCCCTCGCCCTGGGCCGGCACCCGCGGCAGGCGTGGCAAGCCGAAGTTCGACGCCGGCTTCCAGGCGGTGCGATGGCGGTTGGCGATCCACTGCCGGTCGAACAGCATCTGCCAGTCGAGCACCAGCGGGCCACTGATCTCCACCATGACTTCATGCCAGTCGCAGCTGTCCTGCAGCGGGTTCCAGAATTCATCGGTCACCCCGGTGCCGCCGACCACCGCCAGCTCCTGATCCACCAGCAACAGTTTGCGGTGGTCGCGATACAGGTTGCGCACCCCGCGGCGCCAGCTCAGGCGATTGTAGAAGCGCAGTTCGACCCCGGCGCCCGTCAGGCGCTGGCGCAGGCCCAGGGTGAAGGCCAGGCTGCCGTAGTCGTCGAACAGGCAACGCACCCGCACCCCGCGCTCCGCGGCCTGGGTCAGGGCCTGGACCATGGCTTCGGCACAGGCGCCCGCCTCCACCAGGTACAGCTCCAGTTCCACCTGCTCACGGGCACGGGCGATCGCCACCAGCATCCGCGGGAAAAAACTCGGACCGTCGATCAGCAACTCGAAACGATTGCCTTCACGCCAGGGAAAGACCGCGCCCGCCATATCAGCGCGCCGTGAAGATCAGCACCGCACCCACCGGCACCGACAGACTGATCGCCGACAGGCCGGCCGCCTTGCGCAGGGTTTCGAGCCCCGGCACCAGGTCGAAATCGGCGGCGTTGAGCACCAGCGGCTCCAGGGTCACCACCTGGAAACGCCGATCGTCCAGGCGCGTGGCCAGCAGTTCGGCGCTGTATTCATGCTGTTTGCCGTGCAGGGTGACATTGACCGGCAAACGCAATTCGATCTGCGCGCCAGGCGCCAGGTCGTTGATCGGGCGCAGGTTGATCTGTGCGTTGATCAGGGCATCCGGATGCCGCTCGATTTCGAACAGCTCCTTGCGCATGCGCTCGTCACGCAGCGGAATCCCGCTGTTGATCGAGTCCAGCTCGACTTCCAGCTGCGCCATGCCCTTGGCGTCGACCTTGCCGTGCAGGACCAGGAAACGATGGACTTCGGAAACATTGGCGTTTTTGGTGGTGACGAACGACAGGCGCGAGGACTCGTTGTCCAGGTACCAGTTGGCCTGGGCCGGCCAGGCCGCGCAGGCCAGCAGTAAAGCGCCCAGGGCTTTGGGGAAAGAAGCGTTGAACATGGAAGACTCATGGGGTCGAGAAATCTGAGCCGAACCTTAACCGGCCCGCGTGCGCTTGCAAACAGCGACCAGCCCCGAACGGTGAATTCCGTAGCCGCTGCCCCAGGCTGCGAAAGGTCCGCAGGACCTCCTGCGCCCGCGAGAATGTCACGGCCGTGCCGGCCGATCGCAGCCTGCGGCAGCGGCTACAGGCTGCGCTCGACATCGTGGACAGTCGCCGCGAGGCTGTCCAGGTGCAAACTCAGCACCCGCTCCACCGGCGCCTGGTCCATCGGCCAGTGCAGGGCCATGCTGCCCACCAGCCGGCCCTGGTCACGAATCGGCAAGGCCACGGCGCGGATCAGGAACGGCAGCCGCACCGGGTACTCCCAATACCCCTCGGTACGCTGGCCGAAACCCTGATGCTGGGATTGCTCGCAGGCGCGGTACTGGTCCTCCTGGGGCACCCGCTCGCGAACGGCCAGGCGCTGGACCTGCTCGTGATCCAGCTCGGCCAGGCACGCCTTGCCCATCGCCGAATGGAACAGGCTCGAATAGTGGCCGACGATCTGGCAGTTATGCGGATACCGCTTGCGCAGCACCGCCGGGATCGAACTTTCCATGACCTCCAGGCGCTCGCCGTCGAAACACGACAGGTCGACCACCAGCCCGGTGCGCTCGCTCAGCGCCTGTAACCAGGGCGCGGCGCGCTCCACCAGTTGCCGCTTGAAGCGTTGCTGCTGGTCGCCGAACAGCCGCCTGGCGCACAGCCGGTAGCGCCGGTCGCTCAGGCCGCGATAGATCCAGCCCTGCTCCTGCAACGTCAGGAGCATGCGCGACACCGTGGCCTTGGGCAGCGCCGTCAGGTAGTGCAGCTCCTCCAGGCCCAGGGCCTGGTGCTGGCCCAGCAATTCGACGATCGCCAACGCCCGTTCGACCGAACGCACACTGCCGGTTTCTACCTTGCTGGCCATATGCCGACCTCCCTGATAAGCGGATGGATGAGCGTTTTACGCAGCAAGATGCGGGCCCGATAAACCCGCACACCCCGGTTCGAGGGTTACAACGGATGACCCGGCGGCCGGCGCCTGACCCACTGCGTCAGTTGTTCGTGGGCATGACCGAGCTGCAACACCGCCCGGTCGGCCTGGGCCGGGCCGATGATCTGCATGCCCATGGGCAAGCCCGCCGGATTGAAGCCGACCGGCACGCTGAGGCTCGGCAGGCCGGCCAGGGTCGGGCCGATCACCACTTCCATCCAGCGATGGTAAGTGTCCATTTCCCGCCCTCCGACAAGGCGCGGCCAAGGCACCCCTGCATCGAAAGGGAACACTTGGGCGCTGGGCAACAGCAGGAAATCGTAACGCTCGAACAAACGCTCCAGGGCCCGGTACCAGTCGCTGCGAATCTGTGAGGCCTGGTAGACATCCGCCGCGCTCAGGCGCAGCCCGCCCTCGACTTCCCACTGCGCCTCGGGTTTGAGCAACTGACGCTTCTGCGGGTCGGCATACAGCGGCCCCAGGTTGCCCTGGACCAGCCAATGCCGGTGCACCAGCCAACACTGCCACAGCGCCGCCATGGAAAACGCCGGCTGGCAGGCCTCGACCTCGCAGCCCAGCTGGCGAAAATCCCCCAGCGCCGACTCACACAACGCCAGCACACCATCGTCCATGGCCAGATAGCCGTCGTAGTCTCCCAGCCAGCCCACACGCGTGCCGCGAAAGTCCCGCTGCAAAGGCTCGTTGAAGATCGCCGGGTCGTCCTTGAGCGACAGGGGCACCCGCGGGTCGTACCCGGCCTGGGTGGCCAGCAGGCACGCGATATCGGCCACGCTGCGGCCCATCGGCCCCTCGGTGGCCAGTTGCTGGACGAACAGCTCCGGCGCCGGGCCGTGGGGCACCCGCCCCTGGGACGGGCGCAGGCCGAAGACATTGTTGAAGGCCGCCGGGTTGCGCAACGAGCCCATCATGTCGCTGCCATCGGCCACCGGCAGCATGCGCAGCGCCAGGGCCACCGCCGCCCCGCCACTGCTGCCGCCGGCATTCAACGTCGGGTCGTAGGCATTGCCGGTGGTGCCGAACACCTTGTTGTAGGTCTGCGAGCCCAGGCCAAACTCCGGCACGTTGCTCTTGCCGACGATGATCGCCCCGCTGGCCCGGACCCGCTCCACGCAAATGGCGTCATGGACCGGGATCTGTTCGGCGAACAGCGGCGAGCCCAGGGTCGTGCGCAGCCCGGCGGTGGCCGCCAGGTCCTTGATCGCCTGGGGCATGCCGTGCATCCAGCCCAGGGACTGGCCCCAGTCCAGCTGGCGGTCGCGCGCCTCGGCCTCGGCCAGCAGTACCTGGCGCTCACGCAGGGACACCAGGGCATTGACCCGGGGATTGCAGCGCTCGATCCGGTCCAGGTAGGCCGACATCACTTCGCGGCAGGAAAACCTGCGGGCGTGGATCGCCCGGGACAGCTCGACGGCACCCAGTTCGACAATGGGTCCAAGGTCTTGTATTGCGATATCCATCAAGGCTTCACCCCGAAATTCAGTGTGCTCGGTTTCTTCTCTTTGGGTGCCTCATGCAGGCAATAAGTGCCCAGCAGCGTCAACACGCAGGCAAACAATACGTAAAACGCCGGAGCCACCGGGGTGCCCAGTACCTTGCTGAGCCAGGTCACGATCAGCGGGGCAAAACCGCCGAAGACCATGACCGCCACGTTGTAAGCCACCGACACCCCGGTGGAACGCACCTGCACCGGGAACTGTTCGGCCAGCGCCGTCGGCGCCGGGCCAAAGAAACCGCCGATGGCGCTGCACAGCAGCACCTGCATCACCAGCAGCCGCTCGATCGAGGGCGCCGCGGCGACCCAGACGTACAGCGGGTACACCATGACGAAAAACGCCAGGGTGAAGGCCAGCAACACCGGGCGCCGCCCCAGCCGGTCCGACAGGGCGCCGGACAATGGAATCACCACCGTCATCAGCGCCACCGCGAACATCTGCACCAGCAACACCTGGTCCAGCGGCAAGCCGAGGTTCTTGTGGGCGAAGGTCGGCATGTTCACCAGCACCACGTAGAACGACACCGTCGCCCCGCAGGCCAGGCCCATGGACACCAGGATGCTGCGCCGGTGCTCGCGCAGCACCTGCATCAGGCCCGGGCCGTTGCCGCGCACCTGCCTGCGGGCCTCGACGAAGGCTTCCGGCTCCTCCATGTACTTGCGGATCCACAGGCCCACCGGGCCGATCAGCAAGCCGATGACGAACGGCAGGCGCCAGCCCCACAGATCGAGGTCCTCGGGCGAGAACAGATGAGTGACCAACGCCACCATCGCCGCCCCGGAGAACACCGCCAGGCATTGCCCGACCAGTTGCCAGGAACCGTACAGGCCCTTGCGGTGCGCCGGCGCGCTTTCCACCAGGAAGGCCGTGGCGCTGGCGTATTCGCCGCCGGTGGCGAAGCCCTGCAGCATGCGCGCGACCACGATCATCAGCGGCGCGCCCATGCCGATGGCCGCGTAGTTGGGGGCAAAGGCGATCAGGGCGATGGAGACTGTCATCAAGCGGATGATCAGTTGCATGGCCGCTTTGCGGCCTTTGCGGTCCGAATACATGCCCAGCAGGATGCCGCCCACCGGGCGCATGAAAAAGCCCACGCCAAAGGTGGCCAGGGCCATCAGCAGCGAGGCGTACTCGTCGTCGGAGGGAAAAAACTGCCGGGCGATGATGCTGGCCAGAAAGCCGTAGACGATGAAGTCGTACCACTCCAGGGCGTTGCCGATCACTGCGGCGACCACTTGCCGGGTACGCGAAACACTGGATTTCGAGGTGTGCATGAGCGCTGTCCTTCTATTCTTGTCGGGCCTCTCGGGTAACGAGTCGGCCCCTTATGGGAAGTGCCGGGCGCCACGGCGCCCGATTCAGCGGCAGAAGAAAGGGAAAACTCAGGCCGGCTCGAGCCAGCTCTCGGCCAGCGCGGCCCAATAGGCGGCGCCGGTCAGCAGGATGTCGTCGTTGAAGTCGTAGCCGGGGTTGTGAACCATCGGCCGGGACAGGCCGTTGCCGATGAACAGGTAGCTGCCAGGGCAGCGCTGCAGCATCCAGGCGAAGTCTTCACTGCCCATCAGCTTGCGCGTGTTGCCGTCGACCGCCTGCTCGCCCAGCAGCGCCACCCCGACCTGGCGGGCGAATTCGGTCTGCTCCGGGCTGTTGACCAGCACCGGATAGGCCGGGCGGTGTTCGATGCTGGCCGAGCAGCCGAAGCTCTGGGCCTGGGTGTGGATGATCGTCCTGACCCGTTCGAGCATCTGCTCGCGCACTGGTGCGTTCAGCGCCCGCAGGCTCAGGCGCAGCAACGCCTGTTGCGGAATCACGTTGGCCGCCTCGCCGGCCTGCAGCGCACCGACCGTCACCACCGCCGCCTCCTGGGCATCGATGTTGCGCGCCACCACGGTTTGCAAGGCCATCACCACACTGGCCGCGGCTACCAGCGGGTCGACCGTCAGATGCGGCATCGAACCGTGCCCGCCCACGCCTTCAAGAGTCACGGTGAGCAGGTCCTGGGAGGCCATCATCGGCCCTTGGCGAAACCCCAGGTGACCGGCCGGCAGCCCCGGCATGTTGTGCATGCCGAACAACGCGTCGCAGGGGAAACGCTCCAGCAGGCCGTCGGCGAGCATCGCCTCGGCGCCGCCCTGGCCTTCTTCGGCCGGCTGGAAAATCAGGGTCAGGGTGCCGTCGAACTGGCGCGTGGCCGCCAGGTAACGCGCCGCGCCGAGAAGCATGGCGGTGTGGCCGTCGTGCCCGCAGGCATGCATGCATCCGCTGTGGCGGCTGCTGTAGGCCACGCCGCTGTTCTCGATGATCGGCAAGGCGTCCATGTCGGCGCGCAGGCCAAGCCGGCGCGGGCTGTTGCCATTGCGCAGCACAGCGACCACGCCGGTCTTGCCGATACCGCTATGCACTTGGTAGCCCCACTCCTCCAGGGAACGGGCGACCAGCGCCGAGGTGCGGTTCTCCTCGAAACCGAGTTCGGGGTGGGCGTGGATGTCCTGGCGCACGGCGCGCAGGTCGCTGGCGACGTCGTCGAGCCAGGCAAAGATATGCGGGAAACGGGTCATGACGTATCTCCTCGGGCCGGGTGTAATCCCGTTCTTTTTTTCGGAGCGTCTCACGGTGCGGCAAGGCGTGATCGCGGCGTGCCCTCAGATAACCGCGAGCCGCCTGCCGCGACAATCAAATGTGGTTCCACAGGGTGGAACCTTGTGCGGGGAGCCAATCAGCATGGGGGCTGGCAGCCCCGGGAAAGGATTACCGATCTTTACGCGGCGCCGTTCAGGGCTCCAGTCGACAGCCCTGGCGTTCGCCCAGCCAGACAGCGCTGTGGCTGCGTCCCAGGCCGCTGGCGCTGACCCGCTTGTGCTCGGCATCGTCCTGCAGGCTTTTGAGTGGCAAGTACTGCTGCACATAACCTTCGCAGTACTCGGCGGCGTTGTGCATCACGTAGCGGCAGGAGCAGTACTCCTTGGCGCTGTAGGCGCTGAGGATGTCCGGGAAGGCCCGCAGGGCGACCCGCTCGCTCCAGCCCCAGCCGAGCAAGGCCAACAGCGCCAGCAACAGCAGGCTGGCAAAGGGATGGCGCACGAGCCACGGACGCCGGCTCATGGCTGCACCTGCCGGGCGAAGGCCGCCAGGGCCAGCTTGAGCAATGCATTGTGGCTATAGCTGCCGTCGCGGTCGTCGGCATAACGCACGATCACCAGCCCGGCGCTGGGGATCACGTACAGCGCCTGCCCCCAATGGCCCAGTGCCGCGAAGGTATCGGCCGGCGCATCCGGCCAGGGCGACGGGGCGCCGCCAACGGCGCGGTTGAGCCACCAATGGCCGCCGGGCACCAACTCGTCCTGATTGGCCTGATAACCGGCGAACGGCGTGCGATTGAATTCGACCCAGTCCCTGGGTAGCAACTGGCGCTCGCCCCAGCGCCCGTCGCGCAGCATCAACAGGCCGACCCGCGCCAGATCGCGGGCAGTGAGGTAGGCATAGGAGGAACCGACGAAGGTGCCGGTAGCATCGCTTTCCCACACGGCGTGGGTAATGCCCAGGGGCTCGAACAGCGCCTGCCAGGGATAGTCGGCATAACGCTGGGCGCCCAGCATGCCTTTCAGGGCCGCCGACAGCAGGTTGCTGTCACCGCTGGAATAACGAAACACCTGCCCCGGCGGGCTGAAGGCCGGGTGCTCGGCGGTAAAGCTCGCCATATCGCCGTGGCCGCGGGTGTAGAGCATGGCCACCACCGAGGACTTGAGGGGCGCGTACTCGTAATCCTCCTGCCAGTCCAGGCCCGAGGCCCAGTGCAGCAGGTCGGCCAGGCTGATGTCCGGGTGCTGGCGCAGCGCCGGCAGGAAGCGCGCGGCCTTGTCCTGCAACTGGAAACGCCCTTCGCCATAGGCCACGCCCAGCACCGCGGCCAACAGGCTTTTGCTGATGGACCAGGTCAGGTGCGGGGTATCGGCGTTGGTCGGGCCGGCATAACGCTCATAGATCAACTGGCCATCGCGGATCACCAGCAAGGCGTCGCTGCGGATGCCCAGGCGGGTCGCCTCGTTGCGGGGCGCGAAGGCATAGGCCTCCAATGCCTCAAGGGCCGGGCCGCTGGCTGCGGGGCCCTTGCTCCATTGCGCGCCGGGCCAGTTCTCGGCCCAGGCGGGTGGGAGCATCAACAGCAACGCAAGCAGCAGGGTCGAGCCTTTGAGCATGGCGGGAACTCGGGCAAGGGAACCCGCTGAGGGTAGACCAGAGAGATGACAGTTTTTGTCCGGCCGGCGGTCCTGCGGACCTATCGCGAGCAAGCTCGCTCCTACAGAAAAGCGACCCTGCTTATGTAGGAGCTTGCTCGCGATGGGCCGCACAGCGGTCCCTCCTTCTATAGAGCCAGCGCCTTGGCCAGGCGTTTGCTCCGCGCCCCCGCCGCCAGGTCCAGCACCGCCCGATCGCGCTTCCACAATTCGGCCCACAGCTCCGGGCCATCGGCAAAGGCCTGCTCAAGGGCCGGCTTGAGCCCGTCGAACTGGGCGAACAGGCCACCCAGCAACACATGCCCGCTGCTCAGCGAGGGGTTCTGCCGGCTGACTTCCGCGCAACCGGCGAGCAAGGCCAGCAATTGCAGGAGCAGGGTCTGCGGCCAGTCGTTGTCCTGGCCGACGCCATACAGCCAGGCGGTCATGGCGCTGAGTACATAGATGTCTTCCAGGGTGCGGAAGGGTTTGACATAGGCATCCCAACCGTCGCCCGCCAGCCGTTCGCACAGGGCGTTATCCAATTGCAGGCGGCCGTGGCTGATGTCCGGCATCAGCGGGATCGCCGGCAGCTTGTCGACCTTGACCCCGGGCTCGCCGGCATGGACCACCGCCAGGCTCAGGCGCGGCGACTCGCCTTGCGCCTCGCAGCGGGCGGCGATCAGCAGCCAGTCGGCGGCATCGCCGGCGGTGACGAAATCCTTGCGCCCGTTCAGGTGCAGGTCCCGCAGCCGGGTCTGCATGTCAGCCGGGCGCAGGCTGCGCTGCTCGGTGGCGCACAGCGCGCCCAGGCTCAGCGGCGCGCTGGGCCAGAGCATGCGCAAGGCCGCCTGGTAGCCCACCAGGAAGGCCAGCCCCGGGGTGGCCATCAACCGCCCACCGCGCACCGCCAGCTCGAAGGGCGTCACCGGTCCCAGTTCCTGTAACAACACGGCATAACCTTCGGCCAGGTCCGGGTGGGCGGGCAGCCGGCGACGGCTGTGCAACAGGGCTTGCCAGGGCATAAGCGGGTCCTCAGGGGCTGTCATATAAGCATCACCAAAGCTTCATGGCGATGACACCGGGGCTACATAGCCTGACTTTGCACAACAAAGTCGATCGGCTGCAACCCAAGGCGGGTCAGTGGCCCGCACGGAGATTCACAATGACTCAGATCGCCCGCATCAGCGACACCGGCAATGAACGCCGCCTGCAAGCCGAGCGCCTGGTGGGCGCCGCGGCCCTGCAAGAAGCCCAGGCCCTGCGCTTCAACGTCTTCAGCGGCGAATTCAACGCCAAACTGAAAGGCGCTGAGCTGGGTCTGGACATGGATGACTATGATGTCCACTGCAGCCACATCGGCGTACGTGACTTGAACAGCGGCCGCCTGGTCGCCACCACCCGCCTGCTCGACCACCAGGCCGCCAGCAGCCTGGGGCGTTTCTACAGCGAAGAAGAATTCAGCCTGCACGGCCTGGTCCAGCTCAAGGGCCCGATCCTCGAGATCGGCCGGACCTGCGTCGACCCGGCCTACCGCAACGGCGGCACCATCGCCGTGCTCTGGGGCGAGCTGGCCGAAGTGCTCAACCAGGGCGGCTACAGCTACTTGATGGGCTGCGCCAGCATCCCGATGCAGGACGGCGGCGTGCAGGCCCACGCGATCATGCAGCGCCTGCGCGAACGCTACCTGTGCACCGAGCACCTGCGCGCCGAACCGAAGAACCCGCTGCCGAACCTCGATATCCCGTCCAACGTCATCGCCGAGATGCCGCCGCTGCTCAAGGCCTACATGCGCCTGGGCGCGAAGATCTGCGGCGAGCCGTGCTGGGACCAGGATTTCCAGGTGGCCGACGTGTTCATCCTGCTCAAGCGCGACGAGCTGTGCCCGCGCTACGCCCGTCACTTCAAGGCGGCCGTGTGATGCGCCGGCTACGGGTCTACGGGCGCATCGCCCGGGTGCTGCTGGTGGTGGCGCTGGGCCTGAGCATGGCCTGCGTGTTCGGCGTGTTCGAGCGCCTGGGCGTCGCCCATTCCATGGTCCGGCGCCAGCGCTGGTCGCGCTTTTTCATGGCGCGCCTGAGCAATGCCCTGCCCTTCGGCGTGACGGTGCACGGCGAGGTGCCGAAGCAGCCGATGCTGTGGGTCAGCAATCACGTGTCCTGGACCGATATCCCGCTGCTCGGCGCGCTGACGCCGCTGTCGTTCCTGTCCAAGGCCGAAGTGCGCACCTGGCCGGTCGCCGGCTGGCTGGCCGCCAAGGCGGGCAGCCTGTTTATCCGCCGCGGTTCGGGCGACAGCCAGTTGATCCGCAAACAGATGACCCGCCATCTGCAGCAGACCCACCCACTGCTGATGTTCCCCGAAGGCACCACCACCGACGGCCGCAGCCTGCGCACCTTCCACGGTCGCCTGCTGGCCAGCGCCATCGACGCCGACGTGGCGTTGCAGCCGGTGGCCATTCGTTACCTGCGCGATGGTGATATCGATCCGCTGGCGCCGTTCATCGGCGACGACGACTTGCTGTCGCACCTGATGCGTTTGTTCGCCAACGATCAAGGCCGGGTGGAAATCCATCTGCTGCAGCCGATTGCCTGCCAGGGCCAGGAGCGCGCCGCGCTGGCGTTCCAGGCGCAACAGGCGGTGCAGAAGGTTCTGTTTGGCGACATCGCCCAGCCAGCCGAGCCACGGCGTGCCAGCGACCTGATCGCCGCCTGAGCCAGGAGGAGCCGGCCTGCCGGCTCCTACCGCGGCTGCATATGTTGCGCGGCGAATGCCTGCAACTGCGGGTAGAACGCCCGGAAATCCTCGCTCAACGGCTGATACAGCCGCTCCAGCTCGCCCATCGCCGCCGCCAGTTCTTCCGGGCGTGACAGGCGCCGGGCAATCCCCCGCAACACCTGCTCCAGCACCTCGAACTCGCGGTAGGAACCCAGCCAGTCATGGGCGGCCATATGCGGCGCGATCTGCGCCAGGCGCCCGGGCAGCCGGGGTTCGGCCGCCAGCACCCGATATACGTCCGAAGTGAACAACTCCAACGGCCGGTCGGCATAGAGCATCCAGTCCCGGGCCAGGCAGTGGTCGAAAAACACGTCCAGGACGATGCCGGCATAACGCCGGCGGGTCAGGGAAAAACGCGACAGCGACTCGCCCACCAACGGATGGCGGTCGGTAAAGATGTCGATGCTGCGATGCAGCTGGATCGCCGCCTCGATTTCCGGGTCGAACTGGCCCTGCAGGCGCCCTTTGACGAAGTCGCCATACAAACTGCCGAGTAATTGACCGGGGCGCTGGCCGCCGAGATGCAGATGTGCGAGATAATTCATTCGCGCAGCTTAGCACCGCGCCTCACATATCGTTATAACCCGATATACCGATTAACGCTGATCTCAGATCAAAATCATATTGGTATATCGCGAAATAGCGATTTAAAGTTCGCCTCATCGCGATATAACGTTTTACGGAAAACGAGCACCGCCATGTCCATCGACCTCGACGAAATAATAAAAGCCCTGGCGCACCCAGTACGACGAGACATCCTTATCTGGCTCAAGGACCCGAAGGTCCAGTTCCCCGATCAGACCCACAACCATGAGTACGGCATCTGCGCCGGACAGATCGACCAACGCTGCGGCCTGTCGCAGTCGACCGTCTCCGCGCACCTGGCGACCTTGCAACGGGCCGGCCTGATCAGCAGCCAGAAAGCCGGCCAATGGCACTTTTTCAAACGCAACGAAGATGTGATCCAGGCCTTCCTCGAGAAGCTGACCGCAGAACTTCGCATCAAAGACTGACAAGGACCCGACAATGCCCCTCTCGCTCCTCATCCTGGCCTTGAGCGCCTTCGCCATCGGCACCACCGAGTTCGTCATCATGGGCCTGCTGCCCGATGTGGCGAACGACCTGGGTGTGTCGATCCCCGGCGCCGGCTGGCTGGTGACCGGCTACGCCCTGGGCGTGGCGATCGGCGCGCCGTTCATGGCCCTGGCCACCGCCAGGCTGCCGCGCAAGGCCGCCCTGGTGGCGTTGATGGGGATTTTCATCGTCGGCAACCTGCTGTGTGCGCTGGCCAGTGACTACGACGTGCTGATGTTCGCCCGTGTGGTCACCGCCCTGTGCCATGGCGCCTTCTTTGGTATCGGTTCGGTGGTGGCGGCAGGCCTGGTGCCCGCCAACAAGCGTGCTTCCGCCGTGGCCCTGATGTTCACCGGCCTGACCCTGGCCAACGTGCTCGGCGTACCGCTGGGCACCGCCCTGGGCCAGCAGGCCGGCTGGCGTTCGACCTTCTGGGCGGTGACCGTGATCGGCGTGATTGCCCTGATCGGCCTGATCCGCTTCCTGCCCGCCAAGCGCGACGAAGAGAAGCTCGACATGCGTTCGGAACTGATCGCCCTCAAGGGCGCCGGGATCTGGCTGTCGCTGAGCATGACCGCGCTGTTCTCCGCCTCGGTGTTCACCCTGTTCACCTATGTCGCCCCGCTGCTGGGCGAGGTGACCGGCGTCTCGCCCCAGGGCGTGACCTGGACCCTGGTGCTGATCGGCCTGGGCCTGACCCTGGGCAATATCATCGGCGGCAAGATGGCCGACAAGAGCCTGTCGGGAACCCTGGTCGGCGTGCTGATCGCCATGGCCGTGACCAGCTCCGTGCTGACCTGGACCAGCGTCGCGCTGATCCCCACCGAAGTCACCCTGTTCCTCTGGGCCACCGCCTGCTTCGCCGCGGTGCCCGCCCTGCAGGTCAACGTGGTGACCTTCGGCAAGGCCGCGCCGAACCTGGTGTCCACGCTGAACATCGGCGCCTTCAACATCGGCAACGCCCTGGGCGCCTGGGTCGGCGGCAGCGTCATTGCCCACGGCTACGGCCTGGTCAACGTGCCGCTGGCGGCCGCCGCGCTGGCGGTCCTGGCCCTGCTGGTGACGCTGATTACCTTTCGCCAGGGCGGCAACGCCGATCTGGCTCCTGCCACCAACTGATACGTTCATCTAAAGAAGGGTGTATTTCATGACGACTATTTTCGATCCGATCAAACTCGGCGACCTCGAGCTGGCCAACCGCATCATCATGGCGCCGCTGACCCGCTGCCGCGCCGACGAGGGCCGCGTGCCGAACGCGCTGATGGCCGAGTACTACGTACAACGCGCCTCCGCCGGCCTGATCCTCAGCGAAGCCACATCGGTGACCCCGATGGGCGTCGGCTACCCGGACACCCCGGGCATCTGGTCCAACGACCAGGTGCGCGGCTGGAGCAATGTGACCAAGGCCGTTCACGGCGCGGGCGGCAAGATCTTCCTGCAGCTGTGGCACGTGGGCCGGGTTTCCCACCCGAGCTACCTGAACGGCGAAGCGCCGGTCGCGCCCAGCGCCATCCAGCCCAAGGGCCACGTCAGCCTGGTGCGTCCGCTGGCCGACTACCCGACCCCGCGCGCCCTGGAAACCGCTGAAATCGCCGACATCGTCGACGCCTACCGCGTTGGCGCCGAGAACGCCAAGGCTGCCGGCTTCGACGGCGTGGAAATCCACGGCGCCAACGGCTACCTGCTCGACCAGTTCCTGCAAAGCTCCACCAACCAGCGCACCGACCAGTACGGCGGCTCCCTGGAAAACCGCGCCCGCCTGCTGCTGGAAGTGACTGACGCCGCCATCGAAGTCTGGGGCGCCGGCCGTGTCGGCGTACACCTGGCGCCACGGGCCGACTCCCATGACATGGGCGACGACAATCTGGCCGAAACCTTCACCTATGTCGCTCGCGAGCTGGGCAAACGCGGTATCGCCTTTATCTGCTCGCGCGAGAAAGAAGGCGCCGACAGCCTTGGCCCGCAACTGAAAGAAGCCTTCGGCGGCCCCTACATCGCCAACGAACGCTTCACCAAGGACAGCGCCAATGCCTGGCTGGCCAGCGGCAAGGCCGATGCCGTGGCCTTCGGTGTGCCCTTCATCGCCAACCCGGACCTGCCGGCCCGCCTGAAGGCCGATGCACCGCTGAACGACGCGCGTCCCGAGCTGTTCTACGCCAAGGGCCCGGTCGGCTATATCGACTACCCGACGCTGTAAGACGCTTCAATAAAAAAGCCCCGGACTCGCAAGAGCCGGGGCTTTTTACTGCGTCACGCAAACATGCCTCCATAGGAGCAAGGGGATGCCTGCCAAGGTGACACAGGCGCCAGGCAATCAACCGCGTTTGCGCTGGCCCCAGGCCACGGCCAGGCCGCTGAGGCAGATCACCGCGATCCCGACTATGCCGAAGCTGTCCGGGGTGTGATCGAAGATCAGGTAGCCGTACATGCCGGCGAACAGGATCTGCCCGTAACTGAATGGCGCCAGCATCGCCGGCGCGGCATGGCGGAAAGCCTGGGTCAGCAACAGGTGGCCGAGCATGCCGCAGGTACCGAGGCCGATCATGAACAGGGCGTGCCCCAGGGTCGGCGTGCTCCAGAAGAACGGCAGCGCCGCGCTCATGATCAGGCTGTTGAGAATCCCGGTGAGGAAGTTGCTGGTGGTGGGGCTGTCGACCCCGCTGAGCTTGCGGGTGAGCAACTGGTAGAAGCCGAAACACAAGGCCGAGCACAGCGGCAGCAGGATCGCCGGGGTGAACAAGGCACCGCCCGGACGAATCACTATCAATACCCCGACGAAACCGGCCAGCACCGCCAGCCACTGGCTGCGGGTCACCCGCTCGCCCAGCAGCGGCACGGACAAGGCGGTAACCAGCAAAGGCGCGAGGAAGTTAACCGCGGTGGCCTCGGCCAGGGGGATATAACGCAGGCCGGTGGTGAAAAACAGGCTGGTGCCGATCAGGCACAAGGCGCGCAACAGTTGCAGGCCCGGGCGCTTGGTGCGCACCACGGCGGAGAAACCGCTGCGTGGCACGAACACCACCAGCATCAACAGCGTGTGCACCACATACCGGGCCCAGACCACCATAACGATGGGGTAGAACCCGGACAGGTATTTGGACAGGGTGTCATGACTGGCGAACAGCAAAACCGCCAGGCAAATCAGTGCTATACCTTTGACCGGTTGCTCGGTGCCCTTATAAGCCGCGGTACTCACACTCATTCACATACTCGCAACAATTTCCCTACAAAATACGTAGCTCGCTATCTATCAAGATAAAGTCGGCACGTATATAAAGGCATCCCGGTGAGCCGTGACGAATAAAACATCGCGTTTTATAACGCGCAAACGTTGACATCTGCCGACGTAATTCCGCATTTTGTCTCAATTACGCAGGCTGGGACTCAGGCGCAGCATGTCCAATCCGGTATCGATCCAGCGCTCCGCTTCCTTATGGAGTTCGAAACTGTCCGGCGCCAACAGCCACTGATAAAGAATGCCATCAATATAGGCGTGGATACTGATGGCCGCCCGGGCAGTATCGAGGTTCTCGGGCAGTTGTCCCCGCTTCACGGCATTGCGCAACGCCAGCTCGATATGCACGTTGCAATCCAGGCTGGCCGCGCGACGCTGGCGCCGCAAGTCGCACATTTCATCGGTGAATTCGCACTTGTGAAACAAAATCTCATTAATGCGTCGGGTTTTCGGGTCCAGGGCAATTTGATGAAACAAATGAATCAGCAGCTTGCGCATGCACCCCAGCGGATCGACTTCCTCTTCGTCTTCACTGGCCCTGGCCATTTCATTCAGCGGCTCGCGCAAGGTATCGAGCATGGCCTGCACCAGATCTGCCTTGTTGCTGAAATGCCAGTAAATAGCTCCACGCGTGACACCGGCCAAAGTCGCGATATCGGCCAGGGTGGTACGCGCCACACCGCGCTCGTAGAAGGCTTTTTCGGCCGCCTCGAGTATCTGTTTGCGGGTTTCTTGAGCTTCCTCTTTGGTACGACGGACCATGGCAGTAAACCTCGATCAGGATGTTTCAGCGATGCATGAAGCTCATCTGAATAAATATGGAACGGCATCTCGGGTGCCGTTTGCCCAACCTACAATTCGACACTTGCAACGGCTTTTGTAACCGAATGGGTACGCCGCCAAGGTATTTACAAACAACCATGAACGTAAGTATATTCCTTAGCAAGCTACTTATCCACTCAGCACTCGTTTTTTACCCTTCCACTTTTCGAGTGCGCATTTTGCGCGCCTGACCCGAGGATCTTCATGCAACTCAAGCCAGCTGTTACCGCTCTGGTCACTGCCGTCGCCCTGGCATCGCTGCTCAGCGGATGTAAAAAGGAAGAGGCGGCTCCCGCCCCACAAGCCCCTCAGGTCGGCGTAGTCACCCTGCAACCTCAAGCCTTTACCCTGACGTCCGAGCTTCCAGGACGCACCACTGCGTTCCGGATCGCCGAAGTCCGTCCTCAGGTCAACGGCATCATTCTCAAGCGTCTGTTCAAGGAAGGCGGCGACGTCAAGGAAGGTCAGCAGCTCTATCAGATCGATCCGTCGGTCTATGAGTCGACCCTCAAGAGCGCCCAGGCCAACCTGCAATCGACCAAGTCGATCTCCGATCGCTACAAGCAGCTGGTCGACGAGCAAGCCGTAAGCCGCCAGGAATACGACACCGCCGTCGCCAATCGCCTGCAATCGGAAGCCGCGCTGCAGAGCGCCCAGATCGACCTGCGCTACACCAAGGTGCTGTCGCCGATCTCCGGGCGTATCGGCCGTTCTTCGGTCACCGAAGGCGCATTGGTCAGCAACGGTCAGTCCACCGCCATGGCGACCATCCAGCAACTCGACCCGATCTACGTCGACGTCACTCAGTCGTCGGTGGAACTGCTCGAGCTGCGTCGCGAGCTGGAAAGCGGTCGCCTGCAGAAGGCCGGCGACAACGCCGCCAAGGTCAAGCTGACTCTGGAAGACGGCAGCCAGTACAAGCTCGACGGCAAGCTGGAGTTCTCCGAAGTGTCGGTCGACGAAACCACCGGTTCCGTGACCCTGCGCGCGGTGTTCCCGAACCCGGAACACACCCTGCTGCCCGGCATGTTCGTGCACGCGCAACTGCAGGCCGGCGTGAATGCCGCGGCGATCCTCGCCCCGCAACAAGGCGTGACCCGCGACCTCAAGGGCACACCGACCGCCCTGGTGGTTGGTCCGGACAACAAGGTTGAACTGCGTCAGCTCAAGGCCAGCCGCACCGTCGGCAACCAGTGGCTGATCGAGGACGGCCTGAAGGCCGGTGATCGCCTGATCACCGAAGGGCTGCAATTCGTCCGACCTGGCGTCGAAGTCAAAGCCAGCGAAGCGACCAACGTTCCAGCAAAAAACCCGGCCACTGCACAGGCAACTGACAAAGCTGCAGGCGGCAAAGGGGAGTAAACCATGTCGAAATTTTTTATCGACCGTCCGATTTTCGCCTGGGTAATCGCCCTGGTGATCATGCTGGTCGGGGCTCTATCGATCCTCAAATTGCCGATCAACCAATACCCGAGCATCGCGCCTCCAGCGATCGCCATCTCCGTGACCTACCCAGGCGCTTCCGCACAGACCGTGCAGGACACCGTGGTCCAGGTCATCGAGCAGCAGCTCAACGGTATCGACAACCTGCGTTATGTGTCCTCGGAAAGTAACTCCGACGGCAGCATGACCATTACCGCGACCTTCGAGCAGGGCACCAACTCGGACACCGCGCAGGTTCAGGTGCAGAACAAGCTGAACCTGGCCACCCCGCTGCTGCCGCAAGAAGTGCAGCAACAGGGTATCCGCGTGACCAAGGCGGTGAAGAACTTCCTGTTGGTGATCGGTGTGGTTTCCGAGGACGGCAGCATGTCCAAGGACGACCTCTCGAACTACATCGTGTCCAACATGCAGGACCCGATCTCGCGGACCGCGGGCGTGGGTGACTTCCAGGTGTTCGGTGCCCAGTACGCCATGCGTATCTGGCTCGACCCGGCCAAGCTGAACAACTTCAACCTGACTCCGGTCGACGTGAAAAACGCCGTGGCGGCGCAGAACGTCCAGGTGTCGTCCGGCCAGATCGGTGGCTTGCCAGCCCTGCCAGGCCAGCAACTGAACGCCACCATCATCGGCAAGACCCGCCTGCAGACTGCCGAGCAGTTCAAGGCCATCCTGCTGAAGGTCAACGCGGACGGCTCGCAAGTGCGTCTGGGCGATGTCGCGGATGTGGCTCTGGGCGGTGAAAACTACTCCGTCAGTGCCCAGTTCAACGGTGCCCCGGCTTCCGGCCTGGCCGTGAAACTGGCCAACGGCGCCAACGCCCTGGACACCGCCAAGGCCCTGCGCAAGACCATCAGCGACCTGGAACCGTTCTTCCCGCAAGGGATGAAAGTGGTGTTCCCGTACGACACCACCCCGGTGGTGACCGAGTCGATCAAGGGTGTGGTTGAAACCCTGGTCGAAGCGATCGTGCTGGTGTTCCTGGTGATGTTCCTGTTCCTGCAGAACTTCCGCGCCACCGTCATCACCACCATGACCGTTCCGGTGGTGTTGCTGGGTACCTTCGGTATCCTTGCGGCCGCCGGCTTCAGCATCAACACCCTGACCATGTTCGGCATGGTGCTGGCCATCGGCTTGCTGGTGGACGACGCCATCGTCGTGGTGGAAAACGTCGAGCGGGTAATGGCCGAGGAAGGCCTGTCGCCCAAGGAAGCGACCAAGAAGTCCATGGGCCAGATCCAGGGCGCCCTGGTCGGTATTGCCCTGGTGCTGTCGGCGGTACTGCTGCCAATGGCGTTCTTCAGCGGTTCCACCGGTGTGATCTACAAGCAGTTCTCGATCACCGTGGTCTCGGCCATGGCCCTGTCGGTCCTGGTTGCCCTGATCTTCACTCCGGCCCTGTGCGCCACCATGCTCAAGGCCATTCCCCACGGCGAGCACGGCGCGCCGAAAAAAGGTTTCTTCGGCTGGTTCAACCGTAACTTCGACCGCAGCGTCAAAAGCTACGAGCGTGGCGTGGGCAACATCCTGCGACACAAGGCGCCTTACCTGCTGGCCTACGTGCTGATCGTGGTCGGCATGATCTGGCTGTTCATGCGCATCCCGTCCGCGTTCCTTCCAGAAGAAGACCAGGGCGTACTGTTCGCCCAGGTACAGACCCCGGCCGGCTCCAGTTCCGAGCGGACCCAGGTGGTAGTCGATGAAATGCGCGCCTACCTGCTGGACAAGGAAAAGGACACCGTGGCCTCGGTCTTCACCGTGAACGGCTTCAACTTCGCCGGTCGTGGCCAGAGTTCGGGCATGGCGTTCATCATGCTCAAGCCGTGGGACGAACGCTCCGTGGAAAACAGCGTGTTCAACCTGGCGGCCCGGGCCCAGCAGCACTTCTTCAGCTTCCGCGATGCGATGGTGTTCGCCTTCGCCCCGCCGGCGGTACTGGAGCTGGGTAACGCCACCGGTTTCGACGTGTTCCTGCAGGACCGCGCCGGTATCGGCCACGAGAAACTGATGGAAGCGCGCAACCAGTTCCTCGGCATGGCGGCACAGAGCAAGATCCTGTCCCAGGTGCGTCCGAACGGCCTGAACGACGAGCCGCAGTACCAGCTGGAAATCGATGACGAGAAGGCCAGCGCCCTGGGCGTGACCATCTCCGACATCAACAACACCTTGTCGATTGCCCTGGGCAGTAGCTACGTCAACGACTTCATCGACCGCGGTCGGGTGAAGAAGGTGTACATCCAGGGTCAGCCTAACGCTCGCATGAGCCCCGAGGACCTGAAGAAGTGGTACGTGCGCAACAGCGCCGGGACCATGGTGCCGTTCGCCTCCTTCGCCAAGGGCACGTGGATCTACGGTTCGCCGAAACTGGCCCGTTACAACGGCGTGGAAGCGGTGGAAGTCCTGGGTGCCCCGGCGCCGGGCTACAGCACCGGTGAAGCCATGGCCGAAGTCGAAGCCATCGCCCAGAAGCTGCCGGCCGGTGTCGGTATCTCCTGGACCGGGCTGTCCTACGAGGAACGCCTGTCGGGCTCGCAAGCTCCCGCGCTGTACGCCTTGTCGCTGCTGATGGTGTTCCTGTGCCTGGCGGCGCTGTATGAAAGCTGGTCGATTCCGATCGCGGTCATGCTGGTGGTGCCGCTGGGGATCATCGGTGCGCTGATGGCGACCAGCCTGCGCGGCCTGTCCAACGACGTGTACTTCCAGGTGGGGCTGTTGGTGACCATCGGCCTGGCGGCGAAAAACGCCATTCTGATCGTCGAGTTCGCCAAGGAACTGCACGAGCAGGGCCGCAGCCTGGTGGACGCGGCGATCGAAGCCTGCCGCATGCGTCTGCGTCCGATCATCATGACCTCCCTGGCCTTCGTGCTCGGTGTGGTACCGCTGGCCATCTCCACCGGCGCAGGCTCGGGTAGCCAGCATGCGATCGGTACCGGGGTGATTGGCGGTATGCTCACCGCGACTGTCCTGGCGATATTCTGGGTGCCTTTGTTCTTCGTCACCGTGTCCAAGATGGGCCGCCGCAATGCAGACGACGCAGCGCAAATTACTGAAACTCCTGAAGAGGCTGGCCAATGAGCAAGTCGCTACTCTCCCTCGCAATCACCGCCGCCGTGCTGAGTGGTTGCTCGCTGATACCGGATTATCAGCAGCCGCAAGCGCCGGTCGCGGCGCAATACCCGCAAGGGCCGGCCTATTCGCCTGCGGAGGCTGCCAACCAGGCAGCCGCCGAACAGGGCTGGCGGCAGTTCTTCCATGACCCTGCCCTGCAGCAGCTGATCCAGACCGCGCTGGTGAACAACCGCGACCTGCGGGTCGCGGCGCTGAACATCGACGCCTACGCCGCGCAGTACCAGATCCAGCGCGCGGACCTGTTCCCGGCGATCTCGGCCAACGGCAGCGGCAGCCGTCAACGTACCCCGGCGCGGATGTCGCAGACCGGTGAAGCGGCCATCTCCAGCCAGTACTCGGCAACCCTGGGTGTCAGCGCCTATGAGCTGGACCTGTTCGGTCGCGTTCGCAGCTTGAGCGAGCAGGCCTTGCAGACCTACTTCTCCAGCGAAGAAGCCCGGCGCAGCACGCAGATCAGCCTGGTGGCCAGCGTGGCCAATGCCTACCTGACCTGGCAGGCCGACAAGGAACTGCTCAAGCTGACCCAGGACACCCTGGCGGCCTACGAGGAGAGCTACCGCCTCACCTCGCGCAGCAACGAAGTCGGCGTGGCCTCGGCCCTGGACCTGAGCCAGGCGCGGACCTCGGTGGAAAACGCCCGGGTGCAACTGGCGCGTTATACCCGCCAGGTGGCCCAGGACGAAAACAGCCTGACCCTGCTGCTGGGTACCTCGATCCCGGCCAACCTGCCGAGCCCGCAGCCGTTGTCGGCCGACCTGCTCAGCGAGTTGCCGGCCGGCCTGCCATCTGAACTGCTGCAACGCCGTCCGGACATTCTCGCCGCCGAGCACAACCTGAAAGCCGCCAACGCCAGTATTGGCGCGGCACGCGCGGCGTTCTTCCCGAGCATCAGCCTGACCGCCAATGCCGGGACCTTGAGCCCGGATATGGGCGGCCTGTTCAAGGGCGGCTCGGGCACCTGGTCGTTCGCGCCGCAGATCAATATCCCGATCTTCAACGCCGGCAGCCTGCGCGCCAGCCTGGATTACTCGAAAATCCAGAAAGACATCAACGTCGCGCAGTACGAGAAGTCCATCCAGACCGCCTTCCAGGAAGTCTCCGATGGCCTGGCCGCACGCCAGACCTACAACCAGCAGTTGCAGGCCCAGCGTGACTTCGTCAATGCCAACCAGGACTACTACCGCCTGGCCGAGCGTCGCTACCGCATCGGTGTCGACAGCAACCTGACGTTCCTCGACGCCCAGCGCTCGCTGTTCAGCGCGCAGCAAGCGTTGATCACCGACCGGCTTGCGCAGCTGACCAGCGAGGTCAACCTGTACAAGGCCCTGGGCGGCGGTTGGAACGAGCAAGGTTCGCAGAAAGTGGAAGTGAGCAAAGAGGCACCGCCACTGAAGCTGTTCTGAGTGCATGCCGCTTGAAAAAAACCCACCTTGCGGTGGGTTTTTTTATGGGCCGAAGACCGCCGTCACTTGTGTTCGTTAATCGCCCAAAACCCGCCAAGGCCAATTGAACAGGGTCGTTGATCCAACGCACCATTCCCCGCACCTGCAAAAACCAATAACAACAGGTTCGTCATCATGACCCCGCGCCCTGCCCGCTCCGGCTGATTCCGTTCCCTCCACCCTCCCGGTTTCAACCTTGTCTGCAACCTGACGTTGCCGCAGCGCCCAGCCTCACCCCTAACAATTAGAGAGCCCGATCCATGAAGCCATCCACTTACACTCCCTATTCACTGCTGCCCAGCCTGCTGGCCGTCGGCATCGCCGGCACGGCCCTGCCGGTCATGGCCGCGGAGTCCGGCTTTCTCGAAGACGCCAAGGTCAACCTGAACCTGCGCAACTTCTACATCAACCGCAACTTCACCAACCCGGGCAAGGCCCAGGGCAAGGCTGAAGAATGGACGCAGAGCTTCATCCTCGACGCCAAATCCGGCTTCACCCAAGGCACCGTCGGGTTCGGCATGGACGTACTGGGGCTGTACTCGTTGAAGCTCGATGGCGGCAAAGGCACCGGCGGTACCCAGTTATTGCCACTGGATCACGACGGGCGCCCGGCCGACCACTTCGGTCGCACGGGCGTGGCATTCAAGGCCCGCCTGTCGCAGACCGAGGTCAAGGTCGGCGAATGGATGCCGGTGCTGCCGATCCTGCGCTCGGACGACGGTCGCTCCCTGCCCCAGACCTTCCGCGGCGGCCAGATCACCTCGAAGGAAATTGACGGCCTGACCCTCTACGGCGGCCAGTTCCGCGCCAACAGCCCGCGTGACGACAGCAGCATGAGCGACATGTCGATGACCGGCAAAGCGGCCTTCACCTCCGACCGCTTCAACTTCCAGGGCGGCGAATACAGCTTCAATGACAAGCGCACCCAGGTCGGGGTGTGGAACGCCCAGCTCAAGGACATCTACAGCCAGCAATACCTCAACCTGATCCACAGCCAGCCGCTGGGCGACTGGACCCTGGGCGCCAACATCGGCTTCTTCTATGGCAAGGAGGATGGTAGCGCCCGCGCCGGCGACCTGGACAACAAGACCTGGTCGGGCCTGTTCTCGGCCAAGTACGGCGGCCACACTTTCTACGTCGGCCTGCAGAAACTCACCGGCGACAGCGCCTGGATGCGCGTCAACGGCACCAGCGGCGGCACCCTGGCCAACGACAGCTACAACGCCAGCTACGACAACGCCCAGGAAAGATCCTGGCAGCTGCGCCATGACTACAACTTCGTCGCGGTCGGCATCCCCGGCCTGACCCTGATGAACCGCTACATCAAGGGCGACAACGTGCACACCGGCACCATCACCGACGGCAAGGAATGGGGACGCGAGAGCGAACTGGCCTACACCGTGCAGAGCGGCACGCTCAAGAACCTCAACGTCAAATGGCGCAACTCGACCATGCGCCGCGACTTCAGCACCAACGAGTTCGACGAGAACCGCCTGATCATCAGCTACCCGATCAGCCTGCTGTAAGCCCACTCGCTCGCCCACACCAAAAACAAGGCCAGCCCCATTCCCCGGGGCAGGCCTTGTTTTTGTAGGAGCGAAGCTTGCTCGCGATGACCGTCAACGATGGCGCTTACTGACGGGCTGAATGCGGCACCCTCAGGTTCATCGCAAGCAAGCTCGCCCCGACAGGGAAAACGCAGCGGCGCCGAGTTGCTCGGCGCCGCGTTTCTTTATAAGTCGTGGGTTATCAGGCGCGGGATTCGACGCCCAGCTCGTCCCACACCGACTCGGCCAGGTGGAAGGTCGCGTTGGCCGCCGGAATGCCGCAGTAGATTGCGCCCTGCATGATCACTTCCTTGATCTCGGCGCGGCTCACGCCATTGTTCGCGGCGGCGCGCAGGTGCAGCTTGAGCTCTTCGTTGCGGTTCATGCCGATCAGCATGGCGATGGTGATCAGGCTGCGGGTATGGCGCGGCAGGCCCGGACGCGTCCAGATATCGCCCCAGGCGTGCCGGGTGATCATTTCCTGGAACTCCGAGTTGAACTCGGTCAGGGTACTCAGGCTGCGATCGACATGGGCATCGCCCAGCACCGCGCGACGCACTTGCATGCCTTCGGCGTAACGTTGTTTCTCGTCCACGGGGGGCTCCTTAAATACGCTGGTCGGCCAGCAAAAATGCCACGACCCGCTCGCTGAACGCAGCGCCAGCCTGGACGTTGGACAGGTGCGCCGCATGAAACTCGGCGTATTCGGCGCCGCGCACGCGCTCCTGGATGAAGTGCCCGCCCGCGGGCGGCGTGACCGCGTCTTCGGTGCCGGACACCACCAGGGTCGGCGCCTCGATAGCCGACAGTTGCTCGCGGAAATCCGCATCGCGCACCGCCGCGCAGTTGGCGGCATAACCCTGGGGCGAGGTGGCCGCCAGCATGTCGGTGATCAGCTTGGCCTGGTCCGGGTGGGCCGCGGCGAAGTCCGGGGTGAACCAGCGGGCGATCGAGGCGTCGCGCAATGCGACCATGGCCGCCTGGCCGTCACGCAGCACGGTTTCGATCCGTGGGTTCCATACCGACGGGTCGCCGATCTTCGCCGCGGTGTTGCACACCACCAGTTTGTTCAGGCGCTCGCCGGCATTGATACCCAGCCACTGGCCGATCAGCCCGCCCATGGACAGGCCGCAGAAATGCGCACGCTGGATATGCAGCGCGTCCAGCAGCGCCAGCACATCGTGCCCCAATTGCTCGATGCTGTAGGGGCCTTCGGTGACCAGGGATTTGCCGTGGCCGCGAGTGTCGAAACGCAGCACCCGGAAGTGCTTGGTAAAGACCGGAATCTGCATGTCCCACATATGCAGGTCGGTACCCAGGGAGTTGGACAGGACCAGCACCGGCGCATCGGCCGGGCCGTCCAGTTGGTAATGCAGTTCGCCATCGGCGAGTTGTACGAATGCCACGGCAGTCTCCTTCAGGCGTTCAAGGCTAAATGTTCGGCCACGGCGCGCTCGACCCAGGCGTGCGCCTGGCCGAGGTAATGCGCCGGGTCCAGCAGGCGATCCAGTTCCGCCGCCGACAGCTCGGCGGTCACTTGCGGCTCATCCCCCAGCACCGCGCGCAGATGCCGCTGTTCGGCCACCGCGCGCTTGCAGCATTGCTCCAGCAGATGGTGCGCGGTCTCGCGGCCCAGGCGCTGGGCCAGGGCGATGCTCACGGCCTCCGCCAGCACCAGCCCCTGGGTCAGGTCGAGGTTCCTGGCCATGCGCGCGGCGTCGACTTCCAGCCCGTCGGCCACCAGCAGCGCCTGTTGCAAGGCGCCGGACACCAGGCAGCAGATCTCCGGCAGGGTTTCCCATTCGGCGTGCCACAGGCCCAGGCTGCGTTCGTGCTCCTGGGGCATGGCGCTGAACATTGTCGCCAGCAGCCCGGGAACCCGGGTCGCCGCGCCGATCAACACCGCCGCGCCCACCGGGTTGCGCTTGTGCGGCATGGTCGAGGAACCGCCCTTGCCCGGCGCCGACGGCTCGAAGACTTCCGCCGCCTCGGTCTGCATCAGCAGGCTGATGTCACGGCCGAGCTTGCCGAGGCTGCCGGCGATCAGGCCGAGCACCGAAGCGAACTCCACCAACCGGTCACGCTGGGTGTGCCAGGGCTGTTCCGGCAGGCTCAGTTGCAACTCCTCGGCCAGGGCCTGGGCAATCGGCAGGGCCTGCTCGCCCAGGGCCGCGAGGGTACCGGAGGCACCACCGAACTGCAGCACCAGCAGGCGTGGCTTGAGCTGCGCCAGGCGCTCACGACTGCGTGTCACTGCCCCCAGCCATCCGGCGATCTTCATACCGAGGGTGACCGGCGTGGCATGTTGCAGCCAGGTGCGGCCGGCCATGGGGGTGGCGGCATAACGCTGGGCCTGGGCGGCCAGGATGCCGCCGAGGCGCGCCAGGTCGTTGTCGATCAAGTTCAGCGCCTGCCGCACTTGCAAGACCAGCCCACTGTCCATCACATCCTGGCTGGTGGCGCCCAGGTGCACATAACGCTCGGCGCTGGCGTCGCTCTTGGCGATCTGTTTGCCCAGGGCCTTGACCAGTGGAATCGCCGAGTTGCCCGCCGTGGCGATGGCCTGGCCCAGGGCGGAAAAATCATAGAGCCCGGCCCGGCAGGCCGTCTCGATCGGCGCCACCGCAGCGGCCGGGATCACCCCGACCCGGGCCTCGGCCCGGGCCAGCGCGGCCTCGAAGTCGAGCATGGCCTGGACCCGACCCTGGTCGCAGAACACCGCGCGCATATCGCGGGTGGTGAAGTAGGCATCGAACAGTTGGTTGCTCGCCGGTGTGCTCATAAACAATCCTTTGGGGCGTGCGTCCGCGACGGACGCACGCGAACAGGTCACAGATCGTGGTGCAGGTACGCCGCCTGTTTCGGCAGGCGCAGGCTGAACAGGAAGGCAATCGCCATCATCGCCGTCACGTACCAGTAGAAGGTGTTTTCCATACCCAGGGATTTCAGGCCCAGGGCCACGTATTCCGCCGAACCGCCGAACAGCGCGTTGGCCACCGCATAGGCCAGGCCGACCCCCAGCGCCCGCACTTGCGGCGGAAACATCTCGGCTTTTACCAGACCGCTGATGGAGGTGTAGAAACTGACGATCGCCAGGGCCAGGGTGATCAGCACGAAGGCCAGGAACGGGCTGGTAACGGTTTTCAGGGTCAGCAGGATAGGCACGGTGCACAGCGTGCCCAGCGCGCCGAACCAGAGCATCGAGTTACGCCGGCCGATCTTGTCCGCCAACATGCCGAACAGCGGCTGCATGCACATGTACAGGAACAGCGCGCCGGTCATGATGTAGCTGGCGGTCTTGGCGTGCATGCCGGTGGTGTTCACCAGGTATTTCTGCATATAGGTGGTGAAGGTGTAGAAAATCAGCGAGCCGCCGGCGGTGTAGCCCAGCACCGTGACAAAGGCCTTCGAGTGATGCTTGAACAGCGCGGTCACGCTGCCGGCGTCCTTGTCTTCACGCATTTCCTTGCTGGTGGTTTCTTTCAGCGAGCGCCGCAGCAGCAGGGAGATCAGGGCCGCAATGGCGCCGATCACGAACGGAATCCGCCAGCCCCAGGCCTTGAGCTCCGCCTCGTCGAGGAACTGTTGCAGGATCACCACCACCAGCACCGCCAGCAGTTGCCCGCCGATCAGGGTCACGTACTGGAAGGACGCGAAGAACCCGCGCTGGCCCTTGAGCGCGACTTCGCTCATGTAGGTCGCGGTGGTGCCATATTCACCACCCACCGACAGGCCCTGGAACAGCCGCGCCATCAGCAGCAGCGCCGGCGCCCAGGCGCCGATGCTGGCGTAGGTCGGCAGGAAGGCGATGACCAAGGAGCCGGCGCACATCATCAGCACCGAGATCATCATGGAATTCTTGCGCCCGTGCTTGTCGGCCACCCGGCCGAACAGCCAGCCGCCGATAGGACGCATCAGGAACCCGGCGGCGAACACGCCGGCGGTATTGAGCAGTTGCACCGTGGGGTCGTCGGAGGGGAAAAACGCCGGGGCGAAATAGATCGCGCAGAAGGCATAGACGTAGAAGTCGAACCATTCGACCAGGTTGCCGGAGGAAGCGCCGACGATCGCGAAGATCCTCTTGCTGCGCTCCTCGGTCGTGTAGTGACTGGTTAACGTTGTCATGGCTTTTCACTCTTTGGGGACGTGGTGAGTCTAGACATACTTTGTAACAGTCCCGTTCCGCAAGACGACCTTGGAGGTGTCGGCCTATTCGGCCTTATCGCGAGCAAGCTCGCTCCTACAGGATATGGGTCGGTCACGATGCCGTGATTCAACTGCGGTCATGTAGGAGCGAGCTTGCTCGCGATCCCCCCAGGCACACTCAATAATCGAAGAACACCGTTTCCGCGTCGGTACCCTGCAGGATCACGTTCCACTGGTAGTGGCCCGGCGCATCGGCCTTGGCCAGCAAGGTGGCGCGACGCTCTTCGGGCACGCAGGCCAGCAGCGGATCGGCGGCGTTGGCCGGCTCGCCGTCGAAGTAGATACGGGTCAGCAGGTGCTTGACCAGGCCCCGGGCAAATACCAGTACCACCAGGTGCGGCGCCTGGGTCGAACCCTGCAGGCCAGGCACGGTGCCCGGCTTGATGGTGGTGAAACGGAAACGCCCTTCCCCATCCACCGGCACCCGGCCGAAGCCCTGGAAGTTCGGGTCCAGGGCCTTGGCCTGATCGTCTTCCGGGTGGTCGTACTTGCCGGCCGCGTTGGCCTGCCAGATTTCCAGCATGGCGTCGTTGACGAAATCGCCGTTGCCATCCACCACCTGGCCGCTGATCGCCACCCGCTCGCCGAGGGTCTCGGCCTGGGTCAGGTCTTCGCGGTTCAGCCAGGTCAGGCCGATGTGGTAGTACGGGCCGACGGTGTGGGATGTGGTCGCAGTCAGCGTCATCTTATTTCTCCATCGGCGTGGCATCGCGGCCGCGCAAGACGATGTCCCAACGGTAGCCGAGGGCGTAGGACGGAATGGTTTTCTCCAGGTCGAAGCTGGCGATCAGGCGTTCCTTGGCGCTAGTGTCCGGCACGCAGTTGTAGATCGGGTCGTAGGCCAGCAGCGGGTCGCCGGGGAAATACATCTGGGTCACCAGGCGCGTGAGGATACTCGGGCCGAACAGCGAGAAGTGGATATGCGCCGGACGCCAGGCATTGTGGTGGTTACCCCAGGGGTAGGCACCGGGCTTGATGGTCTGGAACTGGTACCAGCCATCGGCATCGGTGACAGTACGCCCGGTGCCGGTGAAGTTCGGGTCCAGCGGTGCGTCGTGCAGGTCGCGGTCGTGGTTGTAGCGACCGGCGGCGTTGGCCTGCCAGATCTCCACCAGGATCCCCGGCACCGGCAGGCCGTTCTCGTCCAGCACCCGGCCGTGGATGATGATGCGTTCGCCCTGGGGCTCGCCGGCATGCTGGGCAGTCAGGTCGTTGTCCTTGTCCTGCAGGTAATCGGCGCCGATGGTCGGGCCGGTGATTTCCGACAGCGAATGGGGCAGGAACACCAGCGGCTTGGACGGCGAGCGGGTGTTGGTGGATTTGTAGGCCGGGTGCAGGTAATCAGGCTGAGTACCTGGTTGCGGGCGCCGGTAACCGGGCTTGTCGGTCATGCTCGTTCCTCGTTCTTATAAGAAGCGCGTCAGACGCGCTCGATGGCCAATGCCAGGCCCTGGCCGACACCCACGCACATGGTCGCCAGGCCTTTCTTGCCACCGGTCTTTTCCAGCTGGTGCAGCGCGGTCAATACCAGGCGCGCACCGCTCATGCCCAGCGGATGGCCGAGGGCGATGGCGCCGCCGTTGGGGTTGACCTGTGGCGCGTCGTCCGCCAGGCCCAGTTCGCGCAATACTGCCAGGCCCTGGCTGGCGAAGGCTTCGTTGAGTTCGATCACATCGAAATCGCTGACCGCCACGCCCAGGCGTTCGGTCAACTTGCGCACCGCCGGCACCGGGCCGATGCCCATCACCCGTGGCGCCACGCCGGCGCTGGCCATGCCCAGCACCCGGGCACGGGCGGTCAGGCCGTGCCTTTTCACCGCCTCGGCCGACGCCAGGATCAGCGCCGCCGCCCCGTCGTTGACGCCCGAGGCGTTGCCGGCGGTGACGGTCTTGTCCGGGCCGTTGACCGGCTTGAGTTTGCCCAGGGTTTCCAGCGAGGTATCGGCCCGCGGGTGCTCATCCTGCTCGACCAGGGTCTCGCCCTTCTTGTGGACGATACGCACCGGGACGATTTCCTCGGCGAAGAACCCGGCGGCCTGCGCCGCGGCGGTGCGCTGCTGGCTGCGCAGGGCGAACGCATCCTGGTCGGCACGCGACACCTGATAATCGTCGGCGACGTTGTCGGCGGTCTGCGGCATCGCATCCACGCCGTACTGGGCCTTCATCAGCGGGTTGATGAAGCGCCAGCCGATGGTGGTGTCTTCCAGTTTCATGTTGCGCGAAAAAGCGGTATCGGCCTTGCCCATGACAAAGGGCGCGCGGGACATCGACTCGACGCCGCCGGCGATGGCCAGCTCCATCTCGCCACTGGCGATGGCGCGGAAGGCGGTGCCGATGGCATCCATGCCCGAAGCGCACAGGCGGTTGAGGGTCACGCCCGGAATGGTTTCCGGCAGCCCGGCCAGCAGCAGCGCCATGCGCGCCACGTTGCGATTGTCTTCGCCGGCCTGGTTGGCGCAACCGAGGAACACCTCGTCCACCGCGCTCCAGTCCACCGACGGGTTACGCTCGATCAGTGCCTTGATGGGCGCGGCGGCCAGATCGTCGGCACGCACCGTCGACAGGCCGCCACCAAAGCGGCCGATGGGGGTACGAATGGCGTCACAGATAAACACTTCGCGCATCAGGCTTCTCCCGGGGTTTGGCCATGGGCCGCGGCGGTGCGGGCTTCCAGGTCACGCAGGGCGGTCAATTCGACCTCGGTCGGGGCGGCGGTTTCCGCCACCTGGTCGGCGAAACGAATCGCCCAGCCGGTGGCGGCGACCACCTGCTCGCGGGTCACGCCCGGGTGCAGCGAGGTCACCACGAATTCATGGGTGCCGGCTTCCGGCTCCATGATGCACAGGTCGGTGATGATCCCCACCGGCCCGGCCCCTGGCAGGCCCAGGCGTTTGCGCGAGTCGCCGCCTTCGCCGTGACCGACCGAGGTGATGAAGTCGAGCTTGTCGACAAAGGAACGCGACGACTGCTTGAGGATGATCAGCACGCTCTTGGCCGAGCCGGCGATCTCCGGCGCACCGCCGGCGCCCGGCAGGCGGACTTTCGGCTGGTGGTAATCGCCGACCACCGTGGTGTTGATATTGCCGAAACGGTCGACCTGGGCGGCGCCGAGGAAACCGACGTCGATACGCCCGCCTTGCAGCCAGTAGCGGAAGATTTCCCCGGTCGGCACCACGGTGTCCGCGGTCTCGGCCAGCTCGCCGTCACCGATGGACAGCGGCAGCACGCTGGGCTTGGCGCCGATCGGACCGGACTCGTAGATCAGCACCACGTCCGGCGACGAAGTCAGGCGCGCCAGGTTGGCGGCCTTGGACGGCAGGCCGATCCCGACAAAACACACCGAGCCGTTCTGCAGGCGGCGGGCGGCGGCAACGGTCATCATTTCATTGGTGGAGTAAGTCATTATTTGGCCCCCGTTGCTGCGGCCAGCTTGGCCTGGAATTCGCTGAAGTCAGCACTGCCGCGGATATATTCGTTGATCCAGGCGGTGAAGGTTTCACGGTCGCGGGCGATCGGGTCCCAGGCCTGGTAGAAGATGTTGTCGCGCTCGGTGTACCCGTGGGCGTAGGACGGATGGGCGCCGCCCGGCACATGGCAGACCGCGCTCAGGGCCCAGGTCGGCAGCACGCAGGCGTTCATCGGGGCGTTCAGGTCGTCGACGATTTCTTCCACAGTGACGATGCAGCGCTTGGCGGCCAGGGCGGCTTCCTTCTGTACGCCAAGAATGCCCCACAACAGCACGTTGCCCTTGCGGTCGGCTTTCTGCGCATGGATCACGGTGACGTCAGGACGTACCGATGGCACCGCCGCCAGCACTTCACCGGTGAATGGGCAGGTCACGCTCTTGATCAGCGGGTTGACCTTCGGCAGGTCGGAACCGGCATAAGCGCGCAAGACCGCGAATGGCAGGCCCGAGGCGCCCGCCACGTAGGCGTTGGCCAGGTCGGCGTGGCTGTGTTCTTCGATTTCCAGGGGGTGCGGCCATTGCTTCTCGACCGCGTCCCGCAGGCGATGCAGAGAGCCGACGCCCGGGTTGCCGCCCCAGGAGAAAATCAGCTTGCGGGCACAACCGGCACCGATCAACTGGTCGTAGATCAGGTCAGGGGTCATCCGTACCAGGGTCAGGTCTTTTTTGCCCTGGCGAATGATTTCATGACCCGCGGCCGTGGGGATCAGGTGGGTGAAGCCTTCGAGCGCGACGGTATCGCCGTCGTTGACGAACTGCTTCACCGCGTCGTGCAGCGAAAGGATTTCAGCCATGGGGGATCTCCCGATTGTTATTGAGCGACTGGAAGAAAAAGGCGCCGAAGGATGCGCCGGAGTGACTGAAGATTAAGCCGAGGGAAAAACCCAAACAATCCGATAATCGACTGAGCGTTCGTTTATCGAACAGATTGTTGTCTGACTATCGATTGTGCTGTGGCCGCTGCCGCAGGCTGCGATCGACCCGGGCCGCGTTCGGAGAACGGTCGCGAAGATCTCAGGACGCTGAAGGCCTTCGGCCTTATCGCAGCCTGCGGCAGCGGCTACAGGTATTCAGCGCCCCCTTCGGGAGCGCCTTGCTCATTCGCTCAGGTCGCATCCGCATGGCTGACCATGCCCTTGATCACCACCGCCGTGGTCGCCAGCGCGGCCGGGATCACCAGCGCGGTCAGCACTTGCTCGAAGTTCCAGCCCAGTCCCAGCAGCGTGGCGCCCATCCAGGCCCCGAGGATCGCCCCGAAGCGACCGATGCCGAGCATCCACGACACGCCGGTGGCGCGGCCCTGGGTCGGGTAGAAGCGCGCGGCCAGGGATGGCATCGCCGATTGCGCGCCGTTGACGCACATGCCGGCGACCAGCACCAGGGTCGCCAGCAAGGTGATGTTGCCCAGGCTTTGCCCGACCGCGTAGGCGAAGATCCCGGCCAGCAGGTAGAAGGTACCGATGACCTTGTGCGGGTTGAAGCGGTCCATGGCCCAGCCCACCGCCACCGCGCTGAGTACCCCGCCGAACTGGAACAGCGCGCCGATAAAGGCCGCCTGCTCCATGCTCGCGCCGCTGTCGCGCATCAGGGTCGGCAGCCAGCTGGTCAGCAGGTACACGATCACCAGCCCCATGAAATAGGTCAGCCACAACAGCAAGGTACCGACGCTGTAGGTCCCGGAGAAAATCACCGCAAACACGTTGCGCGCTTTCACGGTCTTCTGCTCCGGCACGCTGAAGCTCGCGGCCTGGCCGACCGTGCCCGGCTCGATCGGCGCCAGGGCCTTGCGCACCTTGTCGGTGCCACGATTGCGCACCACCAGGTAACGCGCCGACTCCGGCAGCCAGACCAGCAGCACCAGTGCCAGGATCAACGGCAAAATCCCGCCGATCAGCAACAGGCTGTGCCAGCCGAACGCCGGGATCAGCTTGGCGGAAATGAAACCGCCGCCGGCCATGCCCAGGTTGAAACCACAGAACATGCTGGTCACCAGCAACGACTTGTGGCGCTCGGGGGTGTATTCGGAAAGCAGCGTGGTGGCATTCGGCATGCCGGCGCCCAGGCCCAGGCCGGTCAGGAAACGCAGCACCAGCAACTGGTCGACATTGCTGCTGTAGGCCGACGCCAGGCTGAAGGCACCGAACAGCAGCACCGCCCCCACCAGCACCACTTTGCGCCCGAAGCGGTCAGCCAGCGGGCCGGAGCCCAGCGCCCCGAAGACCATGCCGATCAGCGCGGCACTCATCACCGGGCCGAGGCTGGCGCGGTCGATGCCCCAATCCTGGGACAGCGCCGGCGCAATAAAGCCCATGGCCGCGGTATCGAGGCCATCGAGGAAGACAATCAGGAAACACAGGATCACCACCCGCCACTGATAGCGCGACAGCGGCTGGGCATTGATAAAGGACTGCACATCGAGGCAGTTCCCTACAGCGGATTGAGGCTGGTTCATTATTTTTATTCCACGCGAAAAACGCAGGCGCACAGGTGCCAGCCAGAGCTGGTCGGTTCAGATCGAAAAGGGTCTTGCGGGATCAGGCCGTCGGCAGGCGAAGGTAGGATAGAGGGGCGCGGCTGGGCGCGCGGGCGATGCTCATGGGGGCTGGCCTCTTCATTATTATGGGGTCGCCATGCGGCCATTGGAGAGGCAGTGCTCCAGTGGCCGGATGACGCTGCCGCGACATTAATGAGGCAAGGGAAAGAGCGTCAATTCAGCAAGCGCGTATCTGTGCGTTTATCGAACAGCTTAAGCAGACAGCCCTCAAGCGAACAATTGGGCGCTGAGGTCGCGACTGGCGCTGAGCAGGCCCGGCAAGAAGCGCTGCTCCAGCTCGGCGCGGCTGACGCGGCCGGCATGGGTGCTGACGTTGAGCGCGGCCAGTACCTGGCCCGAAGCGTCGTACACCGGTACGGCGATGGAGCGCAGGCCTTGTTCCAGTTCCTGATCGACGATGCACCAACCCTGCTGCCGGACCTGTTGCAGGCATTCGAGCAACGCCTGCGGCGTGTGCAGGGTACGGCTGGTCTTGGCTTGCAGGTCGGCATGGTCGAGGTATTCGCGCAACGAGGCGTCATCCAGCGCCGCCAGCAGGATCCGGCCCATGGATGTGCAGTAGGCCGGCAGGCGCCCACCCACCGAGAGATCGACCGAGATCAGGCGCTGGGTGGTGGCCGAACGGGCGATGTACAGAATGTCGTCGCCTTCCAGGGTGGCCATGTTGCAGGCTTCGTGCAGTTGCTCGCTCATGCGGTCCAGGTAAGGCTGGGCCGATACCGCCAGCGGTGTGGAAGACAGGTAGGCATGCCCCAGCGTCAGCACCTTGGGCAGCAACGAATAGGTGCGGCCATCGGTGGTGGCGTAACCGAGCTTGATCAAGGTATGCAGGCAGCGGCGCACGGCGGCACGGGGAATCTCCGTACGGTGGCTGATCTGGGCGATGGTCAGATGGCGCTTGCGTTCCTGAAAGGCCTGGACCACTGCCAGGCCGCGAGCCAGAGAGGTCATGAAATCCGGATCACCTGTCAGCGCCTGAATCCGCTTGGCCGGCGAAGCGACAATCGGCGGCGCGGCGGAAGCGAAGGAATTACGCAATTGATCGTTCATTTCAGGTTCTCTGCGACGGAAGTCCGGCTTATTACAAGCCGTACTGGAAAGGATGCACAAGCCTGCACGGCCAACATTGGGCGATTATCGAACCATCGACCGATAATCGCAATCCATCGCGATAAATGCCTGCCATGGGATGTGCCGCTTTTTCGCCGCCAATAAAACTCTCATTTCTTGCGCATTAGTCCAGGCAACTTGTCAGGCCGTGTTACAGAACTGCTCTCGTCATCCGGATTAAAACTTTCGTGTAACAAAACCCTGATATCAAGTTGATGATTTTTAACTTATTGCCGATAGAGTTATTCATGGCCGCCGCTATAATGAGCAAAGTGATCACCGACGCTTTTCTGCGTTCGGCAGCATCATCAGGTTGCGTACAGTAAATGACGCCTCCTGCAGCAAGCGCTTGACGCTCATCTCAATATGCCCGGCCAATGCGCTGCAAAAAAGTAACTGTTGCTACGACAGCTGTTCTTGTCCGATGGCGTGGCCGCATGCAACAAGAAGCGGTTTGGCGAACCCCATCGCAATTCTGGCTCCTTTAATCGAGCCGAGTACGAAGCGGTTTGATAAACCCGATCTAGGCAATGCGTATCATCGGGATAATCTCAACTCAGTTAGGTAACACTGTGACGAAAGACGAACTGCGCGCGGAACTTGAGCGCCAGGAACAACGTTACAAGGAAGTTTACGGAGGCGAAGTCACCACCTACGCCGCCCAGCCTGAACCGGAACGCAAACCCTGGCGCAAGCGCGCCAGCGTGCTCGACCAGGCCTTCACCCAAGAACTGCAAAAGATGGAAAAAGAGCTCAAGGCAGACCAGCCGTGACGCTGTTCGCCTGAAACTTTCGCACGGCTCGATGCCCTTGCAGATAAAGGTCGATCGCAAGGTCGGCCTGGCATCCGCCGTGTGGCAGCGAATGGCCCCCAAGGGCTCAAAAAACGTCATGAAACTGAAATTTCATACAAGCGTTTGAGACATTTGGCTCAGCGTTTCGCCCCTGACCTTGAGGATGAGCCCCAGTAAAATCAATGGCTTGCCCATGCCCCGAAAAAAGACATGGCCATTGGCCTGCCTCCGGCTTTTTCGTTGAAGAATGTTACCAACCAGCACCTAGTGCATCGATTACCAGGGTTTTCTGGCATAATCGCGCCCCCTTATGACCGGGTCAGAAAACCTTCATGATCGATTTATTCAGCGGACTGGATGCTTGGGTGCTTGTGAGCCTCTTGCTCGCCCTGGCTTTTGTCCTCGCCTACGAGTTCATCAACGGCTTTCATGACACCGCAAATGCGGTTGCCACTGTTATCTACACCAAAGCCATGCCGCCGCACCTGGCCGTATTCTTTTCCGGTGTATTCAATTTCCTCGGCGTGCTGCTGGGCGGTGTCGGCGTGGCCTATGCCATCGTCCATCTGCTGCCGGTCGAGCTGCTGATCAATGTCAACACCGGCCACGGCCTGGCCATGGTCTTCTCGTTGCTGGCCGCGGCCATCACCTGGAACCTGGGCACCTGGTACTTCGGTATTCCCGCCTCCAGCTCCCACACCCTGATCGGTTCGATCCTCGGTGTCGGCCTGGCCAATGCCCTGCTCAACGACATCCCGCTGGGCGATGGCGTGAACTGGCAGAAGGCGATCGATATCGGTGCTTCCCTGGTGTTCTCGCCCATGGCCGGCTTCCTGATTGCCGCCCTGGTGCTGATCGGCCTGAAGTGGTGGCGCCCGATCTCGAAGATGCACAAGACCCCGGAACAACGTCGCAAGGTCGACGACAAGAAACACCCGCCCTTCTGGAATCGCCTGGTGCTGGTGATCTCGGCCATGGCCGTGAGCTTCGTGCACGGTTCCAACGACGGCCAGAAAGGCATCGGCCTGATCATGCTGGTATTGATCGGTATCGTGCCCGCGCAGTTCGTGCTCGATCTGAACAGCACCACCTACCAGATCGAACGTACCCGCGACGCCACCCTGCACCTGAGCCAGTTCTATCAACGTAACGAGGACTCCCTGGGCGAGTTCCTGGCCCTGGGCAAAAGCGTGAAAGACGACCTGCCAGGCAAATTCCGCTGCAACCCGCAGCAGACCGAACCGACCATCGCCGCGCTGCTGGGCACCCTCAAGGGTGTCGCCGACTATCACTCGCTGCCGGCCGAAAGCCGTATCGAAGTGCGTCGCTACCTGCTCTGCCTGGACGACACCGCGAAGAAAGTAGGCAAGCTGCCGCACCTCGCCGCCCGTGAAAAGGCTGACCTGGACAAGTTGCGCAAAGACTTGACCGCCACCACCGAGTACGCGCCGTTCTGGGTGATCCTGGCCGTGGCCCTGGCCCTTGGCCTGGGGACCATGATCGGCTGGAAACGCGTGGTACAGACCATCGGCGAGAAGATCGGCAAGCAAGGCATGACCTATGCCCAGGGCATGTCGGCGCAGATCACCGCCGCCGGCCTGATCGGCATGGCCAATATCTTCAGCCTGCCGGTATCGACCACCCACGTACTGTCTTCGGGCGTGGCGGGAACCATGGTCGCCAACAAAAGCGGCCTGCAAAGCGGCACCGTGCGCACCATCCTGCTGGCCTGGGTGCTGACCCTGCCGGCAACCGTGGCGCTCTCGGCCGGTCTGTTCTGGCTGGCCTCGAAAGCCCTCGGGACCTGATTCGTTCAGTCCGCGACAAAAAAGGTGCGCCCCTCGGGTCGCACCTTTTTTTGTGCCTGAAATAAATGATGGCTTTGCCACAAAACACACAGGCAAAAAAAAGGGCAACCGAAGTTGCCCAAAATGCCTTGCGTGCTCGTTACCGGAAAGACTTAAGGTTTTTTGCGTTTATGCGCATCTTTCCAGATGAAAAATCCAAACCCGGCGAAAAACAGAACCATGAGGCCGACAGTCAGCACTCCGGCGATCACCACATTGTCGAAAAACATGACTGGCCTCCTGCTCTTGCCCTGTTGCGATGGGGCTAAGTTAACCAAAGAGGCGGCGGGGAAAATTGACCGGGGTCAATGGTCGCCCCAGACAGGACGACAGGGAGGGGAAATAACTGACTTACATCAACAGATCGCGCCCGATTCAGCGCTTTTTCGGCTTTTTCGGTTTCTTCTTCGGCTTGCCCAAAGGCATTGCCTGCTCGAATGCCTGGCGCACTTCGTTCAGGCGCTTTTCCTTCAAGTCATGCACACGCTTGGCACGTTCGGCGTTCAGGTCGATCAGGTTGTCGTCTTGGCTCATGGCGTTGGCTTGCATCGTTCAGGTCTATGTCGACCGGAGCCTCTATATAGCGATAGCGCGGCTGCGGCCCTTGCGGGTTTGCCAATAATGCGGCGTGACGCGGCGCCTGACCAGTGATCGGCGGATATTGAGCGCAATTAAAGGGGGGTCCGCAGTTTGACCAGTATCGCGCGAAGTGCCCCCTGTGATCCCTTGCGCGCCACTGTCGCAGGCATCAAGGAACAGCATCTAGACCTCGACGTCGACCCACAGCCCCTGGCGTGGCGCATCCTCGATCAACGGCGCCACCGGCACGGTGTTGTCGGCATTCAACTCGTCCCCGGGCACGGCCAGGTGCAGTTCGGGGTCGTCCGCAGCCTCGGCTTCGCGCTGGCGTTTGTGCCTTTGCTGCTGGCGCTGCTGTTCTTCGCGCAGCAGCAGCGCCGACTGTTCGGCATCGCGCTTCTGCAGATCGATGGTGCTTTCGTTGGAACTCTGTTGCACCGGCACCACCGGCGGGATATCCGGACGCGGCCGGATCGGATCCTGCTGGGAGGTCACGGGCACGGCACTCAAGGGCAGCATCGGGGGCAGCATATTATTGGTCTCCTGTCGGCAGGCTGTCGGCTGCTGCGGGGGCGACTTGAGCCATCGGTCGCAAACTTGTGACCCAGTCGTCACCCGATAGTGCCCAGACCACGATAAATGCGCCCGATACACTACCTTCCAGCGTAGTTGTTTTTGTTAGAGTTCTTTGGCCTGAGGCCGCCGATCCGTTAACATAATCGGCTTTTTCAAGGCGGGAGTGAGGCAGCATGGCGCAGCAGTATCAACCGGGGCAACGCTGGATTAGTGACAGCGAAGCCGAGCTAGGTCTAGGCACCGTTCTGGCACAGGACGGCCGCTTGCTGACCGTGCTCTATCCGGCCACTGGCGACACTCGCCAGTATGCGCTACGGAATGCGCCCCTCACTCGCGTGAGGTTTTCCCCGGGTGACACCATCACCCACTTCGAAGGCTGGAAAATGACCGTGCGCGAAGTCGACGACGTCGACGGCCTGCTGGTCTACCACGGCCTCAACGGGCAGAACGAAGTCGTCACCCTGCCGGAAACCCAACTCTCGAACTTCATCCAGTTCCGCCTGGCCAGCGACCGTCTGTTCGCCGGGCAGATCGACCCGCTGGCCTGGTTCTCCCTGCGCTACCACACCCTGGAACACACCAGCCGCCAGCTGCAATCGTCGCTGTGGGGCCTGGGTGGCGTACGCGCCCAGCCTATCGCCCACCAGTTGCACATTGCCCGTGAAGTCGCCGACCGTATCGCGCCGCGGGTTCTGCTGGCGGACGAAGTGGGCCTGGGCAAGACCATCGAAGCCGGCCTGGTAATCCACCGCCAGCTGCTGTCGGGCCGCGCCAGCCGCGTGCTGATCCTGGTCCCGGAGAACCTGCAGCACCAGTGGCTGGTGGAAATGCGCCGGCGCTTCAACCTGCAGGTCGCGCTGTTCGACGAAGAGCGTTTTATCGAAAGCGATGCCGCCAACCCCTTCGAAGATACCCAGCTCGCCCTAGTGGCCCTGGAATGGCTGGTGGACGACGAGAAGGCCCAGGACGCGCTGTTCGCCGCCGGCTGGGACCTGATGGTAGTCGACGAAGCGCACCACCTGGTGTGGCACGAAGACCAGGTCAGCCCGGAATACGCGCTGGTGGAACAGCTGGCCGAGGTGATCCCCGGTGTCCTGCTGCTCACCGCCACCCCGGAACAACTGGGCCAGGACAGCCACTTCGCCCGTCTGCGCCTGCTCGACCCGAACCGCTTCCACGACCTGGCCGCCTTCCGTGCCGAGAGCGAAAACTATCGCCCGGTGGCCGAAGCCGTGCAGGAGTTGCTGGATAAAGGGCGCCTGTCGCCAGAAGCGCACAAGACCATCCACAATTTCCTCGGCAACGAAGGCGAAGCCCTGCTCGCCGCCGTCAACGACGGCGACACTGAAGCCAGCGCGCGCCTGGTGCGCGAGTTGCTGGACCGCCACGGCACCGGCCGCGTGCTGTTCCGCAACACCCGCGCCGCGGTGCAAGGCTTCCCCGAGCGCAAGCTGCACCCGTACCCGCTGCCATGCCCGGACGAGTACCTGGAACTGCCGCTGGGCGAGCACGCCGAGCTGTACCCGGAAGTCAGCTTCCAGTCCCAGCCGGACGCCAGCGAAGAAGAACGCTGGTGGAAATTCGACCCGCGCGTCGAGTGGCTGATCGACCAGCTGAAAATGCTCAAGCGCACCAAGGTCCTGGTGATCTGCGCCCACGCGGAAACCGCCATGGACCTGGAAGACGCCCTGCGCGTGCGCTCCGGTATCCCGGCCACGGTATTCCACGAAGGCATGAACATCCTCGAGCGCGACCGCGCCGCCGCCTACTTCGCCGACGAAGAGTTCGGCGCCCAGGTGCTGATCTGCTCGGAAATCGGCAGTGAAGGTCGCAACTTCCAGTTCGCCCACCATCTGGTGCTGTTCGATCTGCCATCGCACCCGGACCTGCTGGAGCAGCGGATCGGCCGTCTCGACCGGATCGGCCAGAAACACGTGATCGAGCTGCATGTACCGTACCTGGAAACCAGCCCGCAAGAGCGCCTGTTCCAGTGGTACCACGAAGCGCTGAACGCCTTCCTCAATACCTGCCCGACCGGCAACGCCCTGCAGCATCAGTTCGGCCCGCGCCTGCTGCCGCTGCTGGAAGAAGCCGACGACGGCGAGTGGCAAGCGCTGATCGACGAGGCGCGCACCGAGCGCGAGCGCCTGGAAGCCGAGCTGCACACCGGCCGCGACCGTCTGCTGGAACTCAACTCCGGCGGCGCCGGCGAAGGCGATGCACTGGTGGAAGCGATCCTCGAGCAGGACGACCAGTTCGCCCTGCCGATCTACATGGAAACCCTGTTCGACGCCTTCGGCATCGACAGCGAAGACCATTCGGACAACGCGCTGATCCTCAAGCCGAGCGAAAAAATGCTCGACGCCAGCTTCCCGCTGGGCGACGACGAAGGCGTGACCATCACCTACGACCGCAACCAGGCGCTGTCTCGCGAAGACATGCAGTTCATCACCTGGGAGCACCCGATGGTGCAAGGCGGCATGGACCTGGTGCTGTCCGGTTCCATGGGCAACACCGCCGTGGCGCTGATCAAGAACAAGGCGCTGAAACCCGGCACCGTGTTGCTGGAACTGCTGTACGTCAGTGAAGTGGTGGCACCGCGCTCGCTGCAGCTGGGCCGCTACCTGCCTCCGGCCGCCCTGCGCTGCCTGCTGGACGCCAACGGCAACGATCTGTCGGCACGGGTCGCCTTCGAGACCCTCAACGACCAGCTGGAAAGCGTGCCCAAGGCCAGCGCCAACAAGTTCATCCAGGCCCAGCGCGACCAGCTGACGCCGAAGATCAACGCTGGCGAAGCGAAGATCGCCCCGCGTCATGCCGATCGCGTGGCCGAGGCGCAACGTCGCCTGGCCGCCGACACCGACGAAGAGCTGGCGCGCCTGACCGCGTTGCAGGCGGTCAACCCGACCGTGCGCGACAGCGAGCTGGTGGCCCTGCGCCAACAACGCGAACAAGGCCTGGCCATGCTTGAGAAAGCCGCGCTGCGCCTGGAAGCGATCCGGGTGCTGGTGGCGGGCTGATCCCCCTGCTCTACCGGTAAATGAAAAGGCCCGCACACTGCGGGCCTTTTTTTATCTACTTCTGTAGGAGCCTGGGCGATCAGGCGGTCACCGCCGTCCCCGCCGGCTCACCCGGTACCAACCCGTCCTTCATCCGCTGCGCATCACGCACGAAGCAGCGCGAGGCCAGGAACAGGAACAGCATGGTCAACAGCAACGCCACCGGGATCAGGTACATGGCGTCATGCAGGCCGACCGCCTTGAACGCCTCGGTCATCTGCCCGGCTCCGGCGGCGTACATCGCCGCATGGGCGAAGTGATCGGACAGCGCCCCCACCACCACCGGCCCCAGGCCTCCGCCCAGCAGATACAGGCCGGCGAAGAACAGCGCCATGGCCGTGGCCCGCAGACGTGGTTCGACCACATCCTGAATCGCCGTGTAAACGCAGGTATAGTAGTTGTAGGTGAACAGCCAGCCGACACTGAACACCGCGACGAACACCCCGATCTCGATGCGCCCGGCATGCAGGGCCCAGGCGGTGCACAGGGTCGAGATCAACATGCTGAAGGCGGCGAACAGCAACCGGCCATTGGCGACACGCTGGTGAATCTTGTCGGCGACCCAGCCGCCCAGGGTCAGGCCGAACAGGCCGGTCACCCCGACTATCACCCCGGTCGCCACCGCGGCTTCCTGCAAGGACATCAGGAAGTAACGCTGCAGCATCGGCACCAGGAACGAGTTGCAGGCGTAGGAGGCGAAGTTGAAGCTCAGCCCGGCCAGCACCAGCCAGAGAAAGGTCGGAATCGCCAGCACCCGGCGGATCGGCCGGTCGACGCGCTCCTGGGAGACCTTGACGGCTTCCGCCGCCCCACGCTTGGGCTCCTTGATGAAGAACATGAACACTGCCAGCAACAGCCCCGGCACCGCGGCGATAAAGAACGGCGCGCGCCAGCTGTCGAAGGCCTTGACCATGGCGCCGATGGTGAAGAACGCCAACAACAGGCCCAGGGGCAGGCCGAGCATGAAGATGCCCATGGCCCGGGACCGGCGGTGGGCCGGGAACAGGTCGCCGATCAGCGAGTTGGCCGCCGGCGCATAGCTGGCCTCGCCGATGCCGACGCCCATGCGCACGACGAGGAAACTCCAGAAACTGCCCACCAGGCCGTTGACCGCGGTCAGCCCGCTCCACACCGCCAGGCCCCAGCCCATGAGCTTGCTGCGCGAGCCGGTATCGGCCATGCGCCCCAGGGGCAGGCCGGCAATGGCGTAGACGATGGTGAAGGCAGTGCCGATGATGCCGATCTGGAAGTCGCTCAGATGCCACTCCATACGGATCGGCTCGATGATGATGGCCGGAATGGTGCGATCGAAGAAGTTGAACAGGTTAGCCAGGAACAACAGGAACAGAATGCGCCAGGCATTCGCCGCTTGGGTCGAGTTCTGCATGGGTCGGTCTCTTTATTGTTATTCGGCCAGACGCAACCGAGCCTGGAAGTTGCAATCTAGTCAGCCCCGCCGCGCTTGTCTGTAATGATTCGTAAGGCTGATATCAGGCAATCCGAAGCACAGGTCGTCGACCGCGCTCGGCGGCCACCCGAACAGCACCACCATCCCCGCAGAAACCGCCGCAAGCCCCCGGATACCGGGGCTAAAGCCCGATTTTTCAAGGGCTTGCGCAGGGCCTGAAAAATACCTTGCGCGCCCCCTTCCCAAGGCCGTTGCGAAGCCTAGAATAGCGGCCTTGCTGCCCCCCTCATCAACCTCCTCCCCCTTTGAATACGCCCATGTCCGAAGCCAGTCCGTGTCTGAATTGCGGTGCCTGCTGTTCACACTTTCGTGTGTCTTTTTTCTGGGGCGAATGCGCCTCTTCCGGCGGTACGGTCCCCGACGATCTGGTGGCGTCCATCAGCCCCAGCCGGGTCGCCATGCTCGGTACCGATTGCAAGCCGACCCGCTGCACCGCGCTGACCGGTGAGGTCGGCAAGGAAGTCAGCTGTTCGATCTATCACCAGCGTTCCAGCACCTGCCGCGAGTTCGAGGCGTCCTGGGAAAATGGCCAACAGAACGTCGATTGCGACGCCGCGCGCGCGGCATTCGGGCTCGCGCCCTTGGAGCCGACGCTGTACTTCGAACAGAGCGCTTAGCTCGATTGGCTATGGAGTGAATTCCAAAATCATTTAAGTCAATCTGCCACCATCGCTCCCGGCCTTGCCTCGGCTTCCTATACTCACTCCCATTGGTCAGCCATCAGGGCTGGCCCTGGATGACTCAAGAAACGGGGCCTGCGATGGAATGGCTTGGTCTGCATTTTTTTACCGAGCTCCCCGAAGGCGGGCAGGTATTACTCACCTGCAGCCACAACCCCGTGCTGGTGATCCTCGCCTATCTGGTGGCCTGCGCTGGCAGCTTCGCCACCCTGGACATGGCCGAACGGGTGCGCCACGTCGACCTGGCAGCCGCCCAGCAACGCTGGCGCTGGATCGGCGCCTTCTGCCTGGCCGGCGGCATCTGGGCCATGCATTTCATTGGCATGCTGGCACTGCAAATCCCCATCGAAACCCATTACGACCTGCCGATGACCCTGCTGTCGCTGCTGATCGCGGTGATTGCATCCTGGCTGGCGATGAAGACCCTCAGCCATACCCAGCTGCAACTGTGGCGCTACCTGCTGGCGTCGATCTGGATCGGCCTGGGCATCTGCGCCATGCATTATGTCGGCATGGCGGCGATGCGCTCACAAGCCACGGCCTACTACCAACCCGACCTCTTCGGCCTGTCGATTGCCATCGCCATCAGCGCGAGCCTGGTCGCCTTGCTGCTGTCCCGCTACCTGAGCAACGGCAGCGGCGTGTTCCACCAGTTGCTCAAATACGCGGCCAGCCTGCTGCTGGGGGGCGGCATAGTCGCCATGCATTTCACCGGCATGTGGGCGCTGAAACTGGTGATGCCAGTGGCGGGCACGCCTTCGATAGCGGTGGACGACAACCCCTTGCAACTGGGCCTGACCATCGCCGTCATCGCCCTGCTGATCATCGGCAGCAGCATCAGCGCGGCCCTGGCGGACAAGAAACTCCAGCACAAGGAACAGGACCTGCGCCGGGTCAACACCCTGCTGAGCCAACTGGACCAGGCCCGGGTGGCGCTGCAACAGGTGGCGCATTACGACGCCCTGACCAACCTGATCAATCGTCGTGGCTTCAATCAGTTGTTCGCCGAAAAGCTCATCGAAAAGACCGTGCAGAGCGGCATGCTGGCGGTGATGTTCCTCGACATCGATCACTTCAAGCGGATCAACGACAGCCTCGGCCACGATGCCGGCGACGAACTGTTGAAGGTGATTGCCGGCCATATCAAAAGCTCCACCCGCAGCCATGAAGACGTGGTGGCGCGTTTCGGTGGAGACGAGTTCTGCATCCTCATGAGCTTGAGCCACCGCGACGAAGCCCAGCACATGGCGCAACGCATCATGAACAAGATGAAGGAGCCCATCGAGCTGGCAGGAAGACGCATGGTGATGACCACCAGCATCGGCATCAGCGTCTTTCCCGACGATGGCACAACCTGCGAAGAGCTGCTCAAGCATGCCGACCTGGCGCTCTATCAATCCAAGGGCAGCGGTCGCAACAGCCTGCATTTCTTCAGCACCAACCTGAAGACCCGGGCGAGCCTGGAACTGCAACTGGAGGAGGAATTGCGCAACGCCCTGCGCCACGAAGCCGGATTGACCCTGTATTACCAACCCATCTACGACCTGGGCAGCCGCAAGGTCAGCAAGCTCGAAGCGCTGGTGCGCTGGCGGCATCCGTTGCACGGGCTGCTGGCCCCGGATCGTTTCATCGGGATCGCCGAAGCCAACGGGCTGATTGCCGAACTGGACAACTGGGTCCTGCGCAAGGCCTGCGAGGACCTGGCCGCCCTGTCCCGCCATGGCTTTGCCGAGCTGAAAATCGCGGTGAACTGCTCGGCCCTGAACCTGGCGCGGGAGGAGTTGGCCCAAGAGATCGCCAACGCCCTGAGCAACGCCGGTGTCGCGCCCCAGCGCCTGGAACTGGAAGTCACGGAAAACGCCCTGATGGGTAACATCGACAGCACCGTGGCCCTGTTGCGGCAGATCCGCAATCTCGGGGTGTCACTGTCGATCGATGACTTCGGCACCGGTTATTCGTCCCTCGCCTACCTCAAGCGCCTGCCGCTCAATACCCTGAAGATCGACCGCTCGTTCATCCAGGACGTGCCCCAGTCGACCCAGGACAAGGAAATCGTCCAGGCGATCATCGTCATGGCCCATACCCTGCACCTGCAGGTGGTGACCGAAGGCGTCGAGAGCCTGCAGCAGTACGAGTTCCTCGCCCAATACGGCTGCGACTTCATCCAGGGTTACCTGCTCAGCCGGGCGCTGCCCCTGGAAGAGTTGCCCGGGGTGATCGACGAGATCGAGCAGCGCATGCTGCCCGCCGTCGCTGCGGTCAGCCCTCTGACGTCGGTTCGCGATACAGGCGGATCAGGGTCGCGGGATCCTGCTCCAGATAGCCCTGGCCGCCATGCAGGCGCATCAGTTGTGCAGCCAATCCGCTGATCGGCGTGGCCGAGCCCTGCTCGCGGGAGAACTTCACCGCCCCGTCCAGATCCTTGAGCAGGGTACGCACATGCCATTTGATCGGTTCGAAGCGGCTTTCGGCCATCTGCGGGGCGAGAATCTGCAACGGCCTGGAGTCGGCGAAACCACCGGCCAGCGCCTCGGCCAGCAATGACGCATCGACCCCGGAACGCTCGGCCAGCGCCACCACTTCGGCGATCACCAGGGCATTGCAGGCGACGATCATCTGGTTGCAGGCCTTGGTCACCTGGCCGGCGCCGACGCCGCCCATATGAGTCACCCGTTGCCCCAGATTGAGCAGGACCGGGCGCACCCGTTCGATATCCGCCGCCTCGCCGCCGACCATGATTGCCAGGCTGCCGGCCTCGGCACCGGGCGTGCCGCCGGACACCGGGGCATCGACCCAGCCCATGCCGGTGCTGCTCGCCAGTTGCGCGGCCATTTCCCGGGTGGCGGTCGGCTCCAGGCTGGAAAGGTCCACCAGCAGTTGGCCGGCCCGGGCTCCCTGGGCGATACCCTCGGCACCGAACACCACCTCGCGCACCACCTCGGTATTGGCCAGGCACAGCAGCAGCAGGTCCGCGGACTCGCACAGCTGGGCCGGAGTCTCGGCCAGTCGCGCGCCCGCCTCCAGCAGCGGCGCGCATTTTTCCCGGTTGCGGTTCCACACCACCAGGGGATAACCCGCCGCCAGCAGACGGCGACACATGGGCAAGCCCATCAGGCCAATACCGGCGAACCCGAGGGTGGGTAATGTTGCCATCATCTTGCCTCCTTTTGATTAAAGATCACCAAAATCTGGCCGATTTATCTGGGCTTAGGAAAGGATTCCCCCTAGCGCCCATCAGACTTATCCCTATCGCTGGGGCCAATATCGCGCTGTAAAGTCGCGAGATCCCACTTGATGGCTCTTTGATATCTCATCACCGAGCCGACCAGTCCAGACACACGGCGCACAATGACTTCTAAAAACAATTCTGCCAACGCAGTATCCGAACTGACGCTGACCCCGGGCAGCCAGAGCTTTTCAGATTCGAAGCCATTGTCCAGCTCGCGCCCGCAGGCGCCCCAGCAGTACCTCTACTTCACCGAAACCAACACCGACCGCATCCTCGACAACCTCGACGGCCTGCGCGACTCGGTATTTCCCCGCGCGCCGCACCTGGAAGACGAACTCGAGGCGCGCCGCGAGCAGGAGTTTCCCTCGGTCTGCCTGATCGGCCTGGGCCGCTGCGGGTCGAACATCGCCCTGGATGTCGCGGAGCTGGTGTACAACGCCCGCAAGTTCTACCTCAACGAATTCAACACCGACGACAAGGCCTATGCCGACAAGGGCTACAGCCCCGCCCAGTGGATCCGCCACAACCTGCGCCTGGGCCAGAGCAAGGCCAGCAAGCCGGTGTTCCTGGTCGAGCCGCTGGTGATGCTGGGCGACCTGGACAAGGACATCGCCGGGCGCATCCGCTTCTCGCGCAAGGGCGAAAAAAGCGGCTTCATCCGCGACTACAGCAAAATGAAGATCATGGACCTCTCGGAAGTCCATGCCGGCGGCGCCGGCAACGCGCCGATCCTCGGCCAGTACCTGGCCAAGATCATCCTCAACAAGGACACGCAGCGTTTCTCCAGCCCCGACTGGAAAATGATCCACTCGTACCTGATCGACTCCTGCGGCATCAAGGCCAACCAGTCGCGCCTGTACTTCTCGATCTTCAGCGCCGGCGGCGGTACCGGTTCGGGCATGGCCTCGGAGTTCGGCCTGGCCCAGCAGTACTCGTACATGAACAAGACGTTCGACACCAAGCCGATCGACGAGCACGACAGCAAGAGCGGCCACTCCTTCGTCTTCGAGCCGATCTTCACCAGCGGCATCTGCGTACTGCCGAACATCTCCGATCACCGCAGCGAAATGTCCGAAGCGTTGCACATCAACGCCGGACGCTTACTGTGCAAATACCTGTCGGAAGAATGGGACTTCTCCTACAACTTCGATAACGAAGACAGCAGCGAAGCCAGCGTCATGGGGCGCATCCGCCCATGGAACGCGATGATGCTGATCTCCAACGACATCATGCGTTATGCCGAAGAGAGCGATGACGGCAACATCCAGAACATCGACGTCAACGCCATGGAGAAGCACGCCAACCAGTACATCTCCCAGCAGATCTTCAACATCCTCACCGCCCAGGCGGTGACCACCGACTACGACCAGAACTACTTCCGCCGCGCCGGCATCGATATCGGCGAGACCATCCGCCTGGATGCCAACGACCTGTTCATGAGCCTGGCCGGCCCGGTGGCGATCGCCTACGCCGAGTCCGTGGTCCCGGAAACCCCGGTGCCGAGCGGCGACAAGTTCAAGGTGTTCGAGAAAGAGCCACAGCGCCTGAACATCGACGACCTGTTCTTCCGCTCCATCGACCTGCCGCACTTCAACAAGGTGACCCAGGCCATCGAAGGCATCAGCCTGCTGCCGATCGAGTCCAAGCGTTATCGCGCGGCGCTGGAGCAATACAAGGCTTCCGGTTACGACGCCGCCGCCCTGCACGACCTGCACTTCTTCAAGAACTGCTCGTCGGTGGTGTCGATCGTCTCCCTGCCCAAGGACTACAAGCTGTCGTACATGGACCTGAACCGGCTCAAGACCCACCTCAACAGCCTGTTCCCCAATACCACCCTCAAGCGTTACGCCCTGGTGATCGGCGCCTCGGCCAACCTGTCGCTGACCACCCTGATCGCCAAGAGCCCGTGCCTGTCGGACGACTTCCTGACCCTGATCGTGGCCTTTATCAAGCGTTGCTTCGCCCGCAACCCGTACCGTTTCGACGAGACCCTGGACAACTCGATCCTCGACTTCATCGTCAGCGAGGCATTCGATGAAAGCCGCATCGACGAGTTGCTCAACGAGTTCGAGAACCCGGCGAAGATCCTCGATACCAACTGGTACGCGATCAAGCCGATGTACGAGAAGAAGTACCGCGAGCTGATCAACGACAAGGACAAGTTCGTCTCGATCAACGACATCCGCCTGTCCCGCGATTGCGTGAAGAAGGCCATCAAGTACCTGCGCGAGATCTACCGCCACCGCATCGGCAAGACCAAGGTCATCTCGCTGAACAACCACACGGGCAGGACCGCTTACTGACCGCCTGTCGCCCCTGCAGGTGCCGCCGGTCGATGGCTTTCGCCAGCGCCCGACCGACGGTTTCTGCAAGGCGATATATAGAAGGAAGGTAGTCTCCAGGAACAATCAGGCAGCCCTCGGGCTGCCTTGCAAACTGTTCCCATTCCGCTTACGTCACCGTCAGCCTGAAAGGGGTGGGGCCTTTCTCCACGGGCAACTTGCCATCATCCTGATCGCGGTTACTCGGCTACACACTTTCAGCTGGAAAAACCAGGCACCATTTTGGTGCTCAACCTTCGCCCTGCGCCCTTTCCTGGACCAGAATCCACGGCGAAACCACCACCGCCCACAGCAGCGGATCGCGCTCCACCAGATCCAGCGCCCGCGTCGCAGACACCTTGCCCACCTTCTCGGCGGCCAGCCAGGCAGAGACTTTCTCGGCCTGGTTCTCGGCCATGGCCTCGGCTGCCTCGATCAAATCCAGGCTGGCGTCGACCCACAATAGGGCACCCTTGGCGAAGAACGGTTCCAGCTCCTTCCAGGTAATGGATGCGGTTTCACCAAGCAGCTTGGCATAGAGGGTGCTAGGTTCTTGAGTCATGGGCCTGTCCCGAAAAGAAATCGGCGCAATGATAACGTCGGTGCTCTGGCAGACAAACCCGGTTGCAATTGCGTCAACGATAGAGAAGTGCAGGAGAGCCAGGGATTGCTCGCTGAATACGGTCAAAACCCCGCCGCGATTCTGTCTTTTTCTTTCAATAAAGCGACACCCCCTGATTTTGCCCCCTGGCGCCAGCTTCCCAGGCTAACAATCGGCGCTCTACACTGTACCGGTACAGTTGCCGGGGGCATTTTCCGGGGATATCCAAGAGATATCTGACCCGGTTCTGCTGCTACGGCGCCAGGACTATAAAAATTACAACAGTAAGAGTGGAGCACTATGAATAAGGCTACTAAGCAGATTTCCAAACTGTTTGCCGCTATGGTTCTGGCCGGAGTCGCCAGCCATTCGTTCGCAGCTGACACCATCAAGATCGGCATCGCCGGCCCCAAGACCGGCCCTGTAGCCCAGTACGGCGACATGCAGTTCAGTGGCGCCAAAATGGCTATCGAACAAATCAACGCCAAGGGCGGCGTCGATGGCAAGCAGCTCCAGGCCGTCGAATACGATGATGCCTGCGATCCGAAACAAGCCGTCGCCGTAGCCAACAAAGTCGTCAACGACGGCGTCAAGTTCGTGATCGGTCACCTGTGCTCCAGCTCCACTCAACCGGCTTCGGACATCTACGAAGACGAAGGCGTGGTCATGATCACCCCCGCCGCCACCAGCCCGGACATCACCACCCGTGGTTACAAGATGGTGTTCCGCACCATCGGCCTGGACAGCGCCCAGGGCCCTGCCGCCGGCAACTACATCGCCGATCACGTGAAGCCGAAAATCGTTGCCGTGCTGCACGACAAGCAGCAATACGGTGAAGGCATCGCCACCGCCGTGAAGCAGACCCTAGAGAAGAAAGGCACCAAGGTTGCCGTGTTCGAAGGCATCAACGCCGGCGACAAAGACTTCTCCTCGATGATCGCCAAGCTCAAGCAAGCCAACGTCGACTTCGTCTACTACGGCGGCTACCACCCGGAACTGGGCCTGATCCTGCGCCAGGCCCAGGAAAAAGGCCTGAAAGCCAAGTTCATGGGTCCGGAAGGCGTGGGTAACGACTCCATTTCGCAGATCGCCAAGGACGCTTCCGAAGGCCTGCTGGTGACCCTGCCGAAATCCTTCGACCAGGATCCGGCCAACGTGGCCCTGGCAGATGCCTTCAAGGCCAAGAAAGAAGACCCGAGCGGTCCGTTCGTGTTCCCTTCCTACTCGGCTGTCCAAGTGATTGCCGAAGGCATCAAGGCCGCCAAGTCCGAAGACGCCACCAAAGTGGCCGAAGCCATCCACGCCGGTACATTCAAGACCCCGACCGGCGACCTGAGCTTCGATACCAAGGGCGACCTGAAAGACTTCAAGTTCGTGGTCTACGAGTGGCACTTCGGCAAACCTAAAACCGAAGTCTCGCCTCAATAAGGCCCTGTCTGACTGACTGCCAACAAAGCCCACGGCGTGCCGTGGGCTTTGTTTTACGAACGTATTGGGCCTGTTTTCCGTGATCCGGAAGCCCGCCCACCTGAAAATCTCAAAACCGTCATCAGCGGTTCGCTGGCAAAACCTGACCCGAAGTGGATGCAGATCCACGGGGCACAGGCGGGAAAATGACTCCACCAGTGAAATGCGTATCAGGTTTTTAGGAGCGCTGTAATGCCTGACCTCTATCACTTTTTCCAACAGCTGGTTAACGGTCTCACCGTTGGCAGCACGTATGCCCTGATCGCCATCGGCTATACGATGGTTTACGGCATCATTGGAATGATCAACTTCGCCCACGGCGAGGTGTACATGATCGGTTCCTATGTGGCGTTCATCGCCATCGCGGGCCTGACCATGATGGGACTCGACAGTGTCCCGCTCTTGATGACCGCGGCCTTCATCGCGACCATCGTCGTTACCAGTGCCTACGGCTACAGCATCGAACGGATCGCCTACCGCCCCCTGCGCGGCAGCAACCGTCTGATCCCGCTGATCTCGGCCATCGGCATGTCGATCTTCCTGCAGAACACGGTTCTGCTGGCGCAAGACTCCAAGGACAAATCCATCCCCAACCTGATCCCGGGCAACTTCTCCATCGGGCCAGGTGGCGCACATGAAGTGCTGATCTCCTACATGCAAATCGTGGTGTTCGTGGTGACCCTCATCGCCATGCTCGGCCTGACCCTGTTCATCTCCCGTTCCCGCCTGGGCCGTGCCTGCCGTGCCTGCGCCGAGGACATCAAGATGGCCAACCTGCTGGGTATCAACACCAACAACATCATCGCCCTGACCTTCGTGATCGGTGCCGCGCTCGCGGCGATCGCGGCCGTGCTGCTGAGCATGCAATACGGCGTGATCAACCCCAACGCCGGCTTCCTGGTCGGTCTCAAGGCCTTCACCGCCGCGGTACTGGGCGGCATCGGCAGCATTCCGGGCGCCATGCTGGGCGGCCTGGTACTTGGGGTGGCGGAAGCCTTCGGTGCCGATATCTTCGGCGACCAGTACAAGGACGTCGTGGCGTTCGGCCTGCTGGTTCTGGTGTTGTTGTTCCGGCCAACCGGCCTGCTGGGCCGTCCGGAGGTTGAGAAAGTATGACTAGGAATCTTCGACAGGCGTTCTTCAGCGCCTTGCTGGTGTGGGCCGTCGCCTACCCGATACTCGGTTTGAAACTGACCATCGTCGGCATCAACCTGGAAGTCCATGGCACCAGCCCTACCACCCTGATGATCATCGCCGCGTGTTCGGTGCTGATGTTCCTGCGGGTGCTGTTCGACCAGCAGATCAGCGCGGCCTGGAAGTCCTCGCCCAACATGCCGGTGATCCCGGCCAAGGCCAGTAACTTCCTGACCCTGCCGACCACCCAGCGCTGGATCATCATTGCGTTGATCATCGGTGCGCTGGTCTGGCCGTTCTTCGGCTCCCGCGGCGCGGTGGACATCGCCACCCTGGTGCTGATCTACGTGATGCTCGGCCTGGGCCTGAACATCGTGGTCGGCCTGGCCGGCCTGCTGGACCTGGGGTACGTCGGCTTCTACGCCGTGGGCGCCTACAGCTACGCGCTGCTGTCGCACTACTACGGCTTGAGCTTCTGGATCTGCCTGCCTATCGCCGGCCTGATGGCGGCCACTTTCGGCTTCCTGCTGGGCTTCCCGGTATTGCGCCTGCGCGGTGACTACCTGGCGATCGTGACCCTGGGCTTCGGCGAGATCATCCGCTTGTTCCTGCGTAACCTGACCGACCTCACCGGTGGTCCGAACGGTATCAGCAACATCGATAAACCGACGTTCTTCGGCCTGACCTTCGAACGCCGGGCCGCCGAGGGCCTGCAGACCTTCCACGAGTACTTCGGCATCGAATACAACTCGATCAACAAGGTGATCTTCCTTTACCTGGTCGCGCTGTTGCTGGCGCTGTTCGCCCTGTTCGTCATCAACCGCTTGCTGCGCATGCCCCTGGGGCGTGCCTGGGAAGCCCTGCGCGAAGACGAAATCGCCTGCCGCGCACTGGGCCTGAACCCGACCGTGATCAAGCTGTCGGCCTTCACCCTGGGTGCCTGCTTCGCCGGTTTCGCCGGTAGCTTCTTCGCCGCGCGCCAGGGCCTGGTGACGCCGGAGTCCTTCACCTTCATCGAGTCCGCGACCATCCTCGCCATCGTCGTGCTGGGCGGCATGGGCTCGCAGTTGGGCGTGGTCCTGGCGGCCACCGTGATGATCCTGCTGCCTGAACTGATGCGCGAATTCAGCGAATACCGCATGTTGATGTTCGGCGCCATGATGGTGCTGATGATGATCTGGCGTCCTCAAGGCCTGCTGCCCATGCAACGTCCCCACATGGAGCTGCGCAAATGAGCCGTGAGATCCTCAAAGTAACGGGCCTGAGCATGCGCTTTGGCGGCCTGCTGGCGGTCAACGGCGTGGCCCTGACCGTCAAAGAGAAACAAGTGGTATCGATGATCGGCCCGAACGGCGCCGGCAAGACCACGGTGTTCAACTGCCTGACCGGTTTCTACCAGCCCACCGCCGGCAGCATCCTGCTCGACGGCGAGCCGATCCAGGGCCTGCCGGGCCACAAGATCGCCCTCAAGGGTGTGGTGCGCACCTTCCAGAACGTGCGGCTGTTCAAGGACATGACCGCGGTCGAGAACCTGTTGATCGCGCAGCACCGTCACCTGAACACCAACTTCCTGGCCGGCCTGTTCAAGACCCCGGCGTTCCGCAAGAGCGAGCGCGAGGCCATGGAATACGCCGAGTACTGGCTGGAAAAGGTCAACCTCAAGGAGTTCGCCAACCGTCCCGCCGGCACCCTGGCCTACGGTCAGCAGCGGCGCCTGGAAATCGCCCGCTGCATGATGACCCGTCCGCGGATCCTCATGCTCGACGAACCGGCCGCCGGCCTCAACCCGCGGGAAACCGAAGACCTCAAGGCGCTGATCGGCGTGCTGCGCGAAGAGCACAACGCCACGGTGCTGCTGATCGAACACGACATGAAGCTGGTCATGAGCATTTCCGACCACATCGTCGTGATCAACCAGGGCACGCCCCTGGCCGACGGCACGCCGGAACAGATCCGTGACAATCCTGAAGTGATCAAAGCCTACCTGGGGGAAGCGTAAATGCTGCAGTTCGAAAACGTTTCCACCTTCTACGGCAAGATCCAGGCGCTGCACAGCGTCAACGTCGAGATCCGCCAGGGCGAGATCGTCACCTTGATCGGTGCCAACGGCGCCGGTAAATCCACCCTGCTGATGACCCTCTGCGGTTCGCCGCAGGCCCACAGCGGCAGCATCCGTTACCTGGGTGAAGAGCTGGTGGGGCAGACCTCGGCGCAGATCATGCGCAAGAGCATTGCCGTGGTGCCGGAAGGTCGTCGGGTGTTCGCCCGCCTGACCGTGGAGGAGAACCTGGCCATGGGCGGGTTCTTCACCGACAAGGGCGATTACCAGGAGCAGATGGACAAGGTCCTGGGCCTGTTCCCGCGTCTCAAGGAACGCTTCAACCAGCGCGGCGGCACCATGTCCGGCGGCGAGCAGCAGATGCTCGCCATCGGCCGCGCGCTGATGAGCAAGCCCAAGCTGTTGCTGCTCGACGAACCGTCCCTGGGCCTGGCGCCGATCATCATCCAGCAGATCTTCGACATCATCGAACAGCTGCGCCGTGACGGCGTGACGGTGTTCCTGGTGGAACAGAACGCCAACCAGGCGCTGAAGATCGCCGACCGTGCCTATGTCCTGGAAAACGGTCGGGTGGTGATGCAGGGCACCGGCGAAGCCCTGCTGACCGACCCCAAGGTGCGCGAAGCCTATCTGGGCGGCTGAGCATCTGCGGCAAAAAAGGAACGGCCCTGCGGGGCCGTTTTTTTTGCCTGGAAATCTCCCCTCCTGTAGCCGCTGCCGCAGGCTGCGATCGGGGCAACGCCCCGCACAGGCTGACCACTCGGAAGGCTCGGTACACCGCGCTGCCATTGATTGCGACGGCTTCGCCGTCGATCGCAGCCTGCGGCAGCGGCTACAACTGGATTTTTTTCGCCTGGGCTGTAACAAACCCCAGCGACCTTTCTCTAGAGGGGTAAGCAGGCACGAATGCCTGCCTACACCACTACCTTTTCTGGAGAAACACCATGACCGCTACCACTCGCACCCTGTCCGCCGCCGCCCTGGCCCTGGCCCTCGGTTCTGCCTTGAGCATCGCCGCGCTGCCGACCACCGCCCAGGCCGCCGACAACATGGAGAAATGCTTTGGCGTCGCCATGAAGGGCAAGAACGATTGCGCGGCAGGCGCGGGCACCACTTGTGCCGGTACCGCCAAGGTCGACCACCAGGCCAACGCCTGGAAGCTGGTTCCTAAAGGCACCTGCGAGAAAACCGCCAGCAGCACCTCGCCTACCGGTTTCGGCCAGCTGCAAGCCTACAAAGCCAAGTCGTAAGCAACCTGCCTGAGTGTCGATGATGAACATGGCCGTACCACTCCCCCTGCATCCCGCCACTCAGGCGACCGTCTCCAGCCTGCCGCAACGCGCCGGGCTGGGGCTCAAGACCGAGCACTTTCGCCAGGTCCTGAAGGAACAGCCCGATATCGGCTTCTTTGAAGTCCATGCGGAAAACTACATGGTCGCTGGCGGGCCGTTCCATCACTACCTGGGGCTGATCCGCGAACAGTATCCGCTGTCGCTGCACGGCGTCGGCCTGTCGATCGGTGCCGAAGGTCCGCTGGACCAACAGCACCTCAAGCGCCTGGCCATGCTGATCGAGCGTTATCAACCCCAGTCCTTTTCCGAACACCTGGCCTGGTCCAGCCATGGCCCGGTGTTTCTCAATGACCTGCTGCCCCTGGCCTATGACCGGCCGACGCTAGACCGCGTCTGCGAACACATCGATCAGGTGCAGGTCGCCCTGCGCCGCCCCATGCTGCTGGAGAACCCGGCGACCTACCTGGAGTTTCGCCAGTCGAGCATGGCCGAGGCCGAATTCATCCGCGAGGTGATACGCCGCACCGGCTGCGGCCTGTTGCTGGACGTGAACAATGTCTACGTGTCGTGCATCAACCACCGGCGCGACCCGCTGGCCTATATCGATGCCCTGCCGCTGCATGCGGTGGGCGAGATCCACCTGGCCGGGTTTGCCGAAGACAGCGACAGCCTGGGCGACCGGCTGTTGATCGACGATCACGGCGCGCCGATCGATAACGCCGTATGGGCGCTGTACCTGCGGCTGCTGGAACGGATCGGAGCGACCGCGACCCTGATCGAGCGCGACAACCAGGTGCCGGCGTTTTCCGTGCTGCAGGCCGAGGCGCGCCAGGCGGATGAGCTGCTGCAATGCGCCAGGAGGCTGCCATGAACACGCAAGCCAGCTTCGCCAGCGCCCTGTTCGACTCCGAGCAGCCCTGCCCTGCGGACCTGTACTGCGGCAACGGCGCCGACCCGGCCAGCCGCTTCGCGGTGTACCGCAACAATGTGCAGAGCTCGTTGATCAACGCCCTGGCCGATGCCTATCCGGTGGTGGCGCAACTGGTGGGCGATGAGTTCTTCCGGGCCATGGCCGCGCTCTACGTCAGGCGCTTCCCGCCCACCAGCGCCGTGCTCAGCGACTATGGCCATGACTTCGCCGACTTCATCGGCGGTTTCCCTCCCGCCGCCGGCGTGCCTTACCTGGCGGATGTCGCGCGCCTGGAGCGCCTGCGGGTCACCGCCTATCACGCCGCCGACGCCTGCCCGGCGCCACTGGCGCAGCTCGCGACGGCCATGGCCGAGCCTGCAACCCTGGGGCAATTGCGCCTGGAGCTACACCCTTCGCTCGGCCTGCTGTACTCGCCCTATCCGGTGGTCGATGTATGGGCCGCCCACCAGGGCGATGGCGACTGGCAAGGCGTCGACCTAAAGAGCATCGACCTGTGCCAAGGACAAAGCGCCCTGGTGCTGCGTCATGAGCTGGAGGTCGAGGTGTTCGCCATCTACGCCGGGGTCGCCTGCTTCATCCACGCCCTGCGCCACTCACAGCCACTGCAAGTCGCCGCGGCCAATGCCTTGGCTGTCGATCCGGCGCTCGAGCCGAGCCAGGCCCTGGCGCTGCTGATCGGTCGCGGCGCCATCACTCGCCTGTCCCCCCATTCCGAGGTCTGAACATGCACACCCACTGCACCAATCACCACCCGCTCAACCATGGGGTGAACCGACTCATCCAGCTGCTGGAGCGTATTCCCCACAGCCTGATCGCCTTTATCGCGCGCTTCTCCATTGCCGCGGTGTTCTGGAAGTCCGGCCAGACCAAAATCGAGGGCCTGGCCATCGACCTGTTCTCCGGGACGTTCGAGCTCGGCATGCCGCGCCTGGCCGACTCGACCATTCCGCTGTTCCAGAGCGAGTACCAGGTACCGCTGCTCTCCCCCGAACTGGCCGCGCACCTGGCGGCATTCGCCGAGCATCTGTTCCCGCTGCTGCTCCTGGTCGGTTTCGCCACGCGCTTCTCGGCCCTGGCGCTGCTGGGCATGACCCTGACCATCCAGCTGTTCGTCTACCCCGACGCCTACCCGACCCACGGCACCTGGGCGGCGGTACTGCTGTACCTGATGGCCCGCGGCCCCGGCAAGCTGTCCATCGACCACCTGATCGCCCGCCGCTATCGCTAGATGACGCTATAGCGCTGTAGCCGCTGCCGCAGGCTGCGATCGAGCCCGAAGGGGACGCAAGGTCTTGAGATCGCTGAAGGCCTTCGGCCTTATCGCAGCCTGCGGCAGCGGCTACAGGCGCAAACCGTCAGGTCAAAGGCGATCCAGCGCTTCGCCGCTGCGCTTGAACCAGCCGATCAGGTAATCCGCCAGGACCTGGGTACGCCTGGGCAACCCGCCCTGATACGGATGCACCAGGTACATCGGCATGCTGCGGGTCTGGTAATCGCGCAGCAGCCCGCGCAAACGCCCGTCGGCCAGTTCCGCCTGCAGCAGGTAGGACGGTAGCCGGGCGATCCCCGCCCCCACCAGCGCGGCCTTTTTCAACAGGTTGTAGTGATTGCTGGCGAAAGGTCCCGAAACCCGTACCCGAAACAGTTCGTGCTGCTGGTGATAGAGCCACTCCTCACGGCCGCTGTAATGGCTGTTGAGCAGGCAGCGATGCTCGGCCAGGTCCCTGGGCGCCTGTGGCTCGCCATACTGTTCCAGGTAAGCCGGGCTGGCGCAGGTCATCTCGTGCCAGGCCAGCAGCGGCCTGGCCACCAGTCGTTGGTCATTGGCCACTTCCGAACGGATCGCCAGGTCGAAACCGTCCCGGGACAGATCGCGATAATTGTTGTTCAGCTCCAGCTCGATCTGCACCTCGGGGTACTGCCGGGAAAACTCCAGCAACAGGCCTTCGAAGAAGGTCTCGCCCAGGGACACCGGCACCGTCAGTCGCACCGGCCCGGCCATGTCGTCCTTGAGCCGCGCCAGCGCCTGGCGCGCCCGCTCGACCTGAACCAGCAGCGCCTGGGCCTGGGGCAACAAGGCGGCGCCCGCCGCGGTCAGGCTCAAGCGGCGTGTGGTGCGCTGCAACAGCACCACCGCGAACTGCGTCTCCAGGGCGCTGATGCGCTTGGACAATTGCCCCTTGCTGCACCCCAGTTGCTGGGCGGCCAGGGTAAAACTGCCAGCCTCGATCAGCACGGCGAACGCCGCCAGGTCATCCATCTCGCTCATGGATTGTTTCCATTTGAAAACCAAAGGTTGCCTATTAGCGCGCTAATCACCAGGAAAAACCAGCACTAGACTGCAACCTCGTTCAACCCACGCGAGGAACCGCCCCATGAAAATCCTTCTGATCGGCGCCAGCGGCACCATAGGTTCGGCCGTCGACAAAGAGCTGTCGCAACGCCATGAAATCATCCGCATCGGCCGCACCAGCGGTGACTTCCAGGTGGATATCAGCGACAGCGCCTCGATCCGCGCGCTCTTCGAGCAAACCGGCCGGTTCGACGCGCTGATCTGCGCCGCGGGCAATGTCAGCTTTGCGCCGCTGGGCGAGATGAGCGCCCAGCACTTCGCCCTGGGCCTGCAGGACAAGCTGATGGGCCAGGTCAACCTGCTACTGATCGGCCGCGAGTTCGCCAACGACGGCGCCTCGTTCACCTTCACCTCCGGCATCCTCAACCGCGACCCGATCCGCAGCGGCGCCTCGGCGGCCCTGGTCAACGGCGCCATCGACGGCTTCGTCCGCGCCGCCGCCATCGAACTGCCACGTGGCCTGCGGGTGAACTCGGTAAGCCCGACCGTGCTGGAAGAAGCCATGGACAGCTACGCCCCGTACTTCCGTGGCTACAAACCGGTTCCCGGCGCCGATGTGGCGCTGGCCTACGCCAAGAGCGTGGAAGGCCTGCAGACTGGCCAGACCTTTATCGTCGGCTGACCCACGCCTCTGCAGGAGCAAAGCTTGCTCGCGATAGCGCTGCACCCGGCACACCGCTGCGCCTTCCTACAGAGACGTAAATGGATCCAGGGTTGTGATGAACGGTCAGGCTGCGTAACGTGGCGGCACTTGATTGGAGACCCGACGATGCGTGCCGCCCGTTCCCTTGTTTGTATTGCCCTGCTCCCCCTGTTTGCCGGTTGCCAGATGCTGTCGGTGTTCGATGGCCAGTCCCGGACGCAGTCCCAGGCCGGCCAGACCCGCATGCAGGGCACGCTGACCGCCGCCGACGGCCAGTTGCTGTTCAAGCCCTGCGTCGGCGAGCAGCGTTATGTGGTCAAGGACAACGGCGGTACCAGCATCCTCCAGGAAGCCGCCAGCCTGGCCGACCAGCAGGGCACGCTGTTCGCCGACCTGCGCGGGCATTTCTCCCCGAGCAAGTCCGGCGGCGCCGACAGTGAAGTGGCGCTGAGCCAGCTGTACCGCGTCGAACGCTCGAACGACGCCTGCAGCGATCCCGACTTCCCGCGCCTGATCCTGCGAGCCAGCGGCAAGGCTCCGGACTGGAACGTCGACGTCAGCGCCAAGGGCATGCGCATCGAACGCGCCGGCCAGCCGGCGCTGGCGCTGCCCTACCTGGAAGAGCAACTGGGCGACGGCCGTTTCAACCTCAGCAGCGAAGCCAACAACCGCCACGTCGAACTCTGGGTCGCGCCGCAGCGCTGCGTGGACAGCAAGACCGGCAGCGTGCAGCACCTGACCGCGGAACTGCGAGTCGATGGCCAGGTCCAGCGCGGTTGCGCCTATTTCGGCGGCTCGCGCAGCGACTGAGGCGACGGGCAACCGTTTTAACCTCACGGGGTCCGGACTTTGCGGCTTATAATCGCCGGTTTGTAAAACCGCCCTGACGCATTGGTGCGTCCCGCGAACCGGACCCTGTCATGTTACGAATCACCGAACTCAAGCTGCCGATCGACCATCCCGATGAAGACCTGCGCCCTGCCATCCTGCAGCGCCTGGGCATCGCCAGCGAGGACCTGCTCGACTTCACCCTGTTCAAGCGCAGCTACGACGCGCGCAAGAAGTCGTCCGAGCTGTGCTTCATCTATACCCTCGATCTGAACGTGCGCGACGAGGCCAGGCTGCTGCACAAGTTCGCCGACGACCGTAACGTCAACCCGGCGCCGGATGTCAGCTACAAGGTCGTCGGCCAGGCGCCCGCCGACCTGGCGCAGCGCCCGATCGTGGTGGGTTTCGGCCCCTGCGGGATTTTCGCCGGCCTGCTGCTGGCGCAGATGGGTTTCAAGCCGATCATCCTCGAGCGCGGCAAGGAAGTGCGCCAGCGCACCAAGGACACCTGGGGCCTGTGGCGCAAAAGCGTGCTCAACCCGGAATCCAACGTGCAATTCGGCGAAGGCGGCGCGGGGACCTTCTCCGACGGCAAGCTGTACAGCCAGATCAAGGACCCGAAACACCACGGCCGCAAGGTCCTGCATGAGTTCGTCAAGGCCGGCGCGCCCGAAGAGATCCTCTACGTCAGCAAGCCGCACATCGGCACCTTCCGCCTGACCGGCGTGGTCGAGAACATGCGCCAGCAGATCATCGCCCTGGGCGGTGAAGTGCGTTTCGAGCAACGGGTGACCGACGTGCTGATCGAAGACGGCCAGCTGGTCGGCGTCGAGCTCAACAGCGGCGAACAGATTCACTCGAAACACGTGATCCTGGCCCTCGGCCACAGCGCCCGCGACACCTTCCGCATGCTCCACGGCCGTGGCGTGTACATGGAGGCCAAGCCGTTCTCCGTGGGTTTCCGCATCGAACACCCGCAGTCATTGATCGACAGCGCACGCCTGGGCAAGTACGCCGGTCACCCGAAGCTCGGCGCCGCCGACTACAAGCTGGTGCACCACGCGAAGAACGGCCGTTCGGTCTACAGCTTCTGCATGTGCCCGGGCGGCACCGTGGTGGCGGCGACCTCCGAGCCGAACCGCGTGGTCACCAACGGCATGAGCCAGTACTCGCGCAACGAGCGCAACGCCAACTCCGGCATCGTGGTCGGCATCACCCCGGAAGTGGATTACCCGGGCGGCCCGCTGGCCGGTATCGAACTGCAGGAACGCCTGGAATCCCACGCCTTCGTGCTCGGTGGCAGCAACTACGAAGCCCCGGCGCAACTGGTCGGCGACTTTATCGCTGGCAAGCCGTCCACCGCCCTGGGCAGCGTCGAGCCGTCCTACAAGCCGGGCGTCGCCCTGGGTGACCTGGCCCTGGCCCTGCCGGACTTCGCCATCGAGGCGATCCGCGAAGCGCTGCCGGCCTTCGAGCGGCAGATCAAGGGTTACTCCCTGCACGACGCGGTGCTGACCGGGATCGAGACCCGCACCTCGTCGCCGCTGCGCATTACCCGCGACGAATCGATGCAGAGCCTGAACGTGAAAGGCCTGTACCCGGCCGGTGAAGGCGCCGGTTATGCCGGCGGCATTCTGTCGGCGGGAGTCGACGGGATCCGCATCGCCGAAGCCGTGGCGCGCAATATCCTCGGGATCGAGGCGTAAGCCTCTAGGGGTAGAGCCCCTCTGTAGGAGCGAGCTTGCTCGCGATGGAGGCCAACGATAACGCGGAGCGTCTGACACACCGCGTTGTCTTGACGTTTTTCGCGAGCAAGCTCGCTCCTACAAGGGCGGGCTTGCACGCTCAGATGCCGGCGCGCAATACGCTGGCTGGCAACGCCTCGCCACGCTCCACACTCGCCGCCACGCTCTCGATCAACTCACTCAATTCGTAGCCCTGAGCGGCCAGCCAGGCCTGATCGTAATAAGTGGTCGCATAACGCTCGCCACCGTCACACAGGATGGCGACGATCGAGCCACTCTCCCCGGCCTGTTTCATCTGCTGCGCCGCCATCAGTGCGCCGATCAGGTTGGTACCGCTGGAACCGCCCACCCGCCGCCCCAGGCGCTGCGCCAGGTAATGCATGGCCGCCAGCGACAGGGCATCCGGCACCTTGACCATCGCATCGATCACCTTGGGCAGGAACGACGCCTCGACCCGTGGCCGGCCGATCCCTTCGATGCGCGAACCGCAATCCAGGCGCAGGCTGGCATCACCGCTCTGGTAGTAATCGAAGAACACCGAACGCTCGGCGTCGGCGCAGAGTACCCGGGTGCAATGCTGGCGATACCGCACATAACGCCCCAGGGTGGCGGTGGTGCCGCCGGTGCCCGGGCTGGAGATCAGCCATTTGGGCTCCGGGTAACGCTCGAAGCGCAGCTGCTGGAAGATCGACTCGGCGATGTTGTTGTTCGCCCGCCAATCGGTGGCGCGCTCGGCGTAGGTGAACTGGTCCATGAAATGCCCGCCGCCCTCCCGGGCCAGGCGCTCCGACTCGGCGTAGATCTGCGTCGGGTCCTGCACCAGATGGCTCTTGCCGCCGTAGAAGGCGATCTGCGCGATCTTTTCCTGGGACGTGGTGGCCGGCATCACCGCAATGAACGGCAAGCCCAGCAGGCGCGCGAAATAGGCCTCGGAAATCGCCGTCGAACCACTGGATGCCTCGATCACCGGCGCCCCGGGCTTGAGCCAGCCGTTACACAGCGCATAAAGGAACAACGAACGCGCCAGGCGATGCTTGAGGCTGCCGGTGGGATGGCTGGACTCGTCCTTGAAATACAGCTCGATGCCCGGCAGGCCCGGCAGAGGCAAGGGGATCAGGTGGGTGTCGGCGCTGCGCTGGAAGTCGGCTTCGATGATCCGGATGGCCTCGCGGGCCCACTGACGGTTGTCGCTCATGGTGTTTTCTCGTTGGCTCGAACGCCACATGGACGCAGAAAGATGAAGTGCACCCAGCATAGGCGATCCAGGCACAAGGAAAATCGGGCGCTGCAACAGGCAAAAGTCCCCGGCCCGTCGGGCTGGGGCCGGACATGTTAGGAAACATCCCCGGTCGCTCACAGGTACAGTTTTGAATCAATTGGATACACAACTGCTAGGCTGGTTTTCCAGCAGACCGCTGCCCTGCTGTATATAACAAAAAAGAATATAACTTTTGTTTTAACAACTAACAGTACGGGTTAGGGTGTGCCACCTTTTTAGTTTTCTGATGGAGAGCGACCTTGCCTCTGCGTAGCACTTTCACGCGTTTCTTTCAGTTGGAAGCTGCCAGCGGTCTGTTATTGATTGCCGCTGCCGTGCTTGCCCTGATCATCAACAACTCACCGCTGTCCTGGCTGTACAACGGCCTGCTGGACACACCCGTGGTCGCCCAGATCGGCGCCCTGAAAATCGCCAAGCCGCTGCTGCTGTGGATCAATGACGGCCTGATGGCCATGTTCTTCCTGCTGATCGGCCTGGAGGTCAAGCGCGAGGTCCTCGACGGCCACCTGTCTAAGCCTTCGCAGATCGTCCTGCCAGGCGCCGCCGCCATCGGCGGCATGGTGGTGCCGGCACTGATCTACTGGTTCCTCAACAAGGACAATCCACCCGCGCTCAGCGGCTGGGCGATCCCCATGGCCACCGACATCGCCTTCGCCCTCGGCGTGCTGGCCCTGCTGGGCAAGCGGGTTCCGGTGTCGCTGAAGCTGTTCCTGATGACGCTGGCGATCATCGACGACCTGGGGGCCATCATCGTCATCGCGATTTTCTACTCCGGCGCCCTGTCGACCCTGTCGCTGGTACTCGCGGCTGCCTGCCTGGTGGCGCTGGTGGCGATGAATCGCCTGGGGGTGGTCAAGCTCGGGCCGTACCTGATCATCGGCCTGATCCTCTGGGTCTGCGTGCTCAAGAGTGGCGTCCACGCGACCCTGGCCGGCGTGACCCTGGCGTTCTGCATCCCGCTGCGCACCCGCAATGCCGAGCCTTCGCCGCTGCTGAGCCTGGAACATGCACTGCATCCGTGGGTCGCCTACGGCATCCTGCCGCTGTTCGCCTTCGCCAATGCCGGCCTGTCGCTGCAGGGCATCACCGTGGAAAGCTTCACCCACTATGTGCCCATGGGCATCGCCATCGGCCTGCTGCTGGGCAAGACCGTCGGCGTATTCGGCCTGACCTGGCTGGCGGTGAAGATGGGGCTGGCCGCCCTCCCCGCCGGCGCCAACTGGGGCCAGGTGCTGGGCGTGGCGATCCTCTGCGGGATCGGCTTCACCATGAGCCTGTTCGTGGGTTCCCTGGCCTTTGTGCCCGGCAGCAGCGAATACGCCGGCATGGACCGCATGGGCATCCTCACCGGCTCGCTCTTCGCCGCCCTGATTGGCTACGCGGTGACGGCCGCGGCCAGCCGCAAGAACCCACAACTGCCGGCATAACCGCCGGCGTTGCCAGGGCTGAAAACACAAAACCCCGACCAGTTGCCTGGCCGGGGTTTTGTTTTGTCGCGGTTAACGCTTAGTGGGCGACACGGCTGGTGCCGTTGACGCTCATGATGCGTACGCGCTCGCCAACGCGGAACACTTCGTTTTGTTCAACCTGTTGTACATAGGCACGCATGCTGCCGTCGTCTTCACGCACGGTGATTTCCACGCCCTGGGTACGGGTCAGGCCTTCCTCGGTGGCGGAACCGATCAGGCCGCCTGCCACTGCACCGATGACCGCCGCCACGATGCTGCCTTTGCCGCCGCCGATGGCGCTGCCGCCAACGCCGCCGACCGCTGCACCGGCGAGGCCGCCGATCGGGGTCTTGGTGCCTTCGATTTTCACCGGACGCAGGGATTCGATGGTGCCCATGCGAACGGTCTGTACGCGACGCGCCTCGTCACGGGAGTAAGAGTCACCGGACAGATTGGATTGGCAACCGGTGAGCAACATGGCCATCGTGGAAAAGGAAGCAACCAGCAAAACAGACTTACGCATAGGATCAACTCCAAAGGACAGATAATCATTAAACTCCGCAGCTTGACGCCTGTCACGGCGTCGCCCGGATAAAATGTGTTCCATTCAGCAGCAGTACAGACTGCTTGAATATAAAAACTCTTCACACGGTAGCGCTTATTTCCCGAGTTGCGCCACCGGCCAAAGGATTTTCCATGGATTACTTCATCATTGTCGTGACCACCGTTGCCGGCCTGTACTTCCATTGGTGGCTGTATGTGCGGATCAAGCGCTGGATGGACCGGGACCTGGCGCTGTCGCTGGCCGGCGGGGACGAGAAGAAGAAATCCTTCATGCTGCAACAGCTGGCGAATGCCCATCGCCAGAAAGTAAAACGCCGGGACCTGCCACAGTGGCTAGAAGCCGCCGCGGCCGGTTATCCCGGCGAATGACCTGGTTTCTGGTTCAGGGAGCCAGGCGCTCACGCACCCAGTCGGCACCTTGCAGGCGGTAGTTCAGGCGATCGTGCAAACGGCTGGCGCGACCTTGCCAGAACTCGATGCGCTCCGGTAACAGGCGATAACCACCCCAGTGCTCGGGGCAATGGGGCTGGGTATCGCTGAAGCGCTCCTCGGTGTTCTTGAGCAAGGCTTCCAGCTCCTGGCGATCGGCGATCACCTGGCTCTGCGGCGATGCCCAGGCGCCCAGGCGGCTGCCCAGCGGGCGGACCTGGAAGTAGGCATCGGACTCCTCGGCGGTGACCTTGACCACCCGCCCCTCGATACGCACCTGACGCTCCAGGGCCGGCCAGAAGAAGGTCATGGCGGCAAAAGGCCGTGCGGCCAGTTGCTGTCCCTTGGCGCTGTCGTAATTGGTGAAAAAGGTGAACCCCTGCGCATCCAGCCCCTTGAGCAGCAGGATGCGGCAATGGGGGCGCCCCTCTTCGTCAACGGTCGCCAGGGTCATGGCGTTGGCCTCGACCGGCGGCTGCTCGGTTTTCACCGCCTCCGCGAACCATCGGTGAAACAAAGTGAAGGGCTCGACCGGAGCCTGGGCTTCGGTCAGTCCGTCACGGGTGTAGTCGCGGCGCATGTCCGCCAGTCCCTGGGTCATTGCAGGTTCCTTTTGCCCGATGCCTGATGAATCAGTTCTTCGCCTGTTCGGTCGCGGCCTTGGCCGGAGCCTTGGCAGTGGTGGTCTTCTTGGCGGTTTCTTTCTTCGCTACAGGCTTCTTGGCTGGGGCTTTTTTCGCCGGAGCGGCTTTCTTCGCGACGGCTTTCTTCGAGGAAGCAGCAGGAACGACTGGTTTCACATCCTGTACGGCAACCAGTTCAGCCTCGGACGGAGTCGGCTGGTTGTACTTGCTCAGCAGGGCCAGCATGGTGCTGCGCTGGGTGACGATGATTTCCACGCGACGGTTCAGCGCACGCCCTTCGGCGCTGTCGTTGGCCGCACGAGGCATTACCGAACCCATGCCGCGCAGCATCAGGCGATCGCGCTTCAGGCCAGTGAGGCTGAAAATCGCGGCGACGGACTGCGCACGGTCACGGCTCAGCTTCTGGTTGACCGCCGCGGCACCGGTGGTGTCGGCATGGCCCAGTACCAGCACGGAAGTCTTGGCGTCGGTACCCACGGCCTTGGCCACGCGGGTGAACGGGCTCAGGGTGACCGGCAGCAACATGGCCGGGCGATCCGGGTTGAACGAACCGTCGACCGGGGCGATCACCACCAGGGTGTTCTCGCGACGCTCCAGTTGCAGGCGGCTGTCCTTGATGGCTTCACGCAGGCGCGGCTCGTAGTCGTCCAGCCAGGCCTGGGTGATTTTTGGATCCGGCATCGGGATGTCTTTCACATCTGCCTTGGTCGGAGACTTGGGCTGCTGATTGAACGGCCACCACCAGTTGCCGGTCTCGGTCTTGGCGACCTTCGGAGCCGCGGTCGCGGCATCCGCCTTGGCTTTGGCGTCGGCTACTGGCTCTTTGACTGCGTCTTTGCTCGTGTCCTTGGAAGGGAACGGCCACCACCAGTTGGTGGTCTCGGCCTTGGCGGCCGGAGCAGCGACGGAAGCGGTTGCGGTTTCGACCTTGGCTGCGGCAGGAGCGGTCGCGGACTTGGCGGTGGATGTGGCGGCGGACTTGGCCGCGGAAACCTCGTTGGCAGCTGCTTTTGCTGCCGGTTGCACCGCTTCCTTGCTGGCGGTCTTATCGGAACCGAAAGACCACCAATGCCCACCTTCTACGTCATTTTGTGGAGTTTGTGCACAACCGGTGACAGTGAGGCAAAGAGCCAAGGCTAAAGACTTGTTCGACGACATGGGATATCCACAAAATGAGATCAAAAATTACGGTCTCTACGAACCGTACAAACAGACGCTTTGAAAGTATAAAAGCCACAGGGTTCCTTGCTGATGCTTTTACTCATGTTTAGGCAAAAAAAATCCTGACAGCAACTTTTTTACAGACAATCCGACAGAACCCTCACTAACTTCTGCGCTCTTGGATCCATCAGCACGTACGGACCCAGGGTATTGGTGACAAAACCGAAGGCCACATCGTACTCAGGATCGGCAAAACCGATGGAGCCACCCGCTCCCGGATGGCCGAAGGCGCGTGGGCCGAGACCGAAGGTCGCGTTGGCCACCTGCGGCTGATCAAGCATGCAACCCAGGCCGAAACGGGTCTGGGTCAACAGGGTCTTGTCCATGCCGACGCTGTGTTCGCGCGTCAGCTCTTCGAGCATGTCCGCTTCCAGCAGGCTGCCATCGAGCAGGCCGCTGTAGAACCCGGCCAGGCTGCGGGCATTGCCATGGCCATTGGCCGCTGGCTGTTGCATGCGCCGCCATTCCGGCTTGTTGGTACTGGTCATGATCGACGGCGGGTTGGTGAACGCCCGGGTGGTCATGGCCGTGGGTTCGCGCATGGTCACTTGCAGCAGGCGCTGCGCGGCCGCGTCGCCGACATTGCCCTTGCCCCGGGCGATGTGCGCCACGCGGTAAAACTCCTCGTCCGCCAGGCCGACATGGAAATCCAGCCCCAGCGGCCTGGCGACCCGTGCCACGATGGACTCGCCGGGACCGCGCCCGTCAGCCCGCCGCAGCAGCTCACCCACCAGCCAGCCATAGGTAATGGCCGCATAACCGTGGCCTTCGCCCGGTGTCCACCAAGGAGCCTCCGCCGCGAGAGCATCGACCATGGTTTGCCAGTCGTAGAGCGCTTCCGGCGCCAGCAGCTCACGCAAGGCCGGCAGCCCGGCCTGATGGCAGAGCAACTGCCGCAGGGTGATCGCTTCCTTGCCGGCCGCGGCGAATTCAGGCCAATACCGGGCAACCGGCGCGTCCAGCTGCAACTTGCCTTCGGCCACCAGTTGCAGGGCGGTTACCGCAGTAAAGGTCTTGGTGCAGGAAAACAGGTTGGCGATGGTATCGCTGTGCCAGGCCTCGCTGCCGTCCTTGTCGGCGGTGCCGGCCCAGAGGTCGAGCACGGTTTCCCCGCCGATCTGAATGCACAACGCCGCGCCGCGCTCCTGGGGATCCTCGAAGAGTGCCGCGAAGGCTTCGCGCACCGCCTCGAACTTAAGCTCGTAATGACCCTGAATCTGCACCCGTGACTCCCCCAGACCATGCTCTACAAAGTGGTGCGCATTGTTCCAGCCCTTGAGGGTTTTGGGAACAGAAGCGAGCCCGGTGGCGATCCACCGGAAGAATTGTTCAGAAATCGACGGACATTGAACGCAGTGCGGGCCGGCCAGCCCCTACGTGAGTGTAGAGGCGGACCGGCCCGCGCGAGGGAAACCGTACCCTAAAGACCTGGCTCAGCGATCAATGGCCATTCGCCGAATGACCACCCGCATGGCCGCCGCCCTGCCCTGCGCCCTTGCCATCATGGCCCGGCTTGCCACCATCGGCATGACCCGCGGTCTTGTCGGCCTCTGCCTTGGCCTTCCCGGCTTCCTTGCCCAACTGCTCAAGGGCCTGCAGGTTGCTCTTGCGCACGCTGTCGACAAAACCCTGGAACGGCACATCGGTGATGCCCACCAGGCCGAAATGGCCGTTCTCGCCGTCCAGCAGGCGGCCGGTGACCGGTTGATCGAGGTACTGGAACCAGTGCACGCCGACAATCGACGGCTCGCTCAACGCCTGCTTGAGGAATTGGGCATAGGCCGGGCCGCGATCCTCCTCCCGCACCAGCTCGGTCACGCCCCCCCAGAATGGGCCGCGATCCCGGGAGCCGAAGTTGAACTCGGTGATCAGGACCGGCTTGTCCAGCGTGTTCAGCCGGGCAAAGTCGTAACCGTCCTGTGGCTTGAGGGTGTACATGTTGAAACTCAACACATCGCAATACTGGGCGCAGGACGCCACGGCCTCGGGGGTGCTGATGGCGAAGCGTCCGCCCAGCAACAGGTGGTTCGGCGCGTGCCACTTCAGCGAATCGGAGATGGTCTTGAAGTAGGTGTCGGCAAAGACCTTCTGGAAGTATTTGAAGTCGGCTTCGATCTCCGGATGTTCCGGGCTAGGCAAAGGCGGCTCGAACCCCGGGTCCTCCATCAGTTCCCAGGCGGTCAGGTTGATGCCCCAGGCCTTCGACAGGCCCTCCTGGTTACGGTACTTGTCGCGCAATTGCTTGAGGAACGCACGCTTGGCCGGCACGTCGGTGGTCATGCGCAACGTGCCGTATGCCAGGGCATAACGCGACTTGGGGTCATCGCCGGGGCCGGCCCAGGCCAGTTCGTTGTCGGCGAAGTAGCCGATCAGCCAGGGATCGTCGCGGTGATCGCGGGCGGCAATGGCCACGGCGCGCTCGGTGGCCATGGCAAAACGCGGATCGAACGGATCGGGCATGCCACCCCACCAGTCGGTGCCGGTGCTGATGCTTGCATAGTCGCCGACGATCGACAGCGGCAAGGTGTAGGGCACGCGGTCATTCAGGCCCAACGCCGGCGCGCTCCAGTTGCCGATGGTGTTGAAACCCCAGGCTTGCAGGCGATCCAGGGTGTGGCTAGCCCAGCGCTTCTGGTCCAGGGCCGCAGCAGGGCAAGGTGCTGCGGCTGGCGGCTCGGTGCCCGGCCCGGCCTGGGCCTCTTGGGCGTCGGCCTTGGCGGCATCCGCCACGCCGGCCTTGGTTTCGCCCGGGGTGCAAGGCACGCCGTAGGTGCGCTGCAGGTTGGCGCCATAGAAGTCGTACCAGCGACCGACGTTGTAGGCGCGGCCCTGGTCGGCGCCATTGCCGCCGCGGTTGTCGCCTTCGCCGTAATAACCGGCCAGCGGCTCGCCGACGTTGGGCAGTGTCGTGAACATCCACTCACGACCGGCGACGTAGGTCTGGCTGTTGTCCGCCACGACCGCATTAACCCCCAGGGAATAGAACGGATGCCCCTGGGGCGTCACCAGATACCAGCGGCCATCGCGCTTCTCGGTACGGAAGAAACCACTGGCCTTGAAGGCTGGCCCGTTGCTCCAGCCACCGAAGGTGTCCAGGGAGGCGCGTTCGCGTTCGGCCAGCCAGGTTTTCAGTTGCTGTTGTTCCTTGTTCGCGGCGGCCTTGAGCTGCTCGTCGCTGGCGATCTTTTCCGGCCATTTGGCGCGGGTCGACTGGCCGTAGGCATCCACCAGACCACCGTAGGCCGCCTTGACCACCGCCTCGCCGTCCTGCACGCCGAAACGTTCGAGCAGGATGCTCTGGGCGGCTTTCGGTTGATCCATGGACAAGGTCACCGAGACCACCTGGCTGCGGTCCAGCTCGCCTTCGCTGCTGGCCAGCAGTACGCGCTGGCCTTCGAAGGTCATCGGCATCGGCGGACCGGCCTTCATGCCCTGGCTCAGCGGCGAACTGGCAACCAGCGGCACCAGCAGGGTCTGCGCCGGGCCGGCCGGCAGATCGATGCGACTGACCAGGGTCTTGCCGTCATTGCTCTGGATCTTCACGTACAGGGTCAGGGCCCAGTTCATCGCGCTCTGGATCCGCAGGCTCATGACCCCGGACTGCGACCAGTCCCAGGCACCGGTCTGCGGGGTCAGGCGCAGGCTGGGTTGAATCGCCGGATTGAAGGTCACCCGGCGCAGCACTTCGCCCTCGGCTGTCTGCTCCGCGTTGGCTTGCGGCAGGCTGGCATCCACTGTCGCCACCTGCACCACATCGGCAGGCCGGACAAAGTTGAACAGCGTCTGTTGCCCCGCGGGCGCGGCGAGCAGCGGCGTGGCGAACAGCAGGGCAAAGACAGCGGGTAACGAACGGCGAATCATAGGGACCTGGTGCTCCTTAACGGCCGATGAGCGGCCTGTGTGCAATCAGAGGGATATGCAATGGACAACGCGACCGGCCCACAGGCCGGCCGCGCTCAGGAAATTTCCCGGCGGAACGGCGGCAACGCATTGAGAATAGCCTTGCCATAACGCTGGGTGACCAGGCGCCGGTCCAGCAGGGTGATGGTGCCGCGGTCCTGTTCGGTACGCAGCAGGCGACCGCAGGCCTGGACCAGCTTGAGCGAGGCGTCCGGCACCGAGATTTCCATGAACGGGTTGCCGCCCCTGGCTTCGATCCACTCGGCCAGCGCGGCCTCCACCGGATCGTCCGGCACCGAGAACGGGATCTTGGCGATCACCACGTGCTCGCAGTAGGCGCCGGGCAGGTCCACACCCTCGGCAAAACTGGCCAGGCCGAACAGCACGCTGGAATCGCCGCCATCGACCCGCGCCTTGTGCTTGTTCAGGGTTTCCTGCTTCGACAGGTTGCCTTGAATGAACACCTGCTTGCGCCAGTCGCGATCGAGGCCGTCGAACACGTCTTGCATCTGCTTGCGCGACGAGAACAGCACCAGGGTGCCCCGCGAGCCCTCCACCAGCTCCGGCAGGTCACGGATGATCGCCGCGGTGTGGGCCGGCGCATCCCGTGGGTCGGCGCGCAGGTCGGGGACGCGCAGCACCCCGGCGTCGGCGTGATGGAAGGGGCTGGGCACCACCGCCGTCACGGCCTTTTTCGGCAGCCCGGCACGCATGCGGAAGCGATCGAAGCTGCCCAGGGCGGTCAGGGTGGCGGAGGTCACGAGCGCGCCATAAGCCACGTTCCACAGGTTGCGACGGAGCATCTCCGCAGCGAGGATCGGGCTGGCGTTGACCTCGATGTCGAACAGCGAGCCGCTTTCCGCCAGGGTCAGCCAGCGTGCCATCGGCGGGTTGTCTTCCGGGTCTTCGGTGGTGAAGGCGGTCCACAGTTCCCAGTTGCCCGAGGCGCGGGACAGCAGGCTGCCGAACAGCGGGTACCACTCTTCGGCCTGGTTGCTGGCGATGCCGATATTGACCTCGCCGTCCATGCCTTCCTTGAGCAGGTCGGTCAGGCGGGTGAACAGGTCGGTCAGGCGCGAGAAGCCTTTTTTCAGCTCGATGCCCATTTCGCGCATATGGTCGGGGATCAGCCCGCCGACAAAACGGTGGCGCGGCCGCTCGCGGCCTTCCATGTCTTCGCCGGTCTTGAAGTCGGCCAGTTGTTCGCAGGCGGTGAACATGAACTGCTGCTGGGTCTTGATCTCCCGCGCCAGCTCCGGCACCTGCTCGATCAGCTTGCCCAGATCGCCCGGCAACGGGTGCTGGGCCAGCAGCTTGGTGAGGTTCTTGGCGGTCTGCTCCAGCCAGTCGGCGGTGGAACGCAGGCGGGTGTAGTGGGCGAAGTGGCCGATGGCCTTGTCCGGCAGGTGGTGGCCTTCGTCGAACACATAGAGGGTGTCGCGCGGGTCCGGCAACACCGCGCCGCCGCCCAGGGCCAGGTCGGCCAGGACCATGTCGTGGTTGGTAACGATCACGTCGACCTTGCCCATGCCTTCGCGGGCCTTGTAGAAGGCGCACTGGCCGAAGTTCGGGCAATGGCGGTTGGTGCACTGGCTGTGATCGGTGGTCAGGCGCGCCCAGTCGGCGTCTTCCAGGGCGGTGGGCCAGCTGTCGCGGTCACCGTCCCATTTATTGCCGGCGAGCTTCTCGATCATGCTGGTGAACAGCTTCTGGCTGGCCTCGTCGACCTCGATCTTGAAGCCTTCCTCTTCGAACAGCTGGGCGGTGGCGGTTTGCGCGTGGCCTTCCTGCAGCAGCATGTCGAGCTTGGACAGGCACATGTAGCGGCCACGGCCCTTGGCCAGGGAGAAGGTGAAGTTCAGCCCGCTGTTGCGCATCAGGTCGGGCAGGTCCTTGTAGACGATCTGCTCCTGCAGGGCGACGGTGGCGGTGGCGATCACCAGGCGCTTGCCGGCGGCCTTGGCGGTCGGGATCGCAGCCAGGCTGTAGGCCACGGTCTTGCCGGTACCGGTGCCCGCTTCCACGGCCACCACGGCCGGGTCGCCAGAACGCCGGCCTTCGTCGTCGGTATCGACATCGCCCAGGACCTTGGCCACTTCGGCGATCATCAGGCGCTGGCCGTAACGCGGTTTCAGGCTCTTGGCTTCGAGAAAACGCGAGTAGGCGCCCTGGATCGTGGTTTTGAGTTCGTTGCTGATCATGGTTCTTCGGGCGCGAGAAACGCTGGATAAATTTTCAGTGGTTCGGATCGGCCGCTATCATACCCCGCTAATTCATCCCGCGCAGAACGGAGTACCCGAATGACAGCCTTTGCCCTTGCCTACACCCTGCATGTCCTGGCCGCCCTGGTCTGGGTCGGCGGCATGTTTTTCGCCTGGATGGTGCTGCGCCCCGCGGCGGTGGTGGCACTTGAGGGGCCGGCGCGGTTGAAGCTGTGGGCAGAAGTGTTCCCACGGTTTTTCGTCTGGGTCTGGGTCGCGGTGGTGCTGTTGCCGATCAGCGGCGTCGGCCTGATCCACCTGCGTTTCAGCGGCTTCGAGACCGCGCCGCGTTATGTGCAGGTGATGATGGGCCTGTATGTGGTGATGACCGCGCTGTTTATCCGGATCCAGTCGTTGCAGCTGCCAGCGCTGCGTCAGGCGGTGGCGGCCGAGGACTGGCCGACGGGGGCCACGACCCTGGGCAATATTCGGAAATTGGTGGGGATCAATCTGATCATTGGCCTGTTGCTGGTGGCGGTGGCGGCGGCCCGGCCGATGTTCTAAAAGCCGATACCGGAAAAAGCATCGCGGGCAAGCCTCGCGCCTACAGACAGCACAATCGTGTAGGAGCGAGGCTTGCCCGCGATAGCGTCAGAGTCAGCAGCGCCTGTTCGAAGACCGCCTACAGGCGTTGCACGGTTACCGAACCCGCGGGGCCTGCCGGCCCTGCATGGCCTTCGGCTCCAGGACGGCCGCTCTTGCCACCGTCGGCGCGATAGACGAAGCAGCCTTTGGACTTGCCACCGGCCCCGGGTTTGCCGCCCGCACCGGCCACACCGCCGGCCCCACCATCGACTAAGACCTTGATCTGCTCCGCCGGGTAATCCCGCGGCAGCTCGACCCGCACCTGGGCACCCGCCGCCCCCGGCTGGCCATCACCGCCATTGTCGCCATCGGCGCCACGCCCGGCCTGGCCCCAGGTGCAACCCGGCTCCTCGCCGTTGGCGCCATCGAGGCCGACATAACCCGGCGCGCCGGTGCCACCGCGCGCATCCACCGAGAGCTCCCCGGCCTGCAGCGAGGTGATGCGCAGCGTCAGGTTGCGTCCGGGCTTGGCCGCCTTCTCATAAGTCCCCGGAGCCCCGCGAGAGGTGATCTGGCTGCCGGCCTCCAGATCGGCATGGTCGATGTCCAGTTGCAGGTTTTGTTCAGCCGGAACGATAGCGATCCGCGCTTCGCGCCCCAGGCGCAACTCGCCGACCTTGACCTCGGTGACCGTGGACGGAATCAGCAAGGTGCCGTAGTCGGCCACTTCCAGGCGTTCCAGTTGCAGGCTGCTGGTGGTGTTGGGCAGGCGCATCAGGGAGTGGGTCTCGACTGTCACCACCTGGGCCAAAACCTGCGGGCTGCACAGTACCGCGAGCAGGCAGAGCTTACGCATGGCCGGCCTCCGCGGGCTTCGCCGCCTTGAAGGTCTGCAGGTGGAAAATGCCGGTCAGGAGAATCTGCAGGCGATCGCGCCAAGGGTGGGCACGGCCCTTGAGGCTGCCGTTGAACAGCAGCAGCTCCATCAGGTGGGTCAGCAGCAACAGGCTGCCTGCCAGATTGAGCAACAGATGAATCGGATTGATCAGCGGGCTGACCAGATTAAATAGCACCAGCAACCAGAACAGCAGCGTCAACAGCTTGCCCAGCCCCCAAAACACCTTCATATGCCCCCCTTTGCGAATTTTTCTTTGCGCGCACAGTACCGACTTCGGCGAGGGATAAGCCAGAGGGCGGCGAAAATTCTCCCGCCGCCCCCTGCAAAGCCGCCCTAGCGCCTGGTGCTCAACGTTGAATATGCAGCTCCACCCGGCGGTTCTGCGCCCGCCCTTCTTCGGTGTCATTATCGGCGACCGGCTCGCTCTCGCCCTTGCCCTGGCTGGTCAGTTTGTCCGGCGTCAGGCCCTGGTTCAGGAGGAAGGCGACGACGCTGCTGGCGCGGCGCTCGGAGAGTTTCTGGTTGTATTCATCCGTCCCCTGGCTGTCGGTGTGACCAATGACCTTGATGCTCTGCACGTCGGCGCCCTGCAGCTTGGCCAGCAACCCTTGCAGCTGGTTTTGGGCTTCGGGGGTCAGCTGCGCCGAGTCGAAGGCAAACAGCACATCGCCCTGATCGCTGAGGGTGATCACCTCGGATTGCGCCGCCGGCTCGGCTGCCGGTGCGACCGGGTATTGCGGCAGCGGGCAGCCGCGGTTGTCGACCGGGGTATTGGCCGGGGTGTCCGGGCAACGGTCACGGCGGTCGAACACGCCGTCATCGTCCTTGTCACCATCCTGGGCGTAGCAGATCAAGCCGCCGGTCACCAGGCCGAGTGCCGCGCCACCCGCGGCCCAGCCACCGCTTTCAATGGCGCCCAGGCCGCCGCCCACCAGGCCGCCGAGCAGGCTGCAGATTGGCCACGTACGCTGGTTGAGGGGGGCAGTGCCGTCGCTGTGGGTAGCACAGCCTGTGAGCAGGCTGCCGAGCAGTAGAACCGGCAAGGCGGCTCGCGAGAGAAGACTCATCATGAATGCTCCTGTGTCACCGGCCCATACCGGTCACACAGGAGTAAAGACCCGCATGGGCGGCTGCACAAGCCGCCCATGCCAGGCAATCACGCCGGGCAATCAGCGGTTGATTTTGATTTCCGTGCGACGGTTCATCGCCCGGCCGTCGGCGGTCTTGTTATCCGCGACCGGCTGGCTCTCGCCGGCACCGACGACCGAAACGAAACTGCTGCGGGGTACGCCCGCGCTGATCAGGTACTCGGTCACCGAGCGCGCGCGCTTTTCCGAGAGGCGCTGGTTGTAGGCATCGCTGCCCACGCTGTCGGTGTGCCCGGTCACCCGCAGTTGCGCACTTGGCGCTTCCTGCTTCAGGCGCGTGGCGATGGTGTCGAGCTTGGCCTTGTCGGCAGCGGTCAGCCTGGCCGAATCGAACTCGAAGTGCACATCACGGATGACAATGGTCTCTTCCTTGACCACCACCACTTCCTCGACCACCGCCACAGGCTCCGGCGGGCAACCGTTGGCGTCCACCTGTACGCCTTTAGGCGTGCCTGGGCACTTGTCGCGACTGTCCGGCACGCCATCGCCGTCTTCGTCGCCATCACCGTGCACCCAGCAATAACCGGCCGCGACACCAGCCCCCAGCAAGGCGCCGTAGCCTGCCCAGGACGAGCTTTCAATCGCGCCCAACGCAGCCCCACCGACGCCCCCGACAGCGGCGCAGGTCGGCCAGTCGGTTTTCTGCAAACCTGCGCAACCAGTCAACACACTGGTTAGCAGAACCAAGGGTAATGCTGTCCGAACTATGCTCATCTAGTTATCTCCTGAGGGAATCGGCTTAGAACCGATTGGGGGAGTAAAGACCTGGCTTTAAATCTCCGCCAGCATCAGGCCGGCGGGCTTTGCCCCTGGATTTACCCGGGATCGGCTGTCATTTCAGACAAAACGGCTCTAGGCCCGCGGGTCCGGGCAGGCTAGTCTTTGCCACTCAAAGAGTGAGGAACTTCGATGACCGCAGGTATTTCTTCGCGCACGCCCCAGCAGGCCCTGGCCGCCCTGCTCGATCGCTACGCCCCGCAACAGCTGCTGCTGATCGGCGCCAGCGGGTTTCCGGCCCTGGAGGCGTTTCGCCAGGCGCACCCCGAAACCGCCATTGCCCAGACCGCGCCCGGCCCCTTGCCGGCGGAACTGGCGGCGCGCCGTTTCGACCTGGCGCTGGCGGTCGACTGCCTGGAGCATCTGCCCAAGCGCGACGGCCTGAACCTGCTCGGCGGCATCCGCAACCTCAACGCCAGCCGCATCGCGGTACTGGCCGACCTGAACGCCTGCGGCTGGCAGGAGACCGACTTTTTCTCCCTGGCCCTGCAGGCCAGCGAACGTTTCCAGCGCGACGAACAGGTCCTGACCCTGTTCACCTACGATCTGCTTGAATACAAACAAGTGCCCGACTGGCTCAATTCCAGGTTCTGGGCGAATCCGGAAAACTTCGGAAAGTACTGGTGGTAATGCAATGAGTACCTCTATTTGTCCCTGCGGCAGCGGCAACCTGCTGGATGCCTGCTGCGGCCACTACCACGCCGGCCACCCCGCGCCCTGCGCCGAGGCCCTGATGCGCTCGCGCTACAGCGCCTACGTGCTGGGCCTGGTGGATTATCTGGTGGCCACCACGCTGCCGGCGCAACAGAGCGGCCTGGACCGCCAGTCCATCGGCGACTGGAGCGCGCAAAGCACCTGGCTGGGCCTGGAAGTCGAAAGCTCGGAAGTCTTCGGTGGCCAGCCGGAGCACGCCTTCGTCACCTTCACCGCGCGCTGGCACGACAGCCACGGCGAACACAGCCACCGCGAACGCTCATCCTTCGTGCAGAACGGCGGGCACTGGTATTTCATCGACCCGACCGTGCAACTCAAGGCCGGCCGCAACGACGCCTGCCCCTGCGCCAGCGGGCAGAAATTCAAGAAGTGCTGCGCCAGCTACTTCGCCAGCTGAATACCCGCCCCTGAGCCTGTCCTCGCGTGCGCTCCATGGTTGCCATGGGTCTGTACGAAAAGTCGGCGAGCGAAGGTCAGGCAAGGCAAAAACAGGCGAGGAAGCGGAGTGTAGGGGCCTACATGAGCATTCCGAGCCTGTTTTTAACGCAGCATGGCCGAGCGCAGCCACTTTTCGTACAGAGCCTAGACTGGGAGTTCAAACGGAGTAACCCCCCATGGTCGTTCAGCTGCGCGCACTACGGACCCTCGGACTGCTCACGGTGCTGGCGCTTTCGGGTTGCGCCTCGTGGTTCGTCGACGACACCCTCGACCCGCAGGTGCACCTGGTCAAGGTCGAGGTGATCAAGGCTAATTTGCTGGAGCAGCGCCTGCGCCTGCACTTTCGGGTCGACAACCCCAACGATGCCGACCTGACCGTCCGCGCCCTGGAATACCGGGTTCATCTCGGCGACGTGTTGCTGGCGGAGGGGGAACATGAACACTGGTTCACCATCAGCCCCAAGCACAGCGCCTACTTCCAGGTCCCCGTGCGCACCAACCTGTGGCCACAGATACGCCAGGTGGTGAAATGGCTGAAGGAACCGCAGCAACCGATCCCCTATCGCCTGGACGGTTTGCTGGAAACCGGATTATTCATCGGCCATGACGTGCACCTGGCGCGCAAAGGCGAGATAATTCCCGCCGATTTTATTCCGGAGCAACCTCGATGACCCAGCAACCCCATGTCCATGGCCCTGACTGCAACCACGATCATGACCACCACGATCACGACCACGGCCATGTTCACGGTCCGCATTGCAACCATGCTCACCAGGAGCCGGTGCGCAACGCCTTGAAAGATGTCGGCCGCAACGACCCTTGCCCATGTGGCAGCAGCAAGAAATTCAAGAAGTGCCACGGCGCCTGATGGCGTAACGCCCTGCCTTTATCTTCTGTAGGAGCGAAGCTTGCTCGCGATGCAGGCGCCTCGGACCTTGCGGTGCCAAGACGTTCCGATCGCGAGCAAGCTCGCTCCTACAAGGGCGAATGAAGGATCTGCTGGGTCGTGGTCACCGTCGCATACTCGCCATGCAGATTGCCCAGCGACATGGCATGCACCTCCTCGGCGCTGTGGGCCTGGCCGAAAAAGTCGGCCTTGTCGAAGGTGTAGCAGGCATCCTCCACCACCCAGGTATCGAACCCCAGGTTGCCGGCGGTCCGCGCCGTCGACTCCACCGAGTTGTGGGTCGCCACGCCGACGATCACCAGCTGGCCGATCCCGGCCTTGCGTAAATCGGCCTCCAGGGTCGTGGCGCAGAAGGCATCCGGCACTTGCTTCTGGATCACCGCTTCAGCGCCCAGCGGCATGAACCGCTGCTGAAATTCCACTCCCGACTGCCCCGGCCAGAACACCGACTGCTCGCTGCGGGACAGGTGCTGCACATGGATCAACGGCCGCGCCGTCTGGCGCCAGTAAGCCAGCAACTCGGCGATGCGTTCCTCGGCCTCGGGGTTGTTACGCCGCCCGAGCCGGGGATGCAGGATGCCCTGTTGCTGATCGATCAGGATCAGCGCCGCATTGGTCTAAAGCTCCATGCTGACTTTTCTCACGTTGGGTCATTGAATTCCACGCACTTCAACATCACCTCTCCCGACAGGCAAGCCGTCGAATGTAGACCGGACCACCGAATACCGCTGTTTGCTGTCCGTAGCAGAATGTCCTTCGTTTACCTGGAGAGCTCCATGATCGATCTGTATTACTGGACCACCCCCAACGGCCACAAGATTTCCCTGTTCCTCGAGGAAACCGGCCTGCCCTACAGCGTGCACCCGGTCAACATTGGCCAGGGCGAGCAGTTCAAGCCCGAGTTCCTGAAGATCGCGCCGAACAACCGGATCCCCGCCATCGTCGACCATCAGCCGGCCGACGGCGGCGCCCCGCTGTCGCTGTTCGAGTCCGGGGCGATTCTGCTGTACCTGGCGGAAAAGACCGGGCAGTTCCTGCCCAAGGACCTGCGTGGCCGCCAGGAAGCCCTGCAGTGGCTGTTCTGGCAGATGGGCGGCCTGGGGCCGATGGCCGGGCAGAACCACCATTTCAGTCAGTTCGCCCCGGAGAAGATCCCCTACGCGATCAAACGCTACGTCGATGAAACCGCGCGCTTGTACGGGGTGCTGGACCGGCGCCTGGCGGACCGGGATTTCGTCGCTGGCAGCGAATACAGCATTGCCGACATGGCGATCTATCCGTGGATCGTGTCCCACAAGTGGCAAAGCCAGAACCTGGAAGACTTCCCCAACCTGCACCGCTGGTTCAACCACATCCTCGATCGCCCGGCGACCGCGCGCGCCTACGCCATCGCCGCCCGTATCAACCCACCCAAATCCTGAGGCCCGACAGCCCATCGCCGGCCGAAAACCCCGATGACTGCTCCGTTTCGGGCAGCCACCGGGCAGCCGGTGCGGGCTATTTATCCGGCAACGCAGAAATACTCTCGACCCCCGCTTGCGCGGCACTCGCCTGCTCACTAACGTAGCGCCTTTATCGACGCTACCCCCCGCAGGAGCTTTGCCATGGCCTCGCCAGCCTTCTCACATTTTCTTCCCCGGTTCGGCGTTGCCGCGGCAGTGGCCGGCGTTCTCAGCCTGGCCGGTTGCCAGTCATGGAACACCCAGGACAGCCTGCCGCCGACCTCCGGCGTGCAGCCGCTCAAGGGCCTGGCCCAGAACGTTTCGGTGCGGCGCAATGCCATGGGCATGCCGCTGATCGAAAGCAACACCTTCCACGATGCGTTGTTCGCCCTGGGTTACGTGCACGCCAGCGACCGGATCAACCAGATGGTGACCCTGCGCCTGCTGGCCCAGGGCCGGCTGGCCGAGATGTCCGGCGCCGATGCGCTGGACGTCGACCACTACATGCGCGCGGTCAACCTGAAGAACAGTGCCGGCGAGCTGTACAAGGCCTCGTCCCCACGGATCAAGCGCTTCTTCGAGGTCTACGCCCGCGGGGTCAACGCCTACCTGTTCCGCTACCGCGACAAGCTGCCACCGGACCTGGCCGCCACCGGCTACAAGCCCGAATACTGGAAACCGGAAGATTCGGCGCTGATTTTCTGCCTGTTGAACTTCAGCCAGTCGGCCAACCTGCCGGAAGAAATCAACGCCCTGGTGCTGGCGCAGAAAGTCGGCGCCGACAAGCTCGCCTGGCTGACCCCGAGCTACCCGGACGAAGCACTGCCACTGGCCGAGAGCGACAAACTCAAGGGTCTCAACCTGAATGTCCCGGGCCTGAGCGAAATCAGCAGCGCCGCCGGCAAGCTCGGCGAACTCAACCCGCTGAGCGTGGCCGGCGCCAGCAACTGGGCCATCGCGCCACAGCGCAGCCGCAGCGGCAGAAGCCTGCTGGCCGCCGACAGCCACTCGCCGGCGTGGAACCTGGTGCAGATCCGCGCGCCCAAGTACCAGGCCGCGGGCGCTTCGATCGCCGGCCTGCCGATGATTGTCCAGGGCTTCAACGGCAAGGTGGCCTGGAGCATGACCTCGGTCGCCGGCGACAACCAGGACCTGTTCCTGGAAAAACTCAAGCGCCAGGGCAATGCGCTGTATTACGAAGCCAACGGCAAATGGCTGCCGGCCGTGGTGCGCAACGAAACCTACTTCGTCAAAGGCCAGCGGCCGATTCGCGAGGCGGTCTATGAAACCCGTCATGGCGCCCTGCTCAACAGCTCGAGCAACCTCAACGCCGGCTACGGCCTGGCCCTGCAACAGCCGAACCTTGCGGACGACAAGAGCCTGGATGCGTTCTTCGACCTGACGCGGGCGCAAAACGTGGAACGAGCCTCCGACGCCAGCCGCGAGATCCGCGCCATCGGCCTGAACATGCTGTTCGCCGATGCCAGCCATATCGGCTGGCAGGTCACCGGCCGCTTCCCCAACCGCCGTGAAGGCGAAGGCCTGTTGCCATCGCCGGGCTGGGAAGGCCGCTACGACTGGGACGGTTATGCCGACCCGATGCTCCACCCCTATGACCAGGACCCGGCCCAGGGCTGGCTGGGCACCGCCAACCAGCGGATCATCCCCCACGGTTATGGCATGCAGCTGTCCAACTCCTGGTACTACCCCGAGCGTGGCGAACGCCTGGCCGAGCTGGCCGGCAGCGGCAAGCACGACGGGCGCAGCATGATCGCCATGCAGTACGACCAGACCACTCCCTTCGCCGCCAAGCTGAAGAAGATGTTCGAAGCCCCCGGCATGGCGCAGCCCCTGAAGAAAGCCATCGATGCCCTGCCCGAAGCCGAGCGCAGCAAGGCCCGCGAGGCCTACAGCCGCCTGATGGCGTTCGACGGCAAACTTAGCCCGGTGTCGGCCGATGCGGCGATCTATGAGCTGTTCCTGCAGGAAAGCGCCCGGCAGATCTTCCTCGACAAACTGGGCCCGGAGTCGAGCCCGGCCTGGAAAGCCCTGGTGGCCAACGGCGCGCTGTCCTACTCGGCCCAGGCCGACCACCTGCTGGGCCAGGAAGACAGCCCGTTCTGGGATGACAGCCGCACCCCGCAGAAAGAAGACAAGGCGGCGATCCTCGCCCGCAGCCTGGCCGCCGCCATCAGCGCCGGTGAAAGCCAGCTGGGTGGCGACCGCCGGGCCTGGCAATGGGGCAAGCTGCACAGCTACAGCTGGAAGAACGCCAGTGGCCAGGTGATTCGCGGGCCATTGCAGGCCGGTGGCGATCACAGCACCCTGAACAGTTCGCCGTACCGCTGGGGCCAGGACTTCAATGTGACCCAGGCTCCGGCGCTACGGCTGATCGTCGATTTCGGCCAGAGCGAACCGCTGAGCGTGATGAACAGCAGCGGCCAGTCCGGCAACCCGGCCAGCCCGAACTACCTGAACGGCATCGACGCCTGGCTCAAGGGCCAGTACCTGAGCCTGCCGCTGCAACCGCAAAACTTCGACCGCCTCTACGGCAAGACCCGCCTGACCCTCGCGCCAGGCAAGTAACACCGGCCAGCCCGCCTCTCTCCACAAGGGGCGGGCCTGAGCCCGGTAACGCTTCAATCCCCTCGCCGATCCGGCCCTGCCACGCTCCCGGCAACCGCGCCCTTTCCTGCCCGAAATCGCCCACGCGCCCTATTGATGCAAGGCCTTGCGCACGCTCTTTTTTGGGGCGCTACCGACCCACGGCAGACTCTCGCACCACCTTTTAAAACACTTGTTCGGGACTCTGGTTCGGAAATTGCTACTTTCATTGAGTCTGACGCTTTGCAGTAACAGTACTAATGCGCCACAAGCGCTCATATTGGTTTTTAGGGATTGAATAATGAAAAAAGCATTGCTGACCCTTTCTGCACTGGCTCTCTGCTTGGCCGCCGGTTCCGCGCTGGCCAAGGAATACAAGGAACTGCGCTTCGGCGTTGACCCGTCCTACGCACCTTTTGAATCCAAGGCCGCCGATGGCAGCCTGGTCGGCTTCGACATCGATCTGGGCAATGCCATCTGTGCCGAACTGAAGGTCAAGTGCAAATGGGTCGAAAGCGACTTCGACGGCATGATCCCGGGCCTCAAAGCCAATAAATTCGACGGCGTGATCTCATCCATGACCGTCACCCCGGCCCGCGAGAAAGTCATCGACTTCTCCAACGAACTGTTCTCCGGCCCGACCTCCTTCGTGTTCAAGAAAGGTTCCGGCCTGACCGAAGACACCGCCTCGCTCAAGGGCAAGACTGTCGGCTACGAGCAGGGCACCATCCAGGAAGCCTACGCCAAGGCCGTACTGGACAAGGCCGGAGTGAAAACCCAGGCCTACCAGAACCAGGACCAGGTGTATGCCGACCTGATCTCCGGGCGTCTCGATGCTTCGATCCAGGACATGCTGCAAGCCGAGCTGGGCTTCCTGAAGTCGCCACAAGGCGCCGACTACGAAGTGAGCAAGCCAGTGGACAGCCCGCTGCTGCCAGCCAAGACAGCTATCGGTATCTCCAAAGGTAACAAAGAGCTCAAGGACCTTCTGAATAAAGGTATCAAAGCGTTACACGACGATGGCACCTACGCCACCATTCAGAAAAAGCACTTTGGCGATCTGAATCTCTACAGCGGTAAATAAGGTCCTGGCGCCCATCCTCGATGGGCGCCTTTTTTATCGCCACAGGTCTCTGATTTATGTTCGAAGAACTTCTGCAAACCCTTGGGCTTTCCGCCTTCAGCCTCAAGGGGTTCGGTCCGTTGTTGCTGGAAGGCACCTGGATGACCATCAAACTCTCGGTATTGTCGCTGTTACTCAGTGTCCTGCTCGGCCTGCTCGGCGCCAGCGCCAAACTCTCGCGGCTGGGCCTGCTGCGCCTGCCCGCCCAGCTCTACACCACGCTGATCCGCGGCGTACCGGACCTGGTGCTGATGCTGCTGATTTTCTACAGCCTGCAAACCTGGCTGACCACCTTCACCAACTTCATGGAATGGGAATACATCGAGATCGACCCGTTCAGCGCCGGGGTCATCACCCTGGGCTTCATTTATGGGGCGTACTTCACCGAAACCTTCCGTGGCGCCATCCTCGCCGTGCCGCGCGGGCAGATAGAAGCCGCCACCGCCTACGGCCTCAAGCGCGGCCAGCGTTTTCGCTTCGTGGTGTTTCCGCAGATGATGCGTTTTGCCCTGCCGGGTATCGGCAATAACTGGATGGTGATGCTCAAGGCCACCGCGCTAGTGTCGATCATCGGCCTGGCCGACCTGGTCAAGGCGGCCCAGGATGCCGGCAAGAGCACCTATCAGCTGTTCTACTTCCTGGTGCTGGCAGCCTTGATCTACCTGGTCATCACCAGCGCCTCCAACATCGTCCTGCGCTGGCTCGAACGCCGTTATGCCGCGGGCTCGCGGGAGGCGGTGCGATGATCGAGCTCCTGCAGGAATACTGGAGACCCTTCCTCTACAGCGACGGCTACAACATCACCGGCCTGGCGATGACCATGTGGCTGCTCAGCGCCTCGATCTTCATCGGTTTCCTGGTGTCGATCCCGCTGTCCATCGCCCGGGTCTCGCCCAAGCTCTACCTACGCTGGCCAGTACAGTTCTACACCTATCTGTTTCGCGGCACGCCGCTCTATATCCAGCTGCTGATCTGCTACACCGGGATCTACAGCATCGCCGCGATCCGCGCCCAGCCCGTGCTCGACGCGTTCTTTCGCGACGCGATGAACTGCACCATCCTCGCCTTCGCCCTGAACACCTGCGCCTACACCACGGAGATTTTCGCCGGGGCAATCCGCAGCATGGCCCACGGCGAGGTCGAGGCGGCCAAGGCCTACGGCCTCAGCGGCTGGAAGCTGTACGCCTATGTGATCATGCCGTCGGCCCTGCGCCGCTCGCTGCCCTACTACAGCAACGAAGTGATCCTGATGCTGCACTCGACCACCGTGGCCTTCACCGCGACCATCCCGGATGTGCTGAAAGTCGCCCGCGACGCCAACTCGGCCACCTTCATGACCTTCGAGTCCTTCGGCATCGCCGCGCTGATCTACCTCACCGTGACCTTCGCCCTGGTCGGCCTGTTCCGCCTCGCCGAACGCCGCTGGCTGGCCTTCCTCGGGCCGACCCACTAGAACAAGGCAAACCATTATCCATGCGCCAACAGACTCATGATCTGCTCGCCCCGCTGCCGGGGACCTCGCGCCAGATCCACAGCTTTCACTTCGGCCCCGAGCGGGCCGAAGGCAAGGTCTACATCCAGTCGTCGCTGCACGCCGATGAACTGCCGGGCATGCTCGTGGCCTGGCACCTCAAGGCACGCCTGGCGGAACTGGAGGCCCAGGGCCGCCTGCGCAGCGAAATCGTCCTGGTGCCGGTGGCCAACCCGGCTGGCCTGGAACAGGTGCTGATGGACGTGCCGCTGGGCCGCTACGAGCTGGAAAGCGGGCAGAACTTCAATCGCTGGTTCCTCGACCTCGGCGAAGAGGTCGGCAACGACATCGAAGGCCAACTGGGCGACGATCCGCGGCATAACCGTGAAATCATCCGCGCCAGCCTGCGCAACGCCCTGGCGCGGCAGACCGCCGGCACCCAGTTGCAGTCCCAGCGCCTGGCCCTGCAACGCCTGGCCTGCGACGCGGACATGGTGCTGGACCTGCATTGCGATTTCGAAGCCGTGGCCCATCTGTACACCACGCCCGAGGCCTGGCCGCAGGTCGAACCGCTGGCCCGTTATATCGGTTCGGAGGCCAGCCTGTTGGCCACCGATTCCGGCGGCCAGTCGTTCGACGAATGCTTCACCCTGCTCTGGTGGCAATTGCAGCAGCGTTTCGGCGAGCGCTTCGCCATTCCCCACGGCAGCTTCTCGGTCACCGTCGAGCTGCGCGGCCAGGGCGACGTCAACCATGGCCTGGCCAGCCTGGATTGCCAGGCCATACTGGATTATCTGAGCCATTTCGGCGCTATCGCCGGCGAGGCTCCGCCCATGCCCGAGTTGCCCTACCCGGCCACCCCGCTGGCCGGCGTGGAACCGGTGGCCACGCCCGTGGGCGGCCTGCTGGTGTTCACCGCCCTGCCCGGGGAGTACCTGGAAGCCGGGCAACAGGTGGCCGAAGTCATCGACCCGATCAACGATCGCGTCACCCCCATTCATTGCAGCTGCGCCGGCCTGCTCTACGCCCGCTCGCTGCGCCGCATGGCCACCGCCGGCATGGTGATCGCCCATGTCGCCGGCCGCGAAGCCTATCGCAGCGGCTACCTACTTTCGCCTTGAGGATGCATGCCCCATGTACAAACTGACCATTGAAGGCCTGCATAAATGCTACGGCGACAATGAAGTGCTCAAAGGTGTTTCGCTCAAGGCAAAGACCGGCGACGTCATCAGCCTGATCGGCGCCAGCGGCTCGGGCAAAAGTACCTTTCTGCGCTGCATCAACTTCCTGGAAACCCCGGACGACGGCGCCATGAGCTTGGACGGCCAGCCGATCCGCATGGTCAAGGACCGCCATGGCATGCACGTGGCCGACGCCGACGAGCTGCAACGGATTCGCACCCGCCTGGCCATGGTGTTCCAGCATTTCAACCTGTGGAGCCACATGACGGTGCTGGAGAACATCACCATGGCGCCGCGCCGGGTGCTGGGGATCAGCAAGAAGGACGCCGAAGACCGCGCCCGGCGCTACCTGGACAAGGTCGGCCTGCTCCCCCGTGTGGCCGACCAGTACCCGGCCTTTCTCTCCGGTGGCCAGCAACAGCGGGTGGCAATTGCCCGGGCTCTGGCGATGGAACCGGAAGTGATGCTGTTCGACGAACCCACCTCGGCCCTCGACCCGGAACTGGTGGGCGAAGTGCTCAAGGTGATTCAGGGCCTGGCCGAGGAAGGCCGGACCATGATCATGGTCACCCATGAAATGAGCTTCGCCCGCAAGGTGTCGAGCCAGGTGCTGTTCCTGCACAAGGGCCTGGTGGAAGAGGAAGGCGCGCCGGAAGAGGTGCTGGGCAATCCGAAGAGCGAGCGCTTGCAGCAGTTCCTCAGCGGTAACCTGAAGTAAGCCAGGCGCCTCTATGGACAAAGGCCAGCCCGCCGGTGGAGTCCGGCGGGCTGGCCTTTTTTATGGGTTGGCGTCAATCAGGCCACAGGAGCGGGAGGCGGTTCGTCCGGCAAGGTTGGTTCGCCAGGCTCGGTCGGCTCGGCGGGTTGTGGGGTGTCCGGGTCGGGTTGACCGGGAATGCCGCCTGCCGCGCTGGGGTGCGCCAGCAATGACCAGGCCAGGACGCCGACCTGATTGGGCTCAAGTCTGGCAAGTGTGGCGCTTATAAGCGGATCGATCTTCATGAGGCACTCCTGAGCTAAGCACGGTCCGCTGTGCGCAAACCGGGGCAGTCTCTGGTTAGAGTATCTGCCCGCTGAGGAATTCCCGCTATTTGTCAGATGAACGACTCAGGTACGCGGCAGGGTCACGCCACGCTGGCCCTGGTATTTGCCGCCACGGTCCTTGTAGGACACTTCGCACTCTTCGTCGGACTCCAGGAACAGCATCTGCGCCACACCTTCGTTGGCGTAGATCTTCGCCGGCAAGGTGGTGGTGTTGGAGAATTCCAGGGTCACATGACCTTCCCACTCAGGCTCGAGGGGGGTGACGTTGACGATGATGCCGCAACGGGCGTAGGTGCTTTTACCCAGGCAGATGGTCAGCACGTTGCGCGGAATGCGGAAGTACTCGACGGTGCGGGCCAGGGCGAAGGAGTTCGGCGGAATGATGCACACGTCGCTCTTGATGTCGACGAAGCTGCCGGCGTCGAAGTTTTTCGGATCGACGGTGGCCGAATTGATATTGGTGAACACCTTGAACTCATCGGCGCAACGCACATCGTAGCCGTAGCTCGACACACCGAAGGAAATCAGCCGCTCCGAACCTTCGCCGCGCATCTGGCGCTCCACGAAAGGCTCGATCATGCCGTGCTCTTGCGCCATGCGGCGAATCCACTTGTCCGATTTGATGCTCATGGCGGGTGTCCTGAAATAGCGAGGTGGAAAAATTCTGTCCGGCATCTTACCGGGGTGCGCCTGCGGGTTCAAAGTCTGGGCCGCTTTTCTCGCTGAAAGCCGCAATACTTGCGGGCTGGAAGGTATGTACGGCACCGCCAGTCACTAAAAGCGCGAATCCATCGCAAAGAACATTGGCAGGTTCCGGAAAAAGGGTTAAGGTGGCGCCACTGTGCTGCTTGTGTCACTGAGAATCTCTACACGATGTTGAATTTCGATCCAACCATCTCCAAGAATTTTTCCTGCTCTTTGCACTCAGTCTCGGCCAGGGCTTTTCCTGAGTCGCAGTTAACTTTGTCCAAGGAGATACACCATGTCTAATCGCCAAACCGGTACCGTTAAGTGGTTCAACGATGAAAAAGGCTTCGGCTTCATCACTCCACAATCCGGTGACGACCTGTTCGTACACTTCAAAGCTATCCAATCCGACGGCTTCAAAAGCCTGAAAGAAGGCCAACAGGTTTCTTTCATCGCTACCCGCGGTCAGAAAGGCATGCAAGCTGAAGAAGTTCAAGTTATCTAACTTGTACTGAAACAGTAAAAAGCCCCGCCCTCAAAGCGGGGCTTTTTTGTGCCCTGATGTTTTTGCTTAATGGCACCCAGGCTATATGATCCGCCCCCTCGGACAATCATATGGAAACTGCAGGATGCCGTTCAGACACCGGAAGTTGTTGAGCGCAGCGGTGCTCACACTCGCCCTCCCTCTCGCACTCAACGCCACACCTCGCCCCGACCATCCAACGATCATCCTCGGCATGGACAGCGGCGCCAGCTACATCGCCAAGGACTCGCAACAACAACCCGAGTTGCGACGCGCGGTACTGCTGGAGCTTTCCAGCGCCCATCGTTGCGGCAGCAACGAGGTTTACCTCACGCCGGAATCCTCAGGCATCCCCGCTGAGTCGTTCGGCCAGGTCCTGGAAGAAATCCAGCAACTGATCGATGACCAGACCCCACTCCTGCTGACCCTCTCGGACTGTGACGGAAAACGAGCCTTTTTCGAAAAGGTCCGGCCCTGCACCGCCCAGGAATGCGGCGAGCTGACCGCATCCCTGGTCGACGGCAAGCTCTACCTCGACGAGCGCTATGCGCCGACGGGCCAAGGCCAGGCCTCGTACTTCCTGACGATGCCGATGAGCTACGACAAGCGGCAAAAAGCCTGGAACGCGAAAATCTTCTATGTCGAATCAGGCACCCTGCGCCGGGACTATTTCGTCAGCGCCGAGGACTTCGTTTCGGGCAAGGCTGTTCACGCCTCGAAAACCTACTATCCGGACGGTCAGGTCCGCCACAGCGCTGCCTATGACCTCAATGGCAAACGCCAGGGAGAGGCGCTGACCTACTCCGAGAACGGTGTCGTGGTTAAACGCTCGAACTATCGGGATGGCCTCCTTGAGGGCTGGCAGAGCACCTACCACGACAATGGCAAAGTCGCCGAGTCCTACAACTGGCGCCAGGGCAAACGCGTCGACGGCGAATACCTGGAGTACGACGAGAACGGCAAGCGGGTCGGGCGCATCACCTACCGGGCGAATCTGCCGGACGGCCCGATCACCAGCTATTACCCGGATGGCAAGATCAAAGACAGCGGACAGTTCGTTGCCGGCAAGAAAGTCGGCCCCAGCCCGTCCTATTACCCTGACGGCACACTGGAAAGCACCGTCGATTACGTGGACAACCAGCCCGTGGGGTGGCAAATCCAGTACCACCCCAACGGCAAGGTAAAACAGAAACAGTTCAACGACGAACACGGCACCCAGCGCAGTTATGCCCTCTGGAACGAACAGGGCGTGCAGACGCTTCAGTGGCAATGGGATGAACAGCACCGCGAGCAGGGCGACTTCAAGGCGTGGTACGACAACGGCCAGCCCAAGGAGCATAAGGTCTACAAGGACGCGAAACTCGAAGGCCCTACCGTTACCTGGTACGAAAACGGTCAGATGGAATCATCTACCGATTACCTGGATGGCAAAGAGCATGGCTGGATGCGCCTCTGGAACAAGGACGGCAGCCTGCAGAGCGAATGCCAGTACCAGACAGGCGCCCGTCAAGGCGCATGCAGTTGAGCCGGGCATAATCCAGCGCTATTGAGACCGCCCTCTTCCCGCAGCCAAACAAAAAAGTCCCGCCGGTGCAAACCGCGGGACTTCTTCATTTCAGGGCCTGCGAGCTTACCAGGCGACGCCAAACCCCGCGGTATAACGGGTCTTGTTGAGATCGCTGTCCTTGGTGCCACTGATGATGTCCCGTTCGGCCTTGAGGTTGAGCGACGCCCATTCCGTGACCTTGTAGCGCAGGCCGATCTCGGCATCCAGGGCGTAATCGGCAATATTGGACAGCGGCCGCCCCACCTCGCCATTGGTAAACAACTCGACCCGCTTGCCAATCAGGTAACGGTTGTAGTCCCACTTCATGGCCAGGGAATAGAAGTTGTCCTTGCCGCCATCCTTGTACTCGTAGTCGGTGCGGTTGAGCAGCGACCCCAGGGAGAACGCACCCAATTCGTTATCCCAGAACTGGTAACCCGGACCGGTACCCACCACGCGCTGACGAGCCAGGACCTCGACCTTGTCACGCTTGTAGTTCAACCGCCCTTGCCAGAACCATTTATCGGTAAGGAAGCGATCCAGTGCGTATTCGCCGCGCCAGTTGTCGGTGGTGACCACATCGTTCTGGAATTCGCGGTTGTACTCGCCTTCCGCCGTGTGCCGCCATTTGCCGTGGCGCGCCGAGGTCTTGAAGTCGATGTCGTAGTCGTCGGTGTCCTTTTCCGCCCGCTGATAATCCAGCGCCATGTCGACATTGCCCTTCCACACCAGATCCTCGACCACCGGCTTGGGCTTCATGATCTGCTGGATGCTCGCCAGCTCGACAGTCTTCGGCGCCTCGCCATTGGCCAGGGTGACCTTGCCGTCTTCCGCCGCGTGCAGGGACTTGGCCTTCTCGCCGGTGTAGGCATCCTGCTTGACCAGCAGTTCCTGATCGCTCTCCAGCGTCTTGACCTGCTTCCAGTCGATCGGGATGGCTCCGGCATACTCGGTCTGGATCAATAACTTGCCACCGTCGAACACTTTGATCTTGCCGCTCAGACGGTCACCGTTCTTCAACCAGACGGTATCGGCGAGCAAAGGCGTGGCAGTACTGAAAACGGCAAGGCACAGCAGGGTTCTGGACAACATAAACAGATACAAGGCTCGAGTTCGCGAAAAAAACCGGCATTATCCACATGAATAAAACCTCAGGTAGGGACTGACTCGACTATCTATAGTGAGTTCAATTCTCAACGGTTAATAAACCCTTTGTCCTACAGACGGTTTACAGGCCTGCATCAGGAAACCCGAACGTGATCGAACCGCTCGACGCCGACCAAAGCCCCGCCGAAATCCGACGCACGGCGCTCTACCTGACCCTGGCCCAAGTCCCGGAAGGCAAGGTAGTCAGCTATGGGCAACTGGCGGAAATGGCGGGCCTGGGTCGCGCGGCGCGCTGGGTGGGACGTACCCTCAGCCAGTTGCCCGCCGACACCACCCTGCCCTGGCACCGCGTACTGGGCGCGGGCGGGCGCATCAGCCTGCCCGTGGGCAGCGCTTCGGGCGACGAACAGCGCGCGCGACTGCGTATGGAAGGTGTCTCGATCCTGAACAATCGTGTGGATATTCGGCGCCATGGCTGGCGTCCGGTAGAGCACAGCGGTTAGAGTGCGCGCTTTGTTTCCGTAATTCTTGAGGCAGACTCCAGCCCATGCCCCGTAAAACCTGGCGCGCCGCGCTCGCCGCCTATGCCAGCCCCTCGACGCTCGTGCTGTTGCTGCTTGGTTTCGCCGCCGGCCTGCCCTACATGCTGGTGTTTTCGACACTTTCAGTCTGGTTGCGCGAAGCCGGTGTGGCTCGCGAAACCATTGGCTACGCCAGCCTGATCGGTCTGGCCTACGCCTTCAAATGGGTCTGGTCGCCCTTGCTCGACCAATGGCGCCTGCCCCTGCTGGGCAAGCTCGGGCGCCGCCGCTCCTGGCTGGTCCTGTCGCAATCGCTGGTGCTGCTCGGGCTGATCGGCATGGGGTTCTGCGATCCGCAAAAGCACCTGTCCTGGCTGATCGCCATTGCCGTTATCGTTGCCTTCGCCTCTGCCACCCAGGACATCGCGGTGGACGCCTACCGCCTGGAAATCGCCGAAGACAGCCGCCAGGCCGCCCTGGCCGCCGCCTATATGTCCGGCTACCGCGTCGCCGCCCTGCTGGCCACCGCTGGCGCCCTGTTCTTCGCCGAAGGTTTCGGCTCCACCGGTTTCAGCTATAAACACGCGGCCTGGACCGGCACCTACGTGCTGTTCGGCGTGCTGATGATCCCGGCCCTGCTGACCACCCTGTTCATGCGCGAACCGCCGGTGCCGCTGCGCACCCAGCTGTCGGCCGGGCGCTACAGTTTCGTGCACCAGCTGGTGTCGGTGTTCGTACTGATCGTGCTGCTGGTGTCCGTGCCGGCGATGTTCACCCAGCTGTACAACACCGACTTCGCCAGCGTGCTGTTCGAAGGCGCCAGCCTGCTGGACCTGTTGCTGGAAGACCGAGCGTTCCTGCGCGCCATTCTCTACATCATCCTGACCTCGCTGTGCCTGTCGGCCATGGGCCGCCGCGGCCTGGCCCCGGTGCTGACGCCGGTCAATGACTTCATCCTGCGCTACCGCTGGCAAGCCTTGCTGCTGCTGGGCCTGATCGCCACCTATCGGATGTCGGACACGGTGATGGGCGTGATGGCCAACGTGTTCTACATCGACCAGGGCTTCACCAAGGACCAGATCGCCAGCGTCAGCAAGATTTTCGGCCTGATCATGACCCTGGTCGGCGCCGGCATGGGCGGCCTGCTGATCGTGCGCTTCGGCATCCTGCCGATCCTGTTCATCGGCGGCGCCGCCTCGGCCGGGACCAACCTGCTGTTCCTGATGCTGGCCGACATGGGCCCCAACCTGCAGATGCTGGTGGTGACCATTTCCCTGGACAACTTCAGCTCGGGCCTGGCCACCTCGGCCTTCGTCGCCTACCTGTCGAGCCTGACCAACCTGAAGTTCTCGGCGACCCAGTACGCCCTGCTCAGCTCGATCATGCTGCTGTTGCCGCGCCTGATCGGCGGTTATTCGGGGGTCATGGTGGAGAAGTTCGGCTATCACGACTTCTTCCTGATCACCGCCCTGCTCGGCGTGCCGACCCTGGTCCTGATCGCCTTGCACTGGTTCCAGGAAAGCCGCCGCGCCGAACCGCCGCAAGCGCCCGAAGCCACACCTCCGGCCACTCCACCCGCAGCTGCTGCCAGCGAAGAACCCTAGGAAACCCCGGGGCACGCCGGCCTTCATCCGGCGTCCCGACCTCCCCCGGCCGCAATCCTGTACGCCAACGGTTCTCGCCCGTACAATGCTTCGTCATTTCTAGCCTTCAGCAACCGACAACGGCCTACCATGCGCACCAGTCAATTTTTGCTCGCCACACAGAAAGAAACGCCTTCCGATGCGGTCGTGATCAGCCATCAGCTGATGCTGCGCGCCGGCATGATCCGCAAACTGGCCTCGGGCCTGTACACCTGGCTCCCGATGGGCCTGCGGGTGATGCGCAAGGTCGAAGCCATCGTTCGTGAAGAAATGAACGCCGCCGGCTCGCTTGAAGTGTTGATGCCGAGCACGCAGCCGGCTGAACTGTGGCAGGAGTCCGGTCGCTGGGAGGAGTACGGCCCTGAACTGCTGCGCTTCAAGGATCGCCACGGTCGCGACTTCTGCGCCGGCCCGACCCACGAAGAAGTGATCACCGATCTGGCCCGCAACGAGCTGAGCAGCTACAAACAGCTGCCGATCAACCTGTACCAGATCCAGACCAAATTCCGCGATGAAATCCGCCCACGCTTCGGCCTGATGCGCGGTCGCGAGTTCATCATGAAGGACGCCTACTCCTTCCACGCCGACCAGGCATCGCTGCAGGTCACCTACGACCGCATGCACCAGGCCTACTGCAACGTGTTCACCCGCCTGGGCCTGAAGTTCCGTCCGGTCGAAGCCGACAACGGCTCCATCGGCGGCGCCGGCTCCCACGAATTCCACGTGCTGGCCGAGTCCGGCGAAGACGACATCGTTTTCAGCAACGGCTCCGACTACGCGGCGAACATCGAGAAAGCCGAAGCCGTGCCACGGGAAACCTCGCGTCCGGCGCCGAGCGAAGAGCTGCGCCTGGTCGATACCCCTGACGCGAAAACCATCGCGCAGCTGGTGGAAGGCTACAACCTGCCGATCGAAAAGACCGTCAAGACCCTGGTGGTGCACGCCGAGGAAGCCGGCAAGCTGATCGCCCTGATCATCCGTGGCGACCACGAGCTGAACGAAATCAAGGCCGCCAACCAGCCTGGCGTCGCCAGCCCGCTGGTCATGGCTTCGGAAGCCGAACTGCGTGATGCCATCGGCGCCGGTGCTGGCTCCCTGGGTCCGCTGAACCTGCCGCTGCCAATCATCGTCGACCGCTCGGTGGCCCTGATGAGCGACTTCGGTATCGGCGCGAACGTCGACGACAAGCACTATTTCGGCTTCAACTGGGAACGCGACATGCCGGTCCCGACCGTCGCCGACCTGCGCAACGTCGTCTCCGGCGACCCAAGCCCGGACGGCAAGGGCACCCTGGAAATCAAGCGCGGCATCGAAGTCGGGCACATCTTCCAGCTGGGCAACAAGTACAGCAAGGCGATGAAGTGCGAAGTGCTGGGCGAGAACGGTAAGCCAGTCACCCTGGAAATGGGCTGCTACGGCATCGGTGTTTCCCGCGTGGTGGCCGCGGCCATCGAGCAGAACAACGACGAGAACGGCATCATCTGGAGCGACACCCTGGCCCCGTTCCAGATCGCCCTGGTACCGCTGCGCTATGAAACCGAGCAGGTTCGCGAAGCCACCGACAAGCTGTACGCGCAACTCACCGCCGCCGGCTTCGAAGTACTGCTGGACGACCGCGACAAGAAGACCAGCCCGGGCATCAAGTTCGCGGACATGGAGCTGATCGGCATTCCACACCGGATCGTGGTCAGCGACCGCGGCCTCGCCGAAGGCAACCTGGAATACAAGAGCCGTACCGAAGCCGAGGCGCAAGCGCTGCCGGTGGCTGACGTGCTGTCCTTCCTCCAAGCCCGTATCCGTCGCTGAAACCAGATAGAGAAGTCATGTTCAAGCGAAACACCTTAAGCCTCGGTGGCGCCGCCTTGTGCGGCGCCCTGTTGCTCAGCGGCTGTGCCAACCAGATGTCGCAACGCAGCGAGCACGAGGAACGTGTCGAGCGCAAATTGCTCGATCACAGCCTGCAGATCGATGTCGGTGAGCCTAAGGTGCTTGAGCTGCCGCAACGCCGGGTACGCATCCACGAGCAGAAGACCTTCGAAGTCACCGAGTTCGAAGTCACGCGTCGCTACGATCGCTATACGCCCTATCAACCCTGGCGGGAGATCTACGAGATCCCGCTGGGCGCGGTAGCCGTGGTCGCGGGTGTCGGCGCCAACGTGGTCAATGTGTTTGCCCTGGGCAACCTGCCGGACAGCGTCACCAAGGACTGGATCAGCTACGGCGTGGCCGGGCTCAACCCGTTCATGAACGTGCAGTCCCACGGCCGGGCGCAGCAGAACCTGGCAGGGATCGATGAAGTCCAGCGCGACAAGCGCGTGGAGTATTCGAGCCTGCCCTGGAGCGAACGCCCGGTGCAGGTCAAGGCCGGCAAGGAAACCCACGAGCTGAGCACCGACCGCAACGGCGTACTGCGCCTGAACCTGTTGGACAGCCCGTTTTCCGAACAGGACCTGAACCACATCGGCAAGCTGCAGATCAGCGTCGCGGATGCCCAGGACGACGTGCATTCCGATTCGTCGCTGGCCATCAGCAACACCCTGCGCGGCAAGCTGCTGGAAGCGCACAATCTGATCTACGACGACCTCGAAGATGACGAAGTGAGCCAGTGGGTGCACCGGGTCAAGCGTCTCTCCGAATTGGGTCTGGAAGAAGAAGCCAGCGAACTGGAACAGAGCCTGATCGAGCTGACCCGCAACGATCCGGAACTGCAAAGCGAATTTCTCAAGTCGCTGACCAAGAACGCCGGCCGCCTGGTCGCCGACCCCGGCGCCCACTGACCGGATAACCATCGCGAGCCAGCCTGTTTCCGCACTGCGGGGGTGGGCTGGCTCGCGATGCTGTTTCAGGAACGGCTGAACAACTCCAGTTGCTCATGCCCGCCACGCAAATCCTGCAAACGCACACCAATCCCCAATAGCCGCACCGGCCTGTCCCCGCGCTTGAACGCCTGGGTCAAAAGCTGCCGGTAACTCTCCAGGTCCCGCCCTGCCCCCGCCTGTTCGAGCGTGGTCTGGGTGAAATCGTGAAACTTCACTTTGACGAAGGGCTTGCCCGGACGGTAGCTGCTGTCGATTCGCTCGATCCGGCCGGCCAGGGTCTGCATCAGCTCCGGGAGTTTATCCAGGCAGCTCTGCAGATCGGGCAGATCGACGTCGTAGGTGTTTTCCACGCTGATGGACTGCCGGCGACTGTCGTTCTGCACCGGCCGCTCATCGATGCCCCGGGCGAGATTCCACAACCGCTCGCCAAAACTGCCGAACTCGCGCACCAGCGCCAGCTTGCCCCATTCGCGCAATGCCTCGCAGCTGACGATGCCCAGGCGTCCCAGCTTGTCGGCCGTGACCTTGCCCACGCCATGCAGCTTGTTGACCGGCAAGGCCGAAACGAAGTCCTCGACCTGGTCCGGGGTGATCACGAACAGGCCGTTGGGCTTTTTCCAGTCGCTGGCGATCTTGGCCAGGAACTTGTTCGGCGCCACCCCGGCCGACACCGTGATATGCAGCTGGTTGGAGACCCGGCGACGAATGTCCTGGGCGATTCGCGTGGCGCTGCCGGCGAAGTTGGGGCTGTCGGAAACATCCAGGTAGGCCTCATCCAGGGATAAAGGCTCGATCAGGTCGGTGTAGTCGCGAAAGATCGTATGGATCTCTTTCGACGCTTCCCGGTAGGCCTCCATGCGCGGCTTGACGATCAGCAGGTCGGGGCACAGCGTCAGCGCATGCCGCGAGGACATGGCCGAACGCACGCCAAAAGCGCGGGCCTCATAGTTGCAGGTGGCGATCACCCCACGTCGCTCCGCCGAGCCGCCCACCGCCATCGGCCTGCCGGCCAATTGCGGGTCGTCGCGCATTTCGATGGCGGCGTAGAAGCAATCGCAGTCGATGTGGATGATTTTGCGCTGCGTCATATAAAGGCAGAGTTCATGGAAGCAAGAGGTCGATCACAAGACAGGGCGACAGTATCTCACCGAGAACTGTATATAGCACCAGTAGTTTGATTTCTCCCGCCTGCCGCCAGAAAAATCGGAAGATGAATTTATTTTCTCAATCGGTCAAAGCCCCTCAATAGAGCTGAAAGCCTTATGCAGCATGCCTTCAGGGCCGATCCAGGGGCTGCATTTTCACGCTAAGCAATTGAACGAAAACAGTTTTTTTCGGTTAATCGGTTGACAGGCCGGCGATCCTCTGTAGAATGCCGCCACACAGACGCGGGATGGAGCAGTCTGGTAGCTCGTCGGGCTCATAACCCGAAGGTCGTCGGTTCAAATCCGGCTCCCGCAACCAAACATCAAAAAAGGCTACTCGAAAGAGTGGCCTTTTTTGTGCGCGCTCGTTTTGTTGTCACGCCAAACAAAACCCTTTGCAGTACCGGGACTTAACCCGCCTTGCGAGTCATTCAACACTTATTTGACTCAATGGACCATTAACGGTTGACACTCCAGCATTCGTCTGTAGAATGCCGCCACACAGACGCGGGATGGAGCAGCCTGGTAGCTCGTCGGGCTCATAACCCGAAGGTCGTCGGTTCAAATCCGGCTCCCGCAACCAAACAACAAGAAAGGCCACTCGAAAGAGTGGCCTTTTTTGTATCTGTCGAAAAAATCTTTTCGCAACAATGACCTGGCAACCTCCCGTGAACCGTCAGTCACCTCCCCCACTCTTTCCAACCCGCTATGCTCATTGCCAGGCCGCCGCTTGAAAACGCTGGCCGTCCGGGCTCGCAGGGCCATGGTGAGACGCGTTAATATTTGAAACTATTTTTTCTGCAGGGATTGGTAACTTGGCTGGATACCCCCATCCTGTCGCGCACAATCCACGAGGTGATTGATGCGCGCCAACTCGTCTGACTCACAAGACACCGATACCGTTACAGCGAACCAACCGGTTGCGGCCACCCGCTTGCGCTGGCTGGAGCTATTGAGCAAATACCGCCAGCCGATCGGCATGGTGGTGACCCTGCTGCTGTTCGGCATCGCCCTGATTGCCTGTCGCCACCTGCTCAGTGAGCTGGATCTGTATGCCCTGCATGATTCGATCCTCGACGTGCCCAAGCCGGCCCTGCTCGGCGCCCTGGCCGCGACCGTGGTCGGTTTCGTCATCCTGCTCGGCTACGAATGGTCCGCCAGCCGCTACGCCGGGGTGAACCTGCCGCCGCGCACCCTGGCCCTCGGGGGCTTTACCGCCTTTGCCATCGGCAACGCCATCGGCCTGTCGCTGCTCTCCGGCGGCTCGGTGCGTTACCGCCTCTATGCCCGGCATGGCGTGGGTGCCGGCGACGTCGCCCATATGACGCTGTTCGCCAGCTTGTCCCTGGGTTGCGCCCTGCCACCGCTCGCAGCCCTGGCGACCCTGAGCAACCTGCCCGCCGCCTCCGCCGCCCTGCGCCTCTCCGAAGGCCTGCTGGCCAGCATTGCCGGCGCCGTACTGCTGCTCTGCGCGATCCTGGCCATCGGTATCTACCGGCGCCGCCTGCCTGAACAGCCACTGCCGGACAACCTGCTGGTCAAGGCCGGGCGCCGCACCCTGCGCCTGCCTGGACGTCGCCTGACGCTCCTGCAACTGCTGATCACCGCCCTCGACGTCGCCGCCGCCGCCACCGTGCTGTATCTGCTACTGCCCGAGGCACCGCCCTTCGGCGCCTTCCTGCTGGTCTACCTGCTGGCCCTGGCGGCCGGCGTGCTCAGCCATGTACCCGGCGGCGTCGGGGTGTTCGAAGCGATTCTGCTGGCCGCCTTCGCCGACAAGCTCGGCGCGGCGCCACTGGCCGCCGCCCTGCTGCTGTACCGGCTGATCTACGTGATCCTGCCGATGCTGGTGGCCTGCGTTCTGCTGCTGATCAATGAAGCCCAGCGCCTGTTCCAGACCCGTCAATCGCTACGGGTGGCCTCGGGCCTGGCCGCACCGATCCTCGCGGTGCTGGTGTTCCTGTCCGGCGTGGTGCTGCTGTTTTCCGGCGTGACCCCGGAAATCGACACCCGCCTGCAACACATCGGTTTTCTGATCCCGCACCGCCTGGTGGATGCCTCGCACTTCGGCGCCAGCCTGGTCGGGGTGCTTTGCCTGCTGCTGGCCCAGGGCCTGCGCCGGCGCCTGTCCGCAGCCTGGATATTGACCACCATCCTGCTGCTGGTCGGTGCCGTGCTCTCGCTGCTCAAGGGTTTCGACTGGGAAGAAGCCAGCCTGATGACCCTGACCGCCAGCCTGCTGGCGGTCTTCCGACGCTCCTTCTACCGGCCGAGTCGCCTCACCGAACTGCCGTTCTCGCCGCTGTACCTGGTGGCCAGCGTCTGTGTGCTGGGCGCATCGATCTGGCTGCTGCTGTTCGCCTATCAGGACGTGCCCTACAGCCATCAGCTGTGGTGGCAGTTCACCCTCGACGCCGATGCCCCACGGGGCCTGCGCTCGCTGCTGGGCGCCGCGGTGCTGCTGGTGGTGGTGTCCCTGACCTGGCTGCTGCGCACCGCGCGCCCGGTGATTCACCTGCCCAATGGCGAGGAGCTGGACCGCGCGGCGAAGATCCTCATGGCCTCTTCCCAGCCCGACGGCGGCCTGTCCCTGACCGGCGACAAGGCCCTGCTGTTCCATCCCAACGACGACGCCTTCCTCATGTATGCCCGGCGCGGCCGCAGCCTGGTGGCGCTGTACGACCCGATCGGGCCGACCCAGCAACGGGCCGAGATGATCTGGCAGTTCCGCGACCTGTGCGACGTCCACCATGCGCGCCCGGTGTTCTATCAAGTGCGCGCGGAAAACCTGCCGTACTACATGGACATCGGCCTGACCGCGATCAAGCTTGGCGAAGAAGCCCGGGTCGACCTGAACCGCTTTGACCTCGAAGCCAAGGGCAAGGAGATGAAGGACCTGCGCTACACCTGGAACCGCGGTACCCGCGACGGCCTGTCGCTGGAAATCCATGAGGCCGGGCAGGCGCCGATGGACGAGCTGAAAGTCATTTCCGATGCCTGGCTGACCGGCAAGAATGTCCGCGAAAAAGGTTTCTCCCTCGGGCGTTTCAGCGAGGATTACCTCAAGCATTTCCGTATCGCGATCATCCGTTTTGAAGGACGCCCGGTGGCCTTCGCCAACCTGCTCGAGACCTACAGCCATGACCTGGCCAGCCTCGACCTGATGCGCGCCCACCCGGAGGCTCCCAAGCTGACCATGGAATTCATGATGGTCGGCCTGATCCAGCATTATAAAAACCATGGGTATGCCCGCTTCAGTCTGGGCATGGTGCCGTTGTCGGGTCTGCAACCCCGGCGTGGCGCGCCACTGACCCAGCGCCTTGGATCGATGGTTTTCCGTCGGGGTGAGCAGCTGTACAACTTCCAAGGGTTGCGCCGTTTCAAAGACAAATTCCAGCCTGACTGGGAACCTCGTTACATGGCCGTGCCCGCCGGACTGGATCCGCTGGTGGCACTGGCCGATACCGCCGCCCTGATTGCGGGCGGCCTGACTGGATTGGTGAAACGCTGATGATTCAACGCTCCTGGCGGTATGTATTAGCCACTCTGGTGGTGTTTGCCCTGATAGCGGGAGGCGGCTACTGGTACTGGAATCGTCCGGCACCACAACCGACCCTGGAACACCTGGCCCAGACCGATGGCTCGACCCTGACCCGGGTCACCCCGGCCGCCCAGGCCAAGGCCCGGGTCGCCGTGGCCGTCCTCGCCGACGAAGCCCTGACCGATACCCAACTCCTGGCCTTGAGCCGCGGCGGCGCGGCGCAGATCGTCCAGGTGATCCTGCCCAAGGACGACTGCAAGCTGCAGGAACAAGCCCTGCAGACCGCCCTCGGCCAACTCGCGGGCCCGGCGACCCTGGTCAGCGGTATCGGCCCTGGCGCCGCCCTGGCCTGGCGCTGGATCGCCACCCAGAACGACGACAAGGCCCAGGCCGTGTCGGTGGGCTTTACCATCAACCCGGCCCCGGGCTGCACCGACCCGTTGCCCAAGACGCTGGCCCACGGCCACTGGCTGGTGGCCTGGAACGACAACCCGGATGACGAAAGCGCCGGCTTCGTGCGTGACACCCCCAATGCCAGCACCAGCATCAGCGACTACGACATTCACCTGCCCCAGGTGCTGAACAACGAGCTGCGCAAGCTGCTGGTGGGTTCGGACAACGGCGGCCTGAACATCCCGGTGGTCGAAGTGCCGGCCGGCCAGGCCAAGGACACCGTGACCCTGTTCCTCTCCGGTGACGGCGGCTGGCGCGACCTGGACCGTGACGTGGCCGGCGAGATGGCGAAGATCGGCTACCCGGTGGTCGGCATCGACACCCTGCGCTACTACTGGCAGCACAAGACCCCGGAACAGAGCGCCACCGACCTGACCGAACTGATGCAGCACTACCGGCAGAAATGGGGCACCAAGCGCTTCGTGCTGACCGGCTATTCGTTCGGCGCCGACGTGTTGCCGGCCATCTACAACCGCCTGCCGGAAGCCGAGCAGCAGCGGGTCGACGCCATTATCCTGCTGGCCTTCGCCCGCACTGGCAGCTTCGAGATCGAAGTCGAAGGCTGGCTGGGCAACGCCGGCAAGGAAGCCGCCACCGGCCCGGAAATGGCCAAGCTGCCAGCCGCCAAGGTGGTGTGCATCTACGGCGAGGAAGAAGTCGACGAAAGCGGTTGCACCGACAAGACCGCCGTCGGCGAAGCCATGAAACTGCCGGGCGGCCATCACTTCGACGAAAACTACCCGGCCCTGGCCCAGCGCCTGGTCAACGTCATCGAGAAACGCCAGGGCAAGGACAAGGTCGCCGAAGAGTGATCTGATGCCCAGACAAGGCCCCCGCTGCCAACCGGCACCGGGGGCTTTTTCATGCCCCTGGAAACGCGCTTGCAGTGAGTTCAAAGGCACTCAGGAGCATCAGCCAACCCACCCCGGCAGGCAGCGGCGAGAGAACCTTCCCCCAACAAAAAAGCCCCCGTCACCGCTAAGGTGACGAGGGCTTCTGCTGTTGCGCCCGCTTACATCTCGATCTGCGTACCCAGCTCGATCACGCGGTTCACCGGCAGCTTGAAGAAGCGCAGGTTGCCGTTGGCGTTCTTGAGCATGAAGGCGAACAGCGTCTCGCGCCAGCGCGCCATACCGACGATCTTGGAGGTGATGACCGTCTCGCGGCTGAGGAAGTAGGTGGTGCGCATCGGGCTGAAGTCCAGCTCGTCCAGATGGCACAGCTTCAGCGCTTCAGGCACGTCCGGCTCGTCGGTGAAACCGAAGTGCAGGATCACCCGGAAGAAGCCTTCGCCATAGGAATCCACCTCGAAGCGACGCTGGGTCGGCACCCGCGGGATATCTTCATAGACCACGGTCAGCAGCACCACTTGCTCGTGCAGCACCTGGTTATGCAGCAGGTTGTGCAACAGCGCATGGGGCACGGCGTCGGAGCGCGCAGTGAGGAACACCGCGGTGCCCTGGACCCGATGCGGCGGCTGCACACGGATGCTGTTGATAAAGATCGGCAGCGGCAATGCGCCCTCGCCGAGGCGGTCCATCAACAGTTCCTTGCCGCGTTTCCAGGTGGTCATCAGGGCGAACAGCACAATCCCCGCCAATACCGGGAAAGCACCGCCCTGGAAGATTTTCGGCACGTTGGCGGCGAAGAACAGCCCGTCCACCAGCAGGAAGCCCAGCAGGATCGGCACCGTCAGCACCGGCGACCATTTCCACAGCAACAGCATCACCGCCGACACCAGGATGCTGGTGATCAGCATGGTCCCGGTCACCGCCACGCCGTAGGCCGAAGCCAGTGCGCCGGAAGACTCGAAGCCCAGTACCAGGAGGATCACCCCGACCATCAGCGCCCAGTTCACCGCACCGATGTAGATCTGCCCCTGCTCCGCGCTGGAGGTGTGCTGGATGTACATGCGCGGGATATAACCCAGCTGGATCGCCTGGCGGGTCAGGGAGAACGCGCCGGAGATCACCGCCTGGGAGGCGATCACGGTAGCCAGGGTCGCCAGGACCACCAGTGGGATCAGGGCCCAGCTCGGTGCCAGCAGATAGAACGGGTTACGCGCCGCTTCCGGGTTCTCCAGGAGCAAGGCGCCCTGGCCGAAATAGTTGAGCACCAGCGCCGGCAGCACCAGGGCGAACCAGGCACGAGCGATCGGCTTGCGCCCGAAGTGGCCCATGTCGGCGTACAGCGCTTCGGCACCGGTCAATGCCAGCACTACCGCGCCGAGAATGGCCACGCCCATGCCCGGATGCACGATGAAGAACCGCACGCCCCAGACCGGGTTCAGCGCCTGCAGCACTTCCGGATGCTGGGCGATGCCGTAGATCCCCAGCCCGCCCAGGGTCACGAACCACAGGACCATTACCGGTCCGAACAGCTTGCCGATGCGATCGGTACCGTGTTTCTGGATCAGAAACAGCGCCACCAGCACGATCAGCGCCATCGGGACGACCCAGTGCTCGAGCCCGTCGAAGGCAATCTCCAGCCCCTCCACCGCCGACAATACGGAAATCGCCGGGGTGATCATGCTGTCGCCGTAGAACAAGGCCGCACCGATCAGGCCCAGGATGACCAGGACCACCCGCAGCCTCGGATAGGGCGTCGACGCCCGCCGGGCCAGGGCGGTCAAGGCCATGATGCCGCCCTCGCCCTGGTTGTCGGCCCGCAGGATGAACAACACGTACTTGATCGAGACCACCCAGATCAGCGACCAGAAGATCAATGCAAGGATGCCGAATACACCGTCGTGGTTGACCGGAACCCCGTAATGCCCCGCGAATACCTCCTTCAAGGTATAAAGCGGGCTGGTCCCGATGTCGCCATAAACCACCCCGACCGCCGCCACCAGCATCCCCAGGGGCCTGGCCCTGGAATGCTCGCCGCCTACCGCCTGACTACTTGCCTGACCCATCCACCACTCCTACTACCCAGATCGGGGCTTCTTATAAAAGGCATGACATTCAAGACAACGCCAAGCTTGCAAGACTCTCGTGAATGCCAATGCAGCATGCGCCCTTTTACTTACAGTTACAGACGTTCTGTTGACTATAAGAATTCACCTGGGCGCAACGGCGCGAAGCATAGCGCAGCACTCGTCGTATTTCCCTGCATAAAGCTGGTCAAGTGCGTCGGCCATCGCTAGAATTGCGCACTTTTTGATCAGAGGCGCCCCTAGCGCCCGTTCGTCGCCAGCGGTTTTATCCAGATCGCCGAGCGGCCCGACACCTATACCGAGGTTAGACATGTCCACCCCTACCGCGCCAGCCAACCCCAAGGTCGGCTTCGTTTCCCTGGGTTGCCCAAAAGCGCTGGTCGATTCCGAGCGCATCCTCACGCAACTGCGTATGGAAGGTTATGACGTGGTGTCCACCTACCAGGACGCCGACGTCGTGGTGGTCAACACCTGCGGTTTCATCGACTCGGCCAAGGCCGAGTCCCTGGAAGTGATCGGCGAAGCCATCAAGGAAAACGGCAAGGTCATCGTCACCGGCTGCATGGGCGTGGAAGAAGGCAATATCCGCGACGTGCATCCGAGCGTGCTGGCCGTGACCGGCCCGCAGCAGTACGAGCAAGTGGTCAGCGCGGTGCACGAAGTGGTGCCGCCGAAACAGGACCACAACCCGCTGATCGACCTGGTGCCGCCACAAGGCATCAAGCTGACTCCGCGCCACTACGCGTACCTGAAGATTTCCGAAGGCTGCAACCACAGCTGCAGCTTCTGCATCATCCCGTCGATGCGCGGCAAGCTGGTCAGCCGCCCGGTCGGCGATGTACTGGACGAGGCCCAGCGCCTGGTCAAGTCCGGGGTCAAGGAACTGCTGGTGATCTCCCAGGACACCAGCGCCTACGGCGTCGACGTCAAGTACCGCACCGGTTTCTGGAACGGCGCGCCGGTGAAAACCCGCATGACCGAGCTGTGCGAAGCCCTCAGCACCCTGGGCGTCTGGGTCCGCCTGCACTACGTCTACCCGTACCCGCACGTCGACGAGCTGATCCCGCTGATGGCCGCCGGCAAGATCCTGCCGTACCTGGACATCCCGTTCCAGCACGCCAGCCCGAAAGTGCTCAAGGCCATGAAACGCCCGGCCTTCGAAGACAAGACCCTGGCCCGGATCAAGAACTGGCGCCAGATCTGCCCCGAGCTGATCATCCGCTCGACCTTCATCGTCGGCTTCCCTGGCGAAACCGAAGAAGACTTCCAATACCTGCTCGACTGGCTGACCGAAGCCCAGCTCGACCGCGTCGGCTGCTTCCAGTACTCGCCGGTGGAAGGCGCGCCGGCCAACGATCTGGACCTGGAAGTGGTCCCGGACGAGGTCAAGCAGGACCGTTGGGAGCGCTTCATGGCGCACCAGCAGGCCATCAGCTCGGCACGCCTGCAACAGCGCATCGGCAAGGAAATCGAAGTGCTGATCGATGAAGTCGACGAACAGGGCGCCGTGGGCCGCTGCTTCTTCGACGCTCCGGAAATCGACGGCAACGTGTTCATCGACGGTGCCGGCGACCTCAAGCCAGGCGACAAGGTCTGGTGCCGGGTCACCGACGCCGACGAATACGACCTGTGGGCCGAAGTCCTGTAAGGCGTAAAAAACCGCAAAGCCCCGCTCTCTTCGCGAGATGCGGGGCTTTTTTACGTCTATCGTTTGCTCAGGACCACGGATGCGTCACCACACAGGAGCAGGCGGCATGCGCCATCATTCGGTCATCCACACCCCGAAACACAGCGACTACCCGGAACTGACCCGGGTCTGGGAGGCCTCGGTGCGCGCCACCCACGACTTCCTGCCGGACAGCTACATCGAACTGCTGAGAAACCTGGTGCTGAACCGTTATCTGGATGCGGTGATGCTGATCTGCACCCGGGACCAGCGCCAGCACATCACCGGCTTCGCCGGGGTCGCCGCCGGCAAGATCGAGATGCTCTTCATCGATCCCGCCCATCGCGGCCAGGGCCTGGGCAAGCAATTGCTCAGGTACGCCATCGAACACCTGAACGCCGACGAACTCGACGTCAACGAGCAGAACCCGCAAGCCCTGGGCTTCTACTTCAAGCAGGGCTTCGAGGTTATCGGTCGCTCCGAGCACGACGGCATGGGCCAGCCCTATCCGCTGCTGCACATGCGTTTGAAACAGCCCCAGCAGCAAGCGCTGCGCGGCTAAAAGCCACAGCGGGCAAATGGACCCGCGATTAACCGGCGCCGGGCAGGTACAATGCCTGCCCCCTTTTGCTACGGCCCCTGTCATGACTGACCCGATTCGTCTCTCCAAACGCCTCATCGAACTCGTCGGCTGCTCCCGCCGGGAGGCTGAGCTGTTCATCGAGGGCGGCTGGGTCACCGTGGATGGCGAGGTCATCGACGAGCCGCAGTTCAAGGTCGACACCCAGAAAGTCGAGCTCGACCCGCAGGCCAAGGCCACCGCGCCGGAGCCGGTGACCCTGCTGCTGAACGTACCGGCCGGCCAGGACGTCGACAGCGCTATGCAGTCGCTGAGCGCCGCCAGCCTGTCCGAGGAACACCGCTTCGGCAAACGGCCGCTCAAGGGCCACTTCCTGCGCCTGACCGCCAGCGCCGATCTGCAAGCCAATGCCAGCGGCCTGCTGGTGTTCACCCAGGACTGGAAGATCCTGCGCAAGCTGACCGCCGACGCGGCCAAGATCGAGCAGGAGTACGTGGTCGAGGTGGAAGGCGAGATGGTCGCCCACGGCCTCAACCGCCTGAACCACGGCCTGACTTACAAGGGCCGCGAACTGCCGCCGGTCAAGGCCAGCTGGCAGAACGAAAACCGCCTGCGCTTCGCCATGAAGAACCCGCAACCGGGCGTGATCGCCCAGCTCTGCGAAGCGGTAGGCCTGAAGGTGGTCGCCATTCGCCGCATCCGTATCGGTGGGGTTTCCATCGGCAAGGTGCCGGTCGGGCAATGGCGCTACCTGTCCGCCAAAGAGAAATTCTAGGCCGACACCCCATTCAGACGCCGCGCGTGCATGCGGCGCTCAACGTGAACAGACCAGGACTGTAGACATGATTCATAACGATGTACTGCGCAGCGTGCGCTACATGCTCGACATCAGCGACAAGAAGGTCGTCGAGATCATCAAGCTCACCGGCTTTGACGTGAGCCTCGACGACATCGTCGGCTACCTGAAAAAGGACGAGGAAGAAGGTTTCGTGCATTGCCCGGACGAGGTCATGGCGCACTTCCTCGACGGCCTGGTGATCTTCAAGCGTGGCAAGGACGAAAGCCGTCCGCCGCTGCCGATCGAACTGCCGGTGACCAACAACATCATCCTGAAGAAGCTGCGGGTCGCCTTCGAGCTGAAGGAAGACGACATGCACGCCATCCTCAAGGCCGCCGGCTTCCCGGTGTCCAAGCCCGAGCTGAGCGCACTGTTCCGCAAGTTCGGCCACACCAACTACCGCCCGTGCGGCGACCAGTTGCTGCGCAACTTCCTCAAGGGCCTGACCCTGCGCGTCAGGGCTTAAGACAGCTACAAGCTGCAAGTTCAAAGCTTGTAGCTCGAAGCTTGCAACTTGAGGCTTGCAAAATGACCTACAGCGTTTCCCCCATCGGCTTCGTGCGTTCCTGCTTCAAGGAAAAGTTCGCCATCCCGCGCCAGCCGCAACTGGCCCCGGCGGCCCGTGGCGTGCTGGAGCTGGTGGCGCCCTTCGACCAGGGCGACGCGGTGCAGGGCCTGGAACAGGTCAGCCACGTCTGGCTGCTGTTCCTGTTTCACCAGGCGCTGGAAGACAAACCACGGCTCAAGGTCCGTCCGCCGCGCCTGGGCGGCAACAAGTCCATGGGGGTCTTCGCCACCCGCGCCACCCACCGGCCCAACGGCATTGGCCAGTCGGTGGTCAAGCTGGACAAGGTCGAGGCCAATCGCCTGTGGATCTCCGGCATCGACCTGCTGGACGGCACGCCGATTCTCGATATCAAGCCCTACGTGCCTTACGCCGACATCATCGACAGCGCGAGCAACAGCATCGCCAGCGCGGCACCGCAGCTGATCCCGGTGCGGTGGAGCGACAACGCTCTGCAACAGGCTCATACGCACGCTCAACGCCTGCAGGAGCCACTGGTGGAGCTGATCGAGCAATGTTTGGCCCAGGACCCACGCCCGGCCTACCAGATGCCCACCCCGGAACGCGAATACGGCGCGCAGTTCTGGGATCTGGACGTGCGCTGGCACTACCCGCAGCCGGGCCTGATCCAGGTCCTGGAAGTGGTCCCCGCGCGCTGACCGGCAACCGGAAACGAAAAAGCCCGCGCTGCCTTCTCAGGCAACGCGGGCTTTTTCTGTGCTGCGAGTCGCTTACTTCTCGACGAAGGCGCGCTCGATCAGGTAGTCACCCGGCTCGCGCATGCGTGGCGAAACGGTCAGGCCGAAGCTGTTGAGCACTTCGCTGGTCTCGTCGAGCATGCTCGGGCTGCCGCACAGCATGGCGCGGTCGTCCTGCGGGTTGATCGGCGGCAGGCCGATGTCGCTGAACAGCTTGCCGCTGCGCATCAGGTCGGTCAGGCGGCCTTCGTTCTCGAACGGCTCGCGGGTCACGGTCGGGTAGTAGATCAGTTTTTCACGCAGCGCTTCGCCGAAGAACTCGTTCTGCGGCAGGTGCTCGGTGATGAATTCGCGGTAGGCGACTTCGTTGACGTAACGCACGCCGTGGCACAGGATCACTTTCTCGAAACGCTCGTAGGTTTCCGGATCCTGGATGACGCTCATGAACGGCGCCAGGCCGGTGCCGGTGCTGAGCAGGTACAGGTGCTTGCCAGGCTTCAGGTCGTCCAGTACCAGGGTACCGGTAGGCTTCTTGCTGATGATGATCTCGTCGCCTTCCTTCAAATGCTGCAGCTGGGAAGTCAGCGGACCATCGGGAACCTTGATGCTGAAGAACTCGAGATGCTCTTCCCAGTTCGGGCTGGCAATCGAGTAAGCGCGCATAAGCGGGCGGCCGTTGGGCTGTTGCAGGCCGATCATCACGAACTGACCGTTCTCGAAGCGCAGGCCCGGATCGCGGGTGCACTTGAAGCTGAACAGAGTGTCGTTCCAGTGATGAACACTGAGGACACGCTCGTGGTTCATGTTGCTCATGTACGGGGGACTCCTGGAAAGTTGTCGGCGCCTGCTCTGCGACAAGCGAGCCGAGCGCAATTGCACAGCATTCTAATGGCGGCGACAATATCTGTTAACTGGATTATTAAGATAAGGGTTATCGGTTATATCGATATGCGATTTACTCTCCGTCAACTGCAAGTATTCGTCGCCGTCGCCCAGCAAGAGAGCGTTTCTCGTGCTGCCGGCCTGCTGGCCCTTTCCCAATCCGCGGCAAGCACTTCGATCACCGAACTGGAACGGCAATCCAGTTGCCAGTTGTTCGATCGCGCTGGCAAGCGCCTGAGCCTCAACGCCCTGGGCAAACAGCTGCTGCCCCAGGCGGTGGCGTTGCTGGACCAGGCCAAGGAAATCGAAGACCTGCTCAACGGCAAGTCCGGCTTCGGCTCGTTGTCGGTGGGCGCGACCCTGACCATCGGCAATTACCTGGCGACCCTGTTGATCGGCAGCTTCATGCAGGTCCACCCGGAGAGCCAGGTCAAACTGCATGTGCAGAACACTGCGCATATCGTGCAACAGGTCGCCCACTACGAAATTGACCTGGGTCTAATCGAAGGCGACTGCAGCCATCCGGACATCGAAGTGCAAACCTGGGTCGAGGATGAGCTGGTGGTGTTCTGCGCCCCGCAGCACCCCTTGGCCAAACGCGGCCATGCGAGCATGGAGGAACTGACCCACGAAGCCTGGATTCTGCGCGAACAAGGCTCGGGCACGCGCCTGACCTTCGACCAGGCCATGCGTCATCACCGCAGCGCGCTGAATATCCGGCTCGAACTGGAACACACCGAAGCGATCAAGCGCGCGGTGGAGTCGGGATTGGGGATTGGTTGCATTTCCAGGCTGGCGCTGCGCGACGCCTTCCGGCGTGGCAGCCTGGTGCCGGTAGAGACGCCGGACCTGGACCTGGCCCGGCAGTTCTACTTCATCTGGCACAAACAAAAATATCAGACCTCGGCCATGCGCGAGTTCCTCGAACTTTGCCGCGCCTTTACCGCCGGGGTGCAGCGCAGCGACGAGATCGTGCTGCCGAGCATTCCTTAGATAAGGATCACTGCCCAGACCACGCTAATCATGCTCAAGGCCACGAGTTGCGCGGCGCTGCCCATGTCCTTGGCATTTTTCGACAGTGGATGTCGATCCAGGGAGATGCGGTCGATCGCCGCCTCGACCGCGGAATTGAGCAGTTCGACAATCAGCGCCAGCAAGCAGACAGCAATCAGCAACGCCCGCTCGACCCGGCTGACATTCAGCAGGAAAGACACGGGGATCAGAATCACGTTGAGCAACACCAGCTGACGAAACGCAGCTTCGCCGGTGAAGGCGGCCCGCAGGCCATCGAAGGAGTATCCCGAGGCATTGAGGATGCGTTTAAGACCGGTTTGACCTTTGAAAGGCGACATAAATAGGCAACTAGAACAATAAGGAATGGGAAAGCTAGTTCAACAAAAGTCAAAAAAGCGTGAAGAAAGAGCCAGTTACTGGCTGGAAATTGACTCAAGTTGTTGCAGGAGCAGCGCCGCCTGAGTGCGGGTCCGCACCCCCAGCTTACGAAAGATTGCCGTCACATGGGCCTTGATGGTGGCTTCCGAAACGCTCAGCTCATAAGCGATCTGCTTGTTCAGCAAACCCTCGCAGACCATGGTCAGCACGCGGAACTGTTGTGGCGTCAGGCTCGCCAGGCCTTCGCTGGCCGCCTTGGCCTCGGCGGAGACGCTGACCTCTTCGAAGGCCTGTGGCGGCCACCAGACATCGCCGTCGAGCACGCTGCGCACGGCCTGTTGAATGACTTCGAGAGAACTGGACTTGGGAATAAAACCGCTGGCGCCAAATTCGCGTGAACGCACCATCACTGATGCTTCTTCCTGTGCCGACACCATCACCACCGGAATCTGCGGGTACTGACCGCGCAACAGCACCAGGCCGGAAAAGCCGTAAGCGCCCGGCATGTTCAGGTCCAGCAGCACCAGGTCCCAATCGGCCTTTTCGGTCAGGCGGGCTTCCAGTTCGGCAATGCTCGCCACTTCCACCAGACGGACATCCGGGCCGAGGCCCAGGGTCACCGCTTGATGCAGTGCGCTACGAAAGAGGGGGTGGTCATCGGCAATCAGGATTTCGTATGTGGCCATTTTTCAAATGATCCTGTTTTTTATGGGAGCACCGATGCATTCGGTCCTCGCCAAGGCAACACAGGTGTCAGCCAGAATGCTGCACCCAAAGAGCACGATCAACGCCAAGAGCCCGGAAATGCGGCGTTTCAAAGATCGGTCGCGCCCTAATCGGCGCCAAGCATGCCCAGCGAAGCCGGGGTGGTCAAGCTTCGGGCTGTGCGGCATCTTAGCTTGCTAACTAATAACAGTGCCATCATGCAAAGCCACGCCCGCACGGCTGCGCCTCGATGCTGAGCGGGATGCTGGTGGCGCAGCTCTGGCCGAAAAATTCCAGTCCCTTGCCTCAGCTCTTACAGAAAAGGCTTGAGGCGCGTGTGCGTCTCATCATCGGGATCGATCTCAAGCTGGAACTTGGCCGACAGATAATGGGTGCTGAACACATCCAGATAAGCATCCAGCACTTCGCCGGCCTGCCGGTCCGCGGCCAACTCCAGGCACAGCGCCGCAACCTCCGCGGTACAGAAATGGTCATCGCGCTTGGAGCGCCGCAGCTTGTAGCGCGACAACTGCTCGGGCTCCAGGCTCAATACCGGCAAATGCTCAAGATAAGGGCTTTTGCGAAACATCTTGCGCGCTTCGCTCCAGGTCGCATCCAGCAGGATAAACAGCGGGCGCTTGCCCGCCTCCAGGCGGACTTCGTTCACCACCCGCTGTGGCGCGACGAACTCTCCGGGGAACACCACATAAGGCTGCCACTGGGGATCGGCCAGCAAGGCCAGCAATTGTGGGTCGACTTCTGTTCGCGACCAGGGGAACGCCATGGTGTCTTCTATGACATCGGCGATCAGCCAGCCGGTATTGCTCGGCTTCATGGGTTCGACGTCATGCATGATCAGGCACATCGCCGACTGCGCGGAAACCTTGGGGCGCCAGGCGCACATGCAGTGGCTGGGAATCACCCGACAGCCCGCACAGCGCTCCGCCCGGGAACCTCGTGCAGTAAAAGGTCTGACGGCACGCGCAAGACGTTGAGCACGCAGGCGGGATACGGCATGACTCATTAGAAGCCGCCCTGGCAGAAAGAAGGAATCGACACGAAAAGAACTCGGAAAGCTGAAAATTCGCACAAGTTTATCAGAGCTCTCTGCTCAAACCTGTACCACCTACCCTCGCTCCCCTATAATTCGCCGCCACTGAACGCACAGTCGCGTGACTGGTCGAAGCATCAGTCACTGAACCAGGAGAGTTTCATGTTGCGCTTTATCGTTCCCACCGCCGCCCTTCTGCTGGCCTTGCCGTTCAGTGCTCAGGCTGCATCGCTGCAAGACTTCGAACTGAACAAGACCCTGCAGAAAACCGCCGAGGAAAGTAACGTCGGCACGCCTCGGGAAGTCAACGAGAACATCCTCGACCAGGGTTATACCGTCGAAGGCAAGGAGCTGATCAACCACCTCAGCGTCCAGGCCGAACACGCGGAAAAAATGCGCGCCAACCCCAAGGCGGTCTACCTGCAACTGGGCGCCAGCGTTTGCCGTGACCCGAACTACCGCAAGCTGATGGCCAAGGGTGCGATCATGCGCTACGAATTCACCGAGAACCGCACCAACCGCCCGGTCGCCTCGGCACGCTTCCAGGAGTCGGACTGCCCGGCCCCGACGAAGAAGAAAAAGTAATTCAGTGCCCTGCTGCGTGCCGCTGTTGATCATCGGCCCGCAGCTCCGCCAACAGGGCCTGCAAATAGCTCGAACGGCGTTCCCCACCTTCAAGCCGGCGTCGGCATTCCTCTTCAAGAGTCAGATGATTGGCGTCTGCCGCTGACTTCAGCAGTTGATACAGCTGCGCATCTATTTCCAGTACGACTTTGTGCATGACCAGCCTCCGTGCCCCACTCGCCATTACCTGCGCGACAACCCCGACCTGTGCATCCTGCCCTTTGACGCCAAGCTGTCTTGCTAGCGCTGTAACTTAGTAAATCAGAGCCTCCACCGGTCGACATGCGTTCAGACAGGCGGTGAATACGCTGCACGCCACCGCTAATAAGTGATTGCCAGCCCCGACTTTCAAGGCCCATGATCAAGTCAGCGCGAATCATCATGAAGGTCTAGATTTCAAAGTGTTCATGCTGAATTTTCCTGGGTGGATCCGGAGGCCGCCCAAGCGCGTCTTGCAGTGCACATGCTTTCTAAATCAAGGAATAGCAGAACCTGTATGGATGGCCCGCTGGCCACGTCAGGGTTTTTCCACCCTGGCGAATCAGCCGCCAAAGCCGGGCTGACAGCGACACATGCAGTGTCGTGATACCAACGAATGCTTCGTTCGTGTCAAAGGTTCTGTGCAGAAGGAGAAGTTGAATGCCTTACGAACCGAATGACCTCCTCAGTCGTCATTTTCAGAGCAACGGTATCGACCTCAGCAAGGTCGAAGAACAACTCAACCTGATCGCTCCCAACAGCCCCAACATTCCTCTTTATCGCGACATGATTCTCACCGTCCTGCGCATGGCCCAGGACGATCTAAACCGCTGGAACGCAAAAATCACCCTGCAGGCCCTGCGCGAACTGGAACATGCTTTCCGCGTGCTGGAACAGTTCAAGGGGCGACGCAAGGTGACGGTATTTGGCTCCGCGCGTACCCCGATCGAACACCCGCTGTATGGCCTGGCACGAGAACTCGGCGCGGCCCTGGCCCGCTCCGACCTGATGGTCATCACGGGCGCCGGTGGCGGCATCATGGCCGCGGCCCACGAAGGTGCCGGTCGCGATCACAGCCTGGGGTTCAACATCACCCTGCCCTTCGAGCAGCATGCCAACCCGACGGTGGACGGCACGGAGAACCTGCTGTCCTTCCACTTCTTCTTTACCCGCAAGCTGTTCTTCGTCAAGGAAGCCGATGCCCTGGTGTTATGCCCGGGTGGCTTTGGCACGCTTGATGAGGCGCTGGAAGTACTGACCCTGATCCAGACCGGCAAGAGCCCGTTGGTACCGGTGGTGCTGCTGGATGTCCCGGGAGGAACCTTCTGGCAAGGGGCGCTGGACTTTATCCACAATCAGCTCGAGAACAACCGCTACATCCTGCCAACCGACATGAAGCTGATGCGCCTGGCGCACAATACCGAGGAGGCGGTCGAAGAAATCAACCAGTTCTACAGCAACTTCCACTCCAGCCGCTGGCTGAAACATCAGTTTGTCATTCGCATGAATCACAAACTCAGCGAACCGGCGCTCGAGCAGATGCAGACGGCTTTCGCCGACCTGTGCCTGAGCGATCGCTTCCATCAACATGCCTACAATGTCGAGGAGCACAACGAACCGGAGTTCAGCCATCTGGCACGCCTGTCGTTCACCTTCAACGCCCGCGACAATGGCCGCCTGCGCGAACTGATCGACTTCATCAACCTGCCGGAAAACTGGGCGGTGAATCAGGCCAAGGCGCAACAACGCACGAGAGAACCGATCAAGGTCACTTGAGCCCAAAAGCAGAGGCCCGCGCATTCGACTCGCGGGCCCTACAGGTCAATCGTCCACCCTTCGGCCGCTCAGCAAGCGGCCGATCATGTCCATCGAATATCCCCGATACCCCAGAAAGCGGCCTTGTTTGGCACGCTCCTTGGCATCTATCGGGAAATGCCCGGCAAACTTGCGCCGCCAGACATCCTCCAGTTGTGCTTGCCAGTCGATGCCGCTCTCACGCAAGGCGAGTTCGATATCGGCACGCTGCAAACCGCGCTGGCTGAGTTCTTCGCGAATACGCATGGGACCGTAGCCGGAACGGGCACGATAGGAAACGAAACTTTCGAGATAGCGGGATTCGGATAGCAGCCCCTCTTCCGTCAAACGGTCAAGGGCTGTTTCGATCATCTCGGGAGAGGCGCCGCGCTGACGCAGTTTACGCGTCAGCTCGACTCGACCGTGCTCGCGTCGCGCGAGCAGGTCCATTGCGGTTCGCCGCACCGCGACGAGGGTATCGAGTACGGCGGTCATCGGATCGATCAGATATCCGCGTCGGCCATGTCATCGATGGTCTCGTTGACCGGCGAAGCTTTGACATCAGCAGTCGGAGCCAGCAGCTTGTCGCGAATCTGCTTCTCGAGGGCGTTACCGATTTCCGGGTTGTCCTGCAGGAACTTGGCCGAGTTGGCCTTGCCCTGACCGATCTTGTTGCCCTGGTAGCTGTACCAGGCACCGGACTTCTCGAGGAAACCGTGCAGCACGCCCAGATCGATGATCTCGCCGTTCAGGTAGATACCCTTGCCGTACAGGATCTGGAATTCAGCCTGGCGGAACGGTGGAGCCACCTTGTTCTTGACGATCTTGACCCGGGTTTCGCTACCGACGACTTCGTCACCTTCCTTCACCGCGCCAGTACGACGGATATCCAGACGAACCGAAGCGTAGAACTTCAGCGCGTTACCACCGGTGGTGGTTTCCGGGCTGCCGAACATCACGCCGATTTTCATACGGATCTGGTTGATGAAGATCACCAGGCAGTTGGCGTTCTTGATGTTGCCGGTGATCTTGCGCAGCGCCTGGGACATCAGGCGGGCCTGCAGGCCCACGTGCATGTCGCCCATCTCGCCTTCGATCTCGGCCTTGGGCACCAGTGCCGCCACGGAGTCGATCACGATCACGTCGATGGCATTGGAGCGCACCAGCATGTCGGTGATTTCCAGTGCCTGTTCACCGGTGTCCGGCTGGGAAACCAGCAGGTCGTCAACGTTGACCCCCAGCTTGCCGGCGTATTCCGGGTCCAGTGCGTGCTCGGCGTCGACGAAGGCGCAGGTGGCGCCCATCTTCTGTGCCTGGGCAATCACGGACAGGGTCAGGGTGGTTTTACCGGACGATTCCGGACCGTAGATTTCAACAATACGGCCCTTTGGCAGGCCGCCGATGCCGAGTGCGATGTCCAGACCCAGAGAGCCAGTGGAAATGGCCGGGATCGCCTGGCGGTCGTGATCGCCCATACGCATTACGGCACCCTTGCCGAATTGACGTTCGATCTGACCCAGGGCCGCAGCCAAGGCTTTCTTCTTGTTGTCGTCCATTAAAGTCCTCACGTAATCAATAAGGCCTGACGGCCAACACCTGTATAAGTAGCCAGTATTATTCCACAGCGTTCGTGGATCGCCTACCCCTGTTTTGAGATTTCTGCCGCGGCATGTTGCAGCAAGCCCTCTAGCGCGGCCTTCACCGTTTGTCGGCGGACGTCGTCCCGATTCCCGGCAAAGTGTCGGCACTCGGCCGTTACCGCCTCTCCCACGCCCCAGGCCAGCCATACGGTGCCCACCGGTTTCTGCGGCGAGCCGCCGTCCGGGCCGGCCACGCCGCTGACCGCCACGGCAAAACGCGCCCTGCTTTTGCCTTGCGCGCCCCGCACCATCGCCTCGACCACCTCGCGGCTGACCGCGCCGACGGAAGCGAACAGCGCTTCCGGCACCGCCAGCTGTTGGGTCTTCTGCCGATTGGAGTAGGTCACATAACCCGCTTCGAACCAGGCCGAACTCCCGGGAATGCGGGTGATGGCCTCGGCAATCCCGCCACCGGTACAGGATTCGGCCGTGGTGACGTGGGTATTCAGAATCTGCAAGCGCCTGCCAAGTTCAGCGGCAAGCTGGGTGATTTCGTTCACGGTCCTCTCCTGATCGGGTTGGCGGAGGTCTTACCGTACACGAGCGATACGCGCTTGCAAGGCACGGAGCGGATCAAAATGTTTAGCGGTTCAACGCCCTGACGTAGGCCTGGCACGCCTGCAGGGCGATCAGTCCCCGGTCGCCGGCATCGGTGATGCCGATAATTCGTTGAGCATGCGCCGGGTCAAGTCGGGCTCGCGGGGCTCCATGAACCAGGCCGCCGGCGGTGGGGGTGGCAGGCACTGTGCAGCCGGCGGCGCGGTCATGGGCGTCGAGGAGGACTGACAGGCGCAGATCAGCAGTGGCAAGACGGTCGCGCAGGCGACCTTGATCACGTTGGGCATCGCTCAAGGCTCGGTAATGGGTTTGGTCGCTGGCTTGCAGCTGTTGCTCCAGGGCCAGGCGTTTGTCCTGCTCGTCCCGCTGCCGGGCAGCGGCCGCCAGGTTCAACTGATTCAGCGCTTCGCCGTGCAGCCTGGCCTGCTCCGCCAGTTGCCGACCAAAACGCCACTCCTGAACCTGCCAGGCCAGCGTCCCCGCGATGCCGGCCACCACGGCCAGCAGCACGACGACAGCCATTGCCCGGTAAGACAGAGGCATCAGGCCGAAGGCTGGCATAACACCTCCCGTGCCCGCGCCCAGAGCTGCAGGCGGTCCTCCAGCCCGTTCAAGCCGCCGTTGATACGACGGGTGATGCTGTTGAACTGGTCGCGGTCGGCCAGTTCGTTAAGGCCGTTCTGCTGCCAGAACCAGGCGGCCGACTCGGCGGCCCACTGCGGCTGTTCCAACAATTCGGGCAACGCCAGTAAACGCTCGTCACCGAACAGCCCGAGGCTGCATTGCCGGTAGTTGTCGCGACCGGTGACCTGGATCAGACCACGGCCACGGTATTTCTGGCCGTCGCCATCGGCCTCCGGGGTATTGCCCAGACGGGCCGCCAGGCTGCCGGTGTCGTATTTGCTCAGGTACTGGTCATTGCCCAGCTCCCGCACATAACGCAACTGCCCCGACTCATGACCGACCTGCGCAAGAAAGGCGGCCATGCGTTTGGGCGTGTTGATATGGCGGTTCAGCATGGCGGTGTTAAGCGCAGAAACAAAAACGCCCGCTTGGGAGCGGGCGTTGGGCATGATTTTGAGGAGTTGTCCCTCGGTCACAGACATTAGTGTCTCCCTGACTTGGGTTCATTTGGCACGGAAGAAAGATCGCAAGGCATTCAACCGGCCACGGGGGGCATCCAGAGTTAGCACTGGCCACTCAATTTCAAGCGGATAACCCGGCTGCTGCTCGATACGGTTCAAGGCAACGCAATAGCGCTTCCACTCTAGTAAGGCAGATTGTTCCTCGGATGAGGCTTCTCCCAGTTCAAGGGCGTATTGAAGTGGCGCCATGCGCAACGTCGCCTCAGCCAATTGTTTGTCCCGCTCACTTTGAGCGGCGAGTGTTGCCGCTGCCTGTTGTGCTTTTACATCAAGCTGCCAGGAACCCTCGCTCCAACTAAAGTACGGTCCCGGAGGCGCCGTTTTCGTAAATCCTTCTGGCAGGTCACCCACCTCGGACCACTCCACGGATTCACCTGTATCGGTGCTGTAGACCACACCACGCAAATCAAGAACTTGTTGAGGCCAGCCTCCGATAAGGGCCCATACATGACCAGACATTGGCTCATCGAGCTGCTGGTCCAGAGTTACAGCATTATTTGGCAACTGAATGCCCAAGCCAGGAATAAGGGGAAACTCAACAGGGCCGATCAGAGCCCCCGATGCATCAATCAGGTAGTTCATCATTTCGTCTCAGATCAGTTTCAACCGGCCAGGATAGGCAACGTTATGGGGACGCGCCTCTGCGCCTCCTTCGTTGGATAAACCGGTCCCCACAGGTGTGGTCCCAACCAACTGGTAGGGCAGCGTGTATCTCAGAGACCAGACCGAAGTCTGGAAGACCGCTCCATTCGCAGCTCCCTCCCCCACTGCCACGGCCGTCGGCGTATGGATGTGCGCCCGATTCTGGTCTCGCTGGACAACGCCAGGATTACGACCCGGATCGATTCCGCGCCCTTCGTCCAGAACCCGCAGGAACTCACCCCGCCCTTCGGGCCCCCGAAACGTCAGTGTTCCATCACCGCTGCTCCAGCCACCTTCTGCACCGACTCGCGTCGCCTCGGTCCACATCATTCCCGACACCTTGGCGTGATCCCACAGCCAGGGCCATTCGGCCCGACTGAGAATCGCCCCGTTCAAGGCGCCATAACCACCGGGGCTGAAAGCAGTCGTCGTTTCAAAGACCGGGCGCCCCAGAGGCGTGCTATCGAACCGACCTACCGGCCACCAACTTCCAGCACCATCACTGCGTAGGTGCCACCAATCCCCTGCCCCCATAAGCACCAGGAAGGGATAACCAGCAGGACGCAAATGGGTGTGGAACTTGATGTTGTCAGTCCCCGAACATTGCACTACCAGGCGGTTACCGCTGTTATCCACGCGACGCACAATAACGTCACGCACACCTAAACCTTCGTTGCAGGGAGGAAGTGTTATCGACACTGTATCTGCCGCACCATTGATGAGTAACAAACCCAGTTCGTCAGACTCCAGCAATCTGGAAACTGCAATATTTTTCACGACTGAAAGCATCGGGCTTGCTTTACCAACAATAACCTGCAATGCCTTCAGCAACTGAGCGTTGTCGTTCTCATCCGGTGCTATTCCTGCGCTTTTTACTACCGCCAGTATCTCTTGAGTTACACCATTGCCCCATGCTGCAGGAATCAGTGATCCTGGAACACCAGAAATGACATTTTCATCGATAAATCGGCCATCTACCAAGCCAACACTTGGAACACTACTCGGATAATCCATTATTTAACCTTCTGCCTCGAATATGACTGATATTACCCAGACAATTCCCCTCCGTTAGGGCTAGTACCTATAAAACATCCTTCACCCAACAATGCCATCGGATAAAAACGATTCAACCAGTACATCTGGGTAGAAAGGCCAGCAATCATTCCTAATAAAAACACTAATATTCCGGTAATCACTCGGGTGGCGCTGGACGACTTTCTGGATTTGGAAAAATGGGGAGTGGGGCCAGTCACGTAAAGACTGAATACAATTCAGAAACTCATAAAGCTGAGCCTCGGAAAGCGTTGTATTTCGATTAATCAGCTGTTCATCGATATGGCGTTCGCAAAGCGGGTTCAGTAATCAGCATGGATGAAAGTCCTCGAACGCAAACGTCTGCAAACTGACCTCACTCACCGGGAGCCTCGGGCCACTCGACAACCGTTGGAAACCCTTCTTGCTCCTGTACTCGCGACAGCAGCACTCGGTACTTTTTCCAGGCACTCAGGGAGACTTTCTTGGTGGCCAAGGCCGCGATTTCCTTATCCGTGGCAATTTCAAGCTCCACGGAGTCCTGCAGGATATTCAGGTCAGCCTGCAACTTCTCTATTACGGAGTTGGCAACTGCGGTCAGCTCGGCGCGTTGCAACAGAACATTGCTCTTTATCATTTCCACCCCCGGCTCGGCGATATCACCAAATTCCAAAGCGACTGCACGTTCAAACAACTCCCGGCCATGAGGTTCCGGATCTTCAGGAGAGGCGGTGAATATGATTTCGCCAAGTGTGTCCTTGGTGTCTTCGAATATCACATGCAAGTTGAGCGTTGTATGAGCCTGGTCATTCCAGCAAGGTGTGCGAGCACTTAGTACTTTCATCATGTCAAGAAACCCTCAAGCACAGAGTTGTAGAGTCGGAACTGGCGCCGTCCGTATTTCTGACGCCCCCCATAATTCGCCAGGTGCCAGCAGGCGCACCGCCCCAGTCATTGCCATCCGAAGCGGCGTACCTGCAATTCACACCCGCCACGAGAGAGCTAGGCCCGGTGCCGCCACCGCCGCCAAGAAGCAGGAGCGCATAGGAGCCAACCGCGCCCGTACCGGCCGTAGACTGCGCAGCTACTGCCCTTCCGTTACCGATGTGATCGGTCCAGATGGTTCCCAAATCGAAAGCATCTACTTGCGCCCTGAGACCCGAGCCGTCAGTAGCCCAGCCCAGCATGACCTGATTGGAGCCCTGAGCATTCCCTCCACCTTGGCGCACGGGAGTGAAACCGAGCCTAAGTTGGAGATGGTAAACGCCGTTATCAGAGGCCCTTCTGAAGTAAGGGTAATCCGGGTTATTGCTGGCAAAACCGGCATAAGTAATCGCGTCTCTTAATACCCGCTCACTTAAAAACGAATTAATTTGAGTAGCCGTGTACGCATCGTTAATGCCATAACCACCCAGAGTGGTCGCAGCCCTGGCCAGCCCCACATACTCATTATTGTTTCTATTGCGCATATAAGGAGCTGCCGAGTTACCACTGGCAAAACCGGCAATGGAGCAGGCATCCGAACTGATCTTGGCGTCCAGCAACCCATTGGTCGCCGTCTTGCTGTAAGCATCAGCAATCGCATAACCATCCAGGGTCGTCGGGTTCGATCCCGAAGTGACCTGACCACGCGCATTGACCACTACTTTCCGATACTCCCCGGCAGCTACACCGGTAGCCCCGGCCATCAGTTCGAAAACCTGAGGCGTGGCCCCGACGGTAATCGGCCCCGTGGTGGTCATTTGCCAGATACGCGACTTGTTAACCTGTCCTTCATCCGTCCCGACAATAAAGTTGGACGTCACCTGATAATCCAGCGCCGCATCCGGTGCTCGTGACCAGGAATCGGCCGAAACGATATAAAGCCCGTTCTGCGCCGCATTAGGCTGGTCCTTGACCAGTACACGATCGGCGACCGTGAGCTGCACGCCATCGATGGCTTGCAGACCGCTCAAGGCAACGGAGCCGGTGGTGGCAACACGTACGGAGTCCTTGAAATCCCGGGCAGCGAAACTCTGGATCGCCTGCAGCAACTGAGTGGTCGATGCCTCGTCGGGGACCAGGCCGGCCGATTTGATGACGTTCAGGATTTCCTGGGTAACCGCATTGCCCCAGGTAGCGGGAATCAATGATCCCGGGGTACCTGCCACCGGGTTTTCGTCGACAAACTTCCCATTCAGCAACCCGACACCGGGCACGCTCTTTGGATAATCCATTGCTCTATTCTCTAGTCATAATTGATGTTCGCCAGCCCATGGGCCGGAGCACTGGAGCCGACACGTCGCCCCAGTGGCAGCGTCCGCCGGCGTTGAGGGGTCAAGGGAATTGCGCCTTCCAGGTACCGAATTGAGCGTCCCACGCGAGGCGCATGGAACCCGACAACAGAAGTGCTCGGCTGCGGGCTATTTCCGTGCTCTGGCTACCTATGGCGAGCAAGCCATAGCACTGAAGCTCGGCGAACCGCTGGCCACCTGGGCGACCTTGGACGGCTGCTTGAAACGCAACACGGTGTTCCCGTTCAGTCGCCGGCAACCTTGCGAATCGCCTCGATCGCTGCCTCGCAGGCGTCTTTCGCAGCTTCCTGCTTGCCCTTGCTGGCCTGAGCCCGGATGCGCTCTTTTGCCTGCAAGCGCAGCGTGCGAAGTGCGAGCAGCTTGCTGCCGAGCTCGGCGGCCTTGGCGAGAATCTGGTCGGCCGCTTCCCTGGCGGTACGGCCTTTCACCACCCAGGCGCTTACCGCGAGAGGCACTGCTTTTTTCGGGTAGCCGGCCTCCTTGAAAGCCTGGGCTTCACTGGCGGCCTGGGCATACTCCGCGGCCTTGAGCGGATCGCCACTGATCATCTGCCGGGCGGTGTCAGCCTCTGCATCCACTCGCTGGCACAGTTGTTCCGCCTCTTGCTCCGCGGCTGCCGCGGCCTGCTGGGAGTCCAGCGACCACTGGCTACCGTCCCAGTAGTGAGCCGCGGAGGGTGGGGGAACATCGACCCGGGTCAGTTCGCCATCCAGCACATAGTGCAGAGCGTCTTTGCGCTTCCATTGTTCGGCAGTGACCGGTAGTACCTTCATGGTCGGCGCAGGAGCGGCATAGGCGAATTGATCGAGGTCCTGCCAATCGATGACTGTTCCCGAGGTCACGCAATAAAGAATCTGTTTGCTCATGTTTTCACCACTCGATCAGCATGAAACCGGGCACGCCATTGCCGCCAGGCTGGGCAAGTCCGGTACCCGCGATGTAATAGCCTCCCGCGCCGCTGCCACCCGCGCCATAACCGTAAGCGGGCTTTCCTGCTCCCCCAGAGGTCGTGCCTGACCTGGGGATACCGCCACCAGCCCCGAATGGTCCGCTGGCCCCGGCCCCACCCACACCGGCAACGGTATTGGACGAGACATCCGTCGCATCTCCGCCCTCCGGAAAACCCGCCCCACCCTTAGCGCCAGGGACATAGCCAGAAAGATTGACCCCAGACCCTCCTCCACTCCCGCCAGACAGCGACAAAATCGCCCCCGCCGAGCCGACCAGCGTGTTACCACCACCGGTGGCGAGAACCGCCGCGCTGGCACCCACCCCGGCCGCCCCGATCACCACAGGAATGACCTGTCCCGGCGTCACGGAGACAGGAAAGCGGATAACCGGCTGCCCGGCACCGCCTCCACCGCCACCGGAAGACGTCGCACTCGTGCCTCCCGGGCAGGCGCCGCCACCGCCCCCACCCGCACACCCACTCAACCAGATCTTCGTCACGCCCTCCGGCACGGTGAAGCTGCCATTGGCGGTGAAACGCTGAATGCCGAGCCCCGCGCTCTTGCGGCTGATGCTGCGAATCGCGCTCAACAGCTGCGTCAGGTTCGCCTCGCTGGGCGTCAGGTCGGCCGCCGTGATCACGGCCAGCAGTTCCTGGGTCACCCCATTGCCCCAGTCCGCCGGAATCAGCGATCCCGGGGTGCCGGTCAGCGGGTTCTCATCGACGAACCTGCCATTGACCAACCCGGCACTGGGCACACTCTTCGGATAATCCATCGGTCTATCCCCTAGTCATAATTGATATGCACCCGCGTATGGGCCGGCGCGCTGCGGTGGATCTGGCATTCCAGGGCCGAGCCCGGGTTCATGCCGAAACGCTCGCCCCAGTAACTCGCGCCAAAGCGCCGGCCCAGGAGCAGTCGTCCACCGGTGTTGAGCGTCCACATGAATTGCGCCTGCCAGGTGCCGAAATGCGCGTCACCAAAACGTGCGCGGCCCATGCGCGGGGCTTCGTGCTCGGTGATGGTGGCGTTCGGATAGCCCTGGCTGCGGGCGATCTCGATGTAGTAGGCGAGCGCCTGGCTGCCGACGGCCAGCAGTCGCCGGCGCACGGCCAGGCGGCGGTCGTCGAACAGCGGGGTCGGGCCCAGGCAGGGGTCGGGCAGGTTCATCACCCGCTCCCAATCCGGTACCAACTCGCTGGCACCGGTCGGGTCCATTTCGTTGAGCAGGTCGGCGGCGCGGGCGTCGAGGCGGGCCAGTTCCTGGGACACGCCTTCGAGCACCTCCTCGAGCTCCGGCACCCGCTCCGGGTCCCAGGCCGGGCCGCTGGGCAGCAGGCTGCGCAGCTGGCTCTGGTATTGCGCGGCGGTTCTTACTCCAGCCATACGCAACCTCCGAACGTCAGCAACTGGTTACTGGCGGCGGGAACATCCGCGGTCGGCGCGCTGAGCCGGTGATCGTTCTCGCCGGCGGCACTGCTGATGGCCTCGCGGATATGGCTGATCAGCAAGGTGTCGCCCAGGCCGGCCTCGCGGTTGTGCAGATCGCGCAACTGGGCCTCGACCGCCGCGCGCACCGCGCTGGTGTCCGGCGACAAGCGCAGGCTGTAGGTCACGGGCGACTGCTGCGGCGCCAGCACATGCAACTCGGCCGTCACCGGACGCAAGGGTTCGATGTAGGCCTTTACCTCCGCCAGCTGCTCGGCATTCGGGATCGGTTGCGCATCGTCGTCGCGCATCACGAACAGACCCACGGTGCCCGGCCCCAGGTAGCTGCCTCGGCACCAGGCCCGGGTAATCCCCGGGCACTCCAGCGCCCAGGTTTCATAGTCCTGGGCCGAGCCGCCGTGGGGGATGATGCGGTAGGAGCGGATCACCCGGGCACGCAGCGATTCCAGGCTTTCCGCGGCGACGCCACCGCTCAGGCCGGGGGCGAGCACGGTGAAGGTATTGCCGATGCCCTGGATCGGTTGCACCGGAATCAGGTTCAGGCCGGCCTCGGCATTGCCCAAGGTGCCGGCGTCGAGGGCCTGGACGGTGGTGCTGTTGCTGCCGGCGCTGGTGGTGCGGGCGGCGGTGACTTTGTAGGTGCGGCCGTCACTGGCCTGCAGCAAGGTATCGACGTCCAGCACCGCGCCTGCCGCCGCCGTGAAGCTCACCGAACCGCTGGCCGCCTGGGCGGCCTTGCGCGGCTGGTTGAGGCGCAGCGCGGCGATGCGTTCCAGGGTCGACTCGTCGGCCTTGTCCGGCAGGATCTGATCGGCGATCCAGTCCAGGTAGCCGTAGAGGCCATAGGCGGCGCCACCGAGGGTACGGGCCAGCACTTGCGCATCGGACTGGCGCAGCGCATCGCTGGCCAGGTCGCTTTGGGTGCGCTTGATCAGCACCGGCAGCGAAGGGGTATCAAAGGGCATAGGTCACCTGCCAACTGTTATCGGGGTTGATGTCCAGGCGTTCACCGTTGGCCAGGACCAGCGTCGTGCGCAGGTTCAGGCGCTGGTCGTCGAGACGTTCGCTGATGATCTCGACCGCGCTGCAATGGCCATCGTCGATCAGCCATTGCAGGGCTTCGCGGGCATAGAACTCGGCGTCGAGCTGGGTCTGGCGGGTCAGCTTGACCCGCCGCAGCAGCCACAGCCGCGAGCCGATGCGGTCGTCGGCCACGGTGGGAAAGCTGTCGCCCCACCAGCCGAAGCGCTCCTCGTCGTCCAGCGGGTCGTCGTCCGCCGCGCGGCGCCAGGTGAACAGGCTGATCAGCACGGCACGGGTCAGTGCGCGGTGCAGGTCTTGGCTGATAAACATCATTGGCCTCCCGCCGGCGCGCCGGTCTGCCCACTACCCGGCTGCACGCCACCATGCACGTGCTTGATCTGGCTGATGCCGCCAGCGACCTGGTCGCCCTGGGAGACGATCTTGCCGGTCTGGGTCAGGGTCGGGGTGTCGATATGCACCGCGCTGCTGGCGCGGATATTGAGGGTGGCGGTCTCGATGTCGATGATCCGCCCACGCTTGAAATGAATCTTGTCGCCTTCGTCGGTGTAGATCGCCACTTCGCCGGGGGCCAGGGCCTTGAGGCGAAAACGGCGGTCGGCGACCACCAGCACGATGGCATGGGAGCGGTCGCCGCCAAGAAAGGTGGCGATGCCTTCGGCGCCGGCCAGCGGGTTGCTGGTGAAGCCGTAGGGTTCGAAGTGCTCCATGTCGTCGTTCACTTCGCCGGCGGTCAGGCGCATTTGCAGCGATTGCAGTTTGTTGGCCGAGTTGGCGAGCACGACGGTGCCGCGCGCCAACAGGCGTGTCAGTAGGCTCATGGTTTTTTCCTTGCCCCTGTGCAGGAGCGAGCTTGCTCGCGATAGCGGCCTTACAGGCACACCGTGTCGCCCCCATCGCGAGCAAGCTCGCTCCTACACTACCGGGGGGTTTTAGGCTTTCGGCGGCACCGGACTGGCGTCGAAGGTATGGGGCGGCGCCACCTGCAGGGTGGTGATCGAGCCCTGCTCGGAGAGCGAGTAGGTGACCTTGGAAATCAGCAGGTCCTGGTCGAAACCCAGCACCGGGTCGATCACCCGCACCAGGGTGTTGTGGCGCCACAGCTCGCCGTTGCTCTGGCGCCAGCCCTGCACCTTGTAGGTGCTGGTCAGGGCCTTGCCGGTGCGAATGGCGCTTTCCCAGTCGGCCCGTTGCTGGGCCAGCTCCTGGGTCAGCTGGGCTGGTTCGTTGATCACCGTGACCCGCTTGCGCTTGGCCGTGCCGTCGCTGGCCACGCCCGACACTTCGCTGACCGCGGCGCCGCTTTTCTGGTCGTTGCCCTTGTGCTGGCCGATCACCCGGTACTCGGAAAACACCTGGCTGAAGTCCATCGGCGCGCTGGCCGAGAGGATGTTCTTGCCCAACTCCAGCACATCCACCGCACGCCCGCCGCTGCCCGGCCGGGCCAACAGCACCCGGCCTTCGGCGTCGTCGGTGGAGAACACCCGGAACAACGTCAGCAGGCGGTCGATGGACTGGAACACGGTTTCCCCGGGCACGATGCTGTGGCTGCTCAACCGCGTGGTTTCCGCGATCTCGCTGACCACCCCGACGCCGTAGGACGCGGCCAGGGCCTGGACGATTTTCAGCAGGCTCTGCTCGCGCCATTGGCCGGGCTGGTTGATCGCCGCGCAATCCACCAGGTCCTGGGTCAGGGAGCTGCCCTCGATGCTCAAGCCGATCTGCCGACCGTCATAGCTGATCGGCGCCTTGAACACATGGCCGCTGAGCAACAGGTCGGCGCCGATGCGCACCTGGCACTTGGCGCCGGGACGAATGCGCTGGTCCAGAGTCTGGCCCGGCCATTGCCAGGTCACGTCGAGCTTGAAGGTGCGAAACTGCCGCTCCAGGTCGGCGCTGATTTCCACGCTTTTCCAGCCGCCGTAATCCTGGCCGTCCACCGTCAACAGCACCCGGTTATCGAAGTTGCCCATGGCTCACTCCCCCGCCACTTTGACGTTGGTCGGCGGCAGGAAGCCGGGATGGGCCACGCCGTTGCGCTGCTGCACTTCGGCCGCCCGGGTGGCATCGCCAAACAGCCGATAGGCGAGCACCACCGTCGGCAGGCTCTGCATCGGGTTCTTGACCACCAGCCGCACGCCGGACGAGGCCACCGCGGTGAGGTGGCCGTAGACCAGCTGGCGCAGGCCGTTGAGCACCTCGTAATGCAGGGCGTCGGCTTTTTCCGCGGCCTGCCAGATCGCCTCGTTGATCGCGTTGCGCAGCGCCAGCACCTCGTCGGCCACCGGCACTTCCGCGCGGGTCACCGGCTGGATCGCCTGCTTGGCCAAGGACGGCGTGCCACTCAGCTTGACCGCCGGGGTTGCCACCGGCAGCGAGGCCACGGCCTGGGCAATCCGCACCAGCACGGCGTCCTGCACCAGGTCGGCCATGGCTTGCGCCGCGGCGGTGGTGTCCTTGCCGGTGGTGAGTTTCGGCGTGTCGATCTTCTTCACCGCCTCGACCTGCTGCGAGACATTGGCCAGCACGCCGCGGTAACCGTTGCGCGCATAGTCCTTGAGGTCCTTGATGTCCCCCAGCAAGCCCTTGAACTCGGCGCTCACTTCCTTGGGCAGGTCCTTGATCGCCCGCACCAGCAGGTTGAGATCGCGGTAGGTGTCGATCAGCGGCTTGAGCTCCTGCTCGATGGTCTGGTAGACCTCCTTGAGGCTGTTGCGCAGGTCGGCGATGCCGATGCGCGCGGCCTTGACCAGGGTCATGGCCTCCTCGAAGCGGCGCACCGCCGAGCCGATAAGGCTGTCGGCCGACACCAGCAACAGCTGGCGGGTGTTGACCGTGGCGCTGGGGAACTGCAACGGCTGGTCGGGGTAGAACTTCAGGGTGAAGGTCACCAGGCCGCCGTCCTGGCGGCTCTGGGTCATCTCGCATTCGCCGACCTTGACCTGCAGGCGCCCCAGCCACGGGTGCACCAGTTCACCGCTGCCCTCCTCCAGCGCCTTGAGCAGCTTGTCGCGCTGCTCCAGGCAATCGGCGCCGACGATGAACGCCGTCAGGTCGTGGGTCCGCGCCTGCCGCCCCAGGCTCTCGTAGAACGGCAGGTCACGCTGCGGGTACTCGTGCAATTGGCCCTTGTGGCCGACCGGGGTTTTCGCCTGGTCGACCCAGAACCCGACGCCACGAAACGACGCCGGCAACAAACGATCACGCCAGCTCATTGGAACCTCCTAGCGAAAGTGAGCGGTAGCCGACACGCGACGACAGCGCCACGCCGGGTTGGTTGATTTGCGGCGCGCTGGTACGCAGGCCCGCCGGGGCGTTTTCGAAGCTCACCGTCAGCCCGCCCTGCAATTGCGTGCGGTTGTTGGCCGCGCTCTGCTGCAACAGCGAGGTGGAGCTTTGCGGCAGGCCGGCGGAAAGCGCCGAAGAACCCGGCGCCGGCTGGCCACCACCGAAGAACGCCGGCGCCAGCGCGCCTTTGCCTTCGGCATTGGTTTGCCGCTGCGCCTCGGTGAGGTTTTCCACCTTGCCGGTGACGCGGGCGACGAAACCGGCGAAACCACCGTCGAACAGTTCCCTGATCGGTGCGATCACCGCCTGCAGCCGTTGCCACAGGCCACTGAACCACTCGGTGATCGGCTCCCAGTTCTTGATGATCTGCCCCAGGGGCGACCACTCGAACATACCGCGCATGAATTCGATGGCCGGCGCCGCCAGGGCTTTCAACACCTCCCAGAGGGCCGCGAACACATCGCTGATGGGCTGCCAGTTGGCGATGATCTGCCCCACGGGCGACCACTCGAACAGGGTGACAAAAAAGTCCTTGATGACCTGCGCCGCGCTTTTCAGGGTTGCCCAGATGGCGTCGAAGTAGGTGCCGATCGTGCCCCAGTTATTGATCACCATCCCCAGTGGCGAGGTGTCGAACAACATGACGAAGAAGTCCTTCACCTGTTGCGCCGGACCTTGCAGGCCGGCCCAGAGCGAAGCGAAGTAAGCGCTGATCGCGCCCCAGTTGTTGATCACCATCCCCAGCGGAGAGCTGTCGAACAGCCCGATGAAGAAGGCCTTGACCCGCTGCGCCGGACCTTGCAGGCCGGCCCAGAGCGAGGCGAAGTAAGCGCTGATCGCGCCCCAGTTGTTGATCACCATCCCCAGCGGTGTCCAGGCGAACAGGCCTTTGAGGAAGTCCATCGCCGGAACGGACAGCGCCTTGAGCAACTCCCACAACGCGGAAAACAGGCCGCTCAGCGGCGTCCAGTTTTCAATCACCAGCCCCAGCGGCGTCCAGGAAAACACCTGCTTGAAGAAGTCGACCACGGACGCGGCCATCGTCTTGAGCTGTTCCCAGAGGCCGGCAAAAAAGCCGGTGATCGCTCCCCAATTAGCGATCACCATCCCCAGCGGGGTCCAGCCGAAGACAATTTTCAACCCCGCCATCAGTTGCACGGCGGCGTCCTTGATGCTTGCCCAGAGGGTGACAAAAAACGCCGACAGCGGCTCCCAGTTGGCCACGATCAGGCCCGCCGCTACCGCGATCCCCAGGGCGATCAGGCCGATGGGCGAGGCCAGCAGGCCGCTGCTGAACAGGGTCACCGCGGACGAGGCCAGGGTCATGGCGCCGCGGATCGCGGTGAAGGCCAAGGCGCCGGCGGCGAGGCCCTGGACCAGCTGCGGGTTGCTTTCAATGACCTTGGCCACAAAGCCCAGCAGCGGTTGCACGGCGGTCACTACCGAGTTGACCGCCGGCAGCAGCGCGCTGCCGAACTTTTGCGAGATGTCGTCGACGCTGTCGCTGAACGCCTTCAAGTTAGTGCCCGTCTCGCCCAGCACATCCTTGGGCGGTTCGATGCCCTGCGCCACCAGCTTGGCCCGCGCCGCCTGGTTCTCGAATTCGATGGCGGAGTTGACCCCCGCCACGAAAGGCGCGGCCAGGCCACCGCCCTTGATCAGGCCGGAAAAATCCAGCCCGCCCAGGCCGCTGTCTTCGATGCTTTTCTTGAAGCGGCTGACTTTCGAACGCACCTCGCCCAGCTCGGCGTCCAGTTTCTGCATGCCTTGCATGACCACCAGCATGTTCACCGTGGTCTGCACGTTGGTCACGCTCAGGCGCTGTTTGATGCTCGTCTGATTCAAGCTTTGATTGATGTTCACCATCACTGCACCTGCTGCATCGCATTGATCCGTTGCGCGTGCTCCAGGGACTCCCGGAGCACATCCAGTGGCCTGGCCATCATCTGTTCGGGGTCAACCTTCCAGAACCAGGCCAGGTCATAGGCAACCGCGATCAGGTCGCTGATGGCTCCGATGCCGCACTCATGAAAAAACTCGCGACCGCCCAGCTCAGGGCGTTGAGATCAGCCAGGTCGAGCTGGTTGACCGAGGACGGAGGGATGCCGGCACAGACCGCGATGTACTTGGCCGCGACGTCCATGTCGAGGCTGACTTCTTCGCTCTTGTCGATCTTGTACGGCAGCGCCTTGATCGCCCGCACCTCCTGCACCGTCGGGCGGCGCAGGGTCAGTTCGGTCAGCGGTTCGCCGTGGGCTTCGATGGCCACACGCAGCTTTACGCTATCGCTCATTGCCAGGTCCCCTTGATGCCTTCGAACTTCAGTTCGATGCTCGCGTCGTCGCCTTTGGAAACCGGCTCTTCCACCAGGTAGGCGCCGGCCAGGACGTAGACCTTGCCGTTGCTGAATTCGCAGGTGACGGTCATGTCGGAACCGGCCACCAGCTGCTTGAGCGGGAAGTCCGGGGTGTGCAGCGCCGTGACCTTGAAGGACGGGGCAATATCGGTTTCCTTGTAGAAACCCGGCACGATGGTTTCCCGTTTCACGGACATCAGCGGCGCTTCGCAGCCGCCGTTGATGGTCAGTTGAGCGCCGTCCACTTTGACGTAGCAGGTGCCCGCAATCAGTTGACCCATGGTGTTTCTCCCAAAAAATGAGCCCGCACCAGGCGGGCTGGAAAAGCGCAGTGAAAGAGGCTCGGCTTAGGCCGCCGCGTCGTACTGCAGACGGAATTGGTTGAGCAGCGCGAACACACGCAGGCCGTTGATGTAGTCCGGCGGGAACAGCACGTTGACCCGGCTCGGGTCCTGGCTGTCGCGCTCGACGATCAGGTGCTCGGCGAACAGCTCGGCGTTCTCCACGTGGCCTTCCAGTTCGAGCTTGGCGTACTGGGCGATCAGCTCGCCGCGAATGGTGCTCGGGGTGACGATCGGCTGGCCGGCACCGAAGCGGGTACCGTCGGCGGCCAGTTTGTGGCGCCCGTACTTGCTGGTGATCACGCTTTGCAGGCGGCGCACGATAAAGGCCGACTGGTGCATGGTTTCGCTGTCCAGGTAGGAGTTATCGGCCTGGCCGTAGGCGTTCTTCTGGTAGGTGGTGATCGAACGCTGGATGCGCACATAGCCGCCTTCGTAGTAGGCGGTGGCGATGCCGTAGCTGAGCAGCGATTGACGCTCGGTCAGGGTGAAACGCTCGCTGGCCGGCGCCGGATCGACGCCCGGCAGGCTGCCGCTCTGGGTCGGACGGCTGGCATCGGCGGAGATGAACACCGAGGTGCGCGCGGCCAGTGCGGCGGCCTGCACCCAGAACGGCTGCGGTACGCCCGGCTCCAGGGCCTGGATGGTGATGTGCTGGTCATTGCGTGCTTGCCCTGCCGCCACCAGGGTGCCGACGGTGCCGCGCTTGGCGCTGTAGACGTGACCGAACAGTTGCTTGGCCCAGGACCAGCGACCGGTGCTGTCGTCCATGACGGCTTGCCAGGCGTTGAGGGTCGCAGTGTCGGTCCACGGCATGCAGATGAACTCGAAAGGTTCATCGCCCAGGGCCGCCAGTGCGGCAACCTGATCCGGCACGCCGGCGCCACCAGCCATTTTGCCGACCGTCACGCTCAAGCCAGCCGGGGTTTCTTCGCCATTGCTCTTGCCCAGGCGGTTGAGCTGCAGGCTGATGTCGTTTGCGCTGTCACCAGTCCATTTGGCGGTCAGGGTCAGGGTGCCTTCGACCGCCTCGGCGCTCACTGGCAGGTCGGCGGCGGCATTGATTTTCAGCGCCAGCGCGCTGGCGGCCTGAGCCGCGGTGGCGGCATTGACAATGGCGGCCTGAACCCGCACACCACCGACATACAGGTTGAGCACGCCGCTGGCGCTGGCGGTGCCGGTGAACTTCATCTCGGCCTTGGCCACGCTGCCTTCGACGTTGTGCAGCGGCAGGCACCAGATTTCACCAATCGGATCGGTCTTGCGCCAGGTCTCGTACATGGAGGCGAGCATCGAGCCCTGACCGCCGATGCTCTTGGCCAGCGCGACGCTGGACACCAGCACCAGCTTGCCGGTTTCGGCCGGCGCGACGTTGTCGTTGACCTGGGCCACGATCAGTCGGCGCATCGCCGAAGACGCGCTATTGGCCGCCGAATTGTCCATCTCGGCGTAGAACAGCGGCACACGAATGTCCGCCGGAATATTGCTGAATCCGATCGCCATTATTTGGCTCCTTGTGGTTTGGCCGCCTTCGCGGCCTTGAGGGTGATATCGCCATCGGCCAGACGCCGGCGCCACCAGGCGTTGTCGTCGACTTCACGGCCTTCCAGCGGCAGCAGGTCGCCGGCTTCGGGGTCCGGCACGGCGCGGCCCGCGGCCGGCAGCACAGTGATGCGTTTGCTCATTGCGTTACGTCTCCAGAGAAAGTCAGTTCCAGGCGCCCGTCGGGCCCCGGGTGTTGCAGGTTGGGGTCCGCCGGATCGATGGCATCGACCCGCACCGTGACCCCGGTAAAGGACGGCAGGCCGTCCAGTTCACGCTCGCGCCAGGTTTCCGCCGGCTGGCTGGCCAGGTTGCGTCCCAGTTGGAACTCAGCGAAAAAGCGCAGCTGATAGAACAACCGCGTGGCGCTGAGCGAAACCAGCTCGCCGCCGTCGTATTCGATCGGGTTGTAGTCCGCGCCCGGCTTGAACCCCACCAGCGCCCGCCACAACTCGGCCCGCAGGTTTTCGAGTTGCTCCAGGGCCTGCCGGCCGTCGCTGGCGTCCAGCACCAGGGTGATCACCAAGCGGTCGCGGATGGCCTGGCGGGTAACGTTCTGCCCGGTGCTCGGGCTGGCCAGATCGGCGATCGGCATCACATGGGCACTGGGGGTGGGCAACGCGGTATTGCTTTGCAGCAGCGCGAGATCGACGCCGACGGCCACCTGATTGGCCAGGCCGGGGCAGTGATCGCGCAGTTGCGTGAGGATCGGAGTGATCTTCATGAAGAAGCTCCAGAATCGAATGAGATAAGAAAACCTGGGGGCTACCCGGCAGCCCTTGGCGGATGCACAAAGGGCGAACGCTCCCCTCCCCCACATACGCTTGAGCTTTATCAGGGGCTGACAGAGGAGAAGGTTGCGGACGGCCAGAGAGATCAGGCCGCCGTTGAGCCGGGCAAACTCAGTCCGGCTGGGGCTCCAGGCATTTGGCCGAGAGGGTGCAGCGATAGCCCTGGGTGCGGGAGCCGCTGGAGGTCACCTTCTTGATCGACCAGCGTCCCCGCATGAAGCCGGGCCAGGTGTCGTCGAGCAGGACCAGCCCCTCGGCCGACAACGCCGGGTTGCCAGGGCATTCGATCTGGATATTGCGCGCCTCACGCTCCTGCCTGCGCATCTCGCTGACGGCCGCGGCCAGGGCTTCCTGCTCGCTGGCCCGACGCTGGCCCAACTTGTTGAAGGGTGCGGTACCGACCTGCACCACTCGCTCCTTGGCGGCGGCGCTGTCCCACCAGGTGCTTTGGCAACCCTGGAATTTCGAGCGGCTTTCCTCATCGACCTTGGCCGAGATGAAGGCCGAATCCCCCGGGCGGTTATCCCGGGTCACCGACAAGCGCACATCCGGCAGCGTTTGTCCCGACAGGGACTTGACCTGACCGCTGCGAGCCAGCACATACAGGCCGTTCACCGGTTTGGTCACCGCGCCGTACTCCCTGGCCAGGCGCGTCAGAAAACTCATGTCGGTTTCGTTGGACTGATCGACATGAGCGATCTGTACCCCATCGAGCTCCGGCGCTACCCGCGGCGAAAACCCGTGGCGGGTGACCAGTTGACGAAACAGCGCGCCGAGGGTGATCGGCCCGTAGCTGGCGGATCGGCGACGCCTGAAACCCGTCTCGTCGCTCTCCTTGAACGGCGCGGCGGTGGCCACCAGCACCAGGCGCATGGGGTACAGGAAGGGTGTGCGCCGGGCAATGATGAACTGCCCCTTGTCCACCATGCCCGACTCCAGGTAACCGACCCGCAAGCCGATGCGGCCGCCCAGGCTGGGCAACCCGTCGAGCCCTTCGGTATCGAGGGTCAGGGTCAGTTGATCGGATTCGATTCCGGCCGCGTCGATGTGCTGCCATTGCACCAGACGCTCATTGAGCAGCGCCGCATTGGCGCCGTAGATCTCTACCGACGGCGTAAATCCAAGTGCCATGTCGCCTCCTTAATCCCAGGCCGATACCGGCGTAGCGAGTACCGGCCGGGTCTCCAGCTCGGGTAGTTTCACCCAGAGCCCCGCTGGCAGCACCGGCCCATGCTCGGCCAGCCCTGGGTTGAGACGCCAGAGTGCTTCCTCGGCGGCATCATCGCTGCGACCAAGCTCGCGGTAGAGCAACAGGTTCACCGAATCGCCGGCAATGCTTCTGACCTTACGCATTGATGAACTCCGTCAGTTCTATGACCCAGTCGTTGACCATCGCCGTGCCGTCATCGATCACGTAGCTTTGGCTCTCGGACACACTGTCGATTCGCCACAGGCCCCAGTTGCGGCCGATGCCATCGACCAGCGGCAGCGGCACCCGCAACGCCTGCAAGGCACGCAATTCATCGAGCCGCGTCATGGCGATCGCACGCATGGATTTGCCACTGATTGTCAGCCCTTGCAGGCCCTGACCGGTCTGGCTGGATTTAGGCTTGCTGGTGAGAATTTCCAGGCTCACCCAACCACCACCCGACTTGCGCACCAGGGAGCTGTAAGCGAACCCTCGCGACTGGCCGAAAATAAAACTGCCCAGCACCATTTGCTGTCGCATCAAACACCTCCATCGCTCAGGGCGGCACCGCGTCTTACCGCGAGTGGATCGGTCATCATCAAGGGTATGAACTGCGCCCTGAGCTGTTGCAGCACGAGGTCGGCAATATGCTGAGAGCTGGCTTGATCGGGCCCGCTGATCTGAATGACCGGGGCGAAGGTGATCGGCGGGCTGACTGCCTGACCGGCACCCGCCGGGTTCGCCGGCTGGCCGCCCACCAGGTCGTTCTTGACCTGCTCTGGCGAGCTGAGGCGATCGACCAGGGCGCCGAGTTTATCGCCCAGGCTGGCGCCGTAGTCACCGCCATAATAGCCGCCGAACAGTCCACCGACGGCCGCACCGAGAGCCGTTCCGATGATGGGCACGACACTGCCGATCGCCCCGCCGAGGGCAGCCCCTGCGGAAGCCCCCGCCCAGCCGCCACCGGCGGTTCCCAGGCCAGAAGCGAGCATCTGGGTATCGCCGGTCACTAGGCCTTCGGCGACATCCACCGCGGCGCCGAGGTACTTCGCCGGCCCTGGAGCCCTGCGGCTCAAGGAACGAACCGAGGCCTGCGACCCGGACAGACCGAAAGCAAAGGACGAACCTGCACCTGGAACAGCGGCCGTGGCGTTCAGCGCTTTCTGGGCAACCTTTTTAGCGGCCCTCTTTGCGGCCTTGCCTTTGGAACGTTGTTCCTGGGGAACATCTATGCTCGGACCGCTCGGGGAACTCGGAGCACTGGGACCGCCCGAAGAACCTGGAGCGCCGGGCTGGCGAGCGCCTGCACCGTCAAGGATGCGTTTGGCGCCGCGGTTGAACACCTCGTCCACCACCGCCTTGGCCTGCTTGCCGATCAATGGCGCCAGCGCCGCGCCGAGCAGCACGATGGCGGCTGTGACCTTGGGAAAGGTTTCGGCCAGTTCGCTGAGGCCATCCACCAACTCGCCAAGAGGAGTAAGCGTACTGTCGACTACCGGTGCCAACGCGTTGCCCGCGGCAGTGGACAGTCGCTCGGTGCGTGCCTCGAAGGTGTCCCAAGTGGTTTTCTGGGTCTTTGACTGCGCCAGCGCCGACTCCCGTGCCGAGCCGTGGTAATTCGACTCCGAGGGGACATCTGGATCCGAGCCGGCTACCCGGGAGAAGGTTTGCTTAACGTCATCGAGATTCTGTGCCAGACGCAGCACCGCCTGATCGCCCTCGGCAAACAATGCCGTGGCCAGCGACGAACGCTTCTCGGTGGGCTGCCTGTTCAGAGCCTGCAGCACCGATGCCACAGTTCCCCCGGCATCCTCGCGCAAGCCCCCGGCCACTTTCGCCGGGTCCAGTCCCAGCGCCTTCCAGGCCGCTTGCTGAGTCGCCGTTGCCTGATCGCCCTTACCCAGGGTCGTGGCGATATTCTTGAGCGCCCCGCCGGCATCGGCCTTAGGCGTATCGCTGTTGAGCAATGCCGCCGTGAGCGCCGCGGCCTGCACCGGCGCCAGGCCAACCGAGGTCGCCGCACCACCATGACGCTGGAGGATGGCCCCGATATCAGCCGCCTCGGCGTCACCGGGGGCTTTACCCAGGTGATTGGTCGCATCCGCCAGATCCATGGCCTGGCCGGCGTTGAGCTTCATCGATGTGCGCCAGCCGGCCATCATCTCCCCGGCATCCGTGCCCGATATCTTGAATGCCGTCGCGGTGATTGCGGCAGCATCGGCAAAGGCCAGCAACGCTTTTTGCCTGGCTTCGCCCGAGCCTTGATCGCTGCCGATCCCCGCCTTGGCGGCCGTGTATTCGATCCTTACCAGATCGACCGCCTTGGTTCCCCCGGCGGCAATCTGTGGAAGCGCAGCCATCCGCTGGTTTTCCACGGCCATTGTTTCGCGATCGCGCCCCTGGAAATCGACCAGGCGCCCCAGGTCGGCCATCGCCGAGTCCATGCTGATCGCAGGCTTGAGCAGGTCCGGCGGCTCGATGCCGCCGCCTGCCTTGCCCGTACTTTTTTGCTGGCCTGCCTCGCCCTTGGCGCCGCCAGCCTGGGTAGCCGTAATCGCCTGCCGCAGACGTTGCGACGACAGCGTCAGGTTCAGGGCGTCGAGGCTAGTCACCAGCAACCCGATATCGGCGCTGAGGGTATCCAGTGCCCGGTCAAGACCGGGTAGCCGATCCTTGGGCTGGGCTGCCAATCCACCCGACGGCGCGATGCTCGCGACGGGCGTGTTCAGGTCGACCGACCTGATGTCACCGAACGTCAACCAGCCTTCCTTGACGGCGGTGTACTTGAGCGAAAACTTATCGTCCGCCATCCCGCTCTACTCCTGTTTCACGCCAAGGCGAGTGATCGCGATGTCGTAGCGGCGCAATGCCTTGCCGGCGTCCCACTCCAGGATTTCCGCTTCACTCACCGAGTAAATGAGCGGCACCACATCGAGTATCACTTCGATGTCGCGCTCCGAAAGAAGGCCGCCGGTTTGTTTAAAAAATCGTCGATGCGTACCTGCAGCTGGGTCCAGTCGGGCACCGTCAGCTGGGCAAGATCGGGAATCATCAGGCCGGTGCAGTGGGCGGTGATGAACTCGGCGCGTTCCTTGGCCGTCTTGAGTTTTTTCATCGCTTTGGTCGCCCGCAGCGCCGGCATTTCCAGGGTCAGCGAGGTCACGTCCTGGCCTGCCACGGCCAGCGGCAACAGCAGTTGCACCTGATCCGGGTTGTCCTCGTTGATCTCGCCCTCGGCCTGTTTGAGGAAGTGGGCGGTCGGACGGGTCGACATCTCGTGAACGTACTGCGCAATGCTCACGTAATCCGGTCGCTTGAGCTGATCCAGCTCTTTCACCGACAGGCCGGTGGCCAGCTTGGCCAGCTCGAAGAACTGATCGTCCTCATCGTCGCCAGCGCGGGCCAGCGCTTCTTTCTGCGCGGCGTAGAACAATGGCTTGAGCTGAATCTGCGCGATCTGCGACTGGTCGTCGGCGGTGATCGGGCACAGCAGGACATGGATCGGAGGCGTCCAGGACATGAATGAATTCCTATGTAAAAGGTAGGAGCGAGCGGACTCGCGACAGGAGATGAACAGCGCTTGCGATGCGGGCTGTCAGGCCGTCATCACGAGCCGGCTCGCGCCTACAGAGGGGAAGTGTCGCGGGTTACGGCATCAACACAGCGCGGCGCGCATCACCGAGGATGTCGACGCCGTTGAGCATGAACTTCTGGGTACGCACGTCGATGTCGATCACCGGCACGCCGTTTTCCAGGCGGTTGTAGGTACGGCAGCTGAGTTCCAGATTGGTCTTGGGCTTTTCACCCATTTTCAGCATCGTCTCTTCCAGGGATTTCAACTTGCCGCCGACCGTGTGGTAGGTGAAGTAAGTATTGCCGTCCTGGTCCTGGCCGGCTTCACGCACATTCAACAGAACGTCGTCGCCCACGCTCACGCCGAGGGCGAGCATGATTTCCGGGCCTACGCCCTGGAGGGTCAGCTTGGCGTTGAGCACCTTGCCGCCCTTGGCCATTTCTTCGCCGATAAAGCGCCCGCCGCGCATCTCTTCCATGTCGAACTCGATCTTCGGCGGGGTGAACTCTTCCACGGTCGCCGACAACGGCAGGCCTTGCAGGGTGGCCGCAATGGCCTGTCTTACGCGGTTGGTAAACATTAGAGAACATCCTCCAGGAACTGCTCGATGATTTCATCGCGGGCGTTGAGCTGATACACCATGTGTTCGTTCGGCGCGTAGCGGCCGTAGTCGATGACCACGTACCAGGTACCGTTCTTGTACTTCTCGACGCTGTTCAGCTCGGGGTGCAGGTACACGCTGCCGCCCGGGATGGTTTCGTCGGCGACCAGGGTCTGCAGCCAGTCGTTGATGCGCTTGACCTCCTGGTCCATGAAGGACTTGGTCAGGTTCTTGGCCATGGCTTTCTGCCCGGCCTTGACCAGCTTGCGGCTGATGGCGTCTTCCAGGCCGACATAGCTGATGAATTTGCCGGTGATGGAGCGGTTACCCAGCAGCGAGAAGCCGCCGAGCACGGTGCGGGCGTAGTAGCTGACGCCATAGCGGTTGAGCAGGTCGCCCTCGGTCGAGGTGTCGAGGATGTTGTATTCCACGGTGCGCGAGACGTCTTCGGCGAAGGTCACCTGGTTGCCCGGGCTCTCCCACTGCTTGACCTTGGCCAGCGCGGCGATAGCCAGGCTCGACGGCGCCAGGAACACGTTCTTCTTCGCCGCCTTGGAGTACACGGCCGGCATGTTGTGCACCACCAGGCAACGGTCGAAACCCAGGTCCGCGCCGCCCAGTTCCTTGCTGTAAGTCACCTGGTCGGCGACCGAGGCGTCCTTGCCGTCGAGCACCACACGGGCCTTGATGCGCTTGCCGAAGGCAGCGAACTCACCGGCCACCGCCTTGGTGCCGGTAAAGCCCGGCGCGCCGATAATGGTCAGGTCTTCCGGGACACTGCCCAGGGCAGCCAGGCCGAGCTTGCGGCCGGTGGTGGCATCGACGCCGCCAATCACGTTGTTGACGGTGTCGGCCGGGGTCGCGCCCTCTTCGACGATCACCACATAGACCGGGACCTTGACCACTTTGAGGATCTGGTACACCGCCTGGAACAGGGTGCCCGACTCAGCGCCGGTCGGATCCAGCAGGGCCTGGCTGGTGAAGCTGTTGATGCGGAACGGCGCATTGCGCGGAATCAGCGGGTCAGCCTTCGGCGCGGTGCCGACCAGACCGATGACGTTGTCACCCAGGCCACCCATGGCCTCGGGGGATTCGGTGGCATTGACGGTAATGCCGTTGTGCTCGAAGTTCAGGACCTCAGCCATGGTTATTCAGCCTTCTTGGCAGCGGCTTTCTTGGCCGCGGTGGATGGAGTGGCCGGTTCGGCCGGTTGGCGCGCCGCGAGGACGCTGGTCAGTTCCAGGCGACCGGCGGCACGCAAGGCACTGGCCTCGACGTCGAGCAGATCGAGCTGTTGGTCGACCTTCGACCAGTGGCCGCCACCGGTGGGGAACGGCACGAGGACGGTGTAGGTTTGGCGGTTAGCCATTTCAGTCTCTCCAGATACGAAAAAGCCCCAGGTGAATGAGGCTGTTGAGTGTTGTGTATTGCTTTGCGGACAAGAAAACGCCCCGTCGGTGCGGGGCGTTTATTGGAGTTGTTCAGCCAGCCAATCGGGCGCAGAGGGGCGGTGATCGATCAACGGAAAGTCACCCGACTCGGGCCAATCGCGAAGAGCACGACGGAATGACTGCAATTGTATGTATTGCTCCATTGAGAGGGTCGTTTGCCCCCCCTCCTCTTGCTCGTCACGGTGACGAATAACCGCCGCGTCCGTTAGCAAAAGCCTCTGAGAACGCCAGAAGCGTTCAAGTGCTGCCGAGCGCTCGATAAGATCGACCTCAGGTGCTGGCAAAACCACAACACGGCCATCCTTGACAGAAAGTAAATCGCCTGGCTGACGAGCCATGGCCGCGGTGAAATCTTCTTCAAAAACATCAATAACATCGTCTGGAATATCATCTTTCCGATAACCAAAGTCGTCAGGATAAAACTGTCCATTAGTTGGGCTAAATTTCATGTCAATAACTCCTAACGGCCAATAGCTTGCCAACGAATAGAAGTATCAGTAGTCCAGCTACCAGCAGCATAAAAACCATTATTAGTTTCACCGGTGGTCACTATTACAACTGACGGACAGCCTGCACTATTGTGAGTGGCCACAACACCGAATAACTCATTTGGAAAAGGGATAGGGAAGGCGTTATAGGTACTTTTCACAATTGAGTTGCCGAACGCGCAATGATTTGCGTGACCGCCCGCGCCACCATCCCCCCACATACGAATTAAGCCATTCGGCATACGTTCATAGCCATTCCGCGCAACTAAGGCTTTACCAACCCCACCAATCACTCGATATGAAAAACCCGGTTCGCCAACCGAAGCACTGGACATGACAATGAACTCGCAGGCGCTGCCGTTCCTCAGGACATATGAAGATGACACCATCTGCGCTGCAGGCCCTGCAAACCTTGAGTTTGGCGCCGTTAGCGAAACGTCCCCTCCGACAGCCTCAAGGTAGAAGCTCGTTCCTAAGGGAAGCGTGTTTGCGTCGGGGAGCGCGTACGCCTGTGCAGCCCCGCGGTTAAATCCAATGTATTTTCCGGCATCAGACACCGGGACCGTTCCGCTTGCCGCCTGATAGTCGATGTAGCCACTGCGACTGCCCTGAGCCAACCGAACGAATTCGGTTGTGGCAAGCAACTTGGAGTTATTAAAGCGCGGAGGAGTCGGGCCGGTAGGGCTCCCCACAAATGCCGGCGAAAGCAGACGTGCGAAACCCGCTGTCACATCCTGAAAAGCGAGCGCGGTAGTGCCCAGTACAATCTGACCATCAGTAATCAGTTGCCAGATCGTATCAGCCTGCGTCGCCCCCTCTTCTACCGAAATCGTCAGGTTCGGGGTTATCTTGGCGTTGTTATCCGCATCTTTTGCACGAGTCCATAGTTCATTGGCAACGACATAGATGCCGTTGTCCTTAGCCAGGGTCTGATTCTTGACAAGCACCCGATCACCAGCCAGCACCGCGACACCATCAATCATCTGCGCAGCGCTTAAGACGATATTCCCTGTGGTCGACGCCCTCACTGACTGCTTCGCGTCGAGCTTGGCCAATTCATCGGCGACATAACCCGCCACCCAAGCCCGCGTCGCCTTGACCACCGTATCGTCGATCAGCAGCGTCACCAGCGACGCATTACTGGTCTCGAAAATCGAGCGGATATAGAACTCTTTCCCCGACCCGGAAGTCGCCAGCACCGGCTTGAACGACTCCGGATACTTGACGATGGCGTAAAGGATTCCGGTATCGGTCCACAGGCCGGCCTCGCGCACATACCAGCCGCCGACATCGGGCGGGATGGTCACTTCGGCCAGCAGCCAGCTGGGGTTTTTCTCGTCCTGGAACAGGGCGTTCAACGGGCCGCGCCAGACTTCGCGCTTGAGGGCAGTGTCGGTCGCCGCCGGGTTGTAAACCGCGCCACCGCCGTCACCGACGGAAATCTGCGACAGCTTGATCGGTACGCCTGCTGCCTTGCAGGCAGTTTCGTAGGCGATCCCCGCATTGGTGAGCAGGGTGTAATAGTCGGCCATTTAGGACCCCTGAGGATAAATAGTGGATGTTTCGACGCTGTACAGCCCGGCGGCCATAAAGGCCTGGCCCGAGGCTTCGAGCCCCTCGACGACGATCGGGTAGATGATGGTCAACTCGCCGCAGACGGTCGCCGCCGCGATGGAGTGGGAACCGAATGCGCTCAGGCCCACGGATATCGCCAAGGTGTCGCGTTCACTTTTGGCATCCGCCAGGCGCCGATCGAGGCGCGCGTCGATCTCTTCGCTGTAGGGCTGCTCGGTGAAGGCCCTGACCGAAAAGCTGTAAGGCGCCCCCGCTGGGGTCTGCTCATACCAGGCGCGAACCTCGGGTATCAGTTGCAAACCCTTGGCGGCATTTTCCAGCGCTTTGCGTGTACCGGCCTGGCGCGCGGTGGGCCAGGCCAGTTCGACCGTCAAGCGTTTTTCGGCCTCGGGCGCTTCGGAGCGCCACTCGCCGACACCCCGATCAGCCGCAAGATAAGGCAAGAACTCCACCGGCGTTTCGGCGGGGCTCATCAGCTCCGGAAACGGCGGCGCGACACGTTCGAGCAAGCGGGCAAAACCGAGGTCGAGCGCTCGTTCCAAAGGCGAGCTGTTGACCGGCAGGAGACTTGGGTGAGCGGCTTCGTCCTTCATAGCGTGAGCACCTCAACCTCGACATCCGTGCAGTACGGCGCCTGGAAGGCCGTCGTGACGATCGGCGCCAAGGGTTCGAGAATCTCCAACTGCACCGCACCTGCGGCATGCAGGGTGTAATCGATCCAGCTCGGATCCACCCGCCCTTCCAGGCGATGGCAGCTGTCGGCGTACGCCTGCAATTGCTGCTGCGTAGCGAGCTGGGTCAGTCCGGAATCGGGCCCCGGGTTGATCTTGGCCACCACGCGGATCTTGTAGGGTTTGATCTGTGCCGCCTGCACCGTCACCCGATCCGTTTCCGGCTTCACGTCCGGTCGCGCAAAGTGATTGCGCACGCCTTCGAGCAGGTCCTCGGACGGCGTGCCGTCGCCTTCCCGCGAGAGCACCGTGACCTGGACTTCGCCCGGCGCGGTACGGCGCCCGTTGCCATCCTTGACCTGAGCGGCGAAACCGTCCGGGTCGAAGGTGTAGGTGACGGTCACCACGCCCGCCTCGGTGGAGTCCACCTTCACCATCGGCCGCTCGCCGAGGGTGAAGACTTCGCGGCGGTACTGCATGCGCGAACCGGCGGCCGGTGCGTGGGGCGCCAGGTAGTAGCGCAGGCGCGCATCTTCGTCGCTTTCATAGACCGCGGGCACCGGCGGAAAGGCCGCCGGATCGCCCGGGTCGAGCAACTGCCGCTCCAGGCCCATGTCCGCCAGCCGTGCATCGAGATTGCTGCCGGTGGCCCACCAGGCCAGCATCTGCTTGATGCGAGCGTTGTACTTGCGCTCATGGGTTTGCAGGCGCAGGCAAAAGGCTTCCAGCGCCAGGGTCAGCAGCTCGCTTTCATTGGCCAGGCTGGCCTGGAGTTTCTGCGCATTGGCAGGGGAACGCTGGGCCACGTAATCGACGACGAAGGCCTTGAACTCGGCGAGCAGTGGCTCGAACTCTTCGACGGTGACAATGGCCGGCTCGGCCAACTGGTGTTCACCGGGTATCAGCATGCTCATGTCACGACCTCGAACGTCTGTTGGCGGTTTTTCCAGGTGCCGGCGAAGCGCAACAGCAACCCGGCGCCGCGCCGGCTGGCGACTATGACCTGCGGCTCGAAATCGCCGATGCCGTTCTGCTCGTTATAGAACGCCTGCGCCGCATGGCTCTGGGCGAGGATCAGCAAGTCATCGCCGAGGTTCTGGCCCAGCAGGTCGGGAATCAGCGAGCCGTACAACGGGCGCTTCTGCCGCGTGCCCAGCGGCGTGGTCAGGGCCCGGGTCGCGCGCTGCACGAACTGCAGCCAGTCATCGACCGCGGCGCCGGTGTTTCTATCGACTCCAATCATGGGAAGCCTCTTAATCAAGGGCTGATAACGCGGCCCTGGTGTTCCACCAAGGGGCCGCTGAAGTGGATGCCGGCGCTGTCGAGCAAGATGCCGACCGCGCCCAACCGCAGCTCGATCGCCTCGGGCCGCATCGCCAGCCGGGCGGGACCGATGCTCAACTCGACCGCCTCGCGGGAGGCGGTCAGCGCGGTCGGGCCATTGCTCCAGCTCAAGACATGACCGGCATCGTCATAACTGCTTTGGGTGCCATCGGCGTATTGGCGGCGGGTCAGCGCGGCCAGGGTCGACACCGGTGGAAAGCGGTCGCAGTTGAGGCCAAACAGCGCCACCGACTGCGCGCCGCCGTCGCCGCCACCGTAGTTGAACAGCAGGCACTGCTCGCCCACGGAGGGAATGCGCGATTCGCTTTGCGCGCCGGCGCTGGGGTTGAAGAAGCGGATCGCCGGGGTCAGCAGCTCTCCGTGGCTGACCCGGCAGGTGTTGCTGGCCGCATCGACCGCCTGGCACACACCGATACGGCAGTGGTTTTCCGCCCGCCGGTGCAAGTCATCGAGTTCGGTTTCCATCTCGGCCAGGCGCTCGATGATCGGGCCCAACTGCATGCGCAGCAGCTCGTCAAACATGGCTCAGCCCTCCAGTGCTTGGTATTGGTCGGGGTCGTCGATGTTCGAGACTTCCCAGGTGCGGGCGAACTTCGGTATACCGGTCGGGTCGTCCAGCAAGGGCTGCCCTAGATACAGCGTCTGGGTGAACGACAGCGTCCAGGCCGCGTGCTGCTGCTCACCGCGAATCAGGGTCGAGGTCAGACCCTCGAGGTTCATCGGCAGGTCGCATTGCGCTGCCGGCAATCCCCAGCGGTTATCCGTGGCCAGGTCCTTCAGCACGCTGGCCAGATCGCAGGCCTCGAACCCGGACCGCTCGACCCCCACAGCCGCCACGGCTTGCAGCGAGATCGTCAGGACATGGGCGATACGCCCTTCCTGGCTGCGCATGCCCGGGGCATCGCGCTCGATCGCCATCAGCACCCAAGCCTGGTCGAGCAGACCATCGAAGTCCTGGTGACTGCCAACCTTGAGGCCAAGGCCCGCCCCTCGCAGGGTTTCGGCAATGGCGAAAAACAGCTGCGACGGCTTGTCGATGACTGCGGGCATAGAGAGGCCTCCTGTTCAGATATCAGGGGTTGAAGTTGCGCAGGAGCGCTGTGGATGTCGCGCGAGATAGAGGAACAGCGAATGCCGGTTTGGGCAGGATTCTTGATCGCCAGGTCGGCGAGCGACGTCAGGAACGGAATGGGTGATGCAACGGATGGCTCACGAGACTTCGCTGAGGTCCGGCATCACCTTCGATGGAGCCCCCTGCCCTGCGAGCGGTTCGCCTTGATCGAATCAGGCGTACTTCTCATTCAGCGCATAAAGAATCGCGCAGGTTTCCACGTCCAGTTTCCCGGTGTAGTTCTTCGGCCTGAAGTGCATCTGGAACGCCCGCACCAGCGACTGGAAGAAATCGTCCGTTGCCTGGGCCGGCACGCCATAGCCGTAGGTGGCGAAAGCCTTGAGCACTTCGGCACGTTCGGGTAGTCCCGCGGCGCGGAATTGCTGGACGTATTTCCTCTTGGTCGGCTCGTCGTACCAGGCGCCAATCCCGGCTTTGTAGAGCTCTTTCCAGGGCAGCTTGGGGCCCGGATCGGATTTGCGGCCCACCGCGATATCGGAGTGGCCCACCACGTTTTTCGGCGACAGGTCCGGATAACGCAGGAGAATATTCAGGGCCAGTTGCTTGAGCGCCTCGACCTGGGAGCGTTCGTAGTCCGGGAACGTGAAGACGCCATTGACATCGGTGGCCTCATTGACGATCTCAATGCCGATGGAGGTGTCGTTCAAGCCGCTGCGACCGGCCCAGTCACTGACACCGGCATGCCAGGCGCGGTCTTCTTCGGCCACCAGGTTGAAGATTCGTTGTTCCTGGAAGCCCGCGGCCTGATACGTCGGGTCCTGCAGCGCCGGGATCAGGTAATGGGCACTCGCCGCGCCAGTGGTCAGCGCCTTGACCGATGCCTCGAAGTTCAGCGCCGTGTAATGCAGCACCAGGAAACGCACCCGCTTGTTGTAGGGCGCGAGGGTGCGGTAGCTGTTGTAGTCGATTGGGATCATGGTTTTGCCTCTCTTTGAAGCGAATGGGTGTACGACGCTGGGCCGTATCTGGCACCTCCCGGCCGGGAGGGTTGATTGAGCACCGTTCAATACGAGTACGCGTCCTGCGTCAGGCGGGTAGATATCCACGTAGATAAGGCGGCAGGGTCGACTTAATGAATGAACGAATGCTTGCGGCGGTTGTTCAGGCGTCCGAGCGGGGATCCTTGGGCGGCACCTCACACACACCGAGCCGCTTGGCCGCCCAGCGCTCGTAGAGCCCGATGGCCACATCGGCGCCTGCCATGGCGGTCAGGCAACCGAAGGCGCCGGCGGTCCAGATCGATACGCCGGCGGCGTACAGCAGCATGATGGTCGAGACCCCGCAAATCACGCAGGCCCCGGAGCGCAGGGCCAGGCGCCGCAGCAGCAACCAGCCGCGGGCGCCCTCCTTGTCGGCGCGCCACATTTCGCCGGACACCCCACCCACCAGGGCAAGGACGATGACAAGCCAGATGGGCATGTCCAGCAACGCTTGTTGCTCGTTTGTCATGTCACTCCTCCTGAGTGGAAAAGGCCAATGCGCTGGCCCGGTAATCAATTGGCTTGTGTATCAATCGTGCATATCCCGGTGTGACCCACGATAGGTAGGCATTCCAAAAAGCCCGGTCACCCGGGCTTTTCAGTAATGCGGTCCAGTTTCAAGGGGACCTGATCGTTCGGCGCTACTGGCGCGGTACGGATCCATTCAAATTGTTCCTCCGACCGCGACCCTGTCCGCCGGATAACTGTTCACGGTGCTTTACGCTGCACACCCGGGTCAGTTGCCAACCCTCTGAACCGTCGAGGCCGGTTCATCGCTGCCTTTGCTTTTGCCACTAAAGAGCGGTGTTGCTCGCCGCTGTCGGGCGGCTTGGAACGAATAATATGCATGGATGCATATACAGTCAATGCACAAATGCATTTATTTATGCGCGACAAATGCATCTGCGCATGAGAACCGCATAAATAAAGGCGTGGAGGGTTTTCCGCGGGCACAAAAAAGCCCGCTCGATGGCGGGCTTTGGCATTATGGGCTGCGGTTAACGGGCGTACATGCCCCACCAGAAGACGTGACCGAGGATGACGATCTGTTCTTCCTGCATTTCCTGGAAGCTGTAGTCCTCATCCGGATGTTCGTCGCGGTTGAAGCTACGCAGGCGAATGCCGGAAGGCAGGCGATAGAGCTGCTTCACCCGCAGCTGACCGTTGTGGTTGATGGCATACAGGTCGCCGTCGATGATGTCGCCGATACCGCACTTGCCGGCATTGACCCCCACCGTGGCGCCATCGCGCAGCACCGGCAGCATGCTGTTGCCGCGGACCGTCACGCATTTGGCCTGGTCGAACTGCACGCCATTGTGCCGCAGGCTGCGCTTGCCGAAGCGCAGGCTGGAGCGCTCGCTTTCCTCGATGACGAATCTTCCTGATCCCGCAGCCAATTCAACCTCGCGAAGAAAGGGGACCGACACCTCGTCGTCATCGACGGGGGTATCGTCGTCCCACAGACTTATGTCCTTGAGTTCCGAATGCGGATCGGCCGACCGGGCAGGAGCGACAGCCGCGCGCCCGCGCAGTTGATCGGTGCTCACCAGGAAGTATTCGGCGATCCGCGAGATGTGTTTGTCCGAAGGATCGACAATCTTGCCGCTGAGGATCCGCGAAAGGGTGGATTGAGGCACGCCGGTACGCCGATGGAGTTCCGTGGGGGAAATGCCATCGCGATCGAGCAGCTCTCTTAAGACGGTAGAAACGTTGCGCTTTTGCATAATGCGCATATTGCGGGTTATTTTCGCCGACGGCAAATGCTAAAATGCATATTCATGCATAAAACACCCGAAATCCCGCTGGGTTCATCCCTGCGAAGGTCGGACCGCCCATGGTAACCTTGCGCCCATCGCGAAAAAGCCGGGCCCATGCCCTCTGCTTTTGCCCACCCTTTCAACGAATCAACCTGACGACCCGATGAATAAAGCGCTCACCGATCTGTCCTCCCACACGCCGATGATGCAGCAGTACTGGCGCCTCAAGAACCAGCACCCCGATCAGCTGATGTTCTATCGCATGGGCGACTTCTACGAAATCTTCTATGAAGACGCGAAGAAGGCCGCCAAGTTGCTGGACATCACCCTGACCGCGCGCGGGCAGTCGGCTGGCCAGGCGATTCCGATGTGCGGGATTCCTTATCACGCCGCCGAAGGTTACCTGGCCAAGCTGGTGAAGCTCGGCGAGTCGGTGGTGATCTGTGAACAGGTCGGCGATCCGGCCACCAGCAAGGGCCCGGTGGAGCGCCAGGTGGTGCGGATCATCACCCCGGGGACCGTCAGCGACGAGGCCCTGCTCGACGAACGCCGGGATAACCTGATCGCGGCGGTGCTGGGCGACGAGCGCCTGTTCGGCCTTGCGGTGCTGGACATCACCAGCGGCAATTTCACGGTCCTGGAAATCAAGGGCTGGGAAAACCTGCTGGCCGAGCTGGAACGCATCAACCCGGTGGAACTGCTGATCCCGGACGACTGGCCACAAGGCCTGCCGGCGGAAAAGCGCCGTGGCGTGCGCCGTCGCGCGCCCTGGGACTTCGAACGCGACTCGGCCCACAAAAGCCTGTGCCAGCAGTTCTCCACCCAGGACCTCAAGGGTTTCGGCTGCGAGAACCTGACCCTGGCCATCGGCGCCGCCGGCTGCCTGCTGAGCTATGCCAAGGAAACCCAGCGCACCGCCCTGCCCCACTTGCGCAGCCTGCGTCACGAGCGCCTGGACGACACTGTGGTGCTCGACGGCGCCAGCCGGCGCAACCTGGAGCTGGACACCAACCTCGCCGGCGGCCGCGACAACACCCTGCAGTCGGTGGTCGACCGTTGCCAGACCGCCATGGGCAGCCGCCTGCTGACCCGCTGGCTGAACCGCCCGCTGCGCGACTTGAAAGTCCTGCAGGCGCGGCAGACCTCGATCGGTTGCCTGCTGGACGGTTATCGCTTCGAAAGGCTGCAACCGCAGCTCAAGGAGATCGGCGACATCGAGCGGATCCTCGCCCGTATCGGCCTGCGCAACGCCCGTCCCCGCGACCTGGCGCGCCTGCGCGATGCCCTGGCGGCGCTGCCGGAACTGCAAGTGGCGATGACCGAACTCGAGGCCGAGCACCTGAGCCAACTGGCCGTGACCACCAGCACCTATCCGGAACTGGCCGCGCTGCTGGAGAAAGCCATCATCGACAACCCGCCGGCGGTGATCCGCGATGGCGGCGTGCTGAAGACCGGTTACGACGCCGAGCTGGACGAGCTGCAATCGCTGAGCGAAAACGCCGGCCAGTTCCTTATCGACCTGGAAGCCCGGGAAAAGGCCCGTACCGGCCTGGCCAACCTGAAAGTCGGCTACAACCGGATTCACGGCTACTTCATCGAATTGCCAAGCAAACAGGCGGAACAGGCCCCTGCGGACTACATCCGGCGCCAGACCCTCAAGGGCGCCGAACGCTTCATCACTCCGGAACTCAAGGCCTTCGAGGATAAGGCGCTATCCGCCAAGAGCCGCGCCCTGGCCCGCGAGAAGATGCTCTACGAAGCCTTGCTGGAGACTCTGATCGGTCACCTGCCGCCGCTGCAGGACACCGCGGGGGCACTGGCTGAACTGGACGTGCTGAGCAACCTGGCCGAGCGAGCGCTGAATCTCGACCTCAACTGCCCGCGCTTCGTCAGCGAGCCATGCATGCGCATCACCCAGGGTCGCCACCCGGTGGTCGAGCAGGTCCTGACCACGCCGTTCGTGGCCAACGACCTGAGCCTGGACGATCAGACCCGGATGCTGGTAATCACCGGCCCGAACATGGGTGGTAAATCCACTTATATGCGGCAAACCGCGCTGATCGTGCTGCTGGCCCATATCGGCAGCTTCGTGCCGGCAGCGAGCTGCGAGCTGTCCCTGGTAGACCGGATCTTTACCCGGATCGGCTCCAGCGATGACCTGGCCGGCGGTCGTTCCACCTTCATGGTGGAAATGAGCGAAACCGCCAACATCCTGCATAACGCCACCGAGCGCAGCCTGGTGCTGATGGACGAAGTGGGTCGCGGCACCAGTACCTTCGATGGTCTGTCCCTGGCCTGGGCTGCGGCAGAACGTCTCGCCCAGCTGCGGGCGTACACCCTGTTCGCCACCCACTACTTCGAGCTCACCGTCCTGCCGGAAAACGAACCGCTGGTGGCCAACGTGCACCTCAATGCCACCGAGCACAACGAACGCATCGTGTTCCTGCACCATGTGCTGCCAGGCCCTGCCAGCCAGAGCTATGGCCTGGCCGTGGCCCAGCTGGCGGGGGTTCCGAGCGATGTGATCGTCCGCGCCCGCGAGCACCTGAGTCGCCTGGAGACCACCAGCCTGCCCCATGAAGCGCCGTCTCCGGTAGCGGGCAAGCCTTCGGTCCCGCAGCAAAGCGACATGTTCGCCAGCCTGCCGCACCCGGTCCTCGATGACCTGGCCAAGCTCGATCTGGACGACATGACCCCGCGCAAGGCACTGGAAATGCTCTATACATTGAAGACACGCATCTAACGCTGATGCTTTCAAGCTGTTAGAATCTCGCGCGGTTTGGGATGCTGCGGACTATTAGCCTGGTCCGCAGACTATCGCTCCCGAACCTGGCGACCCCGTCCTGAAGGGGCTCCGCTGCCGCCGCCTGAGGAGAGAATTAGAAATGACCTTCGTCGTCACCGACAACTGCATCAAGTGCAAGTACACCGACTGCGTAGAAGTCTGTCCGGTGGACTGCTTTTACGAAGGCCCGAACTTCCTGGTGATTCACCCGGATGAGTGCATTGATTGCGCGCTGTGCGAGCCTGAATGCCCCGCTGTAGCGATCTTCTCCGAGGACGAAGTTCCAGAAGAGATGCAGGAATTCATTCAGTTGAACGTTGAGCTGGCCGAGATCTGGCCCAACATCACTGAAAAGAAAGATTCCCTGCCCGATGCTGAAGAGTGGGATGGCGTCAAAGGCAAGATCAAAGATCTCGAACGCTGATTACCTCGCGTTCCCCAAAAAGGCCCCTTGCGGGCCTTTTTGCTGTTCCGGATTCACTTTTACGCAGGCAAAAAAAGGGGCGGTATGACCCGCCCACCTTTTTTCCCTAGTCCCTGTGTTCCTTTTCATCGTCCTGATGAATCGCATCCTGCGATGTCCTGACCATCATCCTTGATGGCTGTGTCTATCCGTCGACACAGGGCTGATATTAGAGAGTTTCCATGACAGAGCAATGGCACTGACAGGTAGAAAACGTGTCGAACACCGCCCCAATCATTAAAGTAAGTTCTTATTAATCAATAAGATAACTAAAAACCTCAGATCAAACAGACAACTTTCATACCGCATAAAAACCGAACACTTACGAAAGAGTCAGCCTTTACTTACATGCTCGTTCAGCTATTGAACATGCGCCTGCATATTTCATCTGACTCCTATCGATTACCCAATAAAAAGCCCCGAACGTGTCGGGGCTTTTCACGGCAGGACTGCTCGTGCCGTTACTGGAACAGGGACTCGCTGGAGAGGCCGTTCTTCTCGAGGATCTCACGCAGACGCTTGAGACCTTCGACCTGGATCTGACGTACCCGCTCTCGGGTAAGCCCGATCTCCAGGCCCACATCTTCCAGGGTGCTGCTCTCGTGGCCGCGCAAGCCGAAGCGGCGAACCACCACTTCACGCTGCTTGTCGGTCAATTCGGAAAGCCACTGATCGATGCTTTGCGACAGGTCGTCATCCTGCAGCAGCTCGCACGGATCGGTAGGACGATCGTCGGTGAGGGTGTCCAGCAGGGTTTTATCCGAATCCGGACCCAGCGAGACGTCGACTGAAGAAACCCGCTCGTTCAAGCCCAGCATGCGCTTGACCTCACCTACCGGTTTCTCCAGCAGGTTGGCGATTTCTTCAGGGGAGGGTTCATGGTCGAGTTTCTGTGTCAGCTCCCGTGCTGCCCGCAGGTAGACGTTGAGCTCTTTGACCACATGAATCGGCAGCCGGATAGTCCGGGTCTGGTTCATGATTGCCCGTTCGATGGTTTGACGGATCCACCAGGTGGCATAGGTCGAGAAGCGGAAACCGCGCTCCGGATCGAACTTCTCCACCGCCCGGATCAGACCGAGGTTGCCCTCTTCGATCAGGTCCAGCAGCGAAAGCCCACGATTGACATAACGCCGGGCGATTTTCACCACCAGACGCAGGTTGCTTTCAATCATGCGCTTGCGCCCGGCCGGATCGCCACTTTGCGACAGACGCGCAAAATGAACTTCTTCTTCCGGAGAGAGCAATGGGGAAAAGCCGATTTCATTGAGATACAGCTGCGTCGCGTCGAGCGCTCGCGTGTAATCAATGTACTTGTGTTGTTTCAATGAAGCGGAGTGTTTGGATTTGGCACGAACTGAAGGTACAGCAGATCCCTCATTCGACATCGAATCAGTGGCGATATCCGTCTCCATAAGGAGAACTTCATCGTCGATGTCAAACTCCGGCACTTCTTTACTGAGAGCCATTGTTATAGTCCTTTGGTGAGTTCGACCTCAGGCTCAAGCGACGCCTTTATCCTTGGCAACGCTGGAACCTGTTCCCTCTACGTGACGGAACAGGCTTGGTAACGGATCAACGACGTGGCAGGAATTGCAGCGGATCTACAGGTTTACCTTGTCGGCGAATCTCAAAGTGCAGTTTCACCCGGTCTGTACCAGTTGATCCCATTTCGGCAATTGTCTGTCCGACTTTGACCTGCTGCCCCTCCCGAACCAACAGCCTACGGCTGTGGCCGTAAGCACTGACGTAGGTATCGCTGTGTTTGATGATGACGAGTTCGCCGTAGCCCCTTAAGCCACTCCCGGCGTAAACCACCGTCCCATCAGACGCAGCTAAAACAGGCTGTCCCAAATCCCCGGCGATATCAATGCCTTTATTCAAACTACCGTTTGAAGAGAATTTTCCAATCAGAATACCGTTCGCAGGCCAGCCCCAGCCCTTTGGCGCGGGGCCTGCAAGCGGTAATGGAGCCGGCGCGGGCTGGCTCGCAATCGTTGGCGCGGCCCCTGCCGGACGACGAATTACCGTGGTTTTACTTGAAGAAGATGCACTGGAAGCCGACTTTGTAACCACGGCTGTCGGGGCCGAACCCAAGCGTCCGTCGAAGCGGATGGTCTGCCCCGGGTGAATGGTGTACGGCTCGGCAATATTGTTGCGCGCGGCCAGGGCCTTGTAGTCCCAGCCATAACGGAAGGCGATGGAGAACAGGGTGTCGCCGCGACGAACCGTGTATTGCCCCGTGGTCACCGTCGGGCGCTGCGGTACCGCGCTGGTGCGATCGACGACCCGGGCGCTGCTCGACTTATTGCTCGAACAGCCGACCAACAGAGAACTCAAGACAAGGCCAATCACCAGTCGCTGAAAGCTTGTTGTACCCATACGCTGCGCAATGACTGTGAGACTCACCCGCCGCTCCCTTTGTGGTGGTTGAAGATAAATAGTGCCTGGCTCAGGCATGAAATGTCGCAAGTATAACCGGCTGCCCACGCTTTATTCCCGGCAAAGCGAAATCGGCAGGCACCAGCCTATCGATCAGGGTTCAAGGTTACTTAACCGATTGATCAAGCTGTAAGACCAAGCCGATCAAACAGAATTCACCCGTTCCAAACAAATGCTCAGGCCAATGGCCCATTGAGCAAGGGAACGAAGCGAACCGAGCCGAGAACCTGCCGTGAAAACCCCTGCTCCTCACGAATGACCAGCATCAGTTGCTGCACTTCGCCGGCACCGACTGGAATCACCATCCGGCCACCGGGCGCCAATTGGTCCAGCAGAGCCTGGGGGATATCGGTGGCAACCGCCGTCACGATGATCCCGTTGTACGGCGCCAGCGCCGGCCAGCCTTCCCAGCCGTCGCCCCAGCGGAATACCACGTTGCGCAGGTTCAGCTCGACCAGACGCTCCTTGGCCCGATCCTGCAACACCTTGATGCGCTCGACCGAGAACACCCGCTCCACCAATTGCGACAATACCGCCGTCTGGTAACCCGACCCGGTGCCGATCTCCAGCACCTTGTCCAACGGGCCAGCCGCCAGCAGCAACTCGCTCATGCGCGCCACCATATAAGGCTGCGAGATTGTCTGGTTGTGCCCGATCGGCAGGGCCGTGTCTTCATAGGCGCGATGCGCCAGGGCCTCGTCGACGAACAGATGCCGCGGTGTACGCCGAATGACTTCCAGTACCTGGGCGTTGGACAGGCCTTCATCGTAAAGACGCTGGATCAGGCGTTCGCGGGTACGCTGGGAAGTCATCCCGATACCGCGACGCAACAAATCGTCCTGCTCGCGAGCCATCAGCGCAGCCCCTCCAGCCAGCCATCAAGACTTCTGAAGGCATCATTGAAGGTACGATCGAGCTGCAACGGCGTGATCGACACATAACCCTGCATGATGGCGTGGAAGTCCGTACCCGGGCCGCCGTCCTCGGCGTCCCCCGCCGCGGCGATCCAATAACCGGCCTTGCCGCGTGGGTCGACCGTCTTCATCGGCGCCGCCGCACGGGCGCGATGGCCCAGGCGAGTCAACTGAATGCCACGAATGTGATCGATGGGCAGATTGGGAATGTTCACGTTCAGCACGGTACGTGGTGGCAGATCCAGCTGCCCGTGGGCCTCGACCAGTTTGCGGGCGAAATAGGCAGCCGTCGGCAGGTTATCCACCTGACGCGAAACGAACGAAAAGGCAAACGCCGGCAGGTTCAGGAAACGCCCTTCCAGGGCCGCGGCGACGGTGCCGGAATACAGCACGTCGTCACCCAGGTTAGCCCCGAGGTTGATTCCGGACACGACCATGTCCGGATCGCGTTCCAGCAGCCCGTTGAGGCCCAGGTGCACGCAATCGGTGGGGGTGCCATTGATACTGATGAAACCGTTACTCAAGGTGTGCGGGTGCAACGGCCGATCCAGCGTCAGCGAGCTGCTGGCGCCGCTTTTGTCCTGGTCCGGGGCGATCACCACGCACTCGGCGTAATCCGCCAGCGCAGCATGAAGCGCGGCGAGACCGGGTGCTGTTACACCATCGTCGTTAGAAATCAGAATACGCATGGGCTGTCCGTCTGCCCCACCGGCACCAGATCGACGAGTTCACGCACCAATACGGTGGCGAAGCATCCGGCCGGCAGGACGAATTCCAGTTGCAGAATGTCAGGCTCGGGATAATGCCACGTCAACCCGCCAATGGGCAGCCGCAGGATGCGACGTTCGTGGCTCATTCCGGCTTTAATCAACCAATCGCGCAGATCCGCTTCGGCGGCGGCCACCTGCTGCTCCAGCAGCTGGGTCGCCCCGGCGGCAGGCGATTCGCCTTCGCCCCACTGCGGGCCGGTCGGGTGCAAGTCGAGTATGGCCAGGCGCGGATCGCTGCATTCGGCTTCGCCGGCCGGGAAAAAACTGCGGCTGTCGGTGAAGGCCAGCAGGTCGCCGACCTGGGCCCGCTGCCAGCTGCCATCGGCCACGCGCGCCGCCAGCACCCGGTTGAACAGATAGCTGCGCGCGGTGGAAAGCAGCCGCGAACGTACATTGCGCTGCTCCGGCAAGGCCTTGCGGGCAGCCCAGTCGCGGGCATCGACCAGGTTACCGCCGTTATGGCCAAAACGCTGGGCGCCGAAATAATTGGGGATGCCGTGTTTGGCGATCGATTGCAGGCGCTCTTCGATGCCCGCCTTGTCTGCCTTCAATTCGGTCAGGCGCAGGGTAAAGCCGTTGGCCGCATGGGCGCCGCGTTGCAGCTTGCGCTTGTGGCGGGTCAGCTTGAGGATCTTCAGCGTGTCGTTTTCAGCCGCCGACAGATCGGGATCCGCCTTGCCGGGCAACTGCACACTGAACCACTGCCGGGTCAGCGCCTGGCGATCCTTCAAGCCGGCATAGCTGACAGTGCGCAACGGCACACCCGCGGCCTTGGCAATCCGCCGTGCCGCTTCTTCGGTGTTCAAGCCGCGCTTTTCCACCCATAACCACAGGTGTTCGCCTTCGCCGGTGAGGGGAATGTCCAGGACTTCGTCGACCTGGAAGTCTTCGGCGGTGGCCTTCAGTACCGCGCTACCCAGGGCTTCGCCATAGGCCCGCGGGCCCAACAGTTGCAGTTCGTTCATGCGCGCAGCAACAAGGCAACGGAATGCACGGCGATGCCTTCTTCGCGCCCGACGAAGCCGAGCTTTTCGGTGGTGGTGGCCTTGACGTTCACTTGATCCAACTCGACTTGCAGATCCGCGGCAATCAGCGCGCGCATCGTTTCAATATGGGGGGCCATCTTCGGCGCCTGGGCCACGATGGTGTTATCGACGTTGCCGACCTTCCAGCCCTTGGCATGGATCAGTGCGACGACATGACGCAACAGCGCACGGCTGTCGGCGCCCTTGAACTGCGGATCGGTGTCCGGGAAATGTTTGCCGATGTCGCCCAGTGCGGCAGCACCCAGCAAGGCATCGCTCAGAGCATGCAACAGCACGTCGCCGTCGGAGTGGGCGAGCAGCCCGAAGCTGTGTGCAATACGCACGCCGCCCAGAGTGATGAAATCGCCTTCAGCGAAACGGTGCACATCGTAGCCGTGGCCAATACGCATAAAAAAACGCCCTGATTGAGTCAGGGCGTGATTCTACCTGCTTTGGCGGACATTAGCCGCTCAGAGCGCGCGCATGATGCTGCAGGTGGTCGCCGATGAAGCTGGCGATGAAGAAATAGCTGTGGTCGTAGCCGGGTTGCAGGCGCAACGTCAGCGGATGACCCGCAGCTTTCGCCGCCTGTTGCAGCACTTCGGGCTTGAGCTGATTGGCCAGGAAATCGTCACGATCGCCCTGGTCCACCAACAACGGCAACTTTTCGCTGGCTTCCTGGATCAGCACGCTAGCATCCCATTCGCGCCAACGGGAGCGCTCTTCGCCCAGGTAACGGGAAAAGGCTTTCTGCCCCCATGGGCAATCCATCGGGTTGCTGATCGGCGCGAAGGCCGACACCGACTGGTAGCGCCCCGGATTGCGCAACGCGCAGACCAGAGCACCGTGGCCGCCCATGGAATGCCCACTAATGCCGCGCTTGTCCGAGGCCGGGAAATGCGCCTCGACCAATGCCGGCAGCTCCTGCACTACATAGTCATGCATGCGGTAATGCTCAGCCCAGGGCTGCTGGGTGGCATTCAGATAGAACCCGGCCCCCAGGCCGAAGTCCCACGCGCCATCCGGGTCGCCCGGCACGCCAGGGCCGCGCGGGCTGGTATCCGGCGCGACAATGATCAACCCCAGCTCGGCGGCCAGACGCTGGGCACCGGCCTTTTGCATAAAGTTCTCGTCGGTGCAGGTCAGGCCGGACAACCAGTACAGCACCGGCAGCTTGCCGCCCTGCTCCGCCTGCGGCGGCAGGTACACGGCGAACACCATGTCGCAGCCCAGCACCTCGGAATGATGCTTGTAGCGTTTGTGCCAGCCGCCGAAGCTTTTCTGGCAGGACAGGTTTTCCAGACTCATGGGCATTTCAGCCGCAGGCTTCAAGCTTCAAGCTGCAAGTTGACGGTGATCGCTCTTGCAGCTTCCGGCTTGCAGCTTGCCACTGCTCCTTAGAAATGAATGACGGTACGGATGCTCTTGCCTTCATGCATCAGGTCGAAGGCCTTGTTGATGTCCTCCAGCCCCATGGTATGGGTGATGAAGGTATCCAACGGGATTTCGCCGCTCTGGGCCATTTCCACATAGCTTGGCAACTCGGAGCGGCCACGCACGCCACCGAACGCCGAACCGCGCCAGACGCGTCCGGTAACCAGCTGGAACGGACGGGTAGAGATTTCCTGGCCGGCACCGGCCACGCCGATGATCACCGACTCGCCCCAACCCTTGTGGCAGCATTCCAATGCGGCACGCATCAGCTGCACGTTGCCGATGCACTCGAAGGAGAAGTCCACGCCGCCGTCGGTCATGTCGACGATGACCTCCTGGATCGGCCGGTCGAAGTCTTTCGGGTTCACGCAATCGGTGGCGCCCAGCTGTTTGGCGATCTCGAACTTGGCCGGGTTGATGTCGATGGCGATGATCCGGCCAGCCTTGGCTTTCACGGCGCCGATCACCGCCGACAGGCCGATGCCGCCCAAGCCGAAGATCGCCACGGTGTCGCCAGCCTTGACCTTGGCGGTATTGATCACCGCGCCGATCCCGGTGGTGACGCCGCAACCCAGCAGGCAGACTTTTTCCAGAGGCGCTTCTTTAGGGATCTTGGCCACCGAGATTTCCGGCAACACGGTGTACTCGGAAAAGGTCGAGGTGCCCATGTAGTGGAAAATCGGCTGGCCTTTATAGGAGAAACGGGTGGTGCCGTCCGGCATCAGACCCTTGCCCTGGGTAGCGCGGATCGCCTGGCACAGGTTGGTCTTGCCCGACAGGCAGAATTTGCACTTGCCGCATTCCGGGGTGTACAGCGGGATCACGTGATCGCCCACGGCCACCGAGGTCACGCCCTCGCCGATGGCCTCGACCACGGCGCCGCCTTCGTGACCGAGGATCGACGGGAAGATACCTTCCGGATCGGCCCCGGACAGCGTGTAGGCGTCGGTGTGGCACACGCCGGAAGCGACGACCCGCAACAACACCTCGCCGGCCTTGGGCATGGCGACATCGACCTCAACGATCTCAAGGGGTTTCTTGGCCTCGAAGGCAACGGCAGCGCGTGACTTGATCATCCTGGGTCTCCAGCGAATAAAAACGAGACAGGGAGTGTAAAACAGCGCCTGACGATGAATAATCCGGACAAAAGCAAAACATTATTGCTGTACAGGGATAATCACCATGAACGAGAACCGCTGGGAAGGCATCGACGAATTCGTCGCCGTGGCCGAGTGCAGCCAGTTCACTGCCGCCGCGGAGCGCCTCGGAGTGTCGTCTTCCCATATCAGCCGGCAGATCGTCCGCCTGGAAGAACGGCTGCAGACCCGCCTGCTGTATCGAAGTACCCGCCGAGTGACCCTGACCGAGGCCGGGCAGACCTTCTTGCAGCATTGCCAGCGCCTGCAGGACGGGCGCGAAGAGGCATTGCGCGCCGTCGGCGACCTGACCAGCGAACCTAAGGGCATGCTGCGCATGACCTGCGCAGTAGCTTACGGCGAGCGTTTTATCGTGCCGCTGGTCACCAGTTTCATGGGCCTTTATCCGCAACTGCGGGTGGATATCGAACTGAGCAATCGCCCCCTGGACCTGGTGCATGAGGGCCTGGACCTGGCCATTCGCCTCGGTCGCCTGCAAGACTCACGACTGGTGGCGACCCGCCTGGCGCCACGCCGCATGTACCTCTGCGCCTCGCCGTCCTACCTGGAACGCTACGGCCGCCCCCACAGCCTGTCGGAGTTGAGTCGGCACAACTGCCTGATTGGCAGCTCGGACATCTGGCAACTGGAGCAGGACGGCCGCGAGTTCTCCCAGCGGGTGCAAGGCAACTGGCGCTGCAACAGCGGGCAGGCCGTGCTGGATGCAGCGCTACAGGGGGTTGGCCTCTGCCAGCTACCAGATTATTACGTGCTGGAACATTTGCATCAGGGCACCCTGATTTCCCTGCTCGAGGCGCATCAGCCGCCGAATACCGCGGTATGGGCGCTGTATCCGCAACAACGGCATCTGTCGCCCAAGGTGCGCAAGCTGGTGGACTATCTCAAGGAGGGGTTGGCCAAACGGCCGGAGTACAAGGATTGATCCGTAGCCGCTGCGGCAGGCTGCGATCGGCTACGCAATACCCGTCATAGCGGACAACGCGGTCGATCGGCTTGAAGTACATGACGACTACAAAAAACGCGTCCCATTCCGGGCCGTTCGCAGCCTGCGGCAGCGGCTACAGGGGCCCGCGAAAAGCTACGCTCAGCGGCGATTGGCCCAACGCTGGCGCAGCCACTCCAGGTCTTCCGGACGGGTCACCTTGAGGTTGTCCGAACGCCCTTCGATCAGGAGTGGCGCCTGGCCGGCCCATTCCATCGCCGACGCTTCATCGGTAATCGCCACATCCGCCACCAGGCTGTCGGCCAGGGCGCGATGCAAGGCGCCAAGACGGAACATCTGCGGCGTATAGGCTTGCCAGATCAGGCTGCGGTCCACGGTTTCCTGCACCCGTCCGTGCTTGTCGATCCGCTTCAGGGTGTCACGGGCCGGCACCGCGAGCAGGCCGCCCACAGGATCATCCGCCAGTTCGCTCAGCAGCTTGTCCAGGTCATCACGGGACAGGTTCGGCCGTGCGGCATCGTGAACCAACACCCAGTCTTCATCCGCAGCGCCCTGGGCATGCAGATGGAGCAAGGCATTGAGGACCGATCCGGAACGCTCCGCACCGCCTTCGACCCGCTGGATCCTTGGGTCGTGGGCACAGGCCAGGGTCGGCCAGTAAGGATCGTCAAGCGCCAGGCTGACCACCAGCCCCTTCAGGCAAGGATGGTCGAGGAAACAGCCGAGGCTGTGTTCGAGAATAGTGCGCCCGCCCAGTTGCAAGTATTGCTTGGGACGGTCCGCGGCCATACGGGCACCGACGCCCGCGGCAGGAATCACGGCCCAGAAGGCCGGCAGCGACTGGATCATTGGGCCAACTGGTAGAGGGTTTCACCCTCCTTGACCATGCCCAGTTCATGACGAGCCCGCTCTTCCACGGTCTCCATGCCTTTCTTCAATTCCATGACTTCCGCGTCGAGTACACGATTGCGCTCCAGCAGGCGCTCGTTTTCAGCGCGCTGATCGGCAATTTGCTGAGTCAGGTCGGTTACCTGCGCCAAGCTGCCATTCCCCACCCAGAGGCGGTACTGCAGGCCAGCCAGCAGCAAGAGCAAGACGAGGAACAACCAATTGGGACTGCGCATCGAATATCGGGTATCCAGTGAAAAAAGACAGCCATGCCAACAACTTCGAACCTACTGACAGCACGAAGCCTGGAAGAACCAGGCTTGTGCTCTTAAGGCATCAGATTAGTGGCAAAAATCTCGCTGATGCGATTTTTCTGACCCAATCCGGTGTCTTTGTACCATCTACCGCTTAACCGCGAAACTCGCTGCGGCCGTTGTATTTGGCTTTGCCATTCAATTGCTCTTCGATACGCAGCAATTGGTTGTACTTGGACACGCGGTCGGAACGGCACAGCGAACCGGTCTTGATCTGGCCAGCCGAGGTGCCCACAGCCAAGTCGGCAATGGTCGAATCTTCGGTTTCGCCGGAACGGTGCGAAATCACTGCGGTGTAACCGGCAGCCTTGGCCATCTGGATGGCTTCCAGGGTTTCGGTCAGGGTGCCGATCTGGTTGAACTTGATCAGGATCGAGTTGGCGATCTTCTTGTCGATGCCTTCTTTCAGGATCTTGGTGTTGGTCACGAACAGGTCGTCGCCCACCAGTTGGGTCTTCTCGCCGATCTTGTCAGTGAGGATCTTCCAGCCAGCCCAGTCGGACTCGTCCAGACCGTCTTCGATGGAGATGATCGGGTAACGCTCGGTCAGGCCCTTGAGGTAGTCGGCGAAACCTTCAGCGGTGAACACCTGGCCTTCGCCGGACAGGTTGTACTTACCGTCTTCGAAAAACTCGCTGGCCGCGCAGTCCAGAGCCAGGGTCACGTCGGTGCCCAGCTTGTAACCGGCGTTGGCCACGGCTTCGGAGATCACTTTCAGCGCGTCTTCGTTGGAAGCCAGGTTCGGCGCGAAACCACCTTCGTCACCCACGGCAGTGCTCAGGCCACGGGCCTTCAGCACAGCTTTGAGGTGATGGAAAATCTCGGTGCCCATGCGCAGGCCTTCGGAGAAGGACTTGGCGCCAACCGGCTGCACCATGAATTCCTGGATGTCGACGTTGTTATCGGCGTGCTCGCCACCGTTGATGATGTTCATCATCGGCACCGGCATCGAGTAGACACCCGGAGTACCGTTCAGGTTGGCGATGTGCGCGTACAGCGGCAGGTCCTGGTCCTGAGCTGCTGCCTTGGCCGCGGCCAGGGAAACGGCGAGGATCGCGTTGGCGCCCAGGGTGGCCTTGTTGTCGGTACCGTCCAGCTTGATCATCGCCTGATCGAGGGCTTTCTGGTCGCTTGGGTCTTTACCCAGCAGCAGGTCGCGGATCGGACCATTGATGTTGGCTACGGCCTTCAGTACGCCCTTGCCCAGGTAACGGCTCTTGTCGCCATCACGCAGCTCCAGCGCTTCACGCGAGCCGGTGGAGGCACCGGACGGCGCGCAGGCGCTGCCGATGATGCCGTTGTCGAGAAGCACGTCCGCTTCGACGGTGGGGTTGCCACGGGAGTCGAGAACTTCACGACCTTTGATGTCGACGATTTTTGCCATTGTTGTAAACACTCCAAAGTTGACGAAAACGACGCAGCTGAAGGGAATCTCTTTACCGTCGGCAAGCAGGGAACAGGGGGCAGACTTGCGGACGATAAGGCTCAGGCCCGCGGGCCTGAGCGATTAATCGTGCGGTACTTTACCGGAGAAATCGGGTTTACGCGGTCTCTACCGTCGGAAAACTCTTAACCAGTTCGTCCAGGGCCTTGAGCTGGGCCAGGAAAGGTTCGAGCTTGTCCAGGCGCAGGGCGCATGGACCGTCGCATTTGGCGTTGTCCGGGTCCGGGTGGGCTTCCAGGAATAGGCCGGCCAGGGACTGGCTCATGCCGGCCTTGGCCAGGTCGGTGACCTGGGCACGGCGACCGCCAGCCGAGTCTGAACGACCGCCGGGCATTTGCAGCGCGTGGGTCACATCGAAGAACACCGGGTATTCGAACTGCTTCATGATGCCGAAGCCGAGCATGTCGACCACCAGGTTGTTGTAGCCGAAGCTCGAACCACGCTCGCAGAGGATCAACTGATCGTTACCCGCTTCCTCGCATTTGCTCAGGATGTGTTTCATTTCCTGGGGCGCGAGGAACTGGGCTTTCTTGATGTTGATCACCGCACCGGTCTTGGCCATCGCGACCACCAGGTCGGTCTGGCGCGACAGGAAGGCCGGCAGCTGAATGATGTCGCAGACCTCGGCGACGACCGCGGCCTGGTAGGGCTCGTGGACGTCGGTGATGATCGGCACGCCGAAGGCTTGCTTGATGTCCTGGAAGATGCGCATGCCCTCTTCCAGGCCAGGACCACGATAGGAGGTCACAGAAGACCGGTTGGCCTTGTCGAAACTGGCCTTGAACACGTAAGGGATACCGAGCTTCTCGGTGACCTTCATGTACTCTTCGCAGACCTGCATGGCCATGTCACGGCTTTCCAGCACGTTCATGCCGCCGAACAGCACCATGGGCTTGTCGTTGGCAATCTCGATGTCGCCGACGCGGATGATCTTCTGTGCCATCGGGGTTACGCCTTCTTCTGGTGTTGAGCCAAAGCCGCCTTGACGAAGCCACTGAACAGCGGATGGCCGTCACGTGGGGTCGAGGTGAACTCAGGGTGGAACTGGCAGGCGACGAACCATGGATGATCCTGCGCCTCGACCACTTCAACCAGCGCGCCATCGCCGGAACGACCGGAAATCTTCAGACCGGCGTCGATCAGCTGCGGCAGCAGGTTGTTGTTCACTTCGTAGCGATGACGGTGACGCTCGACGATCACGTCCTTGGCGTAGCAATCGTGCACCTTGGAGCCAGCTTCGAGCAGGCACTCCTGAGCGCCGAGACGCATGGTGCCGCCCAGGTCGGAGGTCTCGGTACGGGTTTCGACGGCACCGGTGGCATCTGCCCACTCGGTGATCAGGCCGACGACCGGGTGACCGCTGGCGCGATCGAACTCGGTGGAGTTGGCGTCTTTCCAGCCCATGACGTTACGAGCGAACTCGATCACGGCCACTTGCATGCCCAGGCAGATACCCAGGTACGGCACCTTGTTTTCGCGAGCGTACTGGACGGCGGTGATCTTGCCTTCCACGCCACGCAGACCGAAGCCGCCTGGAACCAGGATCGCATCGACGCCTTCAAGCAGCGCGGTGCCCTGGTTCTCGATGTCTTCGGAATCGATATAGCGCAGGTTGACCTTGGTACGATTGGTGATGCCGGCGTGACTCATCGCTTCGATCAGCGACTTGTAGGCGTCCAGCAGCTCCATGTACTTGCCGACCATGGCGATGGTGACTTCGTGCTCGGGGTTGAGCTTGGCATCGACCACCTTTTCCCACTCGGACAGATCGGCACCGTTGCATTGCAGGCCGAAACGCTCGACGACGAAATCGTCCAGACCCTGCGCGTGCAGCACGGCCGGGATCTTGTAGATGGTGTCGACGTCTTCCAGGGAGATCACCGCGCGCTCTTCAACGTTGGTGAACAGCGCGATCTTGCGACGCGAGGACACATCCACCGGATGGTCGGAGCGGCAGATCAGCACGTCAGGCTGCAGGCCGATGGAACGCAGCTCTTTCACCGAGTGCTGGGTTGGCTTGGTCTTGGTCTCGCCAGCGGTAGCGATGTACGGAACCAGGGTCAGGTGCATCAGCATCGCGCGCTTGGAACCGACTTCGACACGCAGCTGGCGGATGGCCTCGAGGAACGGTTGCGACTCGATGTCGCCCACAGTGCCGCCGATCTCTACCAGGGCCACGTCGGCATCGCCGGCGCCCTTGATGATGCGACGCTTGATTTCGTCGGTGATGTGCGGAATCACCTGGATGGTGGCGCCCAGGTAATCACCACGGCGCTCTTTGCGCAGCACGTGCTCGTAGACACGACCGGTGGTGAAGTTGTTGTTCTGGGTCATGGTCGTGCGGATGAACCGCTCGTAGTGGCCCAGGTCCAGGTCGGTCTCGGCGCCGTCGTGGGTGACGAACACTTCACCGTGCTGGAACGGGCTCATGGTGCCCGGGTCGACGTTGATGTACGGGTCCAGCTTGAGCATGGTGACCTTAAGTCCCCGCGCCTCCAGGATGGCCGCCAATGAAGCCGAGGCAATGCCTTTCCCCAATGAAGAAACAACACCGCCCGTGACGAATATGTAGCGCGTCATGAAAAACCCTAGAAGTCTGCGTTAAAGCGGTCCGAGCCGCCGGGGAAAGCGAAGGAAGGCCGAAGCCCCCGATCACCTGCATTAATCACAGTGCACCTTTCAAAAAAACCGCCGCGTTGGGACAGACCGGAAGAGAAAACACCGGTACGTTGCTCGCTACACATTTTTTGGAATCGCCCAGCAAAGACTGCTTGGTAATCGGCAACTCCTGCAATTCAGGCGAATCCACAGAAGTTGTATCAAGAAGGGAGCGTAGTCTACCGGAAAGGGACTTTCAGCTCAAACCTTGATCGCTCGAAGGCAGCTGCCAATGCAATTGCCAACCTTCATGGGCATTTGCGTCAAGACCTGGCAGGTTCGCCACCGCGAGCAATTCTTCGCCTCGATACAGCAGCGGCAATCTGCCACGGACGAAGGCCGGCAGACCTGCCTCATTGAGCAGACGCTTGAGGTCGCGGTGGCCGCGTCCTGGCAGTTGCATCACCTCGCCCCCCTGACGGTAACGTACTTGCAAAGGCCCTTGCGGCGCGCTACCGATGAATTGCAACCGACCATTACCCGGCAACGGCAGAGGCGCAGCGGTATCGACCCAACTCGGTGCAGACAGTACGGGCCGCAGCCAGCTATCCGACAACCACCAGACGCGCCCTGCCGCCCGCTGCACCTCGCCCTGCCCCAGCCGCCATACCGGACGGCTGTCGCCCGCGGCATCGCGCAGCGTCTGCCAGCCCGCCCAGTGATCGCTGTCCGGCAGCGGCGTGAAGCGGCTCAGCCAGTGACTCAGGGCATTGCGCTGGCGCGCCTGCGACAAGCCGAGCAAAGGCGCCAGCGCCAGGGACGGTAATCCCAGCCACTCGAACTCGGCGCCCTTGACCGCCTCTTGCAGATCGATAATGGCCAGCTCATCCAGCAACTCCCGCGCCTCGCGCAAATGCGCCGCGCTGCGCGCCATGCTGCTGGCCGCTTGTGGCCAGCGGGCGGTCAGCAATGGGAATACCTGATGGCGCAGGTAATTGCGGGAGAACTGCCGGTCCTGGTTGGAGGGGTCGTCGATCCAGTGCAACTGGTGATCCCGAGCGTAGCGTTCCAGTTCGTCGCGGGAGACATCGAGCAAGGGCCGCAGCAAATGCCCCGGCCCCAACGCACGCGACGCCGGCATGGCCGACAGCCCCCTGACTCCGGCTCCGCGCAGCAGACGGAATAACAGGGTTTCCGCCTGATCGTCGCGGTGCTGGGCCGTCAGCAGCAATTCATTGCTGTCGGTTATTTCTTCGAACACGGCATAACGCGCTTCTCGCGCCGCGCGCTCGAGGCTGGCTCCTGGTTGCACCTGCACCGCTACCACCCGCAACGGCACAGCCAACGCCTCGCACTGGGCCCGGCAATGCTCCGGCCAGGCGTCAGCCGCAGCCTGGAGGCCGTGATGCACGTGTATGGCGGTCAAAGGGGGAAGTCTGTGTCGCTGCTTGAGTTGGGCAAGCAGGTGCAGCAGGACGGTGGAATCGAGGCCACCAGAGAATGCGATGCGCCAGGCTGATCGATCCAGCCAGGGCAGGAGGCGTTGCAGCAGTTTTTGCGTGAGGGCTGTATCGAATGGGCTCATGAATGGAGCGGATCCTGAGTAGAGACCGAGCGTGCTCGCAGTGCCTGAAAAGCCTCGACCTGAATGGCCGAGGCGCCCATTTCGCGAGCAAGCCCGCCCCTACAAGGAGCGTCGATCTATCAGAGACCGTAGCTCATCAGGCGATCGTAACGACGCGCCAGCAGGGTGTCGTTATCCATCTTCTTGAGCATCGCCAGCTGGGAAGTCAGCTCGGCGCGGATCAGCGCGGCAGCGGCAACCGGATCACGATGCGCGCCACCCAGTGGCTCGCCAATGACCTTGTCGACAATGCCAAGGCCTTTCAGGCGCTCGGCGGTGATGCCCATGGCTTCGGCGGCATCCGGTGCTTTCTCGGCGGTTTTCCACAGGATCGAGGCGCAGCCTTCCGGCGAAATTACCGCGTAAGTGGAGTACTGCAGCATATTCAGCTGATCGCAGACACCAATGGCCAGCGCACCGCCAGAACCACCTTCACCGATCACAGTGGCGATGATCGGGGTTTTCAGGCGCGCCATGACCCGCAGGTTCCAGGCAATGGCCTCGCTCTGGTTGCGCTCTTCGGCGTCGATGCCCGGGTAGGCGCCTGGGGTGTCGATGAAGGTCAGGATCGGCATCTTGAAGCGCTCGGCCATTTCCATCAGGCGGCAGGCCTTGCGATAGCCTTCAGGGCGCGGCATACCGAAGTTGCGGCGAACCTTCTCGCGCACTTCACGGCCTTTCTGGTGACCGATGATCATGACCGGCTGATCGTCCAGACGGGCAACGCCGCCGACGATCGCGGCGTCGTCGGAGAAGTGACGATCGCCATGCAGTTCGTCGAACTCGGTGAAGATGTGCTCGATGTAGTCCAGGGTGTACGGACGACGCGGATGACGCGCCAGGCGTGCGATCTGCCAGCTGGTCAGCTTGCCGAAGATGTCCTCGGTCAGGGTGCTGCTCTTGTCTTGCAGGCGGGAGATCTCATCGCCGATATTCAGCGAATTGTCATTACCGACCAAGCGCAACTCTTCGATCTTGGCTTGCAGGTCGGCGATCGGCTGTTCGAAATCAAGAAAATTCGGGTTCATAGGCGTCCGTCTTGGGTCGACGTCCAAGAGAGCTTGGGCCGGCCGGTTGTCTATTCGCGCCCTACCTTAAGGGAGAGGCGCGTTCAGGTCGAGATTAAAAATTCGGGTCGAGATCGGCGCACTTTTATGGCGCCAGACCGTCAACGGTATTGGAGGAAGACGTTGTCTCGCCCGAACTGGTCACGCAGGGCTTGAATCAAGGCATCCGCCGGATCGATCCGCCAGGCTTCGCCGAACTGCAGCAAGGCCTTGGCGTCCTCCTTGGTGTATTCCATGGAGATCGGGCAAGCGCCGCGATGGCGTTTGCACAACTCCCCCAGCCAGCGTAGCTGATCGCCCTTGAGGGCTTCGGTGTGCACCTTCAGGCGCAGGCTTTCCGCCAAATTGGTACGCGCATCTTCCATGCTCATCACCCGCTTGACCCGCAGGCGCAGGCCGCCGGAGAAGTCGTCGTTGCTGACTTCACCCTCGACCACCACCATCGCGTCGGTCTGCAGCAGGGACTGGGCCGAATGGAAGGCCTCGGCGAACAGCGAAGCCTCGATCCGCCCCGAACGATCGTCAAGGGTAATGAACCCCATCTTGTCGCCCTTTTTGTTCTTCATAACCCGCAAGGCAATGATCATGCCCGCGACGGTCTGGGTATCGCGCGCCGGCTTCAGGTCGACGATGCGCTGGCGGGCGAAACGGCGGATCTCACCTTCGTATTCGTCGATCGGGTGCCCGGTCAGGTACAGGCCGAGGGTATCTTTCTCCCCTTTCAGGCGCTCCTTGAGGGTCAGTTCCTTGGCCTTGCGATGATTGGCGTAGACATCCGCATCTTCTTCGACGAAGACCCCGCCGAACAGGTCGGCGTGGCCACTGTCGGCGGTTCGCGCGGTCTGCTCGGCCGCCTTGACCGCTTCCTCCAGGGCCGACAACAGCACCGCGCGGTTGCGGTCGATGTTGGCCTGGTAGGCCTTGATTTCGTCGTGGAAGTAAGGCCCCAGGCGGTCCAGGGCACCACTGCGGATCAACGCATCGAGGGTACGTTTGTTGATGCGCTTGAGGTCAACCCGGCTGCAGAAGTCGAACAGGTCCTTGAACGGGCCACCTTCGGCACGGGCCTCGACGATCGCCTCCACCGGCCCCTCGCCCACGCCCTTGATCGCTCCCAGGCCATAGACGATGCGGCCGTCGTTATTAACGGTGAACTTGAAGTCGGAACTGTTCACATCCGGAGCATCGAGGCGCAGCTTCATGCTGCGCACTTCTTCGATCAGCACCACCACCTTGTCGGTGTTGTGCATATCCGCGGACAGTACCGCGGCCATGAAAGGCGCCGGGTGATGCGTCTTGAGCCATGCAGTCTGGTAGGACACCAGGCCGTAGGCGGCCGAGTGGGACTTGTTGAAACCGTAGCCGGCGAATTTTTCCACCAGGTCGAAGATGTTACCCGCCAGGTCGGCATCGATACCGTTGTTGGCGCAACCTTCGATGAAGCCGCCGCGTTGCTTGGCCATCTCCTCGGGTTTTTTCTTACCCATGGCACGACGCAGCATGTCGGCCCCGCCAAGGGTATAGCCCGCCATCACCTGGGCAATCTGCATCACCTGTTCCTGATACAGGATGATGCCGTAGGTCGGCGCCAGTACCGGCCGCAGGCCCTCGTACTGGTAGTCCGGATGCGGATAGGCCAGTTCGGCGCGACCGTGCTTACGGTTGATGAAGTCGTCCACCATGCCCGATTGCAACGGGCCAGGACGGAACAGCGCTACCAGTGCGATCAGGTCTTCCAGACAGTCGGGCTTGAGCTTTTTGATCAGCTCTTTCATGCCTCGGGATTCGAGCTGGAACACCGCAGTGGTCTCGGCCTTCTGCAACAGCTCGTAAGTCTTCTTGTCGTCCAGCGGGATGAAGTCGATGTTGACATCGGGCAGGTTCTTTTTGACCTGCTCGCGGTTGATGGTCTCCATCGCCCATTTGATGATGGTCAGGGTCCGCAGGCCGAGGAAGTCGAACTTCACCAGGCCGGCGGCCTCAACGTCGTCCTTGTCGAACTGGGTCACCAGGCCGTCGCCGGCTTCGTCGCAGTAGATCGGCGAGAAGTCGGTCAGCTTGGTCGGCGCAATAACCACACCACCGGCGTGCTTACCGACGTTACGCACCACGCCCTCGAGCTTGCGCGCCATTTCCCAGATTTCCGCCGCTTCTTCATCGACCTTGATGAAGTCACGCAGGATTTCTTCCTGCTCGTAGGCTTTTTCCAGGGTCATGCCGACTTCGAAGGGAATCATCTTCGACAAACGGTCAGCCAGGCCGTAAGACTTGCCCTGCACCCGCGCCACGTCCCGCACCACCGCCTTCGCGGCCATGGAACCGAAGGTGATGATCTGGCTTACGGCGTTACGGCCATACTTCTCGGCCACGTAGTCGATAACCCGGTCACGACCGTCCATGCAGAAGTCGACGTCGAAGTCGGGCATGGAGACCCGTTCCGGGTTGAGGAAACGTTCGAACAGCAGGTCGTAGGCCAGCGGGTCGAGGTCGGTGATCTTCTGCACGTAGGCCACCAGGGAGCCGGCACCCGACCCCCGGCCCGGCCCCACCGGCACACCGTTGCTCTTGGCCCACTGGATAAAGTCCATAACGATCAGGAAGTAACCGGGGAACCCCATCTGGATGATGATATCCAGCTCGAAATTCAGCCGGTCGACATACACCTGGCGCTTGGCTTCATAGTCTTCGGTGGTGTCCTTGGGCAGCAGCACGCTTAGGCGCTCTTCCAGCCCGTCGAACGACACCTTGCGGAAATACTCGTCGATGGTCATGCCATCGGGAATCGGATAGTCAGGCAAGAAGTGCTTGCCCAGCTTCACTTCGATATTGCAGCGCTTGGCGATCTCGACCGTGTTTTCCAGGGCCTCGGGCAGGTCGCTGAACAGCTCGGCCATTTCCTCGGCGCTTTTCAGGTACTGCTGATCGCTGTAGTTCTTCGAGCGACGCGGGTCGTCGAGGGCACGGCCTTCACCGATGCAGACCCGGGTTTCATGGGCCTCGAAGTCTTCGCGCTTGATGAACCGCACATCGTTGGTCGCCACCAGCGGCGCGCCGATCTTGTCCGCCAGGGCCACCGCAGCGTGCAATTGCTCTTCGTCGTTGGGACGGTTGGTACGCTGCACTTCCAGATAGAAGCGGTCCGGGAACACCGCCATCCACTCGCGAGCCAGGGTTTCCGCTTCTTGCAGGTCGCCAGAGAGCAAGGCGATACCGATCTCGCCCTCTTTCGCGGCCGAGAGCATGATCAGGCCTTCGGCGGCCTCGGCCACCCACTCGCGCTCGATGATGATCTGGCCATTACGCTGGCCATCGATGAAGCCGCGGGAAATCAGCTCAGTCAGGTTGCGATAGCCCACGGCATTCATCACCAGCAGGCTGATGCGGCTCAGTGGATTCTCGGGATCCTTGTTCGACAGCCACAAGTCGGCGCCACAGATCGGCTTGATCCCGGTGCCCATGGCCGCCTTGTAGAACTTGACCAGGGAACACATGTTGTTCTGGTCGGTAACCGCCACGGCGGGCATGCCCATGCCGGCCAACGTCTTGACCAGCGGTTTGATCCGCACCAGACCGTCAACCAGGGAATATTCAGTGTGCAGGCGTAGATGAACGAATGAAGCCGGCATAGTGATCCTGTAAGAAAGCGCGAAAACAACAAGGCCCGGAAATCCGGCGATTTAAAGGGGTCGAGCTCGGTAATACTGCGTTGAACAGCGGCTCAAAATGCTCATTGACTAACGTCAACTGCGCTTTATCACTACCGTTCGCCTTGTCTTACCTTCGCTCTTCACCCTCTAAAACAGCCGGATTGTACCGGGCCTTCGCTAAAACATCAGCCTCAGGACTGAATCTCGCCCATGTTCTCACGGGCTTCGTAGGCTTGGCGTACCGGCGCGAACGAGCGCCGGTGAATCGGCGTCGGCCCCAGGCGGGCCAGCGCTTCCAGATGAACGGGCGTCGGATAGCCCTTGTGTCCGCCTATGCCATAACCGGGGTAGATCAGCTCGAACGCCGCCATCTCGCGATCCCGGCTGACCTTGGCCAGAATCGACGCCGCGGCGATCGCAGGCACCTTGCTATCGCCCTGGACCACGGCTTCGGCAGGCATCGACAGTTTCGGGCAACGATTACCGTCGATCATCGCCAGTTTCGGGGTCACGCTCAGTCCTTCTACCGCGCGCTGCATGGCCAGCATGGTGGCATGCAGGATATTCAACTCGTCGATTTCCTCGACTTCGGCGCGGGCAATGCACCAGCTCAAGGCTTTCTCGCAAATCTCGTCGTAGAGTTTTTCGCGACGGGCCTCGGTGAGCTTCTTCGAGTCGTTCAGGCCGAGAATCGGCCGACTCGGATCGAGGATGACCGCAGCCGTGACCACTGCGCCGCACAAGGGGCCGCGCCCTACTTCGTCGACACCGGCCACCAGGTCTTCGGCATCGGCCACCAGCGAGAAATCCAGTCCCATCTGCATCTTTTCGTTACTCATACCGGTTTGCCAATCAGGCTCAACACCGCTTCAGCCGCCTGGTTGGAGGCATCCCGGCGCAAGGTGCGATGGATCTCGTCAAAACCGCGGGTCTGCTCCTGGCCGTCTTCGATCAAGGGCGACAGGGTCTGGGCCAGGGCCTCTGCAGTGGCGTCGTCCTGCAGCAGCTCGGGAACCAGCAGGCGTTGGGCCAGCAGGTTCGGCAGGGAAATATAAGGGCTCTTGACCATACGCTTGAGAATCCAGAAGGTCAGCGGCGCCAGGCGATAGGCAACGACCATTGGGCGCTTGTACAGCAGCGCCTCAAGGGTCGCGGTGCCGGAAGCGATCAATACCGCGTCGCAAGCCGCCAGCGCCTGATGCGACTGACCGTTGAGCAGGGTCAGCGGCAGGTCGCGACCGGCCAGCAGCTCTTCCAACTGAGTGCGTCGCTCGGGGCTCGCGCAGGGCATGACGAAACGCACCCCAGGACGCAAAGCGCGCAGGCGCTGTGCCGCGTCGAGGAACAATGCTCCCAGGCGCCCGACTTCGCCGCCACGGCTGCCCGGCATCAGGGCCACCAGCGGACCGTCTGGTAGGCCCAACTCAGTGCGAGCCGCAGCCCGATCGGCTTCCAATGGAATGGCATCAGCCAGGGAGTGCCCGACGAACCGCACCGGCACGCCCTTCTCTTCATAGAATTTGGCTTCGAACGGGAACAGCGTCAGCATCAGATCGCAACCTTCGCGGATCTTCAGCACGCGCTTTTGCCGCCACGCCCATACCGAGGGGCTGACGTAGTGCACGGTCTTGATGCCGGCCTGACGCAACTTGAGCTCGATGTTGAGGTTGAAATCGGGGGCGTCGATACCGATGAACACGTCCGGCTTTTCGGCGATCAAGGCCTGAACCAGTTTCTTGCGCCGGGCCAGCAGTTCGCGCAAGCGTCCCAGGACTTCCACCAGCCCCATGACCGCCAGGCGCTCCATCGGGAAGTAAGAGGTCAGCCCTTCGGCCTGCATCAGCGGGCCACCGACACCGATGAATTCAACGGCGGGATGCTGGGCCTTGAGCGCGCGCATCAAACCGGCGCCAAGAATGTCGCCGGAAGCTTCGCCAGCCACCAGCGCAATACGCAGTTTGCTCATGATTAACGGGTGATGCCGCGGGTCGAAGACTGGATCGAGTCGCGAAATACTGCGACTTCGGGAAATTGTGCAGCAGCTTCTGTCAACTCGACGAGCGCCTGATCGACGGTCAAGCCCTGGCGATACACCACTTTATAGGCTCGACGCAGGGCGTGAATTGCGTCTTCGCTGAAACCACGACGACGCATGCCCTCGAAGTTCATGCTGCGTGCCTCGGCCGGGTTACCGAACACTGTGACAAAAGCCGGAACATCCTTGCCGATCGCCGTACCCATGCCGGAAAAGCTGTGGGCGCCGATATGGCAGTACTGGTGAACCAGGGTGAAACCGGACAGGATCGCCCAGTCGTCCACATGCACATGGCCGGCCAACGCCGTATTGTTGACCAGGATGCAATGGTTGCCGATCACGCTGTCGTGACCGATATGGGCGTACGCCATGACCAGATTGTGATCGCCGAGAGTAGTCTCGGAACGATCCTGGACAGTGCCGCGATGAATGGTCACGCCTTCACGAATGACGTTGTGGTCACCAATCACCAGGCGGGTTTCCTCGCCTTTGTACTTCAGATCGGGAGTGTCTTCGCCTACCGAGGAGAACTGGTAGATACGATTGTGCTTACCGATCCGGGTCGGGCCTTTGAGAACCACATGAGGCCCGATCACCGTACCCTCGCCGATTTCCACACCGGCGCCAACGATCGACCACGGGCCAACCTCAACGTCGTCGGCCAGAATGGCCGTCGGATCGATGATTGCGCGAGGGTCAATCAAACTCATAGTTTGCGTTCCGCACAGATGATTTCAGCGGAGCAGACTGGCTTGCCGTCGACCGAAGCCTGGCATTCGAATTTCCAGATCTGGCGCTTGCAGCTAATGAACTTGGCTTCCAGGATCAACTGGTCACCCGGCAGCACCGGCTGGCGGAAGCGCAGCTTGTCGGAACCGACGAAGTAATAGAGGGTGCCATCGGCCGGCTTCACGTCCAGCATCTTGAAACCAAGAATGCCCGCAGCCTGAGCCATGGCTTCGATGATCAGCACGCCCGGCATGATTGGATGCGCGGGGAAGTGACCATTGAAGAAAGGTTCGTTGATGCTGACATTCTTGTAGGCACGAATGCACTTGCCCTCAACATCCAGGTCCACTACCCGGTCCACCAACAGGAACGGGTAACGGTGAGGCAGGTATTCGCGAATCTCGTTGATGTCCATCATTTCGGGGGGAAGCCTGTAGTAAAGATTGGGAGCGTGCGACTAACGCACACTCCTCTAGCAAATCAAGGAGGCAGTCTAACGGCTGTGCACACTTGATATGGAAATGGTATCAGCCATCTGATGAAGCTTTACCGTCGGGGGTCACTTCCCCAACGCGCTTTTCCAGTTGTCGCAGGCGTCGCGCGAGATCATCGAGCTGACGGATGCGTGCCGCGCTTTTGCGCCACTCGGCAGCAGGCTGCATGGCTGTACCGGAAGAGTAGGCACCCGGCTCGGTAATCGAGTGGGTCACCATGGTCATCCCGGTCAGGAAAACGTTGTCGCAAATATCGATGTGACCAACCAGCCCGACACCGCCGGCGAGCATGCAGTGCTTACCGATCCGGGTGCTGCCGGAAATACCGACACAGGCTGCCATGGCGGTGTGATCACCGACCTGGACGTTGTGGGCGATCTGAATCTGGTTATCCAGCTTCACGCCATTACCAATGACGGTATCGGCCAGCGCTCCGCGATCGATAGCAGTATTCACACCGATCTCGACATCATCGCCAATGGTGACACCGCCAATCTGCGCGATCTTCTGCCAGATGCCCTTCTCGTTGGCGAAACCGAAACCTTCGCCGCCCAGTACCGCACCAGACTGAATGACCACACGCTTGCCGATACGCACATCGTGATAAAGCGTCACGCGCGGAGCCAGCCAACCGCCCTCGCCGATCTGGCAACGAGCACCGATAAAACAATGAGCACCGATCGTGACGCCCGCGGCGATTTGCGCCCCGCTCTCGACGACCGCAAACGCGCCAACACTGGCAGCCGCGTCGACCACAGCATCCTCGGCAATGACCGCAGTCGGATGAATACCGGCCGGCGCTTTGGGCTTGGGATCGAACAGGTGGGAAATCCGCGCGTACGACAGGTAGGGATCGGCCACGACCAGGGCATCACCGGCATAACCTTCGGCATCCGCCGCCTTCAGCAGCACGGCACCCGCCTGGCTGTCAGTCAGATACTTACGGTATTGGGGATTTGCCAAAAAGCTCAACTGAGCTGGGCCAGCCTCCTGCAAGGTGGCTAGCCCAGTGATTTCTTTCTCTGCGGAGCCACGCAGGGTGGCTCCGAGGAACTCGGCCAGCTGGCCGAGCTTTATAGTCGCTGTCATGGGTTACTTCAGCTGATTCATGCGCTCGATAACCTGGCGAGTGATGTCGTACTGAGGTTTGACATCAATCACTGCGCCACGCTCGAACACCAGGTCAAAACCACCTTTCTTGATGACTTCTTCCACGGCGCTGTCGAGTTTCGGCTTCAGTTGCTTGAGCATTTCACGATCGGCAACGGCCTTGGCTTCGTTCAGTTCCTTGGACTGGAACTGGAAGTCACGGGCTTTCTGCTTGAATTCAAGCTCCAGACGCTCACGCTCGCCTTGCTGCATCTTGTCGCCACCGGCAACCAGACGATCCTGAATGCCCTTGGCACTGCTTTCCAGGGTTTTCAGCTTGTTCAACTGCGGGCCGAACTTCTTCTCGGCGTCCACTGCGTATTTCTTCGCAGCATCGGATTCCAGCAGTGCCATCTGATAGTTCAGCACGGCGATTTTCATGTCGGCGAAGGCCGGACCTGCTACCAGGACAGTCGCCAGGAGAACCAATTGAGTCAACTTACGCACGATGCACTCCTACAAAATCCATTGTCGTTATCTTGGGTCGGACTCTTAGAAAGTCTGACCGAGGGAGAATTGGAACACCTGGGTTTCAGCGTCGTCAGGTTTCTTGATCGGCATCGCCAGAGCAAAGCTTAGCGGGCCCAGAGCGGTTACCCATGTCACGCCGACACCCACGGAACTGGCCAGATTGCTCAGGCTGATGTCGTTACACTGTGTATTGGACGGTGTGCCGTTGGTGTTGGTGGTCTTCTCGCACTTGGAGTCGAATACGTTACCCACATCCCAGAACACGGAAGTCCGCAGCGAGCGTTGATCCTTGACGAACGGCATCGGGAACAACACCTCGACACCACCCTGGATCAGCACGTTGCCACCGAATGGCAGGGCATCCTGGTCCGGGTCAAGCGAGGTACCGGCGTTGCCTGTCGCACCCACACCACGACTCGGAGTACTGCGAGGACCCAAGGTACTGTCCTTGAAACCACGGACCGAGTTGAAACCACCAGCATAGTAGTTTTCATAGAACGGCAAGCCGTCGGTCGAACCATAACCGTCGCCATAACCCAGCTCGGTGTGCAGGCGCATGGTGTAGGTATCGGTCAGCGGCTGGAACAACTGGCCACGGTAGTCGAGTTTGAAGAACGACAGGTCGCTACCTGGAGTAGTGGCTTCCAGCACCAGGCTTTGGGAATGACCACGGGTCGCCAGGACACCTTTGTTCAGGGTCGACTCGGACCAGCCGGCCGAAGCCTTGAAGTTCAGGTAGTTGTCGCCTTCGCGGTTCACGAAGTCGAAGATTTCGTCGACGGTATAACGACCGGTCTTGATCTTGTCTTGCTGCGCGGTCAGGCCGAAGGTCAGACGCGAAGTCTCGCTGATCGGGTAGCCAACGCTGACGCCGGCACCCAGGCTGTCTACCGCATAGCTCGCCACGTCGACATCGAGGTCGTCGTAGTCAGTGGTGCGATAGAACGCGTTGTAACCCAGGCTCACACCATCGGCAGTCCAGTAGGGGTCGACATAGCCGAAGTTGTAACGGCTCTGGTATTCGCTGCGAGTCAGGCCGATGCTGACCTTGTTACCGGTGCCCAGGAAGTTGTTCTGGGTGATCGAACCACCGAGGATCAGACCGGCGCTCTGGGCGAAACCGACGCTGGCGGTGATCGAACCGGAAGCCTGCTCTTCTACTGCGTAGTTGACGTCTACCTGGTCGTCGACACCTGGCACGGCCGGGGTTTCAACGTTGACTTCCTTGAAGAAGCCCAGACGCTCCAGACGGGTCTTGGACTGGTCGATCAGGTAAGTCGAAGCCCAGCCACCTTCCATCTGACGCATTTCGCGACGCAGCACTTCGTCCTCGGACTTGGTGTTGCCGCGGAAGTTGATGCGGTTCACATAGGCACGCTTGCCCGGATCGACCACGAACGTGATATCGACCGTGTGGTCTTCGTCGTGCGGCTGCGGAACGCCGTTGACGTTGGCGAAGGTATAACCCTCGTTACCCAGGCGACGGGTGATCAGCTCGGAAGTGGTGGTCATCAATTTACGCGAGAACACCTGGCCCTTCTCGACCAGCAGCAGCGACTTGACCTGGTCTTCAGGCACTTTCAGGTCACCGCTGAGCTTCACGTCACGAACGCTGTACTTCTCGCCTTCGTTGACGTTCACAGTGATGTAGACATGCTTCTTGTCCGGGGTGATCGAAACCTGGGTCGAAGCGATATCCATGTTGATATAGCCACGGTCCAGGTAATAGGAACGCAGGCGCTCCAGGTCACCGGACAGCTTCTCACGCGCATACTTGTCGTCGTTCTTGAAGAACGACAACCAGTTGGTGGTTTTGAGTTCGAACAGTTCGACCAGGTCTTCGTCCGGGAATACGGTGTTGCCCACGACGTTGATGTGCTGGATGGCAGCGACGGTGCCTTCGTTGATGTTGACCTTCAACGCCACACGGTTGCGCGGCTGCGGCACCACTTCGGTATCGACGGTGGCCGAGTAACGGCCCTGGGCAACATACTGGCGCTGCAGTTCGTTACGCACACCCTCAAGGGTCGCACGCTGGAAGATTTCGCCTTCCGCGAGACCGGATTGCTTGAGGCCTTTCATCAAGTCTTCAGTGGAAATCGCCTTGTTGCCTTCGATTTCGATACTGGCGACGGATGGACGCTCGACTACCGTGATGACCAGGACATTGCCATCGCGGCCCAGCTGGATATCTTGAAAGAAGCCGGTTTTGAACAGCGCACGAGTGGATTCCACCAGACGACGATCGTCCGCCTGCTCACCGACGTTCAGCGGCAAGGCCCCAAAGACGCTACCCGCGGAGACCCGCTGGAGGCCGTTGACGCGGATATCGGAGATAGTGAAGGACTCGGCGTGAACTTCGGCGATCATCAATACGGAGAGAACCGCAGTTAGCAGCAGACGTTTCATGAAGTCCTTTCTTATTCCAACTGGCAATAAAGAAACTGCCGCAAAATGCGGCAGATTCGCAATTCAGCGAAGCGTTACAGACGACCCAGATCGTTGACCAAGGCAAGCAACATCACCCCGACCACCAAGCTGATACCGATCTGTATCCCCCAACCTTGCACCCGATCCGACAAGGGACGACCACGCGCCCACTCGATCAGATAAAACAACAGATGCCCCCCATCCAGTACAGGAATGGGCAGCAAGTTCAGAACCCCTAGGCTAATACTCAGATAAGCAAGGAAATTCAAGAAATCAGCAACGCCCGACTGGGCAGAAGCGCCCGCCACTTTAGCAATGGTTATCGGTCCACTCAAGTTTTTTACCGAGAGCTCGCCGAACAACATTTTCTTCAGTGAGTCGAGGGTCAGCACGCTCATGGTCCAGGTACGCCGGGCACCTTCGCCAATCGCAGCCAGCGGACCATAACTGACCTCGCGAAGCATTTCCGGCGGCCAATCGACTGCCTTCACCCCAGCCCCCAGATAACCACTGGCAACTTTCTCTTTACCACGCGCTGCCAAGGTCACCGGGACGTCGATTTGAGCACCATCACGCTCGACGCGCAGCACAATTTTGGTATCAGGACGTACACGCACCCAGTCGACGACCTGCTGCCAATCGGTCAGCGGCTGACCATCCAGCGCCAGCAAACGATCGCCGGTTTTCAGGCCAGCCGCCTGGGCCGGGCCTTTCGGGTCGAGTTCGGCCAGAACGGGGGCGAGCTCCGGACGCCAGGGGCGAATCCCCAGGGAACGAATAGGATCCGGCTCATCGGTCCCCTTGAGCCAGTTGTCGAGCAGCAGCTCGCGGGGCGAATCGGCAGTCGAACCCTGCTCGCGAACCAACAACTGCAAGGTGCCGCTTTCGCCCAGACGCCGAACCAGCTGCAGGTTGACCGCCGACCACCCCACGGTGGGTTCGCCATCGATTGCAACAATTTCCTGGCCGGAACTCAGGCCTGCCTTGGCGGCAATGCTTCCAGCCTCGACACTGCCGATGACCGGACGCACCTGCTCGGTACCGAGCATCGCCAGCCCCCAGAAGAACACCAGCGCCAGCAGGAAGTTGGCGACAGGACCGGCAGCAACGATAGCGATACGCTGGCGCACCGACTTGCGATTGAACGACTGATCAAGCTGATCGACAGGCACTTCACCTTCGCGCTCGTCGAGCATCTTCACGTAGCCGCCCAGCGGAATGGCGGCAATCACAAACTCGGTACCCTGCCGGTCATGCCAACGCAGCAGCGGCATGCCGAAGCCCACGGAGAAACGCAGAACCTTGACGCCACAACGACGCGCCACCCAGAAGTGACCGAATTCATGGAAGGTGACCAGCACACCCAGGGCGATCAGGGTGCCGACAATCATATAGAGCGCGCTCATCTACTTTCTCCGCAATCCTATCCAGTGCCGATACGCTCAGGCTTGTCGCAATCCTTACCGGCCGTTGCGACCCAGCCACTGCTCAGCCAGGGCACGGGCTTTGGCGTCCGCCGCGAACACGGCGCTCAGCTCATCGACTGCAACAACCGGCTCGAGGCTTAAAACTTCTTCGATGATACTCGCGATCTCGGGGTAGCGGATGCGCCGTTCGAGAAACGCGGCAACAGCCACCTCGTTGGCCGCGTTCAGCATGGCCGGAGCGCTGTTGCCAGCTTCCGCGGCCTGGCGCGCCAAACGCAAGCAAGGGAACCGCTCTTCATCAGGCGCCTGGAAATCCAGGCGTGCCACGGCGAACAGATCCAGGGGCGGCACGCCGGAGTCGATCCGCTTCGGCCAAGCCAGGGCATTGGCGATCGGCGTGCGCATATCCGGGTTGCCCAACTGGGCCAGCACCGAACCGTCCACGTAGTCGACCAGCGAATGAATCACGCTTTGTGGATGAATCACCACCTCGACCTGGGCGGGCTTGGCATCAAACAACCAGCACGCCTCGATCAACTCGAGGCCTTTGTTCATCATGCTGGCCGAATCGACGGAAATCTTGCGCCCCATGGACCAGTTAGGGTGGGCACACGCCTGCTCGGGCGTTACCTGCTCCAGTTCGGCCAGCGGAGTTTGGCGGAACGGGCCACCGGATGCGGTCAGCAAAATACGCCGCACCCCCACGTTGCTCAACCCACGGGAAAAGTCCGCAGGCATGCACTGGAAGATGGCGTTGTGTTCACTGTCGATAGGCAGCAATACCGAACCACTCTTGCCCACCGCCTGCATAAACAGCGCGCCGGACATGACCAGGGCTTCTTTATTGGCCAGGAGAATTTTCTTGCCGGCCTCGACGGCAGCCAGGGTCGGACGCAAGCCCGCAGCACCGACGATAGCCGCCATGACCGCGTCGACGTCAGGGGCGGACGCCACCTCACACAACCCCTCCTCGCCCACCAGTACACGGGTGCGCGAACCGGCATTGCGCAAGTCTTCCTGCAAGCTGCGCGCGGCAGCGATATGCGGGACGACGGCAAAACGGGGAGCGTGACGGATGCACAGCGCCAGCAACTCAGCCAGACGACTGAAACCGCTCAAGGCGAAGACCTGATAACGCTCGGGATGACGGGCAATAACATCCAGCGTGCTGAGGCCGATAGAGCCGGTGGCTCCGAGAACCGTAATCTGCTGTGGGCGACTCACAATGCAGCCATCCACAACAGCACGGCAAATACCGGAATGGCCGCGGTCAGGCTGTCGATACGATCGAGCACCCCACCATGCCCCGGCAGCAGGTTACTGCTGTCCTTGATCCCGGCCTGGCGCTTGAACATGCTTTCGGTCAGGTCGCCAACCACCGAGATGAACACCACGATAGCCGCTCCAAGCAAGCCAAGGATGATCTGCCCGACAGACCAGCCCGCAACCAGACCGACCACCGCAGTGATCACCAGGCTCAGCAACAGGCCGCCGTACGCTCCCTCCCAGCTCTTGCCCGGGCTGACCTGCGGCGCCAGTTTGCGCTTGCCGAACGCCTTGCCGGAGAAGTAGGCGCCGATATCAGCACCCCAGACCAGCACCATCACCGCCATGATCAACCAGTTACCCAAAGGCTGCTGCTTGATGAAGACCAGGCCTTGCCAGGCCGGCAGCAGAATCAGCAGACCGATCACCAGCTTGGCCGCGGCACCGGCCCAATGCTCACGGGTACGCGGATAGGTGAGCACCAGGAAAGTCGCCAGCCCCCACCAGAGCACCGCAGCACCCAGCACCCAAGGCGCGATACCTGGCAACAGCTGCATCAGGAACAACAGCGCAGCGACCACTACTGCATAGGCAATACGGGTCGACTGAGCCTCGAAACCCGCCAGGCGCGCCCATTCCCAAGCACCGAGGGTCACCACCAGCCCGATAAACAGGGCGAAGGCGGAACCTTCGAGCAGGAAAAAACCGCACAAGGCGATCGGCAGCAGAATCAGCGCAGTAATGATTCGTTGTTTGAGCATTAAACCCGGGCTCCAGCTTCGACCTGCTCGCTCGTTTTACCGAAGCGGCGCTGGCGAGAAGCGTAATCGGCCAGCGCAGCGCGCATGGCATCGTGTTTGAAGTCCGGCCAGAAGAGGTCGGAGAAGTACAGCTCGGCATAAGCCAGCTGCCAGAGCAGGAAATTGCTGATGCGGTGCTCGCCACCCGTACGAATGCACAGGTCCGGCAATGGCAGGTCGCCAGTCGCCAGGCAGGTTTGCAACAACTCAGGGGTAATGTCCTCAGGACGCAGGTGCCCCGCCTGAACTTCCCGCGCCAGGCGCTGAGCGGCCTGGGCGATATCCCACTGACCGCCATAGTTGGCAGCGATCTGCAAAATGAAGCGGTCACTACCCGCAGTCATCGCCTCTGCCTCGCGCATTGCCGCCTGCAACTCAGGATGGAAACGCGAACGATCGCCAATGATGCGCAGGCTGATGTTGTTTTCGTTGAGGCGCTTGGCCTCGCGGCGCAATGCCTTGAAGAACAGATCCATCAAGGCACTGACCTCATCGGCCGGCCGTTGCCAGTTTTCACTGGAGAAGGCAAACAGGGTCAGCACCTCGACCTTGGCTTCGGCACAGACCTCGATCACTGCCCGCACGGCATCCACACCCGCCTTGTGCCCGGCGACGCCGGGCATGAAGCGTTTTTTCGCCCAGCGATTGTTGCCATCCATGATGATCGCGACATGGCGCGGCACCGAGGACGGCGCACTCTGCTTGGTCTTATCCATTTAAAGCCCGACCCTTATACGGCCATCAGGTCCTTTTCTTTTTCGTCAGTTGCCTTAGCGATCTGAGCCTCGAACTCTTTGATCAGCTTGTCGATCTCAGCACCGGCGCGACGCTCTTCGTCTTCACTGATTTCCTTGTCCTTGGACAGCTTCTTCAGATCACCCAAGGCATCGCGACGAATATTGCGCACAGCGACACGGGCATCTTCAGCGGCAGCACGCGCCTGCTTGGTGAAGCCTTTGCGGGTTTCTTCAGTCAGCGGCGCCATCTTGATCAGCAGCAGCTCGCCAAGATTGGTCGGATTGAGGTTCAGGCCAGCACTGCCGATGGCTTTGTCGATTGCCCCAAGCATGTTGCGCTCGAATGGCACCACCTGCAGGGTCTGAGAATCTTTCACGGTAACGTTGGCCACACCGCTCAATGGGGTGTCAGTGCCATAGTAAGGCACCATCACACTACCCAGGATGCTCGGGTGCGCCTTGCCGGTGCGGATCTGGCCGAACGCGTGAGCCAGCGACTCCAGGGACTTCTTCATGCGCTCTTGAGCGTCTTTCTTGATTTCGTTGATCATTGTTCGCCTTCCTCGATCAGGGTTCCTTCAGCGCCGCCATGCACGATGTTCAGCAGGGCGCCGGGCTTGTTCATGTTGAATACGCGCAACGGCATCTTATGGTCGCGGCACAGGCAGATCGCCGTCAGATCCATGACACCCAGCTTGCGATCCAGTACTTCATCGTAGGTCAGATGATCGAACTTCTCGGCATGCGGGTCTTTGAATGGGTCTGCGGTGTACACACCGTCAACCTTGGTTGCCTTGAGCACTACGTCGGCATCGATCTCGATCGCCCGCAAGCATGCTGCGGAGTCGGTCGTGAAGAACGGGTTGCCGGTACCGGCAGCGAAGATCACCACTTCCTTGGAGTTCAGATGACGCATCGCCTTGCGACGGTCGTAGTGATCGGTCACACCCACCATGGAAATGGCCGACATGACGATCGCCGAGATATTCGCACGTTCCAGCGCGTCGCGCATGGCCAGGCCGTTCATCACAGTGGCCAGCATGCCCATGTGGTCGCCTGTTACCCGATCCATGCCCGCCGCGCTGAGCGCCGCGCCACGGAACAGGTTGCCACCACCGATGACCAGGCCGACCTGAACACCGATGCCCACCAGCTGGCCGACTTCCAGCGCCATGCGATCGAGCACCTTAGGGTCGATCCCGAACTCTTCCGAGCCCATCAGGGCCTCGCCGCTAAGCTTGAGTAGAATGCGTTTATAGCGAGCTTGATAACCACTGCCCTGCTGAGCCATTGCGAATCTCTCCTGCGGCGTATTTTAAAAATTCTCTGCAAGCTGTTTGCAGCCTGCGTTCACTCTAGCTTGACGCTGTCACAGCGCCATCAGAACACGACTTTGTAAACCGGTTCCGAAGGCAACCCAATAAATTGGTTACCCCATTTGAAAAGAGGCTGCGCGCGTGAGCGGGCAGCCTCTTTCGGGCGACAGTTGAAAAACCGTCTTACTGTTGCTTGGCAGCAGCCAGTTGTGCGGCAACTTCTTCAGCGAAGTTGTCTTCTTTCTTCTCGATGCCTTCACCTACCGCGAAGCGGGTGAACGAAACGATTTCTGCGCCGCCTTTCTTGGCCAGGGCACCTACGGTGACTTCTGGATCCTTGACGAAAGCTTGCTCAACCAGGCTGGCTTCGGCCAGGAACTTGCTGATACGACCACCGATCATTTTTTCAACGATTTCGGCTGGTTTGCCTTTCATCTTGTCTTCGTTCAGCTGCAGGAACACGGCTTTTTCGCGCTCGATGGCTTCAGCGGAAACTTGCGATGGCAGCAGGAACTCAGGGTTGCTTGCAGCCACGTGCATGGCGATATCCTTGGCCAGTTCCACGGAACCGCCTTTCAGGACAACCGCAACACCGATCTTGTTACCGTGCAGGTAAGTACCGACCACGTCACCTTCAACGCGAGCCAGACGACGGATGTTGACGTTCTCGCCAGTCTTGCCAACCAGGACCAGACGATCGGCTTCTTGAGCTTCGATCAGCGGAGCGGCATCGGTCAGCTTGTCAGCGAAAGCTTTTTCCACGCTGGCAGCAACGAATGCCTTGAAATCGTCCTGCAGAGCCAGGAAGTCGGTCTGCGAGTTGACTTCCAGCAGAACGGCGGCTTTACCGTCGTCCTTGATGGCGATGGCGCCTTCAGCAGCGATGTTGCCTGCTTTCTTGGCAGCCTTGATGGCGCCCGAAGCGCGCATGTCATCAATGGCTTTCTCGATGTCGCCGCCAGCCTTGGTCAAGGCTTTCTTGCAGTCCATCATGCCTTCGCCGGTACGCTCGCGCAGTTCTTTAACCAACGCTGCAGTAATCTCTGCCATTTTCAAATTCCTCTTGGATAGGTTTTCAACCATTCCACCCGACTCAACGGGCGATCAATTCTTGAGCTGCGCTCTCGAAAACCCTTGATAGCCGCCACACATGACAAGAACTGCAGGGGCGCCATCGGTAAATGATTTCCGAGGTGGCAAAAAGGGGGCCAAGCCCCCTTTTTGCGTACTGAGTAAACGCTAAGCGTCAGTTACTCAGGCTTCAGCTGCCGGCGCTGGAGCGTCTTCAGCGAATACTTCGGTGCCGCCAGCAACGTTGTTGCGGCCACGGATCACGGCATCAGCCATCGAACCCATGTACAGCTGGATGGCGCGAATGGCGTCATCGTTGCCTGGGATGATGTAGTCAACGCCTTCCGGGCTGCTGTTGGTATCGACAACGCCGATGACCGGGATGCCCAGCTTGTTGGCTTCGGTGATCGCGATGCGCTCGTGGTCAACGTCGATCACGAACAGTGCGTCAGGCAGACCGCCCATGTCCTTGATACCACCCAGGCTACGATCCAGCTTTTCCAGATCGCGAGTGCGCATCAGCGCCTCTTTCTTGGTCAGCTTGGCGAAGGTGCCGTCTTCCGACTGAACTTCCAGGTCACGCAGACGCTTGATGGAAGCACGGATGGTCTTGTAGTTGGTCAGCATGCCGCCCAACCAGCGGTGATCGACGTACGGCGAACCGCAACGTGCTGCTTCTTCAGCAACGATCTTGCCAGCGGAACGCTTGGTGCCGACGAACAGAATCTTGTTTTTGCCCTGGGCCAGACGCTCTACGAAAGTCAGAGCTTCGTTGAACATTGGCAGGGTTTTTTCAAGGTTGATGATGTGAATCTTGTTACGCGCGCCGAAAATGTACTTGCCCATTTTCGGATTCCAGTAACGGGTTTGGTGACCGAAGTGCACACCGGCCTTCAGCATATCGCGCATGTTGACTTGGGACATGATAGTTCCTTAATAAGTCGGGTTAGGCCTCCACGTATCCCAATGACCAACCAACAGCTTGTGCTGAGGGCACCCAGGTCATCGTGTCGACACGTGTGTGGGTTTAGGCTTTTCGGAGCATCCCCGGAAAGCGGCGCATTTTATACCACAAGAAGGCTAAAAACGGAACCCGGATTCTCATTTCCCCTGGAGGGCTTTTTTGCTCCCCCCTTGGAATCGGGCCAGAATGCTCCACTGTTATAGAAAGAAGCGACGCACAGAGCCTCAGATTTGCCCCGGGGCTCTGTTAGAATCGCACCTTTGAGGCTTTTGAAAGCGCGGCGACCCCACAACGGGTTCAGCCTTCGATGCACCGTTTTCAAGCCATTCCGTGTTTATCCGCGCCACTGAGCGTCAAGAGAGCCTGTATGACCGTCACCCTCAAAACTCCCGAGGACATCGCAAAAATGCGTGTCGCCGGCAAACTGGCCGCCGAAGTGCTGGAAATGATTGCCGAGCATGTCAAACCCGGCGTGACCACCGAAGAGCTGGACCGCATCTGCCACGACTACATCGTCAATGTGCAGCATGCGATTCCCGCGCCGTTGAATTACAAGGGTTTCCCCAAGTCCATCTGCACCTCGATCAACCACGTGGTGTGCCACGGCATCCCGAACGAGAAGCCGCTGAAGGATGGCGACACCCTGAACATCGATGTCACCGTCATCAAGGACGGCTACCACGGCGATACCAGCCGCATGTTCCACGTCGGCACCGTGCCGGTCTGGGCCGAGCGCCTGTCGCAGATCACCCAGGAATGCATGTACAAGGCCATCGAACTGGTCAAGCCGGGCTGCCGCCTGGGCGACATCGGCGAAGTCATCCAGAAACACGCTGAAAAGAACGGTTTCTCGGTGGTGCGCGAGTTCTGCGGCCACGGTATCGGCAAGGTGTTCCACGAAGAGCCGCAGATCCTGCACTACGGCCGCGCCGGCACCGGCATGGAACTGAAAGCCGGCATGACCTTCACCATCGAGCCGATGATCAACCAGGGCAAGGCCGACACCAAGGTGCTGGGCGACGGCTGGACCGCGATCACCAAGGACCGCAAGCTCTCCGCGCAGTGGGAACACACCCTGCTGGTGACCGAGACCGGCTACGAGATCTTCACCCTGCGCAGCGATGACACCATCGCGCGCGTCTCGGCCTGATCCACGCAGCTGCGCCCTGACCTATAGATAGAAAGGAAAGCCAATCGATGCCGCAGGTGGATCCCGAATTGTTCGACCGCGGCCAGTTCCAGGCGGAACTGGCCCTGAAGGCAAGCCCTATCGCTGCCTTCAAGAAAGCCATTCGTCAGGCACGTGAAGTGCTCGACGAGCGCTTTCGCAGCGGACGGGATATCCGCCGGCTCATCGAGGACCGCGCCTGGTTCGTCGATAACATCCTGCAAAAGGCCTGGGACCAGTTCGACTGGAGCGACGACGCCGACATCGCCCTGGTGGCGGTCGGTGGCTACGGTCGCGGCGAGCTGCACCCCTACTCGGACATCGACCTGCTGATCCTGCTGGACAGCGCCGACCACGAGATTTTCCGCGACTCCATCGAACGCTTCCTGACCCTGCTCTGGGACATCGGCCTGGAAGTCGGGCAAAGCGTGCGCTCGGTGGAAGAATGCGCCGAAGAGGCCCGCGCCGACCTGACGGTGGTTACCAACCTGATGGAAAGCCGCACCATCTGCGGCCCCGAACGCCTGCGCCAGCGCATGCTCGACGTCACCAGCACGGCGCACATGTGGCCGAGCAAGGACTTCTTCCTGGCCAAGCGCGCCGAACAGAAAGCCCGGCACCACAAGTACAACGATACCGAATACAACCTGGAACCCAACGTCAAAGGCTCGCCCGGCGGCCTGCGGGACATCCAGACCATCCTCTGGGTCGCCCGTCGCCAGTACGGCACGCTGAACCTGCGGGCCCTGGCCGGCGAAGGTTTCCTGGTGGAAAGCGAGAACGCGCTGCTGGCCTCGTCCCAGGAGTTCCTGTGGAAAGTCCGCTACGCCCTGCACATGCTCGCCGGGCGTGCCGAAGACCGCCTACTGTTCGATCACCAGCGCTCGATCGCCAAGCTGCTGGGGTTCGAGGGCAACGATGCCAAGCAGGCCATCGAAAGCTTCATGCAACAGTACTACCGGGTGGTGATGAGCATCGCCCAGCTCAGCGACCTGATCATCCAGCATTTCGAGGAAGTCATCCTCGCCCCGGAAGACGAAGCGCCGCCGCAGCCGATCAACTCGCGCTTCCAGTTGCACGACGGCTACATCGAGGCGATCAACGCCAACGTGTTCCGCCGTACGCCGTTCGCCATGCTGGAAATCTTCGTGCTCATGGCCCAGCACCCGGAGATCAAGGGCGTACGCGCCGACACCATTCGCCTGCTGCGCGAAAATCGCCACCTGATCGACGACGATTTCCGCCACGACATTCGCAATACCAGCCTGTTCATCGAGCTGTTCAAGTGCGAGATCGGCATCCACCGCAACCTGCGGCGGATGAATCGCTACGGCATTCTCGGGCGTTATCTGCCGGAGTTCGGCCATATCGTCGGGCAGATGCAGCATGACCTGTTCCACATCTATACGGTCGACGCCCACACCCTGAACCTGATCAAACACCTGCGCAAACTGCAGTACACCCAGGTTTCGGAGAAATTCCCGCTGGCCAGCAAGCTCATGGCCAAGCTGCCCAAGCCCGAACTGATCTACCTCGCCGGGCTCTACCATGACATTGGCAAGGGCCGGCACGGTGACCACTCGGATATCGGCGCCGTGGACGCGGAAGCCTTCTGCATCCGCCACCAGTTGCCGCTGTGGGACACGCGCCTGATCGTCTGGCTGGTGCAGAACCATCTGGTGATGTCGACCACCGCCCAGCGCAAGGACCTGTCCGACCCGCAGGTCATCCATGATTTCGCCCAGGTCGTGGTCGACCAGACCCGCCTGGACTATCTCTACGTGCTGACGGTTTCCGACATCAACGCGACCAACCCGACGCTGTGGAACTCATGGCGCGCCAGCCTGTTGCGCCAGCTCTACACCGAGACCAAGCGCGCCCTGCGCCGCGGCCTGGAAAACCCGGTGGACCGCGAAGAGCAGATCCGCCAGACGCAAAGCGCGGCCCTGGACATCCTGGTCCGCGCCGGCACCGACCCGGACGACGTCGAGCAGCTCTGGGCGCAACTGGGCGACGACTACTTCCTGCGCCACACCGCCGGCGATGTGGCCTGGCACAGCGATGCGATCCTCCAGCAGCCGGCCGACGGCGGCCCGCTGGTGCTGATCAAGGAAACCACCCAGCGCGAATTCGAGGGTGGCACGCAGATCTTCATCTACGCCCCGGACCAGCACGATTTCTTCGCTGTGACCGTGGCCGCGATGGACCAGTTGAACCTGAACATCCATGACGCCCGGATCATCACCTCGAGCAGCCAGTTCACCCTCGACACCTATATCGTGCTCGACAACGACGGCGGCTCGATCGGCAACAACCCGCAACGCGTCAAACAGATCCGCGACGGCCTTACCGAGGCCCTGCGCAATCCTGACGACTACCCGACCATCATCCAGCGTCGAGTACCGCGTCAGCTCAAGCACTTCGCCTTCCCGCCGCAAGTGACTATCCACAACGATGCCCAGCGCCCGGTCACCGTGCTCGAACTGAGCGCTCCCGATCGCCCCGGCCTGCTGGCGCGCATCGGCAAGATCTTCCTGGAGTTCGACCTGTCGCTGCAAAACGCCAAGATCGCCACCCTGGGCGAGCGCGTGGAAGACGTATTCTTCATTACCGACGCGCACAACCAGCAACTGTCCGATCCCCAGCTGTGCAGCCGACTGCAGGACGCCATCGTCGAACAGCTGAGCGTCAGCCACGAACCGCCTACCGCCTTGACGCGCCTGAACTTCTGACCACGCGCCACGACCCGCTTTGAGTGAGACACCGCACCGATGAACAACGCTCTGAACCAGCTGCAGCCCTACCCGTTCGAGAAACTCCGCGCCCTGCTCGGCGGCGTCCAGCCCAACCCCGCCAAGCGCCCTATCGCGCTGTCCATCGGCGAACCCAAGCACCGCTCGCCAAGCTTTGTCGCCGAGGCCCTGGCCAATAACCTCGACCAGATGGCCGTGTATCCGACGACCCTGGGGCTTCCAGCCCTGCGCGAAGCCATCGCCAGCTGGTGCGAGCGGCGTTTTGGCGTGCCCGACGGCTGGATCGACCCGGCACGCAACGTGTTGCCGGTCAACGGCACCCGCGAGGCGCTGTTCGCCTTCACCCAGACCGTGGTCAACCGTGGCGACGACGCACTGGTGGTCAGCCCGAACCCCTTCTATCAGATCTACGAAGGCGCGGCCTTCCTCGCCGGCGCCAAGCCGCACTACCTGCCGTGCCTGGATGAAAACGGCTTCAATCCGGATTTCGACGCGGTACCGGCCGAGATCTGGCAGCGTTGCCAGATCCTGTTCCTGTGCTCGCCGGGCAACCCGACCGGCGCGCTGATCCCGATCGAAACCCTGAAGAAACTCATCGCCCTGGCCGACCAGTACGATTTCGTGATTGCCGCCGACGAGTGCTACAGCGAGCTGTACTTCGACGAACAGACCCCGCCTCCCGGCCTGCTCACTGCCTGCGCCGAACTGGGACGCCAGGACTTCAAGCGTTGCGTGGTGTTCCACAGCCTGTCCAAGCGCTCCAACCTGCCGGGCCTGCGCTCCGGTTTCGTCGCCGGCGACGCGGAGATCCTCAAGGGCTTTCTGCTGTACCGCACCTACCACGGCTGCGCCATGCCGGTTCAGACCCAGCTGGCCAGCATCGCCGCCTGGAACGACGAAGTGCATGTGCGCGCCAACCGCGCGCTGTATCGCGAGAAGTTCGATGCGGTGCTGGAGATCCTGGCGCCGGTACTCGACGTGCAGCGCCCGGACGGCAGCTTCTACCTGTGGCCGAACGTGGCGGGCGACGACACGGCGTTCTGCCGCGACCTGTACGAACAGGAACATGTGACCGTGGTGCCGGGTTCCTACCTGTCACGCGACGTCGACGGCAGCAACCCGGGAGCCGGTCGGGTGCGCATGGCCCTGGTGGCGCCATTGGCCGAATGCGTGGAGGCGGCCGAGCGGATCCGCGATTTCGTTCAGCGCCGTAAGTAACTCACGCCCCTGCAGGAGCGAGGCTTGCCCGCGATAGAGATGACACCGTACAGCTGAAACACTGCGTTATCGTTCATCTTGGGCACGCCTCGCTCCTACAGGAGACAGGTGCTATTTCACCTGCCCCAGATTGGCCTCGCTGAGGTCCAGCTCGCCCAATATCTCGCGTAGCACGTCGTCGCCGATCTGGTGCTGGCGGCTCAACCGATACAACTCCAGCCGCTGCGCCCGCAGCGCCTTCAAACGCAACTTGCGCTCCAGCAAATCCATCTGAAACGCCAGCGCCTGGGCTTCGGCGGAATCGTTGAACACCTCCAGTTGATGGCGATATTCCGACATCAGCCGCCCCTTGAGCTCGGTGGCCAGCGCCGCCTGGGCCGCATCCGGCGAGTTGGCCCCATCGGCCACTTCCTCGACCTCCAGGGCATGGATTGCCGCCTCGGCGGTTTTGCGCCAGGCGTCACGCACTTCGGCATGCCGCTTCTCGTCAGGACTCTTCTGGATGCCCCGCAGCAATAGCGGCAAGGCGATACAGGCGGCCACCAGCGACAACAGGATCACCCCGGCGGCAATGAAGATCAGCAGGTCGCGCTCGGGAAAAGCCTCGCCCGCGCCCAGCAACAGCGGCACCGACATGACGCCCGCCAGGGTCACCGCCCCGCGTACCCCGCCCACCGTCAGCAACCAGCAGGAGCGCGCGGTCGGCACCAGGGTCAGCTCCCCCTTGCCGCGCCAGCGCCGCAACAGGCCGGACAGGCGCCAGATGCTTTGCACCCAGATGAACCGCAGCACCAGCAATACCAGGAAGATCGCTCCCACATCCAGGCAGCGATAGAACAGGGTCGGCCACAAGGTGGTTTCGTGGCTGACCACGGCCTTGATGATGTCCGGCAGTTGCAGGCCCAACAGCAGAAAGATCAGGCCGTTGAAGGCAAACTCCAGCAACGACCAGACACTGCGGTTGAGCAAGCGGGTGCTGGTCTGCCGGGGCAACAGATCGAGCCAGCTCTGCATCATCCCCGCCGCCACTGCCGAGAGGATGCCCGAGGCTCCCAGGCGCTCGGCCAGCACGTAGGCGGCGAACGGCAGCAACAGCATGAACACCACATGGGTCGCCGGGTCGTCCCAGCCGCGGGCGATCATCCAGGCCCGCAAGCGCCCCACCAGCCAGCTCAGGGCCACGCCGACCGCCAGGCCGCCGACGGCCACCAGGACAAAAGTCAGGCTGGCATTGGCCAGGGAAAACACCCCGGTCACGGCCGCCGCCAGGGCGAACTTGAAGGTCACCAGGCCGGAGGCGTCGTTCATCAGCGCCTCGCCCTGCAGCATGTGCATCAAGGGCGTCGGCAGGCGGTTCTGGGAAATCGCCGAGACCGCCACGGCGTCGGTCGGCGACAACACCGCCGCCAGGGCGAAGGCCACCGGCAAGGGAATGGTCGGCAGCAACCAGTGAATGAAATAACCGGCCCCCACCACGGTGAACAGCACCAGGCCCACGGCCAGGGTCAGAATCGGCCCGCGCAGGCGCCACAGCTCACGCTTGGGCATGCGCCAGCCATCGGAGAACAGCAGCGGCGGCAGGAACAGGAACAGAAACAATTCCGGGTCCAGGGCCACGTGCAGCCCCAGGGTGGGCCAGGCCAGCAAGGCTCCGGCGGCGATCTGCAGCAGCGGCAACGGCAACGGAATCACCCGTCCGACCAAGCGCGAGAGACTCACCAGCATCAGCAGGATAAGGACGGTATAGGCGGTTTGCATAAAGCGGTTTTCCCAATCGATCAGCAGCGGACTTCAGGCAACAGGTTACCGTCGAAGTGCCATATTAGCCGCTTAAGCTGGGGCCTCGCCGCTGCACAAAAGTCGCAAGCGGCCCATGCCGCTGTCACACAAAGCTACAAAGCCGGGCCTTCGCCGACGCCGAACCGGCGCGGGCATGGCATAATCCGTGACCTTTAACTCCAGCATCTCAAAAGGGGGCAATTCCTTGACCGCTTCAAGCAAAACGTTGCACCTTTTCGGCATCAAAGCCTGCGACACCATGAAAAAGGCGCGCACCTGGCTCGATGAACACGCTGTCAGCTATGACTTCCATGACTACAAAGCGGCCGGAATCGACCGCGAACACCTGGTCCAGTGGTGCAACGAGCACGGTTGGCAGGTGGTGCTGAACCGTGCGGGCACGACCTTTCGCAAACTCGACGACGAACGCAAAGCCGATCTCGACCAGGCGAAAGCGATCGAACTGATGCTCGCGCAACCTTCGATGATCAAGCGCCCGGTGCTCGATCTCGGCGACCGAACCCTGATTGGCTTCAAGCCCGATATCTACGCGGCAGAAATCAAATAACGCCTGCCCGCTCAATTTTGTAAGAGGTAACAGCATGTCCACTACCCTGTTCAGCCTGGCCTTTGGTGTCGGCACTCAAAACCGTCAAGGCGCGTGGCTGGAAGTGTTTTACGCCGCGCCCCTGCTCAAGCCGTCCGCGGAAATCGTTGCCGCCATCGCCCCGGTGCTGGGTTACAGCGAAGGCAACCAGGCCATCACCTTCACCACCGCCCAGGCCGCAGAGCTGGCCGACGCCCTGAAAAGCATCGACGCCACCCAGGCCGCGCTGCTGACCCGCCTGGCCGAGAGCCACAAGCCGCTGGTCGCCACCCTGCTGGCCGAAGACACCCAGTTGACCTCCACCCCGGAGGCCTACCTGAAGCTGCACCTGCTGTCCCACCGCCTGGTCAAGCCGCACGGCCTGAACCTGGCCGGGATCTTCCCGCTGCTGCCGAACGTGGCCTGGACCAACCAGGGCGCGGTCGACCTCGGCGAACTGGCCGAGCGTCAACTGGAAGCCCGCCTGCGTGGCGAGCTGCTGGAAGTGTTCTCGGTGGACAAGTTCCCGAAAATGACCGACTACGTGGTACCGGCTGGCGTGCGTATCGCTGACGCCGCGCGTATCCGCCTGGGCGCCTATGTGGGCGAAGGCACCACCGTGATGCACGAAGGTTTCGTCAACTTCAACGCCGGCACCGAAGGCCCGGGCATGATCGAAGGCCGGGTGTCCGCTGGCGTGTTCGTCGGCAAGGGTTCGGACCTGGGCGGCGGTTGCTCGACCATGGGCACCCTGTCGGGCGGCGGCAATATCGTGATCAAGGTCGGCGAAGGCTGCCTGATCGGCGCCAACGCCGGTATCGGTATCCCGCTGGGCGACCGCAACACCGTGGAGTCGGGCCTGTATGTGACCGCCGGGACCAAGGTGGCGCTGCTGGACGAGAACAACCAACTGGTCAAGGTGGTCAAGGCCCGCGAGCTGGCCGGCCAGCCTGACCTGCTGTTCCGTCGCAATTCGGAAACCGGTGCCGTGGAGTGCAAGACCCACAAATCGGCCATCGAACTGAACGCAGCGCTGCACGCTCACAACTAAGCGTCACGCACCTCTACCTGCAGGAGCGAGGCTGGCCCGCGAAACTTTGGGCTGCCTCGAGAGCCCCTTGGCGGGCAGCCTCGCTCCTACCGGTTACAGGTCCGGCGTATACCCGCCCATGTTCACCAGGGCCCGATAGCATGATGATTCCTTCTCCCTGGCGTGCCGACTTCCCGGCCATCGCCGCCCTGCAACGGCAGGACCAGACCTACCTGGACAACGCCGCCACCACGCAAAAACCCCAAGCCCTGCTGGACGCCCTGGCGCACTACTACGCCAATGGCGCGGCCAATGTGCATCGCGCGCAGCACCTGCCTGGCGCTCACGCCACCCAGGCGTTCGAGAACAGCCGGCACAAGGTGGCGCAGTGGCTGAACAGCGGTGACAGCGGGCAGATCATCTTTACCCACGGCGCGACCTCCGCGCTGAACCTCCTGGCCTATGGCCTGGAACACCAATTCAACCCGGGCGACGAAATCGTCATCAGCGCCCTGGAGCATCACGCCAACCTGCTGCCCTGGCAGCAACTGGCACACCGTCGCGGCCTCAACCTGGTGGTTCTGCCGCTGGACGACGACGGCCTGATCGATCTCGACGCCGCAGCACGCCTGATCGGCCCGCGCACCCGGCTGCTGGCCGTCAGCCAGCTGTCCAACGTGCTCGGTGCCTGGCAGCCCCTGCCGCAGTTGCTGGCCCTGGCCAAGGCGCACGCCGCCCTGACCGTGGTCGACGGCGCCCAGGGCGTGGTCCACGGCCGCCACGATGTGCAGGCGCTGGGCTGCGATTTCTATGTGTTCTCCAGCCACAAGCTCTACGGCCCGGACGGCGTCGGCGTGCTGTACGGGCGCACCGAGGCGCTGCAAGGCCTGCGTCACTGGCAGTTTGGTGGCGAGATGGTCCAGCAGGCCGAATACCAGCACGCCAGCTTCCGCCCCGCCCCGCTGGGTTTCGAAGCCGGTACGCCGCCGATCGCCAGCGTGATTGGCCTGGGCGCGACCCTGGACTACCTCAGCGGTCTCGACCAGAACGCCGTCAGCGCCCATGAAGCCGCGCTGCACGACTACCTGCTGCACGGCCTGCTGGCCCGCAAAGGCCTGCGCCTGTTGGGCAAGCCGCAGCTGGCACTGGTCAGCTTCGTGGTCGATGGCGTGCACAACGCCGACCTGGCTCACCTGCTGACCGAACAGGGCATCGCCGTGCGTGCCGGGCATCACTGCGCCATGCCGCTGCTGAAAAGCTTCGGCCTGGCCGGGGCGATCCGCGTATCCCTGGCGCTGTACAACGACTCCGAGGACCTGGAGCGCTTCTTCGAGGCCCTCGATCAGGCGCTGGAGCTGTTGCGATGAGCCTGCCCGCCGAGGCCCTGGCGGCCCTCGACAGCTTTCAGGGCGCTCCCGGCTGGGAACAGCGCGCGCGCTTGCTGATGCAATGGGGCGAACGCCTGGCGCCGCTGAGCGACGCCGACAAGGTCGAGGCCAATCGGGTGCATGGTTGTGAAAGCCAGGTCTGGCTGGTGGGCACCTTGCAGGACGGTCACTGGCAGTTCGCCGCCAGCAGCGATGCACGCCTGATCCGTGGCCTGGTGGCCCTGTTGCTGGCGCGGGTCAACGGCTTGTCCGCCGAGGAACTGCAACGGGTGGACTTGCCGGACTGGTTCAATCAACTGGGCCTGTCGCGCCAGCTGTCGCCGTCGCGCAGCAATGGGTTGAACGCGGTATTGCAGCGGATGCGCGAGCTGGCTGGCAACTACTGATCCAATCGCGATCTACCCGACCCGAATCTCTGTAGCCGCTGCCGCAGGCTGCGATCGGCTCCGCAGGAGACGTGCTCTTGAGGCCCCCGGAAGCCCCTTCGGGCCTTATCGCAGCCTGCGGCAGCGGCTACAGGAATCTATTGCGTCAGATGGGTTTGACTCTGTCCGCCGGGCGCCGCACACCAGCCACCAGCTTGTCCACCGCCTTGGTCGCCGCAACCATGCCGAAGGTCGCGGTGACCATCATCACCGCGCCAAAACCGCCGGCGCAGTCGAGCTTCACACCATCGCCGACAAAGCTCTTCTGCAGGCAGATGCTGCCGTCCGGTTTCGGGTAGCGCAGCTGCTCGGTGGAAAACACGCAAGGCACGCTGTAGTGACGGGTCACGGTGCGGGAAAACCCATAGTCGCGCCGCAGGGTCGAGCGCACTTTCGAGGCCAGCGGGTCGTTGAAGGTGCGGTTCAGGTCGCAGACCTGGATCAGTGTCGGGTCGATCTGCCCGCCCGCGCCGCCGGTGGTGATGATCTGGATCTTGCGCCGCTTGCACCAGGCGATCAGCGCCGCCTTGGCGTTGACGCTGTCGATGCAGTCGATCACGCAGTCGATGTTCGGCGTGATGTATTCGGCCATGGTCTCGCGGGTGACGAAGTCCGCCACCGCATGCACGGTGCAGGCCGGATTGATCCCGCGCAGGCGCTCGGCCATGACCTCGACCTTGGCCTTGCCAACCGTGCTGTCCAGGGCATGCAACTGCCGATTGCTGTTGCTGACGCAGACGTCGTCCAGGTCGAACAGCGAGATCTCGCCCACGCCGCAACGGGCTATGGCTTCCGCCGCCCAGGAGCCGACCCCGCCGACCCCGACGATCGCCACATGGGCGGCGCGCAAGCGTTCCAGCCCCTCGATGCCATACAACCGGGCGACGCCAGCAAACCGCGGATCTTCTGTACTCATGACCATTACCCCAAAAACCGGCGCGCATTATAGGGCCGATGCCCGCCAAGAGCATCTTTGCCCTATGAATGGCAGTCGGGGCTGCTTTAATGAGGGAACAATCTGAAAATTTCGTCGCCGAGAACTTAAATCAAGTTGAATTGCCCAACCTGCGGCTTTCCCCTGTGCGCTGTACGCTCAGCCGAAGGCCAGTGTAGGATGCGCGCCGCTTGGCGCATGCCGACCGTTCCCCCGTTCCACACCCTTTGGAACCCGAAATAGCTATGTCATCGCGTAAATTTGGACTCAACCTGGTGGTGGTTCTGGCAATCGCCGCCCTGTTCACCGGCTTCTGGGCACTGGTCAACCGCCCGGTTTCCGCCCCCAATTGGCCTGCACAAATCTCCGGCTTTTCCTACTCGCCTTTCCAGCTGGGCCAGTTCCCGCAGAAAGACCAGTTCCCGACCGACGACGAAATGCGTCGCGACCTGGAGATCATGAGCAAGCTGACCGACAACATTCGGACCTACTCGGTCGACGGCACGCTGGAGAACATCCCCAAGCTGGCGGAAGAGTTCGGCCTGCGCGTGACCCTCGGGATCTGGATCAGCCCGGACCTGGAGCGCAACGAGCGTGAAATCACCCGCGCCATCGACATCGCCAACAACTCGCGCAGTGTGGTGCGCGTGGTGGTCGGTAACGAAGCGATCTTCCGCAAGGAAATCACCGCCGACCAGTTGAGCGTCCTGCTCGATCGCGTGCGGGCCGCGGTCAAGGTGCCGGTCACCACTTCCGAGCAGTGGCACGTCTGGAAAGAACACCCGGAACTGGCCCAGCACACCGACCTGATCGCCGCCCACGTCCTGCCCTACTGGGAGTCCATCCCGATGGACAAGGCCGGGCAGTTCGTCCTCGACCGCGCCCGCGACCTGAAACAAATGTTCCCGAAAAAACCGCTGCTGCTGTCCGAGGTGGGCTGGCCGAGCAACGGCCGCATGCGTGGCGGCGCCGACGCCAGCCCGGCGGACCAGGCGATCTACCTGCGTAACCTGGTCAACAAGCTCAATCGCCAGGGCTACAACTACTTCGTGATCGAAGCCTTCGACCAGCCGTGGAAGGCCAGCGACGAAGGCTCGGTAGGCGCCTACTGGGGCGTGTTCAACGCCGCGCGCCAGCAGAAATTCAACTTCGAAGGCCCGGTGGTGGCGATCCCGCAATGGCGCGTGCTGGCCATCGGCTCGGTGGTCCTGGCGCTGCTGTCCCTGACCCTGCTGATGATCGACGGCTCGGCCCTGCGCCAGCGCGGGCGGACCTTCCTGACCTTCATCGCCTTCCTCTGCGGCTCGGTGCTGGTGTGGATCGGCTACGACTACAGCCAGCAATACAGCACCTGGTTCAGCCTGACGGTGGGCTTCCTGCTCGCCCTGGGTGCGCTCGGGGTGTTCATCGTATTGCTCACCGAGGCCCATGAACTGGCCGAGGCGGTCTGGGTGCACAAGCGCCGGCGCGAGTTCCTGCCGGTCGAAGGCGACTCCAACTACCGGCCGAAAGTCTCGATCCATGTGCCGTGCTACAACGAGCCGCCGGAAATGGTCAAACAGACCCTCAATGCCCTGGCCAACCTCGATTACCCGGACTTCGAAGTCCTGATCATCGACAACAACACCAAGGATCCGGCGGTCTGGGAGCCGGTGCAGGCCTATTGCGAAACCCTCGGCCCGCGCTTCAAGTTCTTCCACGTCGCACCGCTGGCCGGTTTCAAGGGCGGCGCGCTGAACTACCTGATCCCGCACACCGCCAAGGACGCCGAAGTGATCGCGGTGATCGACTCGGACTACTGCGTCGATCGCAACTGGCTCAAGCACATGGTGCCGCACTTCGCCGACCCGAAAATCGCCGTGGTGCAATCGCCGCAGGATTACCGCGACCAGAACGAAAGCACCTTCAAGAAGCTCTGCTACGCGGAATACAAGGGCTTCTTCCATATCGGCATGGTCACCCGCAACGACCGTGACGCGATCATCCAGCACGGCACCATGACCATGACCCGCCGTTCGGTCCTGGAAGAACTGGGCTGGGCCGACTGGTGCATCTGCGAAGACGCCGAGCTGGGCCTGCGGGTGTTCGAGAAAGGCCTGTCGGCGGCGTATTACCACACCAGCTACGGCAAGGGCCTGATGCCGGATACCTTCATCGACTTCAAGAAACAGCGTTTCCGCTGGGCCTATGGGGCGATCCAGATCATCAAGCGCCATACCGCCAGCCTGCTGCGCGGCAAGGACACCGAGCTGACCCGTGGCCAGCGCTACCACTTCCTCGCGGGCTGGCTGCCGTGGGTGGCGGACGGCATGAACATCTTCTTCACCCTCGGCGCCCTGCTCTGGTCGGCGGCGATGATCATCGTGCCGCAGCGCGTCGATCCGCCGTTGCTGATCTTCGCGATCCCGCCCCTGGCGCTGTTCGTGTTCAAGGTCGGCAAGATCATCTTCCTCTACCGCCGGGCGGTCGGGGTCAACCTCAAGGACGCGTTCTGCGCGGCCGTGGCGGGCCTGGCGTTGTCCCACACCATCGCCAAAGCGGTGCTGTACGGCTTCTTCACCAGCAGCATTCCGTTCTTCCGCACACCGAAGAACGCCGACAACCACGGCTTCTGGGTGGCGATCTCGGAAGCCCGGGAAGAGCTGTTCATCATGCTGCTGTTGTGGGGCGCGGCGCTGGGCATCTACCTGGTGCAGGGCGGCCTGCCGAGCAACGACATGCGCTTCTGGGTGACCATGCTGCTGGTGCAGTCGCTGCCGTATGTGGCGGCACTGGTCATGGCCTTCCTGTCGTCGCTGCCAAAACCGCTTGCCGAAAGCGCGCCGGTGGCAGCCGCATAAATCGCGGCAAAGCACTAAACGGCGGCCTCTGGCCGCCGTTTTGCTTTAAGATATCCGCCATTTTGCGCGCCTTGCCCCATTACCGTAGGCGCGAGGCTTGCCCGCGATAGCCACGACGCGGTTTGCCTGAGACACCTCAGGTTTTCCATCGCGGGCAAGCCTCGCGCCTACACATAACGCCTTGCACCGGAGTTTCCCCATGACGGCCCACGCCGACCTTTCGCCGACCCTGCAACTCGCCTGTGACCTGATCCGCCGCCCGTCGGTGACGCCGGTTGACGCCGACTGCCAGAAGCTGATGATGCAGCGCCTGGGCGATGCTGGCTTCAAGCTGGAGCCGATGCGCATCGAGGATGTGGATAACTTCTGGGCCAGCCATGGCAAGCACGAAGGCCCGGTGCTGTGTTTCGCCGGCCATACCGACGTGGTGCCCACCGGCCCGGTCCAGGCCTGGCAGAACGACCCGTTCGACGCGTTGATCGACGAGCACGGCATGCTTTGCGGGCGCGGCGCGGCGGACATGAAAGGCAGCCTCGCGGCGATGCTGGTGGCGGCCGAGCGTTTTGTCGCCGACTACCCGGAGCACAAAGGCTCGGTGGCTTTCCTGATCACCAGCGACGAAGAAGGCCCGGCCCACCACGGCACCAAGGCGGTGGTCGAGCGCCTGGCGGCGCGCAAGGAGCGCCTGGACTGGTGCATCGTCGGCGAGCCGTCGAGCACCAGCCTGGTCGGTGACGTGGTCAAGAACGGCCGTCGCGGCTCCCTCGGCGCCAAACTCACGGTGCGCGGCGTGCAGGGCCACGTGGCCTACCCGCACCTGGCCAGGAACCCGATCCACCTGGCCGCAGCGGCCCTGGCCGAACTGGCCGCGGAACATTGGGACGATGGCAATGCCTTCTTCCCGCCCACCAGCTTCCAGATTTCCAACCTGAATTCCGGTACCGGCGCGACCAACGTGATCCCCGGCGAGCTGGTGGCGGTGTTCAACTTCCGCTTCTCCACCGAATCCACGGTCGAAGGCCTGCAACAGCGCGTGGCCACCATCCTCGACAAGCACGGCCTGGACTGGCATGTGGAGTGGGCGCTGTCGGGCCTGCCGTTCCTCACCGAGCCGGGCGCCCTGCTCGACGCGGTGTCGGCCAGTATCAAGGACGTCACCGGCCGCGAGACCAAGGCCTCCACCAGCGGCGGCACCTCCGACGGGCGCTTCATCGCCACCCTCGGCACCCAGGTGGTCGAGCTGGGCCCGGTCAACGCCACCATCCACCAGGTCAACGAGCGCGTGCTGGCCAGCGACCTCGACGTACTGACCGAAATCTACTACCAGACCCTGATCAAGTTGCTCGCCTGATGCTTGCCTGCCCTATCTGCGCGGCGCCCCTGAGCGCCGTCGACAACGGTGTCGTGTGCCCGGCCGGGCACCGCTTCGACCGCGCCCGCCAGGGTTACCTGAACCTGCTGCCGGTGCAGCACAAGAACAGCCGCGACCCGGGCGACAACCAGGCCATGGTCGAAGCCCGCCGCGACTTTCTCAATGCCGGTCATTACGCCCCGGTGGCCAGGCGCCTGGCCGAACTGGCCGCCGAGCGCGCCCCGCAGCGCTGGGTCGATATCGGTTGCGGCGAGGGTTACTACACCGCTCAGATCGCCGAAGCCCTGCCCCAGGCGGACGGCTATGCCCTGGACATCTCCCGGGAAGCGGTCAAGCGCGCCTGTCGCCGTGCCCCGCAGCTGACCTGGTTGATCGCCAGCATGGCCCGGGTGCCCCTGGCCGACGCCAGTTGCCAGTTTCTCGCCAGTGTCTTCAGCCCGCTGGACTGGCAGGAAGCCAAGCGCCTGCTCAGCCCTGGCGGCGGCCTGATGAAGGTCGGGCCGACCAGCGGCCACCTGATGGAATTGCGCGAACGCCTGTACGACGAGGTCCGCGAATACACCGACGACAAACACCTGGCGCTGGTGCCCGCGGGCATGGCGCTGCAACACAGTGAAACCCTGGACTTCAAGCTGACGCTGAGCAATCCGCAGGATCGCGCCAACCTGCTGGCCATGACGCCCCACGGCTGGCGCGCCAGTGCCGAACGCCGCGCCAGCGTGATCGAGCAGGCCGAACCCTTCGAGGTCAGCGTGTCGATGCGCTACGATTACTTCGTGCTGCAATAACCCATTAATCCACGGCCTCGAGCAGCGACTCGAGGCCGAATAAATCCGCGAATGGATTTTTCAGACCCGCAGTGAGGACATCCATGCGCCAACCGGATATCGAGATTTACCTGAAAGACGCCGACGTCGACCACAAGGCCATCGCCGCCTGGCTCGGCGCGGCCCTGGGCCCGTGCAGCGACTGGGTGCAGAAAGGCCAGACCTACAAATGCAAGGCGGGCAGCGTGCCAGTGACCTGGCTGCCGAAAGCCGTGGGCAAATGGAACAGCCTGTACCTGGAAAGCGACCAGACGCCGTGGGACGACGACATCGCCTGCGCCCGCGCCGCCTTCGCCGCGCTGAACGTCGAAGTGCGCTGCGCACCGGGCAGCTGGGTCGAGGAAGAAGGTGAGGAATCGGCCGACCGCTGGATTCGCATCAGCGCCGACGGGGAAGAAGAGATTACCTGGCGTACCGCCTGACTCTGATTACTGTAGGAGCGAGGCTTGCCCGCGATAGCGTTATCGCGAGCACGCCTCGCTCCTACAAGGCACAGCGCTTACAAGCCGACTACATCCTCTGCCTGCAAACCCTTCTGCCCCTCTACCACGGCGTATTCAACCTGCTGCCCTTCGGTCAGCGAGCGGTGGCCTTCACCACGAATAGCACGGTAGTGGACAAATACATCGGCACCACCTTCACGCTGAATGAAGCCGTAGCCCTTGGCGTCGTTGAACCACTTCACGCTGCCGGTCTCGCGAGTTGCCATCAATCCATCCTCCGTCTTTTTATTATCAGTCGGCTTACTGAAACGAAGCCGTGAGAACTTTCGCCTGGACCTGGGTTTCTATTGATGGGCCCCGCATGCCCAGGCGTCAGTCGGGCGAGTATATGACAGGCAGAAAAACTCTCAACTCAATCTTGTTTGCCGCTTTTTTGCCGATTTTCGGTGAATCCGGCACACTAGCCGCCCCGAGCAACTGCTCGGTTTTTTCCACTAAAGCAGAAGCCGTATGACCCGCTCCCCGTTCCGCCGTCTTGTGTTTGGCACCTTGCGCCGACTGTTGTACCTCTGGGTTCGCTCGGAGACGATCAACCAGTCGTCCTTCACCCTCAACCTCGACCGCAGTCGTCCGGTGTTCTACGTCCTGCAAAACCCTTCGCTCACCGACCTTGCCGTGGTCGATACCGAGTGCACCAAGGCCGGGTTGCCGCGCCCGGTGCTGCCGGTCTCGGTGGGTAACCTGCTGGAACCCGCCGCATTCTTCTACCTGACCCCGGCCCCAGACTGGCTCGGCCGCCAGGACAAACGCGGCGCGCCACCGACCCTGACCCGCCTGGTCAGCGCCCTGAGCCAGAATGCCACCGAAGACGCGCAGATCATTCCGGTCAGCGTGTTCTGGGGCCAGTCGCCCGACAGCGAATCGAGCCCGTGGAAACTGCTGTTCGCCGACAGCTGGGCAGTCACCGGGCGTCTGCGCCGGCTGCTGAGCATCATGATCCTGGGCCGCAAGACCCGGGTGCAATTCTCCGCGCCGATCCACCTGCGCGAACTGATCGAGCACAACAAGGGCCACGAGCGCACCGTGCGCATGGCCCAGCGCATCCTGCGGGTGCACTTTCGCAACCTGAAGGCCGCGGTGATCGGCCCGGACATTTCCCACCGCCGCAACCTGGTCAAGGGCCTGCTGAACCAGCCGCTGGTCAGGCAGGCGATCCTCGACGAAGCCGAACGGGAAAAGATCTCCCCGGAAAAGGCCAAGGCCGTGGCCCTGCGTTATGGCAACGAGATCGCCTCGGACTACACCTTCACCGCGATCCGCTTCCTCGAAGTGGTGCTGAGCTGGTTCTGGAACAAGATCTACGACGGGATCAAGGTCAACCACATCGAAAGCGTGCAGAAAGTCGCCCCGGGCCACGAAGTGATCTACGTGCCCTGCCACCGCAGCCACATCGACTACCTGCTGCTGTCCTACCTGCTGTTCCGCAACGGCCTGACCCCGCCGCACATCGCCGCCGGGATCAACCTGAACATGCCGGTGATCGGCAGCCTGCTGCGCAGGGGTGGAGCGTTCTTCATGCGCCGCACCTTCAAGGGCAATCCGCTCTACACCTCGGTGTTCAACGAATACCTGCACACCCTGTTCACCAAGGGTTTCCCCGTGGAGTACTTCGTCGAGGGCGGGCGCTCGCGCACCGGGCGCATGCTGCAACCGAAAACCGGGATGCTGGCCATCACCCTGCGCAGCTTCCTGCGCTCCTCGCGCATGCCGATCGTCTTCGTCCCGGTGTACATCGGTTACGAGCGCGTGCTGGAAGGCCGCACCTACCTGGGCGAACTGCGCGGCGCAAGCAAGAAGAAAGAGTCGATCTTCGACATCTTCAAGGTCATCGGCGCCCTCAAGCAGCGTTTCGGCCAGGTGGCGGTGAACTTCGGCGAGCCGATCAAGCTGGCCGAGTTCCTCGACCAGGAACAGCCGGGCTGGCGCGCCCAGGAGCTGGGCCCGCAGTTCAAGCCGGCCTGGCTCAACGAAACCACCAACCGCCTGGGTGAAAAAGTCGCCCAGCACCTGAACGAGGCGGCGGCGATCAATCCGGTCAACCTGGTGGCCCTGGCGCTGCTGTCCACCAGCCGCCTGGCCCTCGACGACCGCGCCATGGCCCGGGTCCTGGACCTGTACCTGGCGCTGCTGCGCAAGGTTCCCTACTCGCCCCATACCACCTTGCCGGAAGGCGATGGCCGAGCCTTGATCGAGCACGTGAAGGACATGGACCTGCTGTCCGAGCAGAGCGATGCCCTGGGCAAGATCCTCTACCTGGACGAGCAGAATGCCGTCCTGATGACCTATTACCGCAACAACGTGCTGCACATCTTTGCCCTGCCGGCGTTGCTGGCGAGCTTCTTCCAGAGCTCGTCGCGCATGAGCCGCGAACAGATCCTGCGCTACACCCGGGCGCTGTACCCCTACCTGCAGTCGGAGCTGTTCATCCGTTGGTCCCTGGACGAGCTGGACGGGGTGATCGACCAATGGCTGGAGGCCTTCGTCGAGCAAGGCCTGCTGCGCTTCGAGAAGGAGCTGTACCTGCGTCCGGCCCCGAGTTCGCGGCATTTCGTGCTGCTGACCCTGCTCTCCAAGAGCATCGCCCAGACCCTGCAGCGCTTCTACATGGCCATCTCGCTGCTGCTCAACAGCGGCCAGCGCAGCATCAGCGCCGAAGAGCTGGAAGACCTGTGCACGGTCATGGCCCAGCGCCTGTCGATCCTGCATGGCCTGAATGCCCCGGAGTTCTTCGACAAGAGCCTGTTCCGCCACTTCATCCAGACCTTGCTGGAGCAGGACGTGCTGCGCCGCGACGAGGCCGGCAAGCTGAGCTACCACGAACTGCTCGGCGAACTGGCCGAGGGCGCGGCCAAGCGCGTGCTGCCGGCGGAGATTCGCCTGTCGATCCGCCAGGTGGCCCTGCATCGCAGCGAAGACGCCGCCGAGCAGGTCGCCGCACCGCAGCAAAACGACTAGATTCTTATCGGCGCCAGGCGGTTTCTGGCGCCCCTCGATACGGAGATCCATCATGAAAAAGCTCACCCTGCTCGCCCTTGCCACCCTGCTCGGGGCCTGTAACAGCATGCAACCTGCCAGCAAAGCCAGCCTCGATGGCGAAGTCTTCTACCTGCAACGCATCGCCCTGCCGCCAGCCGCCACCCTGAGCGTCAGCCTGCAGGACGTGTCGCTGGCCGACGCCCCCGCGGTGCTGCTGGCCGAACAGAAGGGCCCGGTCAAAGGCCAGGTGCCGCTGCCCTTCCACCTCAGCTACGACCCGGCCCAGGTCAAACCCGGGCACCGTTATTCGGTCAGCGCGCGGATCGAAGTGGCTGGCAAACTGCTGTTCGTCACCACCGAGCACAACGGGGTGAAACTCGACGGCAGCGATCCGCAACCGCTGAAAATCCGCGTCGACGCGGTTCGCTAATCCCTTTTCTCGAACAAGGAAGCTGCCATGCTCCGTTCTTCCCTTCGCTTCACCAGCCTGTGCGCCGGCCTGCTGATCTGTGCCAGTGCCCTGGCGCTGTCCCTCGGCGACCTGTCGCAGCAAGACGCCACCGGCGGCCTCAAGGACGCCCTGACCCAGGGAGCCCAGGTCGCGGTCAAACAACTGGGCACCGCCGGCGGTTTCAGCAACAACCCGGACGTGCGCATCGAACTGCCGGGCAACCTCGGCAAAGTGGCGAAGAAAATGAAGCAGTTCGGCATGGGCGCCCAGGTCGAGGAACTCGAGACCAGCATGAACAAGGCCGCCGAAGCCGCCGTGCCGCAGGCCCAGGCGCTGCTGGTGGATGCCGTGAAGAAGATGAGCGTGGAAGACGCCAAAGGCATTCTCAGCGGTGGCAAGGATTCCGCCACCCAGTACCTGAGCAAGACCAGCCGCGAACAGATCCGCGTGAAGTTCCTGCCGATCGTCAAACAGGCCACCGACCAGGTGGGCCTGGCCAAGCAGTACAACGCCTTCGCCGGCCAGGCCGCCACCTTCGGCGTGCTGGATGCGAAGAATGCGAATATCGAAAGCTACGTGACCGAACAGGCGCTCAACGGCCTGTTCGAGATGATCGGCAAACAGGAAGCGACCATTCGCGAGAACCCGGCGGCGGCAGCCACCAGCCTGGCGAAAAAAGTCTTCGGTACCCTCTGAACCCACCCGATCCCCTGTAGGAGCAGCCGGTCGACGCTCGATTGCTCGCGATAGCGTCCGCTGCGTCATCACCGTGAATGGCCGCTGCGCGGATCGCGAGCAAGCTCGCTCCTACAAAGGGCGCATCAGGTTTTCCTGACCCGGAACCACGCCGCGTACAACGCCGGCAGGAACAGCAGGGTCAGCGCCGTCGCGACAATCAGCCCGCCCATGATCGCCACCGCCATCGGCCCGAAGAACACGCTGCGTGACAGCGGGATCATCGCCAGCACCGCCGCCAGCGCGGTCAGCACGATCGGCCGGAAACGCCTGACCGTCGCCTCGATGATCGCCTGCCACGGCGTGAGCCCGGCAGCGATGTCCTGCTCGATCTGATCCACCAGGATCACCGAGTTGCGCATGATCATCCCCGACAGCGCGATGGTCCCGAGCATCGCCACGAAGCCGAACGGCTGGCGGAACACCATCAGGAACAGGGTCACGCCGATCAGCCCCAGCGGCGCGGTGAGGAACACCATCGCCGTGCGCGAGAAGCTGCGCAGTTGCAGCATCAGCAGGGTCAGCACCACCACGATGAACAGCGGCACGCCGGCCTTCACCGAGTTCTGCCCGCGCGCCGAGTCTTCCACGGTGCCGCCGACGTCCAGCAGGTAACCGTCCGGCAGTTCGGCGCGGATCGGCTCCAGGGTCGGCAGGATCTGTTGCACCAGGGTCGCCGGCTGTTCCTTGCCATAGATGTCGGCCCGCACGGTGACGTTCGGCAGGCGGTTGCGGTGCCAGATGATGCCTTCCTCGAAGCCGTACTCCAGGGTCGCGACCTGCGACAGCGCCACGCTCTTGCCGTTGTCGGTGGGCACCGCCAGGCTCGGCAGCAGCGACAGCTCGGTGCGTTCATGCAAGGTCCCGCGCAGCAGGATCTCGATCAACTCGTTGTCTTCGCGGTACTGGCTGACGCTGGAACCGGTCAGCGAGCTTTGCAGGAATTTCGCCAGGTTGGCCGTGCTCACGCCCAGGGCCCGCGCACGGTCCTGATCGATATTGAGGTAGACCACCTTGCTCGGTTCTTCCCAATCCAGGTGCACGTTGACCACGTGGGGGTTCTCGCGCACCTTCGCCGCCACCTTGCGCGCCAGGGCCCGCACCTCTTCGATGTGCTCGCCGGTGACGCGAAACTGCACCGGATAGCCCACGGGCGGGCCGTTCTCCAGGCGGGTGACTCGCGAGCGCAGGGCCGGGAACTGTTCGTCGAGGGTTTCGATCAGCCAGCTGCGCAGGCTTTCACGCTCCTCGATGGTCTTGGCCAGCACCACGAACTGGGCAAAACTCGCCGCCGGCAGCTGCTGGTCCAGGGGCAGGTAGAAACGCGGCGAACCGGTGCCGACGTAAGCCACATAGTTATCGATGCCGGCATGCTCCTTGAGCATCGCCTCCAGGCGCTTGACCTGATCGGCGGTATTGCTCAGGGACGCGCCCTCGGCCAGCTTCAGGTCGACCATCAGTTCCAGGCGCCCGGAAGCCGGGAAGAACTGCTGCGGCACGAAACGGAACAGCATCACCGAGGCAATGAACAGCAGCACGGTCAGGGCGATCACGGTCTTGCGCCGGTGCACGCACCATTCCACCATCCGCCGCACCCGCTGATAGAACGGTGTGCCGTACGGATCGGGCTGGCCGTCGGCGCTGCCGTGCTTGGCCGCGTGCAGCTTGGCCAGGTCCGGCAGCAGCTTCTCGCCCAGGTAGGGCACGAACACCACCGCGGCGATCCAAGAGGCCAGCAAGGCGATGGTCACCACCTGGAAGATCGAACGGGTGTATTCGCCGGTGCCGGACTGCGCCGTGGCGATCGGCAGGAAACCCGCGGCAGTGATCAGGGTACCGGTGAGCATCGGAAACGCGGTGCTGGTCCAGGCGTAGCTGGCGGCCTTGAGCCGGTCGTAGCCCTGCTCCATCTTGATCGCCATCATCTCCACCGCGATGATCGCGTCGTCCACCAGCAGGCCCAGCGCCAGCACCAGCGCGCCAAGGGAAATCTTGTGCAGGCCGATCCCCAGGTAGTACATGGTGGCGAAGGTCATCGCCAGCACCAGCGGAATCGCCAGGGCCACCACCATGCCGGTGCGCACGCCCAGGGAAAAGAAGCTCACCAGCAGCACGATCGCCAGGGCTTCCACCAACACCTGGACGAACTCGCCGACACCGGTCTTCACCGCGGCCGGCTGGTCGGAGACCTTGCGCAGTTCCATGCCGGCGGGGAGGTTTTTCTGGATCCGGGCGAACTCCAGTTCCAGCGCCTTGCCCAGCACCAGGATGTCGCCGCCGTCCTTCATCGCCACGGCCAGGCCGATTGCGTCCTGGCCCATGAAGCGCATGCGCGGCGCCGGTGGATCGTTGAAGCCGCGACGCACATCCGCCACATCGCCGATACGGAAGGTGCGGTCGGCCACCCGGATCGGGAAGTTGCTGATCTGCTCGACGCTCTGGAAATTACCGGACACCCGCAATTGCAGGCGCTCGCTGCTGGTTTCGAAGAAGCCGGCGGTGGACACCGCGTTCTGCTCCTCCAGGGCCTGCTGCACCGCCGCCAGCGGCAGACCGAGGGTCGCCAGCTTGACGTTCGACAGCTCGATCCAGACCTTTTCGTCCTGCAAGCCCAGCAGGTCGACCTTGCCCACGTCCTTGACCCGCTGCAGCTGGATCTGGATGCGGTCGGCGTAATCCTTGAGCACCGCGTAGTCGAAACCGTCGCCGGTCAGCGCATAGATATTGCCGAAGGTAGTGCCGAACTCATCGTTGAAGAACGGGCCCTGGATACCCGGCGGCAGGGTATGGCGGATATCGCTGATCTTCTTGCGCAACTGATACCAGAGCTCGGGGATCTGGTTCGAGTGCATCGAGTCGCGCGCCATGAAGGTCACCTGGGACTCGCCCGGGCGGGAAAACGAGACGATGCGCTCGTATTCGCCGGTTTCCATCAGTTTCTTTTCGATGCGTTCGGTGACCTGCCGGGAAACCTCCTGGGCCGTGGCGCCCGGCCAGTTGGTGCGGATCACCATGGCCTTGAAGGTGAAGGGCGGGTCTTCGCTCTGGCCCAGCTTGGTGTAGGACAACGCCCCGACAATGGCCAGCAACAGCATCAGGAACAGTACGATCTGGCGGTTGCGCAACGCCCATTCGGAAAGATTGAAACCCATCGGGGATTACTCCTTGGCCGCCAGATTGACCACGCGGTTGGAGCGATCCACCGGGCGCACCTGCTGCCCCTCATGGAGCACATGCACACCCGCCGCCACCACCCAGTCGCTGACCCCGAGGCCTTCGAGAACCGGCACGCTCTTTTCGCCGAAGGCGCCAAGGCGCACCGGGGTCTTTTTCAGGGTATTGTTGGCGTCGACCCGCCAGACATAGGCGGCACCGTTCTCCGCAGTCACCGCCGACAGCGGCACCGACAACGGCACAGTGGCCGCAGCCTGGATAAACACTCGGGCGCTCTGCCCCAGCTCGGCCGGGACCTTACCGGCGGTAAAGGCGATGCGGGCGGCGAAGGTACGGGAGCGTGGGTCGGCGGCCGGCGACAGCTCGCGGATCTGCCCGGCGAAACGCTGGTCGGGCTGGCTCCACAACTCCACCGACACCGGCTGGCCGATGCGGAAACGGCCGAAACCCTGCTCCGGCAGGCTGATCAGCACTTCCCGCTCGCCGTCGGTAGCCAGGGTAAAGACGGTCTGGCCGGCGGCGACCACCTGGCCGACCTCGACCGTGCGCCGGGCCACGACGCCATCCTGGGGCGCGCGCAGCACGGCGTAACCGGCCTGGTTGCTGGCCACGTCGAACTCGGCCTTGATCTGCTTGAGCCGGGCCAGGCCGGAGCGATACAGGTTCTCGGCGTTGTCGTACTGGGAACGGCTGACCAGTTGCCGATCCATCAGGGTCTTGTAGCGGTCACGCTCGGAGCGCACCAGGTTCAGGTTGGCTTCGGCCGCCGCCACCTGGGCCCGGGTGGCCTCCAGTTGCAGCCGCACGTCCTGCGGGTCGAGCTCGGCCAATGGCTGGTCGGCTTTCACCCGTTGCCCCTCATCGACCAGTCGTCGGCTGACCTTGCCCCCAATCCGGAACGCCAGGTCCGGTTCGTAACGCGCGCGGACCTCGCCGGGGTAACTGTCCATGGCCTGTGCCGCGGGCTCTGGCTGCACCACCATGGCCGGGCGAACGGTGGTTTGCGCGGCTTCTTCATGTCCGCACGCGGACAGCAGAACGGCCAGGCTGACGGGCAACGCGAGGGGTAAGGCATAGCGGAACATGGTGGGGGACCTTTCGCCAAGGGTGCTTCGAATAATTATACTGGCGGGTATGTTATTAATAGCAAACTCACCAGTCCAGTATTAAAGCGAAGAATGTCCGACAATCTTTCCACCTCAAACGGCCCCGGCCGCCCCAAGGACCTGGCAAAACGCCAGGCCATCCTCGAAGCCGCGAAAACGCTGTTCCTGAGCAATGGCTACGCCAACACCAGCATGGACGCGGTAGCCGCCGAAGCCGGTGTTTCCAAGCTGACGGTGTACAGCCATTTCAACGACAAGGAGACCCTGTTCTCCGCCGCGGTGGTGGCCAAGTGCGAGGAGCAGTTGCCGACGCTGATCTTCGAGCTGCCGGCCGGCATGCCGATCGAAAGCGTGTTGCTGAACATTGGCCGGGGCTTTCACCTGCTGATCAACAGCGAAGAATCCCTGAACCTGCATCGCCTGATCATGGCCCTGGGCAGCCAGGACCCGAAGCTCTCGCAGATCTTCTTCGAGGCCGGGCCACAACGCATGGTGCAAGGCATGGAGCGGCTGCTGACCAGAATCGACCAGAGCGGCGCCCTGCGCATCGACAAGCCGCGCAACGCCGCCGAGCATTTCTTCTGCCTGCTCAAGGGCACGGCGAACTTTCGCCTGCTCTACGGCTGCGGCGAGCCGCTGAGCGACGAAGCCGCCGAGGAGCATGTGCGGGAAGTGGTGGGGTTGTTCATGCGCGCGTATCGGCCGGAGTCGGCCTGAGGTTGTGACAACGGAGCGAGCGGGACGCCCGGTCCCTGCTCGCTATAGACAGCCGAAAGGCCCGATAAAGATCAGGCCTTGAGCGCCTTCTTCGGATAGATATCGTAACGGCTGGATTTGCCATCCAGCGCATGGCTCGGCTTGGGGCCTGCGATGCACGGCGCCTTGCGCGGGCGCTTGACCACCACCCGATGGCTGGCCAGGGCCAGGGCGGCCTCCAGCAGCGCCGGGGCGTCCGGGTCGTCCCCGACCAGCGGGCGGAACAGGCGCATTTCCTTTTTCACCAGTGCGGTCTTTTCCCGATGCGGGAACATCGGGTCCAGGTAGATCACCTGGGGCGGCTCGCCTTCCCAGTTGCGCATGACCTCGATCGAGTTGCCCTTGAGCAGGCGCATGCGCGCCACGATCGGCGCCACCTCGAAATCCTCTCCCGCCCGGGCCAGGCCGTCTTCGAGCAAGGCGCCGATCAAGGGCTGGCGTTCGATCAGGCTCATCTCGCAGCCGAGGCTGGCCAGGACGAACGCATCCTTGCCCAGCCCCGCCGTGGCATCCAGGATCCGCGGACGCACGCCCTGGGCAATGCCCACCGCCTTGGCGATCATCTGCCCGCTACCGCCGCCATACAGCCGCCGGTGCGCCGCGCCACCCTCGACAAAGTCCACCCGCACCGGCCCTGGCGCGTCGGCGCCGAGCTGCTGCAGCTGCAAGCCCTGCTCACCGACCTGCAGGGCGAACTCCGCCTCGTCGATCTGCAATGGCAGCCCCAGTCGCTCGGCCCAGTGCGCGGCCTGCGGCTGGAATGCATCGGCCAAGGCCTCGACTTTGATGCGGCAGGCCGCTGGTTGCTCACTCATCTGAAAACACGCTCAAAAAATTAATGATCGGCAAAAGCTGCCGATAAAAGAACTATCCGGCATTTTGCCAGAGCTGAGCGTCGACCCGAGAGAAATGTCAGACATTCGAAGCCTATCCATTGGCGTCATATCGCCCCACGGCGATTACGGCCTAAAAAATTCCCAGGCACTGAGCGGCGTCAGCCATCTGTGGCAGGATTTTTTTGCCCAGGCGCTGGCCGAGCAACGCGGCGATGGCACGAAGCTCACCGACGACAATTCTCCGGTGGCCGTGGACGGCCCGACCGAACCCCATGGCGGCAGCGACCTGCTGGCGCAAATCGTTACCCAGCGTCATTGCGACGTCCAGGACACCGAGATCCGTCCACCGGAACCGTTGTTCCTACCGATCGCCGAGTTCGAGACCGAGCTGCTGGACAAACCGTTTCCGCCGTTCCCGCCGGAAGAAATCGCCGCCCAGCAACACCAGCAAGACTTCGAAAGCGGCTGGGTGCGGCCCATCGTCCTCAATGCCGGCCAGCCCCTGCCCGAGCCTGGCCCGGCGCCGCAGCCGCGGCCATTGCACCTGCCGATCGCCGAATTCGAAATGGACCTGGTGGACAAACCCTTCCCGCCCTTCCCGCCGCAAGAGCTCATCGAGCAACAGAAGCAGTTCGACTTCGATACCGGTTGGGCGCGTCCGCTGATCCTGCAGAACCTGCGGATCGCCGCCTGACCTCAAGCCGGTTTCACCGACAGATCCACTACCGGCAATGGCGCCCAGCGGCACCCCGGCCGCTCAGCCCTTGAACAACTGATTGATCTGCCCGAACGGCAAAGCCTGGTCGGCAAAGTCGAAGCTGCCGTGGTCGCGGATTTCCTGCGCCGCCTGATAGAAGGCGCCATAGGCGGCCCGCGCCAGGGCCGAACCGACGCTGATCCGCTTCACCCCCAGCTCGCTCAACTGCGCCAGGGTCAATTTCAGCCCGCCCGACATCAGCACGTTGACCGGTTTGGGCGCCACCGCGCGGACCACGGCGATGATTTCCTCGGCTGAGCGCAACCCAGGCGCATACAGCACATCGGCGCCGGCCTCGGCATAGGCTTGCAGGCGGCGAAGGGTGTCCGGCAGGTCCTGCCGGCCATGCAGCAGGTTTTCCGCCCGTGCCGTGAGCACAAAGGGAAAAGGCAATTGCCGCACTGCAGCGACCGACGCCTCGATACGCTCGACCGCCAGTTTGAAGTCATAGATCGGATCGTCGGCCCGGCCCGTGGCGTCCTCGATGGAGCCGCCCACCGCCCCGCAGGCGGCCGCTTGGCGCAGGGTCCTGGCACAGCCTTCGGGACTGTCGGAAAAACCGTTCTCCAGATCTACCGCCACCGGCAGGCTGCTGGCGCCGACTATGGCGCGAACGTTGCCCAGGGTGTCCTCCAGGGACAAGGCACCTTCAGCGTCGGGGCGCCCCAGGGAAAAAGCGAAACCGGCGCTGGTGGTCGCCAGGGCCTCGAAGCCGAGGCTGGCCAGCATCTTGGCGGAGCCCGCGTCCCAGGGGTTGGGAATCACGAAAGCCCGATCACGCTCATGCAGGGCCTTGAAGGTTTGGGCACGAAGGGTTTGCGCATCCATTGGCGGACTCCTGGGCAGGGAAACGATTCCGCTCAGAGCAAGCCGAGTTGCTCCGCGGCGGGCTCTCTGTATAGCTCAGGCAAGGCCGGCAATCCAGGCAGGCGCTCCATCAGGCGCGCATGAAAACGCCGCGCCAGCTCGGCGGCCAGGCGGTTATCGGCGGTGTGCAGGAAGATGTAGGGGGTGCGCCCTTCCTCGATCCAGCCGGCGACCTTGTCGATCCAGGGCACCAGGAACGGATCGTTGGCCTCGAGCTCCGGATGACCGATAAAGCGCACCTGGGGAAACTGGGTGAAGGCGGCCGGGCGCGGCGGTACCTTGGGTTTCTTCGATTGCGCATGGAGCACCGACGGCTCGCTGGACGTGCAACTGAACAAGGCGCGCGGGTCGAGGCAGATGCGCTCCACCCCACGATCCAGCAGCAGGCGGTTGAGCATGCGCTCGGCATCGCCCTTGGCGAAGAAGTCCCGATGCCGGACTTCCACCGCCAACGGCCGCTCCAGGCCGTCGATAAAACCCGCCAGCTCCGCCAGGCGCTGCGGTGTGAAGCTCGCGGGCAGTTGCAGCCACAGCGGCGAAACACGCTCGCCCAGCGGGCTGAGCAACTGCAGGAAGCTCTCGGCCGCGCCCAATTGTTCGCGCAGGTCGCCGCCATGGCTGATGTCGCCGGGAAACTTGGCGGTGAAGCGGAAATGTTCAGGCATGGTCTGCGCCCAGCGCTGCACCGTGGCCTCCGCGGGACGCGCATAGAAGGTGGTATTGCCTTCCACGGCATTGAAGACCTGGCAATACAGGCCGAGAAAGTCCGTCGGCCGCGCGCTTTCCGGGTACAGGTACTCACGCCAGGCGTTTTCGCTCCAGGAAGGACAACCGAGGTAATAAGGCAGCAACATCAGATGTGCAGGTCGAGACCCACCACTTCCATATCCCAATCGACGAAACCGGCGGTGGTCAGGTAGCTGGCCAGGGCATTGGCCACGCTTCTTTTCATGGCGCGGTGGAAGATCATGTCCTGCGGACGGGCGGGCAGGTTGCTGGTGCGCCCGGCGGAGGCCTGGGAGCGCGCCTGGGCTGGAGTCTCGGGCTGGACTTCGACGGCATCTGCGTCCTCGAGGGAGTCGTCCAGCAGCACGCTGCCTTTGCGAGGCTTGCGCTTGATGGGGTAGGACTGAGAGGAAATGCCGTCTATGCGCATAATCACATGCTCGATATCGATGATGGCAATTTAGCGGCACCTCGCCGACTACGCAAATGCCGAGTGATAACTAGAACACAGAAAATGCAAAAGGTTTAAAAGCCACCGGAAACTGGCACGAAAACCTGACGATTGACACGCTCGCCACGCGGACTCGTGGTGGCGAACAGCTCTGCAGCAGCCTGTCAGCGCGCTTTTGGCGTCGCCACTTTGTCCCGCAGGTACACCGGTTGCGCCTCGTCCGCCGGGATCGCCTCGCCGCGCTCCCAGGCAAAGCGCGCCAGGGTCAGCAAATCTTCGGCGTGGGGCAGCATGCCCGCGTCCTGGCCGCTGAGATTGATCCCGATACGCTCGGCGTAGCCCCAGCCGGTGCCCGCGCCGAACCAGTCGCCGCTGGCGTCCGCCGGCAACGCAGCGGCTTCCGGCGGCAGCACCGCTTCGGCCCCTGCCAGGCGCATCTCGCCGGCCACTTCGCGGTAGCAGCCCCAGTAGACCTCATCCATTCGCGCATCGATGGCGGCGGCCACCTGGGTCGCGCCGTGTTCGCGCAATGCGCGCTGCGCCAGCACCGCCAGGTTCGACACCGGCAGCACCGGACGCTCCAGGGCGAAGGCCAGGCCCTGGACCACGCCGATGGCGATCCGCACGCCGGTAAAGGCCCCAGGCCCGCGACCGAAGGCAATGGCATCGACGGCCTGCAGGCTGGTGCCGGCATCGGCCAGCAGTTTCTGGATCATCGGCAGCAGCTTCTGTGCATGCAGGCGCGGGATCACCTCGTAGTGGCTCGTCACCTTGCCGTCGTGCAGCAAGGCAACCGAGCAGGCTTCAGTCGCGGTGTCCAGGGCCAGCAAGGTGCTCATCGATGTTTCCATAAGGCAGAGGGAGTTGAAAAAAGTGACGCATTATAAACAGCAACGGCCCGCAAGCGGGCCGTTGAAGATCAAGCCAGTACGACTGATCAGCTCAGCGCTTCGAGCACCTTGCCGGTGATCGACTCGACCGAACCGACGCCCGCGATGTGGCTGTACTTCGGCTTGCCCTGGCTGGCGGCCAGGCTCTGGTAGAACTCCACCAGCGGCTTGGTCTGGGAGTGATAGACCGACAGGCGATGACGCACGGTTTCTTCGGTGTCGTCTTTACGCTGGACCAGGTCTTCACCGGTGATGTCGTCTTTACCGGCGATTTTCGGCGGATTGTAGACAGTGTGGTAAACGCGGCCCGAGGCCTCATGCACACGGCGGCCGGCGATACGCTGGACGATCTCTTCGTCGTCGACGGCGATCTCGACCACGTTGTCCAGCTCGACGCCGGCTTTGACCAGCGCTTCGGCCTGAGGAATGGTGCGCGGGAAGCCGTCGAACAGGAAACCCTTGGCGCAATCGGCCTGGCTGATGCGTTCCTTGACCAGGTTGATGATCAGGTCATCGGAGACCAGACCACCGGCGTCCATCACGCTCTTGGCTTTCAGGCCCAGCTCGGTGCCGGCCTTGACCGCTGCGCGCAGCATGTCGCCGGTGGAGATTTGCGGAATGCCGAATTTTTCGGTGATGAACTTTGCCTGAGTACCTTTACCGGCCCCGGGAGCTCCCAGCAGAATTACGCGCATCGATGTGCTCCTCAATTTTTTATTTAGAAACGCTCGGATTCGCCTCGTGGGGCCAATCTCGGAAATGGGATAGTGGCCGCCCAAACGGCCAAAGGCTGATCAAGATACACAGCCGACACAGCGCACACAAGCAGCCGAAAGTCGGAGCAACCCGCCGCCTTTATGCCCTGGCGACAGGGTATTGCTGGTCGCAACCCCATAACAAAGTGTCGCCTGGCGACGGTCGCCAGCCCTTTCGGGCCAGCGCTCGAAGTACCGTGCCAAGCCACTGAAAACCCCGGCGATTACCTTAGCCGGTATTGCGCAAACCGGCGGCAATCCCCGCCACAGACACCAGTAGCGCCTGTTCCACCGGGCTGTCCTGGGCGCCGTCCTGGCGCCGCGAACGGGCCAGCAGTTCGGCTTGCAATAGATGCAGCGGGTCCAGGTAGGTATTGCGCAGGCGAATGAACTCCAGGGTGTCGGGGCTATGTGCCAGTAACTGCGACTGACCGGTCAGCCCCAAGACCACCGAACACGCCTGCGACAATAAGTCGCGTAAATGCGCACCCAATGACAGCAGCGCCGGTTCGACCAATCGTTCGTCGTAGGAACGGGCTATATCCGCGTCGGCCTTGGCCAGCACCATCTCCAGCATGTCGATGCGCGTGCGGAAAAACGGCCACTGTTCGCGCATCTGCCCCAGCAACTCGCCCTCCCCGCGCTCCAGGGCCTTGCTCAGGGCGGTTTCCCAGCCCAGCCAGGCCGGCAGCATCAGGCGGGTCTGGGTCCAGCCGAAAATCCACGGGATGGCCCGCAGGCTTTCGATGCCGCCGGCGCGCCGCTTGGCCGGCCGGCTGCCCAATGGCAGGCGCCCCAGTTCCTGCTCCGGCGTGGACTGGCGGAAATACTCGACGAACTGCGGGTTCTCCCGCACCACCGCGCGATAAGCCTTCACCCCATCGTCGGCCAGTTCGTCCATCAGGTCGCGCCAGGCCGGCTGTGGCAGGGGCGGCGGCAGCAAGGTCGCCTCCAGCACCGCCGCCAGGTAGAGATTGAGGTTCTGCTCGGCGATGTCCGGCAGGCCGAATTTGAAACGAATCATTTCCCCTTGCTCGGTGGTACGGAAGCGCCCCGCCACCGATCCCGGCGGTTGTGACAGGATCGCCGCGTGGGCCGGGCCGCCGCCACGCCCCACGGTGCCACCGCGACCATGGAACAGCAGCAACTCGACCTGCTGCTCGCGGCAGATATCCACCAGTTTTTCCTGAGCCCGGTACTGCGCCCAGGCGGCAGCAGTGGTGCCGGCATCCTTGGCCGAGTCGGAATAACCGATCATCACTTCCTGCGGGCCCTGCAGGCGCGAACGATAGCCTGGCAGAAGCAGCAACTGCTCGATCACCGGGCCGGCGTTGTCCAGGTCGGCCAGGGTTTCAAACAGCGGCACCACGCGCATCGGTCGCAGCACGCCCGCTTCCTTGAGCAGCAGTTGCACGGCGAGCACATCGGATGCCGCACCGGCCATGGAGATCACATAGGAGCCCAGCGAAGCCGCCGGCGCCGCAGCGACTTCCCGGCAGGTCGCCAGCACTTCGGCGGTGTCGGCCGACGGCTTGAAGTAACCGGGCAATAGCGGACGGCGGCTGCCCAGTTCGCGCATCAGGAAATCGATGCGCTCTTGCTCGCTCCAGTCGCCGTAGCGGCCCAGCCCCAGATAATCGGTGATTTCGGTCATGGCCGCGGTGTGCCGCGAGGAGTCCTGGCGCACGTCCAGGCGTACCAGGAACAGACCGAAGGTCACTGCGCGGCGCAGGCAGTCGAGCAACGGACCGTCGGCGATCACCCCCATGCCGCATTCATGCAGGGACTGATAGCAGAGTTCCAGCGGGTCCAGCAGCTCGCGGTTGTTCTGCAGCACCTGGGCAGTCGCCGGCACGCTACCGCTCAACGAGGCCTGGGCCCAGTTGCGGGTGGCCCGCAGGCGCTCGCGCAATTGCTTGAGCACCGCGCGATAGGGTTCGGCGCTGTCGCCGGCCAGGGTCCGCAGCGCCGCGTTGGCCTGCTGCATGGACAGGTCGGCCGCCAGTTGATCGACATCGCGCAGGTACAGGTCGGCGGCCATCCAGCGCGCCAGCAACAGCACCTCGCGGGTCACCGCCGCGGTGACATTGGGGTTGCCGTCACGGTCGCCGCCCATCCACGAAGCGAAGCGAATCGGCGCCGCCTCCAGCGGCAAATGCATGCCGGTGGCCGCGTGCAAAGCCTGGTCGGCCTTGCGTAAATAGTTGGGGATGGCCTGCCACAGCGAATGCTCGATCACCGCGAAGCCCCACTTGGCTTCGTCCACCGGGGTCGGCCGGGTACGGCGGATTTCTTCGGTGTGCCAGGCCTCGGCGATCAGCCGCTGCAAGCGTGTCTGGATCTGCGCGCGCTCGGCCGAAGTGAGGTCGCGATGGTCCTGGGCGGCCAACTGCGCGGCGATGGCATCGTATTTCTGGATCAGCGTGCGGCGGGCGACTTCGGTGGGGTGGGCGGTCAGCACCAACTCGATCTCCAGCCGCCCCAACTGCCGGGCCAGCGCCTCGGCGCCATGGCCTTCGGCCCGCAGGCGCGCCAGCAGTTCCGGCAGCACCCGCGACTCGAACGGCGCCGGTTGCGACTCCTCGCGACGGTGAATCAATTGGTACTGCTCAGCGATGTTGGCCAGGTTGAGGAACTGGTTGAACGCCCGCGCCACCGGCAGCAGTTCGTCCTCGCTGAGTTGGTTGAGGCTGGCGCTGAGTTCGGCATCCAGCGAACCGCGCCGGTCGGCCTTGGCACCCTTGCGAATCTGTTCGATCTTGTCGAGGAAACCCTCGCCATACTGTTCACGAATGGTGTTGCCCAACAGCTCACCCAGCAGGTGAACATCTTCGCGCAAGCGCGCATCAATATCGGTCATCTACCTGTTCTCCAGCGGACTCGGGGCTCCTGGTAAGCCCCAAGAGTGCCGCCAGCACATGGCTATTAGCAAGGGCGGTCTTGACACGAACAGCCGCGGGCAACGCCGGTGCACGACGAAGCGCCTTTAAACCTTGCACGATGGAGCTAGTCTCAAGAGTAAGCCGCACAACGGCTTAGCGCCGGCACAGGCCGGTCACTCACCAAGCCCTGCCACAAGCAGGTGTTCATTGAGGTTGCCATGAAAATCCGTGAGCTCGCGCAACACTGGGAAGAAAACGCCAAGGGTCGCCTGACCCAGACCGGCTACACGATCTACCTGGATGTCGAAGCCGCCGCACGCCTGGCGGCAATTTCCGAGATGTACCCCAAACGCCGGACCGAGGAACTGCTCGGCGAACTGATCGGGGCCGCCCTGGAGGAACTCGAAACCAGCTTCCCTTATGTCCAGGGCCAGCATGTGGTCGCCACCGACGAAGAAGGCGATCCACTCTACGAGGACATCGGTCCTACCCCGCGTTTTCTCGCCCTGTCGCGGCGTTATCTGCACGATCTGTCGGCTCAGGCAGACGAGCAGAAACACTGATCCACGCCTGCATTTCTCACCGATAAGAGCGTTATTCCTGACCCCGGATCGGGTCAGGAGTACCCCTGCGCACGGCAAAAGTTCCTTATTCAGAGCCTTGTCCACACAGTCAGGAAATTTCCGGGCAATAAGCCATCTTCTCTGAACTATTCAAAAAAGCCTCGGGTCACAGCCAATAACCATCACTGGAACGGCCGTTTCATTTTCAACGCCCTCAGCCTTGTCACTCAGCGTTACGGCGTCGGAACCGGGATGGATTTTGATGTTTTTCAGGAGTTATCCAATGGAGTTGAAGACCATGAAGATCAGCACTGCCAAATCCTCGTCAACCTCTCTGCGCGGGCTGAAACTGGCCGCGCTGGCTCTCGGTAGCAGCCTGGTCCTGGCCGGTTGCGCCGGTAATCCGCCAAGCGAGCAATACGCGGTGACGCAATCTGCGGTCAACAGCGCAGTCAGCGCAGGCGGTACCGAATTTGCCGCGGTGGAAATGAAATCGGCTCAGGACAAGCTCAAGCAAGCCGAGCTCGCCATGCACGACAAGAACTACGACGAAGCCCGGCGTCTGGCCGAGCAGGCCGAATGGGACGCCCGCGTCGCCGAGCGCAAGGCTCAGGCAGCCAAGGCCGAACAGGCATTGAAGGACTCTCAGAAAGGCGTTCAGGAACTACGTCAGGAAGGCATGCGCAGCGTGCAATGAGCCGCGAGCGCCGATTCCCACGTATTCGCAATCGATAAAAGGACGAAACCATTATGCGTAAACAACTGATGATCCCTGCCCTGTTGGCCCTGAGCGTAGCGCTGGCGGCATGCTCCACCCCACCTAACGCCAACCTGGAAAACGCCCGGACCAACTACTCCGCCCTGCAGGCCAATCCGCAGGCCACCAAGGTGGCAGCCCTGGAAACCAAGGACGCCAGCGAATGGCTGGACAAGGCTGACAAGGCCTACCTGAACAAGGAGGACGAAAAGAAGGTCGACCAATTGGCCTACCTGACCAACCAGCGGATTGAAGTGGCCAAGCAGACCATCGCCCTGCGCACCGCGGAAACCCAGCTCAAGGACGCCGGCGACCAGCGCGCCAAGGCGCTTCTGGATGCCCGTGACGCGCAGATCAAGCAACTGCAATCGAGCCTCAACGCCAAGCAGACCGACCGCGGTACCCTGGTGACCTTCGGTGACGTACTGTTCGCCACCAACAAGGCCGACCTGAAATCCAGCGGCCTGGTCAACATCAACAAGCTGGCGCAGTTCCTGCGCGACAACCCTGACCGCAAAGTGATAGTCGAAGGCTACACCGACAGCACCGGCAGCGCAGCCTACAACCAGTCGCTGTCCGAGCGCCGCGCCACGTCGGTACAGGTCGCCCTGATCAAGATGGGTGTCGATCCGGCACGCATCGTCGCCCAGGGTTATGGCAAGGAATATCCGGTTGCCGACAACGGCAGTGTTTCCGGACGCGCCATGAACCGTCGCGTGGAAGTGACCATTTCCAACGACAACCAGCCGGTCGCGCCACGTTCGGCCATCAGCGCCAACTAAGCCCGCCCCCGCGCGATAAACCGCGCACCCAATAAAAAGCCCCGCCTTGATCGGCGGGGCTTTTTTATTGCGGTAACCGGATCGCGGCTTGCGCTGGGAGGCCTTTCGGTCACTGCTCCAGCTTCGGGGTTTCCTGGCCCATGCAGCGCACGGCGCGCTTCTTGTTGTTGATCAGCACGCCCGTCAACCCCTTCTGCTCGGTGTCGAACAGCACCAGCACGCCATCGATGCATTGCGCCACCTCGGCGGCCGGCTCCAGGGACACCTTGTAGTCTTCGCCGGGCACGGTCTTGAGCATGGTGAAATCGTTGAGCAGCAACGCATCCTCCGGCTTGGCGAAATGCAGGTAGCCGTAGTACCACAGGCACGCCACGGTGCCGAGGATGCTGCAGATACCGGTGATGATCAGGGGGATGGCGTTACGTTCTTCGCTCATTGCGGACTCTCTGGAGGTTCTACGACTGGATTCAAAGGTGTGGGGTAATTGGGGATTTCCCCCAGGCGGCGCAGGCCGTTGAAATGCTGCGGATCCTCAAGGTAACGCAACATCACCTGGCGCCAGACCGGGTCGGCGAAGGTCTGCACATGACCGCCTCGGGTCAGCTGCAGCACCCTGGGCGGGGGCGCAGCTTGATACAGACGGATGCCGTTGGAAAGCGGTACGAGGGAATCGTCGATGCTGTGGTAGATCAGCTTGGGCACGCCATCCAGGCGCGCCATGGCCTTGATCGCACTGTCGCCATCGGGCACCAGCCACGACAGCGGCACCTGGAACGGCCAGGTCATCCAGGACGTGCTCAGGGCAAAACGGCCCACCTCGCGGTAACTGGCCGGTACCCCGTCGAAGACAATGGCCTTGAGCTGGCGCTGGCGTTCCGGATGCTGCTCCACCAGATAGTGGATGGCCAGGGCGCCGCCCAGGCTCTGGCCCAGGACGATCAGCGGCTTGCCCTGGACCTCGGGCGCCCGGTCCAGCCACTGGAAGGCCGCGTCGACGTCCTGGTAGATCGCCGGCAGGCTCGGTTTGCCTTGCGACACCCCGTAGCCACGGTAGTCCACCAGCAGCACCTGATAGCCCTGCTCCGGCAACCACCAACTGCCGCCGAGGTGCCCGGACAGGTTGCCGCCATTGCCGTGCAGGTGCAGCACCGTGCCCTTGACCGGCACCCCGGCCTTGGCCGGCAGCCACCAGCCGTGCAAGCGCGTACCGTCGGCGGCGGTCAGGGTGACGTCGCGGTAGTCGAGCCGGGCCTTGTCCGGGGTGAACGGCAAACCGCGCTCGGGATAGAACAGCAGCGAGCTGCAACCGCTCAGGGTCAGCAGCAGGCAGACAATGCTGAGGACTCGCATCCGTTTGAAGCCTTATGCCGAGAGTGAAAAACGCCCCCTGCAGGAGCGAGCTTGCTCGCGATACGTGGTGTCAGGCACATCGCCATCGCGAGCAAGCTCGCTCCTACACAGAGGGGGTTACAGGATGTTCGAGTAATCCGCCTCGATCCGGTCCAGGCTCAGGTGATTGAGGAAGTTGGAGAAGCACATCCAGGCCGACAGCGCGTTCATGTCGCGGAACTGGTCCGGCAGGTACTTGGGCGGCACCACCAGGCCTTCGTCGACCAACTGGCGCAGGGTCCGCATGTCCTCCAGGGTGGTCTTGCCGCAGAACAGCAACGGTATCTGCTCGAGCTTGCCCTTGCGCACGGCCAACTGAATGTAGTTGTAAACCATGATGAAGCCCTTGAGATAGGACAAGTCTTTGGTGAATGGCAGGCCCGTCGGCACCGAACCGCGGAACACCCGGCTGGCATTGCCATAACTTTCGGCCATTTCGAAACCCTGCTCGCGAAAGAACTCGAACACCTGCATGAAGTCCGCGCCCTCCTCCACCATGTGAATGGCGCGAGTGCGGTTGGTCAGCTTGCGCAGACGGCTCGGGTAGGAGGCGAAGGTAATGATCTCCATCAGGATCGCCAGGCCTTCCTGGGTCACGGTCGACGAGGGCGGGCCCTTGGACAGGAAGGTGCAGATCGGCTGGTTCAGGCCATTGAGGGTAGTGCCCACGTGGACCAGGCCTTCGTGGACTTCCAGGGCGCGCACATCGCGATCGTTGAACAGCGCGTCGGCGCGGATCTTGATGTAGTCGGCGCCGGCCGCCGCGTCGGCGACGATGCCATCGGACTCGAAGACCCGGATGGTTTCCTCGGCCTCGCCGAACACCTTGTTCAGCCGGCTTTGCAGCAGGTTCACCGCTTCCTTGGCGCTCAGGGTCTTGGGTTCGTCCTTGAGATCGCCACGGCCGTCGATATTGTTCAGGTAATCCGAGAGCATCAGGCCCAGGTCGGCCAGGGTCGGGTCGCCGGCATGAAAGGCGTCGGAGGCCGCGCCGTAGAGCTCCTGGGAAATCAGCCCGAAATCCTCGGTGCCACGGGCCTCGAGCATCCGCACCACCATGCGGTACTCCTTGCACATGCGCCGCATGATCTGCCCCACCGGGTTGAACTGGCCCAGTTGCCGGGTGATGTCACGCTCGATGTTCTGGAACTCCAGCTTCACCGCGCTGGAGTCGAAAGACAGCGGCCGGCCTTCGTAATAGGCGCGGTCCACCGCCGGCATTTCCTTGCCATTGGCCTTGAGGAAACCTTTGCGGATGTTGTCATCCCACTTCACCGCATCCAGTACGCGGATCGGCGTCTGTGCCAGCACAATGCGATCGGACAAGGTGCGTATCGTCTGCTGGTAATCGTCCACCCCAAAACTCCCGTTAAAACGTCTGTACTGCGTTTACTTGCCTGCCCGCTGGAAGCGCGCCGCCTCGACGAACACGTCGGAGTTGGCGGGATCGTCCAGATAGGCGAAAACCTGTGGCAGCGCGCTGTCGATCAGCACGCCCTCGCCGTCCTTGGTGTCGAACGGTTCGCCCCGCAGGGCATTCTGCCCGCGGGCCTGATTGATCTGCTCGAGATCGAGCTGGTAGAGCACCAGCTCGTGTTCGTCGGTCAACTCGAAACCGGCGATGGTGAAATGCCCACCGAGCGCCTGGGGCACCGCCGCCGAGAGATACCAGCGGCTGCCGTGGCGGGAAACGGTGAACTCGTAAGTATCGTGCTGCTGCGGCTTGGCCTTGACGGAAGTGACGGCCTTGTAGCGGTTGTTGCCGATGCGGCTCAGTTGCAGGGTGAGCGGTTCGCCCCAGGCATTCTTGCTGGTCCATTTACCGAGCAACGCCGCGGGCGCCGCCTGATCGGCCGGCAAGGGTTCCTTGAAGGACACCAGGCAGCCACTGAGCAGCAGGAACGACAAGGCGATCACAACGCGCCAGGCTTTCATTCAACACTCCCTATCAGCAGTCGCCCCGTAGCCGCTAGCGCAGCCTGCGTTCGGGCGGGCGGATCACACCGAGGCCAATACCAGGTGCATGTACCGGGTCAGAATACCCAGCATGTCCTCGTCGGCCAGCGGCTCTGCCCCGTTGAGCAGGCCCTGATATTCCATCCGTCCGATTATAGACGTCAACACTTTGGCATCCTGTTGCGGCTCGCGGGAACCCAATACCTGGAAAAACTGGCAGGTGCCCTGCAGCAGGATCTGCTGGTGGGAACGTACCAGCAGCGCCAGGCGCGGGTTGAGCAGCGCCTCCTGGCGAAACGCCTGCTCGGCCATCAGATGCTCGCGGCGGTTGTGCAGTTGGCGCTGCACGTAATCGGCGGTCAGGCGGGCAATGTCATCGGCCAGTTGCGCGCGGGACTCCGGGCTGCCGTCGCCATAGGCGACCATCTCCCGCAGCAAGCCCTCGTTGTTGGCCCACAGCTTGGCCATGAAGGCAGCACTGCGCTCGACGTATTGGGCAAAGGTATCGGTGAGCAGGTCATCGATATCCTTGAAGTAGTAGGTGGTGGCCGACAGCGGCACACCGGCTTCGGCGGCGACCGCGCGATGGCGCACGGCGCGCACGCCATCGCGCACGACGATGCGCATGGCCGCGTCGAGAATATCCTGGCGACGTTGCTCACTGCCCTGTCGGCTGGCCTTGCGACCCTGGTACTGAACACTTTCAGCGACCGCAGTGGCGATGCCAGCTGCACCTTCTTGAGCAATTGCACGGTTCACGACAGGTATTCCTCTCACATAAAAAATGAAAAAAGCAGTACGTCAGTGCCACACAGACAATAAAAAGCCGCCTGTTAGCGGCGGCTTTTTATTCAACATATTTACGCTTGCGGCCGCATGTGCGGGAACAGGATCACGTCGCGGATCGACGGGGAGTTGGTCAGCAGCATCACCAGGCGGTCGATGCCGATACCTTCACCGGCGGTCGGCGGCATGCCGTACTCCAGGGCGCGAACGAAGTCGGCATCGTAGTGCATGGCTTCGTCGTCACCGGCGTTCTTGTCGGCCACCTGGGCCATGAAACGCTCGGCCTGGTCTTCCGCGTCGTTCAACTCGGAGTAGGCGTTGGCGATTTCGCGGCCACCGATGAACAGCTCGAAACGGTCGGTCACGTTCGGGTTCTCGTCGTTGCGACGGGCCAGCGGCGAGACTTCGAACGGGTACTGGGTGATGAAGTGCGGCTGCTCCAGCTTGTGCTCGACCAGTTCTTCGAAAATCATCACCTGCAGCTTGCCCAGGCCTTCGAAGCCGAGGACCTTGGCGCCGGCCTTCTTGGCGATGGCACGAGCCTTGTCGATGTCGTTCAGGTCCTCAAAGGTCAGCTCAGGGTTGTACTTGAGGATCGAGTCGAACACCGACAGGCGGGCGAACGGCTCGCCGAAGTGGAACACCTTGTCGCCGTACGGCACGTCGGTGCTGCCCAGGACCAGCTGCGCCAGTTCGCGGAACAGTTCTTCGGTCAGGTCCATGTTGTCTTCGTAGTCGGCGTAGGCCTGGTAGAACTCCAACATGGTGAATTCAGGGTTGTGCCGGGTCGAAACGCCTTCGTTGCGGAAGTTGCGGTTGATCTCGAACACTTTCTCGAAGCCACCGACCACCAGGCGCTTGAGGTACAGCTCCGGGGCGATACGCAGGAACATTTCCATGTCCAGGGCGTTGTGGTGGGTCTCGAACGGCTTGGCCGCCGCACCGCCGGGAATGGTCTGCAGCATCGGCGTTTCCACTTCCAGGAAGTCACGCTTCATCAGGAAGCTGCGGATATGGGCGATGACTTGCGAACGCACGCGGAAGGTTTCGCGTACGTCTTCGTTGACGATCAGGTCGACGTAGCGCTGGCGATAGCGCTGCTCGGTATCGGTCAGGCCGTGGTGCTTGTCCGGCAGCGGACGCAGCGACTTGGTCAGCAGGCGTACCTGGGTCATCTCGACGTACAGGTCGCCCTTGCCGGAACGGGCCAGGGTGCCTTCGGCGGCGATGATGTCGCCCAGGTCCCAGGTCTTGACCGCGTCCAGGGTTTCCTCCGGCAGGGTCTTGCGGTTGACGTAGACCTGGATCCGCCCGGTCATGTCCTGGATCACCATGAACGAGCCACGGTTGAGCATGATGCGACCGGCAACCTTGACCGGGATTGCAGCCTCGGCCAGCTCTTCCTTGGTCTTGTCCGCGTATTGCTTCTGCAGGTCGTTGCAGTAGTTGTCGCGGCGGAAGTCGTTCGGGAAGGCATTGCCCTTGGCGCGCTCGGCAGCAAGCTTTTCCTTGCGCAGGGCGATCAGGGTGTTTTCTTCCTGTTGCAGGGCCTGGTCGAGTTGTAGGTCGCTCATGTCTTTAAATTTTCCATCACAGGTACGTTGCCCCTTGCCTGTGGCAAGGGATCGCGGGCCAGCCTCGCTCCTACAGAAGCGCGCCGTGCCCGCGGCATGGGTGTCGCGGCTTACAGCCCCGATTTCAGGCTGGCCACCAGGTATTCGTCGATGTCGCCGTCGAGCACCTTGTCGCAGTCACTGCGTTCGATGTTGGTACGCAGATCCTTGATCCGCGAGGCATCGAGCACGTAGGAGCGGATCTGGTGACCCCAGCCGATGTCGGACTTGGTGTCTTCCAGCGCCTGGGAAGCGGCGTTGCGCTTCTGCATTTCCTGCTCGTACAACTTGGCCCGCAGCATCTTCATGGCGGTGTCCTTGTTGGCGTGCTGGGAACGTTCGTTCTGGCAGCTGACCACGGTGTTGGTCGGTACGTGGGTGATACGCACGGCCGAGTCGGTGGTGTTTACGTGCTGGCCACCGGCACCGGAGGAACGATAGGTGTCGATGCGCAGGTCCGCCGGGTTGATCTCGATTTCCACCTTGTCGTCGATCTCGGGCGAGACGAATACGGCCGAGAACGAGGTGTGGCGGCGGGCGCCGGAGTCGAACGGGCTCTTGCGCACCAGGCGGTGCACGCCGATCTCGGTACGCAGCCAGCCAAAGGCGTACTCGCCCTTGATGTGCACGGTGGCGCCCTTGATCCCGGCGACTTCGCCTTCGGACAGTTCCATGATGGTGGCGTCGAAGCCACGCTTGGAGGCCCAGCGCAGGTACATGCGCAGCAGGATGTTGGCCCAGTCCTGGGCTTCGGTGCCGCCGGAGCCGGCCTGGATGTCCAGGTAGGCGTTGTTCATGTCCATTTCGCCGCTGAACATGCGACGGAATTCCAGCTTGGCCAGGGCCTCGTCGAGACGGGTCAGTTCGGCGACCACATCGCCTACCGCGCCTTCGTCGTTCTCTTCGACGGCCATGTCCAGCAGATCGCGGCAATCGGCCAGGCCACCGGACAATTCGTCCAGGGTCTCGACGATCTGTGCCAGCGCGGAGCGCTCGCGACCCAGTTCCTGGGCGTATTCAGGCTTGTTCCAGACGTTCGGATCTTCAAGCTCGCGGTTGACCTCGGTCAGACGCTCATGCTTTTGATCGTAGTCAAAGATACCCCCGAATAGTTTCGGAGCGCTCGGACAGGTCCTTGATAGTGTTAAGGATCGGGTTGATTTCCATGGCAGGCAGCACTCGTTGGCGAACTTTTGAAAGCCGGCGAGTATAACGTAATCAAGCTGGTGCGGCAGCCCGCCTGGCGGCTTTAGGCCCCCGCGGTGGCGGTTTTTTTCACTCGATCCCCACCTGATTGCGACCATTGTGCTTGGCCAGATACAGGCCTTTGTCGGCGGCCGAGATCAATTGCCGGCAACTGGTGCTCGGCTGCGGCGTCATGGTGGACAGACCGATGCTGATGGTCAGGCTCGCCCCTTCGGTCGGCGCGATATGCGGAATCTTCAGCGCGGCCACGGTCTGGCGCAGTTTCTCGGCCACCAGCCGCGCCCCGCCGGGCGAGGTGTTCGGCAGCACCAGGGCAAACTCCTCCCCGCCATAACGCGCCGGCAGATCCGACGGTCGGCTGCTGGCTTCGCGGATCGCCGTCGCCACCTTGCGCAGGGCTTCATCGCCTTCCAGATGACCGAAGTTGTCGTTGTAGGACTTGAAGTAATCGACATCGATCATCAGCAGCGACAACTGGGTCTGGTCGCGCATTGCCCGGCGCCATTCCAGCTCCAGGTACTCGTCGAAATGCCGGCGGTTGGACAGGCCGGTCAGGCCATCGGAGTTCATCAGGCGCTGCAGCACCAGGTTGGTATCGAGCAGCTGCTGCTGGCTGACCCGCAGCGCGCGATAGGCCGCGTCCCGCTGCAACAGGGTCATGTAGGAGCGCGAGTGGTAACGGATGCGCGCCACCAGCTCGATATTGTCCGGCAGCTTGACCAGGTAATCGTTGGCCCCGGCGGCGAAGGCCGCACTCTTGATCAGCGGGTCTTCCTTGGTCGAAAGCACGATGATCGGAATGTTCTGGGTCGCCGGGTGGTTGCGGTACTCGCGCACCAGCGTCAACCCGTCCAGGCCCGGCATCACCAGGTCCTGCAGGATCACCGTCGGCTTGATGCGGATCGCCTGGGCAATGGCCTGGTGCGGGTCGGCACAAAAGTGGAAGTCGATGTTTTCTTCATTCGCCAACCCACGCCGCACAGCCTCACCGATCATTGCCTGGTCGTCGACCAGCAGCACCATCGCAGCATTTTCATCGGTTTTAAAATCGTCGAGCTGTAAATCATTCATGGGTTGTCACCTGAGTTGCTACCTGGCCAGGACAGCTGCGTTTGTCGGTCATTTGGCAAATATCTCCAGCAATCGTGGAGCGATCTTGTCCAGTGGGCGAATCTCTACGGCAGCGTCGATGGCAGCGGCCGCCTTGGGCATGCCATACACCGCACTACTATTCTGGTCCTGGGCGATGGTCAGGTAACCCTGATCGCGCATCAGTTTCAGGCCCTGGGCGCCGTCGCGACCCATGCCCGTCAGCAGTACGCCGACCGCATCGCCGTTCCAGTAATTGGCGACACTTTCAAAAAACACATCGATCGATGGCCGATAGATCTCGTTTACCGGCTCGGCGGTGTAGGCCAGGGTGCCGTTCTTCAACAGCCGGATATGGTGGTTGGTCCCCGCCAGCAGCACCGTACCGCTCTGCGGTGGCTCGCCTTCGCGGGCCAGGCGCACCTTGAGCCCGGAGGCGCTGCTCAGCCATTCGGCCATGCCCGCGGCGAACACCTGGTCGACATGCTGCACCAACACGATGGCGGCCGGGAAATGGGCGGGCAGCCCCTTGAGCAACACTTCCAGCGCCGCCGGGCCACCGGCGGACGAACCGATCGCCACCAGGCCCTGGCGTTGCGCCATGGTGCGCATCGGCACCGGTACCGAACGCACGCGGTTGCCGCGCTGCTGGCCGATCAGCCAGCCGATATTGAGGATCTTGCGCAGTAAAGGCGCCGCCGCTTCCTGCGCATTGCCGGCCCCCAGGGCCGGTGTATCGACCACGTCCAGCGCGCCATGCCCCATGGCCTCGAACACCCGATGCACGTTCTGCTGGCGATCCACCGTGACGATCACGATAGCGCAAGGGGTTTCGGCCATGATCCGGCGGGTCGCCTCCACGCCGTCCATCACGGGCATGATCAGGTCCATCAGGATCAGGTCGGGCGTCAGCTGGGCGCAGTACTCGACCGCCTCGGCGCCATTGGTCGCGACCCACACCACTTCGTGCGCGGGTTCGAAGGCCAGGGCCCGGCGCAGGGCCTCCACGGCCATGGGCATGTCATTGACGATCGCGATTTTCATGCCCGCGCTCCTCCAATCAGTTCCACCACCGCATCCAGCAGGGCGTCATCATGGAAACTGGCTTTGGCTAGATAATAGTCGGCCCCGGCATCCAGTCCACGGCGCCGGTCCTCTTCACGATCCTTGTAGGAAACCACCATCACCGGCAACGACTGCAGGCGATTGTCACGGCGCAGGAGTGTGACCAATTCAATCCCATCCATTCGGGGCATATCGATGTCGGTGATCAGCAGGTCGAAGTCTTCCGAACGCAAGGCGTTCCAGCCATCCATGCCGTCGACGGCGACCGCTACGTCATAACCACGGTTGAGTAAAAGCTTGCGTTGCAGCTCACGCACGGTGAGCGAGTCGTCGACCACCAGGATGCGCTTGCGCGCCGTCTCGGCCTGATGGCGGTTGTGCCGGGCAATGCGTTCCAGGCGGCCGGTATTGAGCAGCTTGTCCACCGAACGCAGCATGTCCTCGACGTCGACGATCAGCACCACGGAGCCGTCATCGAGCAAGGCTCCGGCGGAAATGTCCTGGACCTTGCCCAGGCGGTCGTCCAGCGGCAGCACCACCAGGGTCCGCTCGCCGATGAAACGCTCGACCGCCACGCCATAGACCGCGTCGCGCTCGCGAATCACCACGACCTTGAGCGTGGATTCGTTGTTCTGCCCCGCCGGGCGTTGCAGCAACTGGCTGGCCGCGACCAGGCCGACGTGGCGGCCTTCGTGCCAGAAATGCTGGCGCCCTTCCAGCTGGACAATGTCATCGGGCTCCAGATCGCACATGCGTTCGATATGCGCCAGCGGGAAGGCATAGGCCTCTTCGCCGACCTCCACCACCAGGCTGCGCACCACCGACAGGGTCAGCGGCACTTCGAGGTGGAAACGACTGCCCTGCCCCGCCACCTGCTCCAACTGCACCGCGCCGCGCAACTGGCGCACCATGTGCTGCACCGCGTCCAGGCCGACACCGCGCCCGGACACCTCGGTGACCTTGTCCCGCAGGCTGAAGCCCGGCAGGAACAGGAAGGTCAGCAGCTCTTCTTCGCTCAGCTGGGCAGCGGTCTCGGCGGGGGACAACTGGCGCTCGACGATGCTCTGGCGTACCCGTTCCAGGTCGACGCCATTACCGTCATCGCTCAACTCCAGCACCAGCAGCCCGGCCTGGTGGGAAGCGCGCAGGCGAATCAGGCCCTCGGCCGGCTTGCCCGCCAGCAGCCGCTGTTCGGGCGTTTCGATGCCATGATCGACCGCGTTGCGCAGCAGGTGGGTCAGCGGCGCCTCGAGTTTTTCCAGCACATCGCGATCGACCTGGGTCTTCTCGCCCTCGACCTCCAGGCGAACCTGCTTGCCCAGGCTGCGCCCCAGGTCGCGAACCATCCGCACCTGGCCCACCAGCACATCGGCGAACGGCCGCATGCGACAGGCCAGCGCGGTGTCGTAGAGCACCTGGGCGCGCTGGCTGGCCTGCCAGCCGAATTCATCCAGCTCGGCGGTTTTCTCCGTCAGCACCTGCTGGGACTCCGCCAGCAGGCGTCGCGCATCTTCCAGGGCTTCGAGGGCCTCCAGGCCCAGCACCTGCTCCTTGAGATGCCCATTGAGGTTTTCCAAAGCGCGCAGGCCGTTGCTCTGCAGGCGCTTGAGGCGCTGCAAGGCCGCCAGGTACGGCTTCAGGCGCTGGGTTTCCACCAGCGACTTGCTCGACAGGTCGAGCAGGCTGTTCAGGCGTTCGGCCGTGACCCGCAACACCCGTTCGCCCCCCTCGGCGAGCTTCTTGCCCTTGTGCGTAATCGCCGCGGCTGTCTCTTGCAGCGTTTCCTGCAACACCTCCTGCGGCATCTCGAACGGCGGCACCTGTGGTTCGGGTTCGACCCGCGGAGCCTGCATTTGCAGCTCGGCCATGGGCGGCAGGTTCGGCTCGATCCGGGGCAGGACAACGCCCGCAGGCGCCGCGCCCGGCGAGCCGACCAACTGCTCCATGAGCGCCACGTAGGCGGCAATGTCCTGCTCACTGACTTCGCTGCCCGGCGTGGCGATACGCATCAGGAAATCGGTGCCCTGCAGCAGCGCATCGATATGTTCGGGCCGCAGGTACAGCCGCCCTTCCTGGGCGCTGACCAGGCAATCTTCCATCACATGGGCCACGCTGACCCCGGCGTCGACCCCGACGATCCGCGCCGCGCCCTTGAGCGAGTGGGCGGCGCGCATGCAGGCTTCCAGCTGGTCGGCCTGGGTCGGATTGCGCTCCAGCGCCAGCAGGCCGGCACTGAGTACCTGGGTCTGGGCTTCGGCTTCCAGGCTGAAGAGTTCGAGCAGCGAGGCGTCGCGCATTTGATCGGGGGTCATGTCAGGCTCCGGGTCACGGCGGACAGCAACTGCTCTTCATCCAGCCAACGCAGGCTGCGGCCCTTCCATTGCAGGACGCCACGGGTGTACTTGGCACTGGCCTGCTGGCCGGAAACCGCGGCGGCGTCCAGGGTGCGCTCGTCGATGGCATGGATGCCCTCCACCTCGTCCACCGGCACCACCACCGGGCCGCCCTGGGCGGCGATGATCAACATCCGCGGAATCACCCGCGCCCCCGACACGACCGTGCTGGTGGTGTCCAGCCCCAGCAACTCCACCAATGACAGGCACGCCACCAGCGCGCCACGCACATTCGCCACGCCCAGCAAGGCCCGCGAACGCTGGTGCGGCAAGGAATGGATCGGCTGCAGCGGCGCCACTTCCACCAGGCAACGGGTGGCAATGCCCAGCCATTCCTCGCCCAGGCGGAACATCAGTAACGAACGGGTGACGACATCCGTATCGGCCGCGACCGCTTGCTCATGGCGCTCCTGCTGCAGCGCATAGCGGTCGAGCAGGCGGGTGGCCGCGGCGGAATACACCGAGCAATTGCGGCAATGCACATGCCCGGCCAGCAACGGGCAACTCTTGTCGCCGTGGATACCGATACGGTTCCAGCAATCGTCGATGGCCTGCGCATCTTCGTGGGTCACGTTCAACGAAACAGAGCCGCTCATGATTTACGCTCACTGTCTGCTGCACGGCCGCTGCGGGCCGCGCGCTCCTGCAATCGACGGGCACCGGCGACGTCTCCCTGGGAAGCCAGCAAGGCGGCCAGGTGCGCCAGCGCTTCGGCGTGCTGCGGATCCAGGTACAGGGCCTTGCGATAGAAACCCTGGGCTTCCAGGGCGCTGCCCGCCACGTCGCTGAGCAGCCCCAGCCAATAGAACACCTGCGCCGCCGGCTCGTGGGTGTCCAGGTAATGCTCGCAAGCCACCCGGGCCTCGGCGCTTTTGCCTTCGTTGGCCAGGGCCGCGATGCTCGCCAGCAACGTCGTGGCATCGCTGGCCGGCCTGGTCGGCGCAGGGCGCGGGCTCGCCACCGCACTGGAAAACGGCCGGCTGCGCACGGGCGGCGCGATGCCGCGCACCGGCTGGCGCGCCGGCAATGCGCTCGGTACGAAGGCCGGTGCCGGCGTGGGCTCGGGTTCGTTATGCCGGCTGAAGGCAAAGGACTGGGCAATGCCGATCGAGCGCATGCCCAGGCGGCCCAGCAGGCTGCCTTCGGCCGGGCCGATGAACAGCACGCCGTCGACATGCGTCAGGCGCTTGAGCACTTCGAACACCTGGCGCTGGGTCGGCTGATCGAAATAGATCAGCAGGTTGCGACAGAAGACAAAATCGTAGGGCGGCTCATTGGCCAGCAAGGTCGGGTCCAGCAGGTTGCCGACCTGCAGGCGCACCTGCTCGCGCACCCGCTCGCTGAGGCTGTAGCGCTCATCTTCGGCGGTGAAATGCCGTTCGCGAAAATCGCTGTGCTGGCCACGAAAGGAGTTCTTGCCGTACACCGCCTGCCTGGCCCGCTCGACCGACAGCGGGCTGACATCGAAGCCATCGACCTTGAATTGATGGGGAGCGAGCCCGGCATCGAACAGGGCCATGGCAATCGAGTACGGCTCCTCGCCGGTGGAACACGGCAGGCTGAGGATGCGCAAGGCGCGCATGCCCTTGAGTTCGGCAAGCCGCGAGCGCGCGAGTTTGGCCAGGGTCGTAAAGGATTCCGGGTAACGGAAAAACCAGGTTTCCGGAACGATCACCGCTTCGATCAGGGCCTGCTGTTCATCCCGCGAGCCTTGCAGGGTCTGCCAGTAATGGTCGGCGCTGGGCGCCTGCTGGGCGATGCTGCGCTGGCGCACCGCGCGCTCGATGATCGCCGGGCCCACCGAGGCCACATCGAGGCCGATGCGCTCCTTGAGAAAATCGAAAAATCTCTGGTCGCTGCTCATGACGACTCCCCGAGCAACGCCGGATCCAGCGGCGGCGAGGGAAACAGCAGCGCACGCACCTCGGCATCCAGCAGATCGTCGACCCGCACCCATTGCAGCAGGCCCTGGGCGTCTTCGTAGACCGGGCCCAGGTACGGCGCATTGCGGTTATCCAGGCCGTAGGCCTTGAAGTCCTGCGGGTTGCAACGCAGGGTGTCAGTGGCCTGCTCGAGGATCAGCCCCAGCAACCGCGCGGGCTGCGCCGCCTGCGGGCGGTAATGCACCAGCACCAGGCGGGTGCTGGTGCGCTCCTGCGCCGGCTGGCCAAAGGTCAGGGCACTCAGGTCGAGCACCGGCACCACCGCGCCGCGATGGGCGAAGACTCCGGCCACCCAGGACGGCGCCCGGGGAATCGGCTTGAGTTGCAGGCGCGGCAATACCTCGACCACCTCGATGGCCTGCAAGGCGTAACGTTCGGTGCCGATGCGGAACACCAGGAACAGCGTGTCTTTCGTCGCCGTCCCCGCGCCGCCTTTCGCTGCGAGCTCGTTCATCAGACTTTGAAACGCGAGACGCCGCTGCGCAGCCCCACCGCCACCTGGCTCAGTTCATCGATGGCGAAACTGGCCTGGCGCAGCGACTCGACGGTCTGGCTGCTGGCATCGCCCAGTTGCACCAGGGCGTGGTTGATCTGCTCGGCACCGGTGGCCTGGGCCTGCATGCCCTCGTTGACCATCAACACCCGCGGCGCCAACGCCTGGACCTGGTGGATGATCTGCGACAGCTGCTCGCCGACCTGCTGCACCTCGGCCATGCCGCGGCGCACTTCTTCGGAGAACTTGTCCATGCCCATGACCCCGGCCGATACCGCCGACTGGATCTCCCGGACCATTTGCTCGATATCGTAGGTGGCGACCGCGGTCTGGTCCGCCAGGCGCCGCACTTCAGTGGCCACCACGGAAAAGCCGCGCCCGTACTCGCCGGCTTTCTCGGCTTCGATCGCGGCGTTGAGCGACAGCAGGTTGGTCTGGTCGGCGACCTTGACGATGGTCACCACCACCTGGTTGATGTTGCCGGCCTTCTCATTGAGGATCGCCAGCTTGGCGTTGACCAGGTCGGCCGCGCCCATCACCGAATGCATGGTTTCTTCCATGCGCGCCAGGCCTTGCTGGCCGGAACCGGCCAGCACCGACGCCTGGTCGGCGGCGGTGGAGACTTCGGTCATGGTGCGCACCAAGTCCCGGGAAGTCGCGGCGATCTCTCGGGAAGTAGCGCCGATCTCGGTGGTGGTCGCCGCGGTCTCGGTGGCGGTCGCCTGTTGCTGCTTGGAGGTGGCGGCGATCTCGGTGACCGAGGTGGTGACCTGGACCGAGGAGCGCTGCGCCTGGGACACCAGGGAGTTGAGCTCGGTCATCATGTCGTTGAAGCCGGTTTCCACGGCGCCGAATTCGTCCTTGCGCTCCAGGTTCAGGCGGCTGGTCAGATCGCCCGTGCGCATGACGTCGAGGATTTTCACGATACGGTTCATCGGCGCCATGATCGCGCGCATCAGCAACAGGCCGCACAGGCCCGCCGCCAGCACCGCCACCAGCAGGGAAACGCCCATGGTGACTTTGGCCGCGGCCACCGCATCGTCGATCTGCGAGGCGGCCGAATCGGCGACTCCTTTGTTCTCGTCGATGATGGCGTTGAGCTTCATCCGGCCGGCGATCCAGGTGGGCGTCAGCTGGTCATGGAATACGCGGACAGCCTCGGCTGCCTGATTACGCCGATGCAGATCCAGGACAGTGGCCTGAATCTTGAGAAACTCCTGATGGTGTTTTTCAAACTCGTCGAACTCCAGCTGGTCGGCCTCACCGCGAAGCGTTCCCTTGTAGCTGGCCATGTATTTCTGCAGGCGTTGCTCGAAGCTTTTGAAATCGGCCTCATCCTTGGCACTGATGCCCTTGCCTTCGTTGAGGCCGATGATTTCCTGGGTATGCAGGAAACTGTCGACCCATGAGCCGCGAACCATCGAACTGAAATAGACCCCGGGAATGGCATCGGAGCGCATGCGGTCTTCGCCGGCCTCGATCTTCAACAAACGGGAGTACGAGGCTATGACCATCAACAGCATGATGGTGATAATCACCGCAAAGCTCGCCAAAATGCGTTGGCGCAACGTCCAGTTCTTCACAGTCAGTCCTCGGGGCCATTCAAATGGTGGGGAGTATAGCCGAGGGCGTGCCATCATTTATCAGCGTATTGCGCACCACGTCTCACTCAGAGCGAAAGGCAGGGTCCGCTCTGGAGGGCTACTTTCCGCCAGATGACTCGAGTGCCGCCAGTGATGATCCGGCATAAGCAGAGGGTATTTCAGCCATCAAAGAGGGCGTGCGAAGCTTTCTCCAGCGCACGCCCGATTGGCGTCAAAGATTGGCCTGGCGCACCTGTTTTTCCAGTTCGAGTTTCAACCCCGGCTCCAGCTTGAGTTGACGCGCCAGCTCATCCAGATAGGCCTTTTCCATGAAGTTTTCCTCGTCCACCAGCATCACGCTGGCGACGTACATTTCGGCGGCCATTTCCGGGGTGCCGGCAGCACGCGCCACATCCGCCGGGTCCAAGGGTTTGTTGAGTTCGGCGTGCAGCCAGTGCTGCAGTTCCTGATCGTTGTCCAGCCGGGTGAACTCACCTTCGATCAGGGCGCGCTCGCGCTCGTCGATATGGCCATCGGCCTTGGCCGCGGCCACCAGCGCCTTGAGGATCGCCTGGCTGTGCTGTTCGACCTGTTGCGCAGGCAAGCGGTCGAGGGTCTGCGGCTCGCTTTGCGGCGCGCCGGCCTGCTGCGCCTGCCAGTTGCCGTAGGCCTTGTAGGCGATCACGCCCAACGCCGCCAGGCCGCCATAGGTCAGCGCCTTGCCGCCGAATTTGCGGGCTTTTTTATTGCCCAGCAACAGGCCCATGGCGCCGGCCGCCAACGCCCCGCCGCCAGCGCCGGACAACAGGCTGCCGAGCCCGCCGGAACCGCCACCGAGCAAGCCGCCCAGCGCGCCCTTGTCGGCGGATGCCTTGTTCTGCTGCGCCCCGGCCTTGTTCTGCAACAGGTCCTGGCCAGACTTGAGCAATTGATCGAGCAATCCACGGGTGTTCATCCAAACCTCCAGCAACTTGAGTTGATCGAATCAATAAGGCCACCAGCCTAGATCGAAGTGCCCCGATCCTGGGCTCGAGTGTGCTTCCAGATGTTGCTTCGCCAGGCTCGCTCACATGCCTGGGCAGCCCTTCGATTAAAAAGATATACACTCGAAAAAATCGATAAAACCGCCTGACCGGTGATGCCCATGATGACCTTGCGCCAGATCCGTCACTTCATCGCCGTGGCCGAGACCGGCTCGATCTCGTCCGCCGCCCAGGCGGTGTTCATTTCCCAGTCGACCCTGACCCTGGCGATCCAGCAGCTCGAACAGGAAATCGGCATCAGCCTGTTCAACCGCCATGCCAAGGGCATGACCCTGACTCACCAGGGCCATCAGTTCCTGCGCCAGGCGCACCTGATCCTGGCCACCGTCGACAACGCCAAGCGCAGCCTGCAACAGAGCACCGACCAGGTGGCTGGCCAGTTGATCGTCGGCGTCACCAGCCTGGTCGCCGGTTACTACCTGGCAGACTTGCTCACGCGTTTCCAGCGCGCCTACCCCAATGTGGAAATCCGCGTGATGGAGGATGAGCGTCCCTACATCGAGCACTTGCTGGTCAGCGGCGAGATCGACATCGGGGTGTTGATCCTCTCCAATCTCGAGGACCGCCATGCCCTGCAGACCGAAGTGCTGACCCACTCCCCCCACCGCCTGTGGCTGCCCGCCCAGCACCCGCTACTGGAACACGACAGCATCGGCCTGGCGGATGTCGCTCGCGAGCCGCTGATCCAGCTCAACGTCGATGAAATGGATCGCAATGCCCAGCGCCTGTGGTCCGGCGCCGGCCTGCAACCGCGCATCAGCTTGCGCACCGCCTCCACCGAAGCGGTGCGCAGCCTGGTGGCGGCCGGGCTTGGGGTGTCGATCCAGCCGGACATGACCTATCGCCCCTGGTCGCTGGAAGGCGACATCATCGAGGCCCGGCCCATCGCCGACCTCAGCCAGACCCTCGATGTCGGCCTGGCCTGGCGCCGGGGCACGGCGCGCCCGGTGCTGGTCGACCCGTTCCTGACCGTGGCTCGTGAACAGCCCCACGGCGGGCGCAAGCCATCTATTTAATCGAACGCTGCATTCAGTATTTGGTATTTGTCGAGCACCGGCCCCGCCACTAGTCTCTGATCATCCGTCCAGAGAGGGCCGGGCCTCCGTCACTGGAGAGCACCATGGCCATACCAGAAAAGAGAACCCGGAAAATGGCTGGCGCGCAGACTCCGTTGTCCACCGCTTTGTTGATCGATGGCGAATTGGTCGCCGGCCAGGGGCTTATCGAACCTATCCTCAACCCGGCCACCGGCGAAGTGCTGACCCGGATCGCCGAGGCCAGCAGCGAACAGGTGGAAGGCGCGATCCTCGCTGCCCACCGCGCCTTTACCGACTGGTCGCGCACCACGCCCCAGCAACGCTCGAACATCCTCCTGGCGATTGCCAATGCCGTGGAAAAGCAGGCCGACCACCTGGCCCGCCTGGAATCGCTGAACTGCGGCAAGCCGCTGCACCTGGCGCGCCAGGACGATCTGGGCGCCACCGTCGACGTGTTCCGTTTTTTCGCCGGCGCCGTGCGCTGCCAGACCGGCCAGCTCGCCGGCGAGTACCTGCCGGGCTATACCAGCATGGTGCGGCGCGACCCTATCGGCGTGGTGGCGTCCATCGCGCCGTGGAACTACCCGATCATGATGGCCGCCTGGAAGATCGCCCCGGCCCTGGCCGCCGGCAATACCCTGGTGTTCAAGCCGTCGGAGCATACCCCGCTGTCGATCCTGGCCCTGGCGCCGACCCTGGCCGAACTGCTGCCGCGCGGCGTGCTGAACATTGTCTGCGGCGGTGGCGAAGGCGTGGGCAGCCACCTGGTCAGCCACCCCAAGGTGCGCATGGTGTCGCTGACCGGCGATATCGTCACCGGGCAGAAGATCCTCCAGGCCGCCTCGAAAACCCTGAAGCGCACGCACCTGGAACTGGGCGGCAAGGCCCCGGTGATCGTCTGCAACGACGCCGACCTGCAGGCCGTGGTCGAGGGCGTGCGCAACTACGGCTATTACAACGCCGGGCAGGACTGCACCGCGGCCTGCCGGATCTATGCCCAGGGCGGGATCCATGACCGTCTGGTGGCCGAACTGGGCGCCGCCGTGAGCAGCCTGCGGTTCGCCGGCAAGCGCGATGCCGACAACGAGATCGGCCCGCTGATCAGCACTCGCCAGCGCGACCGCGTGGCCAGCTTCGTCGAACGCGCCCTGGGCCAGCCGCATATCGAACGGGTGACCGGCGCGGCGGTGCATTCGGGCGCCGGCTTCTATTACCAGCCGACCCTGCTGGCCGGCTGCCGGCAGCAGGATGAAATCGTCCAGCGCGAAGTGTTCGGCCCGGTGGTCACCGTCACCCGCTTCGACGAGCTGGCGCAGGCGGTGGACTGGGCCAACGACTCGGAATACGGCCTGGCCTCGTCGGTCTGGACCCAAAACCTGGACAAGGCCATGCAGGTGGCGGCACGCCTGCAATACGGCTGCACCTGGATCAACAGCCATTTCATGCTGGCCAGCGAAATGCCCCACGGCGGCTTGAAACGCTCCGGCTACGGCAAGGACCTGTCCAGCGATTCGCTGCAGGACTACAGCGTGGTGCGCCACATCATGGCCCGCCACGGCAATGACCTGGAATAACGGCACTAAGCTGATAACAAGCCCTTAGGGCGCGCTCCATCACGTTCACAACTGCCCCGACCATAATTTGAAGAAGAGGGTTTCCCCATGTTCGTACACAAGACCGCACTGCTCAGTGCAATCACCACCGCCCTGCTGGCCAGCGCCAGCCTCCAGGCCGCCGAACCGCTCAAGGCCGTCGGCGCCGGCGAAGGCCAGCTGGATATCGTGGCCTGGCCCGGCTACATCGAACGTGGCGAAAGCGACAAGAATTACGACTGGGTCACCGGCTTCGAGAAGGAGACCGGTTGCAAGGTCAACGTCAAGACCGCGGGCACCTCCGACGAGATGGTCAGCCTGATGGCCAAGGGCGGCTACGACCTGGTCACCGCGTCCGGCGACGCCTCCCTGCGGCTGATCGTCGGCAAGCGCGTGCAGCCAATCAACACCGCGCTGATTCCCAACTGGAAAAACCTCGACCCACGCCTCAAGGACGCGCCCTGGTACGTGGTCGACAAGCAGACCTACGGCACGCCCTACCAGTGGGGCCCGAACGTGCTGATGTACAACACCACCGTCTTCAAGCAGGCACCGACCAGCTGGAGCGTGCTGTTCGACGCGCAGAACCTGCCGGACGGCAAGCCCAACAAGGGCCGCGTGCAGGCCTATGACGGGCCGATCTACATCGCCGATGCCGCGCTGTACCTCAAGAGCGCGAAACCGGAACTGGGGATCCAGAACCCCTACGAACTGACCGAGGCCCAGTACAAGGCGGTGCTCGACCTGCTGCGCGCCCAGCAGCCGCTGGTCCACCGCTACTGGCACGACACCACGGTACAGATGAGCGACTTCAAGAACGAAGGCGTGGTCGCCGCCAGCTCCTGGCCGTATCAGGTCAACGGCCTGATCAACGAGAAACAGCCAATCGCCTCGACCATTCCCAAGGAAGGGGCCACCGGCTGGGCCGACACCACCATGCTGCACAGCGAGGCCAAGCACCCCAACTGTGCCTACAAGTGGATGGACTGGTCGCTCACGCCGAAGGTCCAGGGCGACGTCGCCGCCTGGTTCGGCTCGCTGCCAGCCGTGCCGGCGGCCTGCCAGGAAAGCCAACTGCTGGGCGCCGAGGGCTGCAAGACCAACGGCTTCGACCAGTTCGACAAGATCGCCTTCTGGAAAACCCCGCAGGCCGAGGGCGGCAAGTTCGTGCCGTACAGCCGCTGGACCCAGGATTACATCGCAATAATGGGCGGCAGGTGAGTTCCCTGTAGTCGCTGCCGCAGGCTGCGCAAGGTCCACAGGACCTTCTGCCCCCTCAAGATCGCCGCGCCCCTGCGGGGCGATCGCAGCCTTCGGCAGCGGCTACAGGTTCCTGCGTCGGGCCGGCTCCAGCAGGAGTGGCCTACGCCGCCAGACCTGATCCCGCTTATTTCGACAGCGCGCTTTCCCGGAGCACCGCACCATGACGCTTGCAGTCCAGTTCACCAACGTTTCCCGGCAGTTCGGCGAGGTGAAGGCCGTCGACCGGGTGTCCATCGAGATCCAGGACGGCGAGTTCTTTTCCATGCTCGGCCCTTCCGGTTCGGGCAAGACCACCTGTCTGCGCCTGATCGCCGGCTTCGAACAGCCGAGCGCCGGCTCGATCCACATCCACGGGGCCGAAGCCACCGGGTTGCCGCCCTACCAGCGCGACGTCAACACCGTGTTCCAGGATTACGCGCTGTTTCCCCATATGAACGTGCGCGACAACGTGGCCTACGGCCTGAAAGTCAAAGGCGTCGCCAAGGCCGAACGCCTCAAGCGCGCCGAAGAAGCCCTGGCCATGGTCGCCCTGCAAGGCTACGGCGAACGCAAGCCGGTGCAGCTGTCCGGCGGCCAGCGCCAGCGCGTGGCCCTGGCCCGGGCGCTGGTCAATCGGCCGCGGGTCCTGCTGCTGGACGAGCCCCTGGGAGCGCTGGACCTGAAGCTGCGCGAACAGATGCAGGGCGAACTGAAGAAGCTGCAGCGCCAGCTCGGCATCACCTTCATTTTCGTCACCCACGACCAGACCGAAGCCCTGTCGATGTCCGACCGCGTGGCGGTGTTCAACAAGGGCCGCATCGAGCAGGTCGACAGCCCGCGCAACCTGTACATGAAGCCGGCCACCACCTTCGTCGCCGAGTTCGTCGGCACCTCCAACGTGATTCGCGGCGAGCTGGCCGAACGCCTGAGCGGCAGCCAGCGGCCCTTCTCGATCCGCCCGGAACATGTGCGTTTCGCCGAAGGCCCGCTGCCCAGCCACGAGATCGAAGTCAGCGGCCTGCTGCACGATATCCAGTACCAGGGCAGCGCCACCCGCTACGAGTTGCAACTGGACAACGGCCAGACCCTCAGCATCAGCCGGGCCAACGACCAATGGCTGGACAGCGGCGCCCAGCACCAGACCGGGCAACGCCTCAGCGCGCGCTGGGCCCGCGCAGCGATGATCCCGCTGGCCGATACCCTGGCGAGCAGGGTGTGACATGAGCACCCTGGCGATCACTTCCCAAAGCCCCGGCGGCTCGCCGCTGCGGCGCTTTTCCAACCTGCTGTACCGGCGGCCGAACCTGTACCTGGCGCTGCTGCTGGTGCCGCCGCTGCTCTGGTTCGGCGCGATTTACCTGGGCTCCTTGCTGATCCTGCTCTGGCAGGGCTTCTACACCTTCGACGACTTCACCATGGCGGTCACCCCGGACCTGACCCTGGCCAATTTCGCCGCGCTGTTCCAGCCGTCGAACTTCGACATCATCCTGCGCACCCTGAGCATGGCCATCGCCGTCTCGCTCGCCAGCGCCGTGGTCGCCTTCCCCATCGCCTACTACATGGCGCGCTACACCAGCGGCAAGACCAAGGCGTTCTTCTACATCGCGGTGATGCTGCCGATGTGGGCCAGCTACATCGTCAAGGCCTACGCCTGGACCCTGCTGCTGGCCAAGGGCGGCGTGGCCCAGTGGTTCGTCCAGCACCTGGGGTTGGAGCCGCTGCTGCAGTTCATCCTGGGGATTCCCGGGGTCGGCGGCAGCACCCTGTCGACCTCGCACCTGGGGCGCTTCATGGTGTTCGTCTACATCTGGCTGCCGTTCATGATCCTGCCGATCCAGGCCTCCCTGGAACGCCTGCCGCCGTCCTTGCTGCAAGCCTCCGCCGACCTCGGCGCCAAGCCGCGCCAGACCTTCATGCAGGTGATCCTGCCGCTGTCGGTGCCGGGCATCGCCGCCGGCTCGATCTTCACCTTCTCCCTGACCCTGGGCGACTTCATCGTGCCGCAGCTGGTGGGCCCGCCCGGCTACTTCGTCGGCAGCATGGTCTACGCCCAGCAAGGGGCGATCGGCAACATGCCGATGGCCGCCGCCTTCACCCTGGTGCCGATCGTGCTGATCGCCATTTACCTGTCCATCGTCAAACGCCTGGGGGCCTTCGATGCGCTCTGACTCAGCCAAGCATGGAGAACCAGCCTCGCTGGGCCTGCGCCTTGCCGCGTGGGGCGGGCTGCTGTTCCTGCATTTCCCGATCCTGATCATCTTCCTCTACGCCTTCAATACCGAAGACGCAGCCTTCAGCTTTCCGCCCCAGGGCTTCACCCTGAAGTGGTTCAGCGTGGCCTTCGCCCGCCCCGACGTGCTCGAAGCCATCAAGCTGTCGTTGCAGATCGCCGCCATCGCCACCCTGATCGCCATGGTCCTCGGCACCCTGGCCTCGGCGGCGCTGTACCGGCGGGACTTCTTCGGCAAACAGGGGATTTCGCTGATGCTGATCCTGCCCATCGCCCTGCCGGGGATCATCACCGGTATCGCCCTGCTGGCGACCTTCAAGACATTGGGGATCGAGCCGGGGATGTTCACCATCATCGTCGGCCACGCGACCTTCTGCGTGGTGATTGTCTACAACAACGTGATCGCCCGCCTGCGCCGCACCTCCCACAGCCTGATCGAAGCCTCGATGGACCTGGGTGCCGACGGCTGGCAGACCTTCCGCTACATCATCCTGCCGAACCTCGGCTCGGCGCTGCTGGCCGGCGGCATGCTGGCGTTTGCGCTGTCGTTCGACGAAATCATCGTCACCACCTTCACCGCCGGCCATGAACGCACCCTGCCGCTGTGGCTGCTCAACCAGCTCAGCCGGCCGCGGGACGTACCGGTGACCAACGTCGTCGCCATGCTGGTGATGCTGGTGACCATGCTGCCGATCCTCGGCGCCTATTACCTGACCCGCGGCGGCGAGAGCGTGGCGGGCAGCGGCGGCAAATAACCCTGTAGCCGCTGCCGCAGGGTCGTGGCGCCCTCCGGTTCACTGAAGGCCTTCGGCCTTATCGCAGCCTGCGGCAGCGGCTACAGATCGCAGAACATCCAACAGATATTTCAGGAGAACAGCCATGCAAACCAAACTCTTGATCAACGGCCAACTGGTCACCGGCGAAGGCCCTGCCCAGGCGGTATTCAACCCGGCCCTGGGCAAGGTGCTGGTGGAAATCAACGAGGCCAGCGAAGCCCAGGTCGATGCCGCGGTGCGCGCCGCCGACAGCGCTTTCGAAAGCTGGTCGCAAACCGTGCCGAAAGAACGCTCGCTGCTGTTGCTCAAGCTGGCCGACAGCATCGAAGCCCACGGCGAGGAACTGGCCCGGCTGGAGTCGGACAACTGCGGCAAGCCGCTGAGCGCGGCCTTGAACGACGAGATCCCGGCGATTGCCGATGTGTTTCGCTTCTTCGCCGGCGCCAGCCGTTGCCTCAGCGGTTCGGCCGGTGGCGAATACCTGCCAGGGCACACCTCGATGATCCGTCGCGACCCGGTGGGGGTAATCGCTTCCATCGCGCCGTGGAACTACCCGCTGATGATGGTCGCCTGGAAAATCGCCCCGGCCCTGGCCGCCGGCAACACCGTGGTGCTCAAGCCCTCGGAGCAGACCCCGCTGACCGCCCTGCGCCTGGCCGAACTGGCGGCGGCGATCTTTCCCGCCGGCGTGCTGAACCTGGTTTTCGGCCGCGGCGCCACGGTGGGCCAGCCGCTGGTGACTCATCCGAAGGTGCGCATGGTGTCGCTCACCGGCTCCATCGCCACCGGCTCGAACATCATTTCCAGCACCGCCGACAACGTCAAACGCATGCATATGGAACTGGGCGGCAAGGCACCGGTGATCATCTTCGACGACGCCGACATCGACGCCGCCGTGGAAGGCATCCGCACCTTCGGCTTCTACAACGCCGGCCAGGACTGCACCGCCGCCTGCCGCATCTATGCCCAGGAAGGCATCTACGAACGCTTCGTCGAGAAGCTCGGCGCGGCGGTCGCCAGCATCAAGTACGGCCTGCAGGGCGACCCGGACACCGAACTGGGCCCACTGATCAGCGCCCAGCACCGCGACCGCGTGGCCGGGTTTGTCGAGCGCGCCATCGCCCAGCCGCATATCCGCCTGGTCACTGGCGGCAAGGCGGTGGACGGCAACGGCTTCTTCTTTGAACCGACGGTGCTGGCCGACGCCCAGCAGGACGACGAAATCGTCCGCCGAGAAGTGTTCGGGCCGGTGGTCTCGGTCACCCGCTTCACCGACGAAGCCCAGGTCCTGGGCTGGGCCAACGACTCGGACTACGGCCTGGCGTCCTCGGTGTGGACCGCCGATGTCGGCCGCGCCCATCGCCTCTCGGCGCGCCTGCAATATGGCTGCACCTGGGTCAACACCCACTTCATGCTGGTCAGCGAAATGCCCCACGGCGGGCAGAAACTCTCCGGCTACGGCAAGGACATGTCCATGTATGGGCTGGAGGACTACACCGTCGTGCGCCATGTGATGTTCAAGCACTGACCCCGGGCAGCACGCCCTGCTAGAAACAGTTGCCGTCGGTTTCCTGGCAAAACTCGTAGGGCGTGTTGCTGATGAACCAGTCGAGCCAATGGTGTTGCCAATCCGGCCACTGAATGATGTAGGTCTTGGTGGCCTTGATGAACTCCAGGCCAAAGATGCTGATGCTGTTGTCGTCCTCATACATCCGCAGGTCCAGCGTCCAGTCCCGGATCAAGGGCGTGCGGTAGACCCGATCCGGGTCCTCAAGGTCGATGATCTGCAGATAGCCCTTGCCGCCGAAAGGCACCAGCAGCCCCCCGGCCGAGGCATGCTGCAACAGGTAACGACCGGAGGGGCTGGTCGTCGAATAGGGCTCGCGTTCGAGCACTGTGTAGAGCGCACTGGCGAACACCAGTACACAGGCTCCCAGCAGGCCCCCCACGACCGCCAGGGTCTTCTTGTACTTCATCGCGCGCACGCCGAAAAACCGCAATTCATTTGCCCGATCTCCTTGAAAGGCGGCTATTGAACGAGGTCTGGCCAAGCCGATCAAGTTGCGGCACCATCCGCCGCCACAAAACGCCTGGTTTCCCCGCCCGCGGCGCGGAAACTTCTCCGGCAGCCAGGATGCGCCCATGCCTCATCACTCCCGAATCGTCAGCCTGATGCTGCAAGTGGCCGTCTGGTTGGTGCTGCCGTTCGCCGCCCTGCAACTGGGCCTGGTATTGACCCGCGCCGTCGCCGCGCCCTTTGTCTCGGCGGTGGCGGTTCCCACCGGGGTCCTGTCCCTGGTGCTGATCCAGATCAGCCTGGTGTATGCCGCCGCCAAAGGCTGGCACGCCTGCGGCATGCCTACCCACTATCGCTGGCTGGGCCTGTGGCTGGGTTGCGTGCTGGTGCTGTATGCCGTGCCGCAGTTCATACCATCGGCGGGGAGCGGCCCATGAATCACAACGGATTCACTCGGGATGAGTGGCTCCGCCTGCTCACGGCCCTCTTCGCCCACTCGCTGGCGGTACTGGCCTTTCTCCTGGCCAATCGCTACGGCATTGCGCTCGATAACAGCCCGTAAGCCCGTTTCGAAACCCGCCCCCGCCTACTCCAGACCACGCGCCAATACCTCGATCAGATGGTCCATCACCCGCCGCACGGCCGCTGAGCGACGGACATCGGCATGCACCGAAAGCCATAGCTCGCGAGCATCGCCAGCACGCAGTGGCGCTACCCGGACCAACCCGGAGTCGGGGCTGGCGACAAAACAGGGCAACAACGCGACCCCAACAGCGGCCCGTGCAGCCGCCTGCTGGGTGTTGACGTCATTGCTACGCAGAACGATCGGGCGCCGGGCAGCGAAATCCACCAACCAACGGTGCTGCGGGATATGTTCCAGCGACTCGGCAAAGCCGATGAATTCCCAGTCGGCCGGCGGCGCCGAGGCATAGGCAGGACTGGCATAAAACCCGAACTGGACCTGACCGACCCGACGCACGACGCGCCCCGCTTCATCGGGGCGTACGTAGCCGATGGCGATGTCTGCCTCTCCGCGCTCCAGCGAAGCCACACTGGAGGTCGTATCCAGCACGATTTTCAGATCCGGATGGGCGGCACGCAGCGCCGGCAGGCTGGGTACCAGCAACATGCTGGCCAGCAATGCCAGGGTGCTGACGCTGACCGTACCGGACAGCCCCACGGCACCTCGGGCATAACGATCGACCTCGTCGACCAGCCTCTCCATAGGCTGAGCAATGGCCGCCAACGCTACCCCGGCTTCGGTCAAACGCGACGAACGTGGCAAGCGCTCAAGCAGTTTGAGTCCCAGGCTCGCTTCAAGACTGGACACCCGTCGCCCTACCGTTGCGTGATCGACGCGCAAGGCATTCGCGGCGGCGGTCAGGGAACCCAGCCGAGCAACGACGATGAAGTGATGTAGATCCTGCCAATCGGTCATGGGTGCATATTCGCAGCCTTGGTGTGCGCAAGCACGCGTTTTTTCCTTGATAGCGCCATCGTATCGTGATGTCTACCGCGGCTACATCGGCCAGCGATTGCTGAAGGAGAAACACGTCGATGATTCTGTTTTATGCCCCTGGAGCCAGTTCGCTCGCTCCGCATATTCTGCTTCAGGTCAGCGGGTTCGGCTTTACCCTGGAAAAGGTCGACCTCACGAACAAGCGCTGGGCAGGTGGTGACTTCAACCTGATCAATCCCAAATCCTACGTACCGGTGCTGCAACTGGAGAACGGCCAGCGACTGACCGAGTGCAGCGTCATCCTGCAGTACATTGCCGATACCGTGCCTGAACAGGCGCTGCTGCCAGCCGTCGGCAGCTTCGCTCGCTACGAAGCCCTGCAATGGCTGAGCTTCCTGGCCATGGAGGTACAGAAAAACTTCATCACCCCGGAACGTCACGGCGGCGTCAGCGCCAACTTCCTGGCCCGCACCGAGGCCGGCCAACAACAGACCCGGGAGCGGGTGAGCCCGCGGCTGGCGTTCATCGATCAACACCTCGCTGGCCGGGAACATGTGCTGGGCGACGGTTTTTCAGCACTGGACGCCTATCTGTTCACCCTGCTGACCTGGGCTCGGCGGCTGGCCATCGACCTCGGACAATGGCGCCAGCTGGATCGCTACTTTGCCAGCCTCAAGGCCCACCCCGCGATCCACCAGGTGCTTGAAACGGAAGGTCCACCACATGCCTTGCGTCCTGCCGAGTGATTATTTCTGCGGATGAGACTTGCCAAATGCGGGCCGGAACCCTCCTCGCCTGGCCGGCCTGGCGCAAAACCCGCTGAAGATCAGGCCAGCCTGAGGTACAGATGAATATCCTCGGGCTCCAGGCGATACAGCTCTGGATCGGGGGCCGCCAACAGCTCGCAGCCCAGGCGGCGGTAGAAATCCACGGTGTTGCGCGACGGCGTGGCCGAGACATACAGCCCCTCGCCGCCCATGCGCCGTGCCTGCTCGGCGGCCAGGCCGAACAACCGTTGGCCCAGGCCGCGCCCGCGATACGCCTGGCTGACATGCAGGAACTTCAGCTGCCGCAACCGCAGGCCGGCGTTGTGGATCACCAGGCAATCGACCACCGCCGCGGCCACCAGCCGGTGTTCGTCGAACACCCCATACAGCCAGCCGCCGCGCTGTTCACACGCCTGCAAGACCCGCGCGTCATGCTCGGCTTCGCCGGGCGGCCAGCCGGTCACCACCTCGCGCTGGGGATAACCCAGCAGTTGCCCGTCCTGCAGGCGGTAGAACGCCTCGATCAGCTCTGCACGGTCAATCAGTTTGAACAGCGGGATGTCTTGCGAGGTCAAAAGGCGTTCATTGAGCATGTGGGTTTTCCTGAAGCCGTCCGTGGTTTTACGTATCGGTACACGCCGGGCATTTTTTGCCTCGAGCGAACCGATTATTCTATCCGCCCGCTGTTAAAAGTCCGTTGTGTTTGGCCGAAGGCATGACCGAACCTCCATTTCCGATCCAGCGCAGCCAGGAAGGGCTGGGGATCTCCTGACAAGGTTCACTTATGCATCGCAGGCATCTTCTGAAAGCATCCATGGCGCTGGCCGCCTACACCGGCCTGTCGGCCACGGGTCTGCTGGCCTCCCGGGCCTGGGCGGGCGCCGCCGACGGCGAGGCGCAGGCTTTCGATTTCGAGATTCTCAAGGCCCGGGCCAAGCAGTTGGCCGGCAAGCCCTACGTGGACACCAAGCAGGTACTGCCGCCGACCCTGGCGACCATGACCCCGCAGAACTTCAACGCGATCCGGTACGACGGCAACCACTCGCTGTGGAAGGAGCTGAACGGCCAGCTGGACGTGCAGTTCTTCCATGTCGGCATGGGCTTCAAGCAGCCGGTGCGCATGCACAGCGTCGACGCCAAGACCCGGCAGGCGCGGGAAGTGCATTTCCGCCCGTCGCTGTTCAACTACCAGAACACCAGCGTCGACACCGCGCAGCTCAAGGGCGACCTGGGTTTTGCCGGCTTCAAGCTGTTCAAGGCCCCGGAGCTGGACAGGCACGATGTGGTGTCCTTCCTCGGCGCCAGCTATTTCCGCGCGGTGGACAAGACCGGCCAGTACGGCCTCTCGGCCCGTGGCCTGGCGATCGACACCTACGCCAAGAAGCGCGAAGAATTCCCCGACTTCACCCAGTTCTGGTTCGAGACCCCGGACAAGGACAGCACCCGTTTCGTGGTCTATGCCCTGCTCGATTCGCCCAGCGCCACCGGCGCCTACCGCTTCGACATCGACTGCCAGGCCGAGCGCGTGGTGATGGACGTCGATGCGCACGTCAACGCCCGCACCGCTATCGAACAGCTGGGCATCGCGCCGATGACCAGCATGTTCAGCTGCGGCACCCATGAGCGGCGCATGTGCGACACCATCCATCCGCAGATCCACGACTCGGACCGCCTGGCCATGTGGCGCGGCAACGGCGAGTGGATCTGCCGTCCGCTGAACAACCCGGCAACCCTGCAGTTCAACGCCTTCGCCGACAAGGACCCGAAGGGTTTCGGCCTGGTGCAGACCGACCATGAGTTCGCCAACTACCAGGACACCGTGGACTGGTACAGCCGGCGCCCGAGCCTGTGGGTCGAGCCGACCACCGCCTGGGGCGAAGGCTCGGTCGACCTGCTGGAGATCCCCACCACCGGCGAGACCCTGGACAACATCGTGGCCTTCTGGACCCCGAAAACACCGCTGGCCGCCGGGGATTCGCTGAACTACGGCTACAAGCTGTACTGGAGCGCCCTGCCACCGGTGGGCACGCCGCTGGCGCGGGTCAACGCCACCCGTTCGGGCATGGGCGGCTTCGTCGAGGGTTGGGCGCCGGGCGAGCATTATCCGCCGGTCTGGGCCCGGCGCTTCGCCGTGGACTTCAACGGCGGCGGGCTGGAGCGGCTGCCGGAGGGCACCGGCATCGAGCCGGTGGTCACCGCGTCGAATGGTCAGGTCAAGGATTTCCACGTGCTGAAGCTGGACGAGATCCAGGGTTATCGCGTGCTCTTCGACTGGTACCCGACCAACGACAGCGTCGACCCGGTGGAACTGCGGCTGTTCATCCGCAGCAACGATCGCACCCTGAGCGAAACCTGGCTGTACCAGTACTTCCCGCCGGCGCCGGACAAGCGCAAGTACAGCTGATGCAGCACCATCTGTAGCCGCTGCCGTAGGCTGCGATGGGCCGCGCAGCGGACCCAGGCTCTTCAGTCGATCCGCGTCGCCTGATTTGCGACCGGTTCCCGGTCGATCGCAGCCTGCGGCAGCGGCTACAGCTCGCGGCTGTACGCCACGGCACAAAAAAACCGGCCCTCACAGGCCGGTTTTTTTATGCCTACGCGCGGCTCACTCGCGCAGATCCGACTCGTGAATCGGTTGGTCGCGATGGGTCGCGCGCTGGTACTGCGCCGGCCAGATCGCCTTGTGCCCGCTCAGGTCGTCGTCGGCATGCAGCGGCCAGTACGGGTCGCGCAACAGCTCGCGGGCGAGGAAGATGATGTCGGCCTGACAGGTGCGCAGAATATGCTCGGCCTGGGCCGGCTCGGTGATCATGCCCACGGTACCGGTGGCGATCCCCGACTCCTTGCGCACCCGTTCGGCGAAGCGGGTCTGGTAGCCCGGGCCGGTGGGGATTTCGGCATTGACCGCGGTACCGCCCGACGAGACATCGATCAGGTCCACCCCCAGTGCTTTCAGGCGGCAGGCCAGCTCGACGGTTTCGTCCGGATTCCAGCCGTCCTCCACCCAGTCGGTGGCCGACACCCGGACGAACAGCGGCAACTCTTCCGGCCAGACCGCCCGCACCGCCTCACACACCTGCAGGACCAGGCGAATGCGGTTATCGAAGGAGCCACCGTACTGGTCGCGGCGCTGATTGCTCAGGGGCGAGAGGAATTGATGCAGCAGGTAGCCATGGGCGGCATGCACTTCGACCACCTTGAAACCGGCGACCAGGGCGCGTTTGGCCGAATCGACGAAGGCCTGGACGATCGCGGCGATCTGTCCTTCGTCGAGCTGGGTCGGCGGCGTATGTTGCGGGTCGAAGGCAATCGGCGAAGGGCCAACCGGGACCCAGCCGCCCTCCTCGGGCTTGACGCTGCCATGCTTGCCCAGCCATGGCCGATGGGTGCTGGCCTTGCGTCCGGCGTGGGCCAGCTGGATACCGGCGACCGCGCCCTGGGCGGTGATGAACCGGGTGATGCGTTGCAAGGGTGCGATCTGTTCGTCGCTCCACAGGCCGAGGTCCTGGGCGGTGATGCGCCCGTCGGCGGTGACCGCCGTGGCCTCGGTGAAAATCAGTCCGGCGCCGCCCACGGCACGACTGCCGAGGTGCACCAGGTGCCAGTCATTGGCCAGTCCATCTACGCTGGAGTACTGGCACATGGGCGATACCGCGATGCGGTTGAGTAAGGTCAGTTGACGAAGGGTATAGGGCTCAAGCAGCAGACTCATGGGGCACCTCTCGATCAGTGGTCAGGCTCCAGGGTTCTGTTTGAAAAGTCGACGAGTGACTGGAAAGGAACAGCGCCCGCCCCCGCGGGAGAAAAAGGACAAAACGTCACAAGGCCAATCAAGCAGTGTTTAGAGCCTAGTCGACAACGGCGCGACCAGCAGGGTTCCGACACATTTTGCCGAGGAAGGTAACGGTGGCCTGGCGTTCTTTCGCGAGCACGCTCGCTCCTGCAGAAGCAACACAATCCCTGTAGGAGCGAGCTTGCTCGCGATAGCGCCAGCAGCCTTAACGCGGTTCGATATGGGCGATCATCAGTTGCACCGTTTCCTGGCCACGGAACTCATTGAGATCCAGCTTGTAGGCCAGCTCCACCCAGCGGATGGTCGGGTTCGGCCAGATATCGCGGTCGATGCCGAAGGCGATGCCGTCGAGCTTCACCGAGCCGCATTCGCTGCGCAGGACCACCTTGAGGTGGCGCTCGCCGACCACGCGCTGCTCCACCAGCTGGAACACGCCATGGAACAACGGCTCGGGAAAGTGCTGGCCCCAGGGCCCGGCATGGCGCAGGGCGCGGGCCAGTTCGAGGTGGAACTCTTCCACCGCCAGGGTGCCGTCCGACAGCAGGCGCCCGGTCAGGTCTTCCTCGCGCAGCTGGCGGCGCACCTCGGCATCGAAGGCCTCGGCGAAGGCCGGGAAATTCTGCTCCGGCAGCGACAGGCCAGCGGCCATGGCGTGACCGCCGAACTTGCTGATCAGGTCCGGATGTTTGGCCGCCACCGCGTCCAGGGCATCGCGGATATGAAAGCCCGGCACCGAACGCGCCGAACCCTTGAGCATGCCTTCGCCGGCGTCGGCAAAAGCGATGGTCGGCCGGTGGTAACGCTCCTTCAGCCGCGAAGCGAGAATCCCGATCACTCCCTGGTGCCAGTCGGGCTCGAACAGGCACAGGCCGAACGGCATCGATTCCACCGGCAAGTCCTTGAGCTGGGCCAGGGCTTCGCGCTGCATGCCTTGCTCGATGGATTTGCGGTCCTGGTTCAACTCGTCCAGCTGGCTGGCCATTTCCCGCGCCAGGGCCATGTCATGGCTGAGCAGGCATTCGATGCCCAGGCTCATATCGTCCAGGCGACCGGCGGCATTCAACCGTGGGCCAAGGATGAAGCCCAGGTCGGTGGAGGTGATGCGCGACGCCTCGCGCTTGGCCACTTCGAGGATCGCCTTGATCCCCGGGCGCGCGCGCCCGGCGCGAATCCGCTCCAGCCCCTGGTGCACCAGGATGCGGTTGTTGGCGTCCAGCGGCACCACGTCGGCCACGCTGCCCAGCGCCACCAGATCCAGCAGCTCGCCGATGTTCGGCTGTGGCTTGGCTTCGTACCAGCCAAGGCTACGCAGGCGGGCCCGCAGCGCCATCAGCACATAGAAGATCACCCCGACCCCGGCCAGCGCCTTGCTGGGGAACTCGCAGCCGGGCTGGTTCGGGTTGACGATGGCATCGGCCGCCGGCAACTCGTGGCCCGGCAAGTGGTGGTCGGTGACCAGCACTTTCAACCCGGCCGCCTTGGCCGCCGCCACGCCCTCGACACTGGAAATGCCGTTGTCCACGGTGATCAGCAGCTGGGGCTTGCGCTCCAGGGCCACCGCGACGATTTCCGGAGTCAGGCCGTAGCCGTATTCGAAACGGTTCGGCACCAGGTAATCGACATGGGCCGCGCCCAGCAGGCGCAGGCCGAGCATGCCCACGGTACTGGCGGTGGCGCCGTCGGCGTCGAAGTCGCCGACGATCAGGATGCGTTCGCGCTGCTCCAACGCCGTCACCAGCAGGTCCACCGCCGCCTCGATGCCCTTGAGCTGCTGGAACGGGATCAGCCGCGCCAGGCTCTTGTCCAGCTCGGCCTCGGACTGCACGCCACGGGCGGCGTACAGGCGGGTCAGCAACGGCGGCAGATCACCGAGAAACGGCAGGGTGGCGGGCAACTCACGAGGTTCGATACGCATGGGGTGACAGAAGCTTCTCTTCGATACGGGGGATACGGCGAAACAACGCGGCGTGGCGAACTCAGCGTTCGCCCAACAGCCATTCCAGCTGGACTTCGTGCTGGCCGCGATCGTCGGTGACGAAGATCGTGCCTTCGCTGATCATCACGTCCCACTTGATAACGCGCGGCATGTCCTTGGCCAGGACTTCCAGGACGTCCTGGGGCACGCCGGCGATATTGAGGTTCTTCAGGTTCTTCACCGCGTCCACTACGCGGGTCTGCCACACGCGCAGGCTGCCGTAGGCCAACAGGCTGGTGCGCTCGGTACGGCGCGAACACCAGGTCAGGCGCTCGGCGTCCGGCTGGCCGACTTCGATCCAGTGCAGCACGCGGTCGTCCAGGCTTTTTTCCCACAGCGCCGGCTCATCCACTTCCGACAGGCCACGACCGAACGACAGGTGTTCGTTGTACCAAAGGGCGTAGGCCAGCAGACGCACGGTCATGCGCTCTTCGGTTTCCGACGGATGGCGGGCGATGGTTTGCTTGACGCTTTCGTACACCCCGCGATCGAGGTCAGTCAGGTTCAATTCAAACTTGTAGGTGGTAGACGGCTGGGCCATGGACGGGGCTTCTTGATACGAGGAAAGGCGGCAAGTCTAACCGATGCACGAGCCAATCCACGAATCGCGCACCATCATCCTTTGGCGAGGGAGCGCCGGGCTATGTTAAAACGCTCTACCGTCCAATCTTTGTCCTACAAGGATCTTCCATGCCGCTTACCGCCAAACCCCTTGCCGGCCTGAAAGTCGTCGAACTCGGCACCCTGATCGCCGGCCCGTTCGCCTCGCGCATCTGCGCCGAATTCGGCGCCGAGGTGGTCAAGGTCGAATCGCCGGACGGCGGCGACCCGCTGCGCAAGTGGCGCAAGCTGTATGAAGGCACGTCCCTGTGGTGGTTCGTCCAGGCGCGCAACAAAAAGTCCCTGACCCTGAACCTCAAGCACCCGGACGGCCTGGAGGTGCTGAAGAAGCTGTTGGCCGAGGCCGACATCCTGATCGAGAACTTTCGCCCCGGGGTCCTGGAAAAACTCGGCCTGGGCTGGGACACCCTGCATGCGCTCAATCCCAAGCTGGTGATGGTGCGCCTGTCCGGCTTCGGCCAGACCGGGCCGATGAAGGACCAGCCCAGTTTCGGCGCGGTCGGCGAGTCCATGGGCGGGCTGCGCTACATCACCGGTTTCGAGGACCGTCCGCCGGTGCGCACCGGCATTTCCATCGGCGACTCGATTGCCGCCCTGTGGGGCGTGATCGGCGCGCTGATGGCCCTGCGCCACCGTGAGGTCAACGGCGGCCAGGGCCAGGTGGTGGACGTGGCGTTGTACGAAGCGATCTTCGCCATGATGGAAAGCATGGTTCCGGAGTTCGATGTCTTCGGCTTCATCCGCGAACGCACCGGCAACATCATGCCCGGCATCACGCCCTCCTCGATTCACACCAGCGCCGATGGCAAGCATGTGCAGATCGGCGCCAACGGCGATGCGATCTTCAAGCGCTTCATGCAGGTGATCGGCCGCGACGACCTGGCCAACGACCCGGCCCTGGCCAGCAACGACGGCCGCGACAGCCGGCGCGACGAGCTGTATGGGGTCATCGATCGCTGGGTCAACTCGCTGGCGCTGGAGCGCGTGCTCGAATTGCTGAACCAGGCAGAAGTCCCCGCCAGCCGCATCTTCAGCGCCGAGGACATGTTCAGCGATCCGCAGTTTCTCGCCCGGGAAATGTTCCTCCAGGCCAAGCTGCCGGACGGCAAGGCATTCAAGATGCCCGGCATCGTGCCGAAACTCTCGGACACCCCGGGCTCGTCCGAATGGGTCGGCCCCGCGCTCGGCGAGCACAATGCCCAGGTGCTGGGCGCCCTGGGCTACGACGAGCAGCAGATCAAAAGCCTGCGTGACAACGGCGCGATCTAGTTTTGAAAAACGATGCCTTTTACCGACAAGGATCAGCAGCCTGATGACCCCATGCCGTAGCAGGCGAATGATTCGTGGCATACGCCTGTTGTCGATGCTGCTGGCGCTCGGCGCCTGGTCACCGGCCAGCCAGGCCCGGGACACGCTGATCTGGGTGTTGCGCGACCTGCCGCCAACGACGATTTTCGAAGGTCCGCAAAAAGGCCGTGGGGTGATCGATCAGGCCTTGCCTGTGCTGATGGCCAGCCTGCCGGAGTACGACCATCAGGTCGTGCACGTCAACCGCGCCCGTGGCATGCAGATGCTCCGGGAGCAACCCTTCGTTTGCGATCCGGCACTGATGTTCAACCTGCAGCGGGCGCAGTGGATCGCGTTTTCCATCACCAGTTTTCGCGTATTCAGCAACGGCCTGGCGGTGCGGCGCCAGGACGGTGACAGCCTGCAGCCGTTTATCCACGATGGCCAGATCGACTTGCGCGCACTCCTGGCCAGCGCCCCGCACAACGTTGGCGTGGTGGCCGAGCGCAGTTATGGCGAGCCGATCGACAGCCTGCTCGCACAGGCGCCGCCCGGAGCCCTGATGGCCCACTACGGCAACAGCGCCATCGGCAACCTGCTGCAGATGCAAAGGCGCGGACGCCTCAAAGCCCTGATCGGCTACCAGCCGGAGATTCGCTTCCAGGCACAACAGCAAGGGATCGACCCGAACGAGCTGGCGTTCTACCCGATCCAGGGCATGCCCAGGTATCAGTCAGTAAACGTCGGCTGTTCGAATACGCCGCAGGGTCGGCAGGCGGTGGAACGCATCAACCGGGCGCTGCTCGAACTGCGCCCGGACACCTTGCTCAAGCTTTATGCCCAGTGGCTGGAACCGTCGCTGCGCGAGCAATACCGCAGCGATGCCCTGGCATTTTTCCACGACGCGCCGCAGCGCTAAAAAATCCGGGCAAAAAGAAACCCCGAGCAGTGGGGAGACAACTCGGGGTTAAACGTGGTCTGCAACCAGACCCGTGCAACAAGCGACAAGCACCGGAGCACAATGCTCGATCCTGTTGCCAAGGGTCTGACCGATGGGCTGAAGCGAAGGTTCCCGAAATTTTCCAATCAGCGTGCGCTGTCGAACGCCTTCTCTTGGGCCACATTGCGCAAGGCCGCGATGACACAGGGTTCCAGGCGACCTTCGGCGATCAATACGTCGCGATGCAGACCGTCGACGACATCGGTCAACTGGCGCTTGTCGGTCAACTGGGCCTGGCTGAACTCGCGCTCGACCACGATGGCCCCCAAGGCATTCTTCAGGGTCACCAGGCATTCCCCCTGCGCGCGCGGGGTCAGAGTTACCTGATACGGGCTCAAAGCTTCACCCAACAATAGGCTGATACTTTCCATCTCGATCACCACTCAATAGCTGGAATTAAGGCTCGAATACACGAATGCCGGTAGCTTTCTGGCATTCAAGTGACCATCGCCCAGAGAAGAAAGTTCGCAACCGCTGGCGGTTGCCGACCTGAGTCGATCCAGCATGCCCGCAAAACATGACAGATAAAAAACAGCCCGGATCAGACTAGAATCGGCACTCAAACCAGAAACGAACGCGACGGTGCCGGCTGATCGATCAGCGCCTCGACTTTCTTGTAGCGCAATACCGCCTGTTGGCAGGAATAGCGCCGAGGGTCGATCCGGACCGGCATCGCGACCTGCTCCCGAGGCGGACTTTCAGGCCTGGCGCAGGTCTTTCTGGCAGGTGGGGGTGTGGCCATGGGGGCCCTCTCCTCGAGCGGTTGGCAAAGCCCGGCGGCGCAGCGATGACGGTTGCCCGGTTGCAGGGCCTGTCCGAAATGCTGCCTTCTCAGCGGAGCGAGTCTTGAATCAAACGTCCAATAAAAAACTGCGGATCGTCCTGGCCGACGATCACCCGATTTTCCTCATCGGCCTGCGGGCCGTCCTGGAGCGCGACGACAACCTGGAGATCGTCGGCGAAGCCAGCTCCCCGACCGCCCTCGGCGAACTGCTGCAAAGCTGTCCCTGCGACGTACTGGTCACCGACTTCATGATGCCAGGCGAACAGCAGAACGATGGCCTGCGCCTGATCGAGCAACTGCGCCGGCATCATCCCCAGCTGCCGATCGTGGTGGTAACCATGCTCAACAATGCCGGGCTGTTCCGTTCGATTCTCGACCTGGGCGTCTCGGGCCTGCTGAGCAAGGCCAGCCTGGCCGACGAGCTGCCGGCGGCGATCAGCCATGTGCGCCGCGACAAGGTATTTGTCGCCCAGGCCATCCAGCAGCTCCTCAGCCTGGCGGGCGAGGTCGGGCCGGATCGCTTGTTGTCCGGGGAACAGCTGTCGCCCCGCGAGCTCGAAGTCATCCGCCTGCTGGCGGCCGGGCTGACGGTCGGGGAAATCGCCGCGAAGCTCAGCCGCAGCAAAAAGACCGTCAGCACCCAGAAGGTCAGCGCCATGCGCAAGCTCGGCCTGTCCAGCGCCGCGGCGCTGTACATCTACGTGCAGGAACACGGGCTCGCCTGAGCCCGGCTCAGCCGGCCTGTTCGTCGAGGTCGTCATGCAAGCGCCGGGCGATCCACTGGCGCACGGCGACGGCGCTCATGGGCTCGGCGATGAAACAGCCTTGCAGGCGCGCCTGCCCCAGCTTCTTGGCCGCCAGGTAGTCGGCGGCGCTCTCGATACCCGCCAGCACCACGCCCAGCGACATGCGCCGGGCCATGCTCATGGCGCCGGCCACCACGGCCGCCTTGCGCTCATCGTCAGCCAGCCCGCAGACGAAGGCCGGCGGGATCTTCAGCTCGGTGAACGGCAATTCCAACAGGCGCTGCAGGCTGGTGCCGCCGATGCCGAAGTCGCCAATCGACAGCTTGCAGCCGATCATGCGCAGGCGCAGCAGGGCCTCCACATGGGCGATATCGGTTTCCAGGTCGGTGGTCTCGACGATTTCCAGGGTCAGCAGGCGTGCCGGCACTTCAAAACGCCGCAGCAGGGTTTCCAGCTGGCGCGCGAAGTTCGGCAGTTCCAGCATGCCCACCGGGATATTCACCGAGATCGCCAGCGAACGGCCCATGACCAGGCGCACCCCGGCCGACAGTTGCAGGGCCTGCTCCAGCATGAGCCAGGTGAAGGCTTCCTCCAGGCCGGCGAATTCGATCACCGGCAGGAACTCGGCGGGCAGCATCAAGCCGTGTTCCGGGTGCTGCCAGCGCGCCAGCGCCTCGACGCCCAGGACCTCGCCGTCCTGGCTGACCACCGGCTGGAAGTGCGCGACCCCATGGCGCAGTACCGCCGCCTGCCCTTCCTCGGCGGTCGGCACCTCCGGCTGGAACACATCCAGGGCCAGGGTTTCGCGCACCTGGGCCAGCGACAAGTCTTGCGGCCCCGGCTCGAAGCATTGCTGGTACAGGCCCAGCAGTTCATTGAGCAGGGTGACCGAGGCCGGCTTGGGCAGACAGCCCAGCACATTCAGGCCCTGCTGCCGGGCCATGGCCGCGGCGCCTTCACGGACATCCGCTTGCGCGTCGCTGAGAATGATCAGCGCCCTCGCCCGTTGCTGCTCTGCCAGGTAACGAATCAGCTCCAGCCCGTCGGCCTGCTCCAGGTACAGATCGCAGATGGCGATATCCACCGGCCCCTTGCTGTCCAGGGATTGCCGGGCGGCGGCAACGCTTTCGGCATTCAACACGTTGAACACGCCATTGGCGTTGAGCATCTGGTGCAGGGCCATCAACTGGAACGAATTGTCTTCAAGAACGAGCACTTTCAACCTGTGCATGGAACGACCTCCGATACGGCGAGAGCGGCGAGAATCCGCAGCGGGCCGGTACGTTAATCGCAGCGGGCAGGCCGCCCCATAAGACAAGTCTTAATCGCTACCCAGGTGCGGCTCGATATCGCTGCGCAAGCAGCCGATGGCCTCCTTCAGGCGCAGCCAGTGCTCCGCCAGCACCGCCGTCGAGCGAGCCCGGGCAACGGCCTCCAGGTCGATGCAGACCTGGGCCAGCGGCAGCGCATCGATCAGGCAGCACACCCCTTTGAGGCGGTGCGTGGACGCGCCGATACGCGCCCAGTCCTGCTCCAGCACCGCCGACTCCAGGGCCGCCTGCTCCTGCCCCAGGTTGCTCCACAGCTCGCGCAGCATGCGTTGCAGGATCGGCTCGTCGGCCTGGGTCATGCTGCGCAGGGTCTGGATGTCGAAGGACGGCGGCGGCAAGAAGCGCGCAAGCATCTGCGCCAGCCGGTCCAGGGTCACCGGCTTGACCAGCAGTTCATCCATGCCGGCCTGCTCGCAGCGCTGCTGCTCATCCTCGAAGGCATTGGCCGTGCAACCGATCAGCGGGCAGGCGTCACGCCCTTCCCGGGCCTCGATCTGCCGTATCGCTTCGCTCAGCTGATAACCGTTCATGCCCGGCATGTGGCAGTCGGTCATCACCAGGTCGAACGCCTCGCCCTGCCAGCGCACCAGCGCCGCCTCGGCGCTGTCGAGCGCCACCACCTTGTGCCCGAGGAACATCAGTTGCTGGCTGAGCACCATGCGATTGGCGCGCACGTCGTCGACCACCAGCACCGACATGCGACGGCTCTGCGGGCGCTCGCGGGTCACCTGGGGCGACTGGCTGAAAGCCTCGACCACCTGTTCCGGGTAAAGCTCAAGGGTCACGGTGGTTCCCATGCCGGGTTGGCTTTGCAGCAGAATGCGCCCGCCCATCAGCTCCACCAGTTGCTTGCAGATGCTCAGGCCCAGGCCGGTGCCGCCCTGCTCCGGCGTCGTCGGCAGATGGGCCTGAATGAACGGATCGAACAGGCTCGCCTGTTTCTCGGGGCTGATGCCCGATCCGGTGTCGGCCACGCTGATGCACAAGCGGTCGGCGCCATGTTCATCGGCCTGGCGCTCCACGGACACCCGCACCTCGCCGGCCTGGGTGAACTTCAGGGCATTGCTCAGCAGGTTGTGCAGCACCTGGCGCAGGCGCAGCGGGTCGAGCCAGTAGAAGCCGTCCGCCGCCTTGTCGAAGGCCAGTGTCAGGTGCAGCCCCTTGTTGCGCGCGGTGACCTCGAACAATTGCTGTATGTCTTCGAAGAAGCCTCGCAGGGCCACGGTCTGTGGCGCCAGCTGCATGTGCCCGGCCTCGATCTTGGCCAGGTCGAGGTTGTCGCCCATCAGGCCGACCAGCTCCTGCGCCGATTGGTAGGCCACGCGCAGCGCATCGGAAAACGGCATGCCGCGCAGGCGCGCCTGTTCCTTTTCCAGTTCCAGCAAACCGATGATCGCATTCATCGGCGTGCGTATCTCGTGGCTCATGGTCGAGAGAAAGGCGCTCTTGGCGTAGTTCGCCTGATCCGCCGCGCGACGCGCTTGCAGCAGCTCTTCCTCCAGGCGCTTGCGCTCGGTGATATCGATCCAGCCCCCCAGCAACCCCTGCAATTCACCCTGGGCGCTGTAGAACGGCACCGTCCATTGATAGACATGCACCGGGCCCCTTCTGGACTCGATCTGACGGTCGACGAACACCGACTCCTGGGATTCCAGCAGTTCCAGGAACTCGCGGTGCAACTGCCGAGCCGTGGCCTCGGGCAAGACATCCAGCTCGGTCAGACACAGCCCCTTGATCTGTTCCAGGCGCATGCCGGTCTGGATTTCATAGCTTTTGTTGCAGGTGATCAGGCGTCCGGCCAGGTCGCGGACGAAGATCGGGTTGGGGATACCGTCGAGCAAGGCGCGCTTGAACGCCAGCTGGTCGTTGAGCCTTTGCTCGGCTTGCAGGCGCTGGCGGATCTGCCCCTTGAGCCGGGTGTTCCAGGCCAGGGACAGCAGGCCGAACAGGATGGCGGTGAAGGTGACCCAGTAGATCCACACCGGCACCCGCTGCCACATGGGCACCGGCACCGGAGTCACCCCCAGCCACTTCAGGCGGATGGCGCTGAGCTCGGCCACCGGGAAAGCTTCCAGGGCCTTGTTCAGAATGCTCAGCAGCTCGGGCTGGTCCCGGCGCACCGACAACTCGTCGGCCGACCACTTGCCTTCGACGCTGCGGCCGATGCGCAGCCCGTTCGCCGGATACCCCTGCACCTCGACTTCATTCTGGATGGTCGCGTCGGCCTCGCCATTGGCCACCAGGGCCCGCGCCTCTTGGTAGGTAGCGACCGAACGCAGGCGGACCTTCGGGTAGTTCTGCCGGACGTAGCTTTCCAGCGCATGCTTGGCCGGCAGCGCCAGCACCCTGCCCGCCAACTGGCTGAAGGTGTTGAGCTGGATGTCCTCGGCGCGGACCACGAACACCCAGGCCGAACCGCCAAAGGGGTGGGTGAAATCGAGGAAGCCACAGCGCTCATCATTGGCCGACAAGGTGGTGTTCATCTGGGCCCGGCCCTTGAGCAGCAGGTCCAGAGTATGGGTCGTGGAAAAGCTTTCCTCCTGGATGAACTGCAGGCCGGTCATTCTCGAGATGCGGTTGAGCAGGTCGATGTTCAGCCCGGTCCACTGGCCGTCCTTGTCCTTGAACACATAGGGTGGGTACTGCTGGGAAGCCACTACCACATGCTGATGTTCGAGCAGCCAGGCGCGCTCCGCCTTGCTCAACTTGATCCGCTCGTCGCTGGTGCTGGCGCCCAGCCCGGTGGTCCAGCGGGCCAGGATCTCCCGATCCGTGGAGTCGTCGATGCTCTCCAGCGCTCGCTCGATCAGGCGGCTCAACAACGGGTCGCTCTGGCGCGTGGCGAAGGCAAAGCCGATCGGCGGCAGCCGGCTTTCGGTGCGGATCTGCAACCCCAGGTAAGGGCGCAGCGCCTTGTAGGCACGAACGATCACCTCATTGCCGATAAAGGCATCGACATCCCCCTGTTTCAGCGCTTCCAGGCCGCTGTACAGATTGGGCGAGAGAATGATCTGGCTGTGGGGATAGGCGGCGTGGGCGACCTTGGCGTCCGCATAGCCCTCCAGCAGCACCACTTTCTTGCCGGCCAGGTCTTCGGGAATTTCCGCCTCGTCCCGGCGCACCACCACGACCGCGCGGTCGGGCATGTAGTCGCTGGAAAAATGCAGCCCCGCGGCGCCACGTTCGTAGCCGTTGGCGCTGGTCAGGATGTCGATCGCCCCCGTGCGCAACGCCTCGACCGCCTGTTCACGCTCAGAGAACCCCAGGACTTCCAGGGACACGCCCAGGCGTTCGCCGACCAGGCTCAGGTAGTCGGCGCTGATGCCCTGGTAACGATTGCGGTCGCGCGTGATGTCGATCGGCTGGTAGTCATCGATCGAAATGCCCACCTTCAAGGTGCCCCGGCCCGCCAGCCATTGCCGTTCGGCCGGGGCCAGGGTGAGCGGCTCCAGTTCGACGAAGGCCGGCACCAGCTTGAAGGGCAGGTTCTGCGCCGCCATCAGGCACGGGGCCAGGGCCAGCGTCGCCAAAACCATCAATGTGCGCAAAACCGGGCGCAGCAACATAAGCATCCTGTGAATGATCCTCGACGCGTCGCCGCCCTGTCCTTGATGCTCCATCCTTGAGCTCCGTCATTGAAGGCACGCCGCGATAAACAGCCTGTGTATAAAAAGACAAGGCCCGTCAGAGACGGGCCTTGTTGACGATCGATGTCAGTAGATCAGAGCGGTTTGCCGCGATTGCCGTGCTGGCTGACAAAGGCCTGGACGGCCTTCAGGTCGTTGGCCAGGACGGTGCAACGCTCTTCGCGCTCGAACAGGTCGGACAGGTGCGCTGGCAATTCCAGGGCCTTGCCGACCCCGGCCTTTTCCACCGCTTCCGGGAACTTCACCGGATGCGCGGTGCCCAGCACCACCATCGGGATGTCCAGGCTGCGACGGCACTCACGGGCGGCCTTGACGCCGATCGCGGTGTGCGGGTCGAGCACTTCGCCAGTCTGGGCGAAGACTTCGGCGATGGTCTCGCAGGTCTGGGCGTCGTCCACGGCCAGGGAGTCGAACAGCTTGCGCGCTTCGGTCCAGCGCTCCTGCTCGACGCTGAAACCGCCACCCTGCTTGAAGGAGTCCATCAGCTGAGCCAGCGCGGCACCGTTGCGACCGTGCAGGTCGAACAGCAGGCGCTCGAAGTTCGACGAGACCATGATGTCCATCGACGGCGACAGGGTGGCGTGCAGGGTTTCCTTGACGTACTGGTTGCCGCTCATGAAGCGGTGCAGGATGTCGTTGCGGTTGGTGGCGACGATCAGCTGATTGATCGGCAGGCCCATGTTGCGCGCCAGGTAACCGGCGAAGATATCGCCGAAGTTGCCAGTCGGCACCGAGAACGCCACCGAACGCGCCGGGCCGCCCAGCTGCAGGGCCGCGTGGAAGTAGTAGACGATCTGGGCCATGATCCGCGCCCAGTTGATCGAGTTCACCGCCACCAGGCGGGTGCCCTTGAGGAAGCCCTGGTCGGCGAAGCTGGCCTTGACCATTTCCTGGCAGTCGTCGAAGTTGCCTTCGATGGCGATGTTGTGGATGTTCTCGCCGAAGATGGTGGTCATCTGCCGGCGCTGCACTTCGGACACACGGTTGTGCGGGTGCAGGATGAAGATATCGACGTTGTCGCAGCGCTTGCAGCCTTCGATGGCGGCCGAACCGGTATCGCCGGAAGTGGCGCCGATGATCACCACGCGCTCGCCGCGCTTCTCCAGCACGTAGTCCAGCAGGCGACCCAGCAGTTGCAGGGCGAAGTCCTTGAACGCCAGGGTCGGGCCGTGGAACAGCTCCAGGACCCACTCGTTGCCGTTGAGCTGGCGCAGCGGGGCGATGGCGTTGTGGGAGAAAGCGCCGTAGGTTTCCTCGAGGATCTTCTTGAAGTCGGCATCCGGAATGCTGCCGGTGACGAACGGGCGCATCACCCGGAACGCCAGCTCGTGATACGGCAGGCCGGCCCAGGAAGCGATTTCCTCCTGGGTGAAACGTGGCAGGTTTTCCGGTACGTACAGACCGCCGTCGCTCGCCAGGCCGGCCAGCAGGACGTCTTCGAAATTCAGGGCCGGTGCCTGGCCGCGGGTGCTGATGTAACGCATATAAGCAAACCTTTGGTGTGGAGCTGCAAGCTTCAAGTGACAGGCGACAAGTCAAAGCGAATCGGCTTTTACTTGCAGCTTGCGGCTTGGCGCTTGCCGCTGAATTAATTCAGATGTTCGACACGGATCCGCACGACCGGACCGACCACGCCCTGCAGGGCTTCCAGCGCGGTGATCGCATCGTTGATGCGCTGTTCCACCACACGGTGGGTCAGCAGGATCATCGGCACCAGGCCGTCGTGTTCTTCGACCTCTTTCTGCATGATCGACTCGATGTTGATGCCGCGCTCGGAGAGGATGCTCGCCACCTGGGCCAGTACGCCCGGGTGATCCTTGGCCTGGATCCGCAGATAGTAGGCGCTTTCGCAGGCCTCGATCGGCAGGATCGGGTGCGCCGACAGCGAGTCCGGCTGGAAGGCCAGGTGCGGCACACGGTTTTCCGGGTCGCTGGTCATGGCGCGAACCACGTCCACCAGGTCGGCGATCACCGACGAAGCGGTCGGCTCCATGCCGGCGCCGGCGCCGTAGTACAGGGTGGAGCCGACGGCGTCGCCATTGACCATCACCGCGTTGAACACACCATTGACGTTGGCGATCAGGCGATCGGCCGGGATCAGCGTCGGGTGCACGCGCAGCTCGATGCCGGCATCGGTGCGGCGGGCCACGCCCAGGTGCTTGATGCGATAGCCCAGGGCCTCGGCGTAGTTCACGTCGGCGGTGGTCAGCTTGGTGATGCCTTCGGTGTAGGCCTTGTCGAACTGCAGCGGGATACCAAAGGCGATAGATGCCAGGATGGTCAGCTTGTGCGCGGCGTCGATGCCTTCGACGTCGAAGGTCGGGTCGGCTTCGGCGTAACCCAGGGCCTGGGCCTCGACCAGCACGTCTTCGAAGGTGCGACCCTTCTCGCGCATTTCGGTGAGGATGAAGTTGCCAGTGCCGTTGATGATCCCGGCCACCCAGTTGATACGGTTGGCCGACAGGCCTTCGCGGATCGCCTTGATGACTGGAATACCACCCGCCACGGCGGCCTCGAACGCCACGATCACACCCTTCTCACGGGCCTTGGCGAAAATTTCGTTACCGTGTACGGCGATAAGCGCCTTGTTGGCGGTGACCACATGTTTACCATGCTCGATGGCCTTGAGTACCAGCTCGCGGGCAACGGTATAGCCGCCCATCAGCTCTATGACGATGTCGATCTCAGGGTTCGTGGCCACTTCGAACACATCGTTGGTAATCGCAATACCGGTCGTTTGGAACTGAGGCTTTGGCGTGCGCATGGCAATTTGTGCCACTTCGATTCCACGCCCGGCACGACGAGCAATTTCCTCGGCGTTACGCTGAAGTACATTGAAGGTACCGCCACCGACGGTACCCAGCCCACAGATGCCCACTTTGACCGGATTCACTCTGAACTCCCCATGAAACGGCCGACACTAGGTCGGCCGTGGAAAACAGCCGCAAACCACACGGCTCTCTATTAATGACGCGTCGGCCACAACCGCCGCGTCATGATCGTCAAAGGCTCGACGACGCAGGATTATTTCGCGCCCAGCGCCAGTTTGGCGACTTGTGGCGCAGGCTGGTAGCCCGGAATCACTTGGCCGTCGGCCAAAACGATGGCCGGCGTGCCGTTCACCCCGATCGACTGGCCCAGGGCGAATTGCTTGGAAACCGGGTTGGCGCACTTGGCGGCCTTGATTTCCTTGCCATCGACCATCTTGTCCATGGCCGCTTTCTTGTCGGCCGAGCACCAGACCGCCTGCAACTGCTCGTCGCCCGGCGAACCCAGGCCCTGGCGCGGGAAGGCGACATAACGTACTTCCACGCCCATCTTGTTCAGCTCGGGCACTTCGGCGTGCAGCTTGTGGCAGTACGGGCAGGTGGTGTCGGTGAAGACGGTGATGTGGGTCTTGGTTTCGCCGATGGCCGGGTAGACCACGGTTTCAGCGACCGGAATGGCGTTGATCAGCTTGGCCACGCCCAGGCGCTCGGTCTTTTCGGTCAGGTTGACCGGCTTGCCGTCCTTGAGCTGGAACAGGTAGCCCTGCATCACGAACTGGCCGTCGGCGCTGGCGTACAGCACGCGGCTGCCCTTGAGCTTGACTTCATAGACACCGGGCAGCGGGCTGGCGCTGATGCTTTCTACCGGGACTTCGAGCTGCAGGCCTTGGAGGCTTTTACGAATCGCTTTTTCGGCGGCGTCATCGGCCATAACAAAGGTACTGGCCAACGCAATGGCTGCGGCGGCGATTATCTGGGTCACGCGCATTGGGAACTCCTGAAGGCGGACAAATGGGACGGTCAGAACGCCCGTACTGGAACACCGGGTCATAACGGCCCACTTTGCAAACCGGCAAAGCCTACCACATAAGGCCCGCCTGGCGGGCTCCCGCTGAGCCAAGCCGGTCATTTGCCGATCGGCGCGGAACCTCTTCCGGGTCGCCTCAGCCGACGTTCGCGGCGACCGACACCCCACTCAACCGCGGGGATGGTGCTTGGCATGCAGCTCCTGCAAACGGGCCCGGGCGACATGGGTGTAGATCTGGGTGGTCGACAGATCGCTGTGGCCAAGCAGCATCTGCACCACCCGCAGGTCGGCACCGTGGTTGAGCAGATGGGTGGCGAAGGCGTGCCGCAAGGTGTGCGGCGACAGCGACTTGCCGATCCCGGCGACCTTGGCCTGATGCTTGATCCGGTGCCAGAAGGTCTGCCGGGTCATCTGCTCGCCACGCTGGCTGGGGAACAGCACATCGCTGGGCCGCCCGCCGAGCAGCTCGCCCCGGGCATCGCGCATGTAGCGCTCGACCCAGACAATCGCTTCCTCGCCCATCGGCACCAGGCGCTCCTTGCTGCCCTTGCCCATCACCCGCAACACGCCCTGGCGCAGGTTGACCTGCTCCAGGGTCAGGCTGATCAGCTCGGTCACCCGCAGGCCGCAGGCATACAGGACTTCAAGCATGGCGCGATCGCGCTGGCCGATAGCCTCGCTGAGGTCGGGAGCGGCCAGCAGGGCCTCGACATCGGCCTCCGACAGGGACTTGGGCAACGGCCGCCCCAGCTGCGGCATGTCGACTTGCAGCGTGGGGTCCACGGCGATCAGTTTTTCCCGCAGCAGGTAACGATAGAAGCCGCGCACCCCGGAGAGAAAACGCGCGGTCGAGCGTGGCTTGTAGGCCTGCTCCACCCGCCAGGCGAGGTGGTCGAGAATCAGCTCGCGGCCGGCCTCTTTCAGCTCCAGCCCCTTCTCTTGCAGCCAACCGTTGAACAACGCCAGGTCGCTGCGATAGGCCTCTCGGGTGTTGTCCGAAAGGCCTTTTTCCAGCCATAGCGCATCGAGGAAACGGTCTATCAGGGGATGGTCGATGGCAGGCATAAATACTCGAAAGGCGCGGCCTTGAGGCCGGGCGCAAATAAATAGTGAACTGTGCAGAGGGTCGCTAGTCTTTCATAGCCCGCTATTTCAAGGAACAGGGAGCTTCAATGAACGAACAACAGATTCTGTTGGCCTTTGGCGGCATAGGCGTGGCGGCAGTGGGCTGCCAATGGCTGGCCTGGCGCCTGAAACTGCCGGCCATTCTGTTCCTGCTGTTGAGCGGCATTCTCGCCGGCCCGGTCCTGGGCTGGCTCGACCCGCAGGAACTGTTCGGCCCGCTGCTGATGCCACTGGTGTCGCTGGCGGTGGCCTTGATCCTGTTTGAAGGCAGCCTGACCCTGCACCTGTCGGAGTGGCGTGAGATCGGCAAGGTGGTGCACCGGCTGGTGACCATCGGCGCCCTTTCGACCTGGGCAGTGATCACCCTGGCCACCCACTGGCTGCTGGGCTTCGACTGGCTGCTGGCGCTGCTGTTCGGCACCCTGACCCTGGTCACCGGGCCCACCGTGATCGTGCCCATGCTGCGGGTGGTGCGGCCCAAGGCGTCGATCGCCAACATCCTGCGCTGGGAAGGCATCGTCATCGACCCGATCGGTGCCCTGCTGGCGGTGGTGGTCTACAGCTTCATCATCGCCAGCGCCGAGGGCCAGGGCCTGCAGCACAGCCTGATGACCTTCGGCGGGGTGATCCTCTGCGGCAGCCTGTTCGGCATCGTCGGCGGCTGGGTGCTGGGCACCATCATGCGCCGCCAGTGGCTGCCGGAATACCTGCACAACCTGGCCACGCTGGCAGCGGTGCTGGGCATCTTCATCGGCGCCAACCAGGTGGTGCATGAATCCGGCCTGCTGGCCGTGACCCTGATGGGCATGTGGATGGCCAACATGAAGGACGTCGACGTCCGGCACATCCTGCACTTCAAGGAAAACCTCAGCGTGCTGCTGATTTCCGGGCTGTTCATCCTGCTGGCGGCGCGCCTGGACCTGCATGCCCTGATCGCCCTGGGGCCGCTGGTGTTGATTCTGCTGCTGGTGATCCAGTTCATCGCCCGGCCATTGAACGTACTGCTGTCCACCGCTGGCTCGAACCTGAGCTGGCGCGAGCGGGCTCTGCTGGCCTGGATCGCGCCCCGAGGCATCGTTGCCGCGGCGGTCTCGGCGATCTTCGCCATTCGCCTGGACCAGGCCGGTCATGAAGGCGCGTTGCTGCTGGTGCCGCTGACCTTTGCCGTGATCATCGGCACCGTGGTACTGCAAAGCGCCACCGCGCGGCCGCTGGCCCGCCTGCTGAAGGTCGCGGAACCGGCGCCAAGCGGTTTCCTGATCGTCGGCGCGAACGCTCCGGCGCGAGCCATCGGCAAGGCCCTGCAACAACTGGGCAGCCGCGTTCTGCTGACCGATTCGAGCTGGGAAAACATCCGTGCCGCGCGTATGGACGGCCTGCCGACCTATTTCGGCAACCCGGCATCGCAACATGCCGATGCCCATCTGGACCTGGTGGGGCTTGGCCATCTGCTGGCGCTGTCGCCTTCCGGCGAATTGAACACCTTGGCCTCCATGCGTTTTCGCCACGACTTCGGCCATCAGCGCCTGTTCGGCCTGGCCAACAGCCAGGAAAGCCGGCGCACCGACAAGCACCGGGCCAGCCATGAACATCGCGGACACCTGCTGGGTAACGAGACGCTGTCCTACAGCAAACTGGCCAGCCTGCTGGGACAGGGTGCGGAGCTGTACAGCACCAACCTGACCGAAGGTTTTGGCTGGGAGGATTACCAGGCGTTGCATGGTGAGCGGGCGACTCTGCTGTTCGCTCGCGACAACAGCGGCTGGGTGCATGTGGTAACGCCAGGCAGCGCCCTCAAGCCCTCCGCGGGATGGACCCTGGTGGCGTTGATTCAGAAGGATACGACGGCGGGCTGAAACATATCGCCGGCAAGCTCGCGCCTGTAACCGCGAGCTTGCTTTTGATCAATCCACTATCAGTCGACAAACCCCGGCAGCACCGGTACCGGGCGTTTGTCATCATCGATGGCGACAAAGCTGAACAGGCCATGGATGGCCTTCTCTCGCCCATCGCAGCTCATGCTCTCGACGAACACTTCAACCTCGACCTTGAGGCTGGTATTGCCGACCTTTACCACCCGTCCCACCAGCTCGACGATGGAGCCGGCGGCAATCGGGTGATTGAAGTCGATACGGTCGGTGGACACGGTCACCAGCGGCAACCGGCAGAAACGGGTCGCGGCGATGAACGACACTTCGTCCATCCAGGCCAGCGCCGTGCCGCCGAACAGGGTGTTGTGGTGGTTGGTGGTCGACGGGAATACCGCCTTGGTCACGCGGGTCACCGACAACTCGGTCCGGCGTTGGATCTCTTGCTCGCGGGGGCTCATGGTTCTACTGCCTGAAACACAATTCGGGGATAAATGACGGGCAACAAAAAAGCAGCCCGTAGGCTGCTTTTTTCTGCATCGGAAGCTGGACTTAAACCAGTTTTTCCTTGATGCGAGCTGCTTTACCCGACAGGTCGCGCAGGTAGTACAGCTTGGCTTTACGTACGTCACCGCGACGCTTGACAGCCATGCTGTCGATTTGCGGGCTGTAGGTCTGGAAAGTACGCTCTACGCCAACACCGTTGGAGATTTTACGAACGGTGAATGCACTGTTCACGCCGCGGTTACGCTTGGCGATTACAACGCCTTCGAACGCTTGCAGACGGGAACGATCGCCTTCCTTCACTTTCACCTGAACGACAATGGTGTCGCCCGGGGCAAAGGCTGGGATCTCTTTGGTCATCTGCTCTGCTTCGAGTGCAAGAATGATTTTGTTGGTCATGCTGTGCTCCTAAGGTAAATCGTCGGATCTACCATCGATACGTTGTTAACTATCGTCCCGCTCGCGGATGTATTCCTCGAGCAGCTTCTTCTCTTCTCCAGAAAGCGAGCGGCTTTCCAGAAGATCGGCGCGTCGTTCATAGGTCCGACCAAGGGACTGCTGTAAACGCCAACGCCGGATGTGTGCGTGGTTGCCACTCAGCAACACGTCGGGAACACGCTGATCCGCATACACCTCCGGTCGGGTGTAGTGCGGGCAATCCAGCAGACCATCCGTGAAGGAATCTTCCTCCGCGGAATCCGCATGCCCTAAAGCTCCGGGCAGCAGTCGCGTAACCGCATCAATCAGGACCATCGCCGGCAGCTCGCCACCGGAGAGTACATAGTCGCCAATCGACCACTCTTCATCGACATGAGCTTCAATAAAACGCTCGTCAATGCCTTCATAACGACCGGCAATCAGGATCAATGCATCCTCATTCGCCAACTCGCGTACCGCCGACTGAGTCAGTTTGCGGCCTTGGGGCGACAGGTAAATCACCTTCGCGCCCTCCCCGGCTGCCTGCCTGGCCTGAACCAGAGCATCTTCCAGGGGCTTGATCTTCATCACCATGCCCGGGCCACCGCCAAATGGGCGATCGTCCACAGTGTGATGTCGATCCGTGGTGTAGTCTCGCGGATTCCAACAGGTCAGCTGCAAGAGCCCCTGTTTCACCGCGCGGCTGGTTATGCCGTAGTCGCTGATGGCGGAAAACATCTCGGGAAACAAACTGATCACTTCTACGCGCAGGCTAGCCACGTTCAGAAGTCCGCGTCCCAATCCACCTTCATCTCGCCCGCTGCCAGGTCGACGGCCAACACGCATTGCTCGGTATAGGGCAACAGGCGTTCGCGATCATCCAGGCTGCCAGCGCAAGGCTTGACCACCATTACATCGTTCGAGCCGGTCTCCAGCAGGTGATCGATCTTCCCGAACAGTTGTCCGTGAGTGTCGATGACCTTGAGACCTTGCAGCTGGTACCAGTAGTACTCGCCGTCGGTCAGTTCAGGGAACAGGTTGCGCGGCACGCAGATCTCATAACCGGCCAGAAGACGCGCTTCTTCACGATCATCGAGACCCTTGAGCTTTGCGACCAGGAATTTTTCATTCCCGCGTCCGCTGACCAGCTCAACCTGTTTCACGCTACCTTCGCGCTTGAGCGTCCAGGTTTTGTAATCCAACAGGTTTTTAATCGGATCAGTAAAGGAATAAACCTTCACTTCGCCGCGAACGCCGTGAACAGAGTAGATTTTGCCGATAACGATCAAATCATCAGCAGGAGCAGGCGTCGCGTTCATAGGGTTCAGGCTGCAGCCTTAGCCGATTCCTTCAACAGCTGAGCAACGCGCTCAGACGGTTGTGCACCAACGCTCAGCCAGTAGGCTACGCGCTCTTGGTTCACGGACAGGCGGACTTCTTGACCACGAGCGATCGGGTTGAAGAAGCCAACTTGTTCTTTGTGCGAACCGTCGCGTGGGTTGCGGCTGTCGGTCACGGTCAAGTGGTAAAACGGGCGCTTTTTGGAGCCGCCAAGGGCAAGACGGATTGTTAGCATGTGAACATCGTTCCTGTAGTCGGTGCTGCAAATCTAAATGCACAGCGGGCATGGGTGCCCGAAAGGCCGCATATTCTAAGGAATATCCGGACTTTTGCAAATGACTTTTTCCGGCGCCTACCGGCTGCCATCCAGATTTGCTATAGGGCCGTTGGCAACAACGGCAAGTCAGCTCCCGCCAAGCGCGGGTTTGCTGGAGGTCCCGCGTCCCCGCGGGAAACGCCGGCATGGCTGCCGGCGTGGATTCTTCAGATCTTCGGCATGCCGCCGCCGGGCAACATTCCGCCCATGCCGCGCATCATTTTCGCCATCCCGCCCTTGGCGGAGAATTTCTTCATCATCTTCTGCATCTGCTTGTGCTGCTTGATCAAGCGACCGATGTCCTGCACCTGGGTGCCGGAACCCATGGCGATCCGACGCTTGCGCGAACCGCTGATCAGCTCAGGGTCGCGGCGCTCGGCCGGGGTCATGGAGTTGATGATGGCTTCCATCTGCTTGAACTGCTTCTCGGCCGCGCCCTGAGCATTGCCCATTTGCGCCAGGTTCACGCCACCGATATTCGGCAGCTTGTCCATCAGGCCACCGAGGCCGCCCATGTTCTTCATCTGTTGCAGCTGGTCGCGGAAGTCTTCGAGGTCGAAGCCTTTGCCTTTTTTCAGCTTTTTCGCCAGCTTGTCGGCTTTTTCCTTATCGAGGGTCTGTTCGGCCTGCTCGATCAGGCTGAGCACGTCGCCCATGCCGAGGATGCGCGAAGCGATACGCTCAGGGTGGAACGGCTCGAGCGCTTCGCTCTTCTCGCCCATACCGATGAACTTGATCGGCTTGCCGGTGATTGCACGCACCGACAGCGCGGCGCCGCCACGGGCATCGCCGTCGACCTTGGTCAGGATCACGCCGGTCAGCGGCAGTGCGTCGCCAAAGGCCTTGGCCGTATTGGCGGCGTCCTGGCCGGTCATGGCGTCGACCACGAACAGGGTTTCCACCGGCTTGACCGCCGCGTGCAACGCCTGGATCTCATCCATCATGTCGGCGTCGATGTGCAGACGACCGGCGGTGTCGACGATGACCACGTCGATGAACTTGAGCTTGGCTTCTTTAATAGCCGCTTCGGCGATCGCGACCGGCTTCTGGCTCAGGTCGGACGGGAAGAAGGTCACGCCAATGTCATTGGCCAGGGTTTCGAGCTGCTTGATCGCCGCCGGACGGTAAACGTCGGCGGATACCACCATCACGCTCTTCTTCTTGCGCTCTTTAAGGAAGCGCGCGAGCTTGCCGGCGGTGGTGGTCTTGCCGGCGCCCTGCAAACCGGCCATCAGCACGACGGCAGGCGGCACGGCGCTCAGGTTCAAATCTTCGTTGGCCGCGCCCATCAGGCTTTCGAGTTCGGCCTGGACGATCTTCACGAACGCCTGGCCCGGGGTCAGGCTGCGCGACACTTCAGTGCCGACCGCACGTTCCTTCACCGAGTTGACGAAATCCTTGACCACCGGCAGGGCGACGTCGGCTTCGAGCAACGCCATGCGCACTTCGCGCAGGGTGTCTTTGATGTTGTCCTCGGTCAGCTTGGCCTTGCCGGTGACATGGCGCAGCGTCTGCGAGAGACGGTCGGTTAGGTTTTCAAACATGCGCGATCCTTTCAGGCCCTAAGTAGACCGAGGTAATGGCGGCTCGGGGCCCCTATATAAAGAGGGGCTCCGTGGGCAGGTCGCGGATTATAGCGAAGACTGCGTGCGACGCACAGCCGCCGTCTGGTTGCACGGTCTTTCGTGTGATGGCGGTTCTATGCCAAACTCAACGACTTTCGGGCTTGCCTAACAGGATTTATGCTCCCCTTGTCACCCAGCTTGCTAACCACCCTCGCCGCCGCCTGTCTCTATGCCGCTGCGACCCTCTATCAAGGCACTCGTCTGGCTCAAGCCGCCAAGACGAACAAGCGCCTGCTGGTCTCGCTCGGCATCCTTGCCCTGCTTGCCCACAGCGCCAGCCTCCTGACCCACCTGATGACGCCCGTGGGCCTGGGCCTGGACTTCTTCAGCGCCGCCAGCCTGATCGCCGCCGCGGTGATTGCCCTGACCCTGCTGGCCTGCTCGCGCATTCCGGTGGAGAACCTGCTGGTCCTGCTGTTTCCGCTGGGGGCGCTGACCGTGCTGCTGGCGCAGTTCGTGCCCACCGGCACGGTGCCGGTGATCGACGAAGAGCCAGGCATCCTCGCCCATATCCTGCTGTCGATCCTCGCCTACGGCATGTTCACCATCGCCGTGTTCCAGGCCCTGTTGCTGCTGGTGCAGGACCACCAGCTCAAGCACAAGCACCCATCCGGGCTGATCAAGAACTTTCCGCCGCTGCAGACCATGGAAAGCCTGCTGTTCGGCTTTCTCTGGGCCGGCTGGACCCTGCTTTCGCTGTCGCTGATCTCCGGCTGGCTGTTCGTCGAGAACCTGTTCGCCCAGCACCTGGTGCACAAGACCCTGCTGGCCTGCCTGGCCTGGGTGGTGTTCAGCGTGCTGCTGTGGGGCCGCAACCGCCTCGGCTGGCGCGGACACAAGGCGATTCGCTGGACCCTGGCCGGCTTCTGCCTGCTGATGCTGGCGTACTTCGGCAGCAAGCTGGTCCGTGAATACATCCTGCATATCTGACGAGCGGCGATAATGGACAACCTGCCCATAGAGCCGATGCTCGTGGTCCTGGCCTTGCTGGTGCTGTGGTCGGGGCTGTTCACCGCCATCGAAGCCGCCCAGCAACACCTGCTGACCCTGCGCACCGCTTCGCGCTCCGGCGACAAACCGCTGGCGCGCCTGAGCTTCCCGCGCGACAGCCTGATTCTCTGCAACACCCTGTGCCGGGTGCTGGCGGTCATCATCAGTACCTTGCTGGCGCTCCTGCAGTGGGCGGAAAACGGCCCCTGGCTGGCCTGCCTGCTCGCCACCAGCGTGCTGCTGGTACTCGCCGACTACCTCCCGCGCACCCTGGCCACCCGTTATCCGGATGCGATCCTCAGCCTGGGCAATACCCTGCTGGGCGTGCCGCTGAAGATCATCTACCCCGCGGCCTGGCTGCTCGACAGCATCAGCCAGCTGTTGCTGCGCCCCTTCACCCGCAAGGCCGGCGCCGTCAAGCAGAGCGAAGACGAGCAGGCCGCCGACCCGGACGGCGCCGAGGAACATGCCAACGGCCGTCCGCACCCTGTGTCGGGCATCCATGCCCTGGACAACATCACCGTCAATGACATCCTGGTGCCGCGCAGCGAGGTCGACGGGATCAACCTCGACGACCCCATCGCCGACATCATCGAGCAGCTGCGCCTGTCCAAGCGCACCCGCCTGCCGGTGTTCCACAGCGATATCAACCAGGTCGAGGCGGTCCTCAACACCCGCCAGATCCGTCACCTGCTGGCGGATGCCAGCCTGACCCAGGAGGCGCTGCTGGCGGCCTGCCACGAACCTTACTTCGTGCCGGAAAGCACCCCGCTGCAGCTGCAACTGCTGAACTTCCACAAGCAGCAGCGCCGCCTGGGCATGGTGGTGGACGAGTACGGCGAAGTGCTGGGCATCGTCACCCTGGAAGACATCCTCGAAGAAATCGTCGGCGAATTCGAAAGCGAGCACAGCCTCGACAACCCGCATATCCATCCCCAGGCCGACGGACGTTTCGTGATCGAAGGCGCCGCCTCGATTCGCGAGCTGAACAAGAGCCTGGGCTGGCACCTGCCCTGCGACGGCCCGAAAACCCTCAACGGCCTGGTCACCGAAGCGCTGGAGACCATTCCCGACAGCGCCGTTTGCCTGAAGATCGGCCGCTACCGACTGGAAATCCTCGAAACCGAGGACAACCGGGTCAGTCGCGTGCTGATCTGGCACACCAAGCCGCTCACCGCGCCCGCCCTGTAGCCCTGTAGCCGCTGCCGAGCCCGCGAGGCTGCGATCGACCGCGAAGCGGTCGCAAACCCTGCATCCACCTTCTGCCTGACACACCGCGCAGGCAGACTTTGCGCTGGCTGCGCCGTCGATCGCAGGCTGCGCCAGCGGCTACAGGGCGGCAACTCCCGCTTGTTTGATCGTTAGGGGCCTTCCTATAATCGATCCGCTTACCCAAGCCCCGCAGAACCCGCATGCTACCCGCACCCAGCGGCTTCTGCCCTGCTCCGCCCGCTTCTGGCAGGCTTCGCTCCCACCCCGAGCCGCGCCTGTGCCAAACCCACATCCCTGGGTGTTCGACCATAATAATTCGCTCCCATGGAGCACATGACTGTCAGGGATAACCGCATGACGACCAGCACCACTTACAGCGCCTCCGTGCCTGCCCAGCCGACCAACTCCGCCAGCCGCGTGGCCACCGCCAGCTTTATCGGCACCGCCATCGAGTTCTACGATTTCTACGTGTATGCCACCGCCGCCGCACTGGTGATCGGCCCGGTATTTTTCCCGCAGACGTCCGGCACCGCCCAGATGCTCTCGGCATTCCTGACCTTCGGCATTGCCTTCCTCGCCCGCCCCCTGGGCTCGGCGCTGTTCGGCCACTTCGGCGACCGGATCGGCCGCAAGTCGACCCTGGTGGCATCGCTGCTGCTGATGGGCGTGTGCACCACGCTGATCGGCGTGCTGCCCGGCTATGACAGCATTGGCGCCTGGGCACCGATCCTGTTGTGCCTGCTGCGCTTCGGCCAGGGCCTGGGGCTGGGCGGCGAATGGGGCGGCGCCGCGCTGCTCGCCACGGAAAACGCGCCCAAAGGCAAACGCGCCTGGTTCGGCATGTTCCCGCAGTTGGGACCATCGATCGGTTTTCTTGCGGCCAACGGCCTGTTCCTGACCCTGGCCATGAGCCTGAGCGACGAACAGTTCCGCTCCTGGGGCTGGCGGATTCCGTTCCTGCTCAGCGCTGCGCTGGTGCTGGTCGGCCTGTATGTGCGCCTGAAGCTGCATGAAACCCCGGTATTCGCCAACGCCATCGCCCGCCAGGAGCGGGTCAGGATGCCGCTGGTCGAGCTGTTCAGCCAGTACTGGTTGCCGGTGCTGCTGGGCGCCTCGGCAATGGTGGTGTGTTACGCGCTGTTTTATATCTCGACGGTGTTCTCGCTGAGCTACGGCGTCGCGACCCTCGGCTACAGCCGCGAAACCTTCCTCGGCCTGCTGTGCTTCGCGGTGTTGTTCATGGCCGCGGCCACGCCGCTGTCGGCCTGGGCCAGCGACCGCTATGGACGCAAGCCGGTGCTGATCATCGGCGGCCTGCTGGCGATTCTCTCCGGCTTCACCATGGAACCGCTGCTGACCCAGGGCTCGACCTGGGGCGTGGCGCTGTTCCTGTGCATCGAGCTGTTCCTGATGGGCGTGACCTTCGCCCCGATGGGCGCCCTGCTGCCCGAGCTGTTCCCGACCCACGTGCGTTATACCGGCGCATCGGCGGCCTATAACCTGGGCGGCATCGTCGGCGCCTCGGCGGCACCGTTCTTCGCCCAGAAGCTGGTGGCGATGGGGGGATTGAGTTGGGTTGGCGGCTATGTGTCGGCGGCAGCGGTGCTCAGCCTGATCGCTGTGCTGTGCCTGAAGGAAACGCGCAATAACGACCTGGACCAGGTCGCCTGAAAGAATGCTTCGCGAGCAAGCTCGCTCCTACAGGTTCAGCGCAACCCTTGTAGGAGCGAGCGGACGGCGACCCGACTTGCCCGCGATGCTTTTTACAGTTCTACAACGACCGCCTGGGAAGCGCGGGTCGCCTTGGCCCGCGCAGCCTCGATCGACTCGTCGCGCGCCAGGGCCACGCCCATGCGGCGCTGACCGTTGACTTCAGGCTTGCCGAACAGGCGCAGGGCCGTATCCGGCTCGCTCAGGGCCGCGCCCAGGTTGGCGAAAGCGGTCTGGGTCGACTGGCCTTCCACCAGGATCACCGCCGAAGCCGACGGGCCGAACTGACGGATCAACGGGATCGGCAGGCCAAGAATCGCCCGCGCATGCAGGGCGAACTGCGACAGGTCCTGGGAAATCAGGGTCACCAGGCCGGTGTCATGGGGACGCGGCGACACTTCGCTGAACCAGACCTGATCGCCCTTGACGAACAGCTCGACGCCGAACAGGCCACGGCCTCCCAGGGCCTCGGTCACGGCCTTGGCCACGCGCTCGGACTCGGCCAGGGCTTTCGGGCTCATGGCCTGGGGCTGCCAGGACTCCTGATAATCGCCCTTCTCCTGACGGTGACCGACCGGCGCGCAGAAGGTGGTGCCGCCGACATGGCGTACGGTCAACAGGGTGATTTCGTAATCGAAATCGATGAAACCTTCGATGATCACCCGGCCCTTGCCGGCACGCCCGCCTTCCTGGGCGTAGTCCCAGGCCTTCTGCACGTCGTCGACGCTGCGCAGCAGGCTCTGGCCCTTGCCCGAGGAACTCATCACCGGCTTGACCACGCAAGGGAAGCCCAGGTCGTCCACCGCCTTGCGGTAGTCTTCGAAGGTGTCGGCGAAGTGGTAAGGCGAAGTCGGCAGGTCCAGCTCTTCGGCGGCCAGGCGACGGATGCCTTCACGGTTCATGGTCAACTGGGCGGCCCGGGCGGTGGGGATCACGGTGAACCCCTCGGACTCCAGCTCCACCAGGGTGGCGGTGGCGATGGCTTCGATCTCCGGCACGATGAAGTGCGGCTTCTCCGCCTCGATCACTGCGCGCAGCGCGGCGCCGTCGAGCATGTTGATCACATGGCTGCGATGGGCGACCTGCATCGCCGGCGCATTGGCGTAGCGATCCACGGCAATCACCTCAACGCCCAGGCGTTGCAGCTCGATCACCACTTCCTTGCCCAACTCACCACAGCCACACAGCAAAACGCGGGTCGCGGTTGGCGACAATGGAGTTCCGATACGGGTCATCTGAAGGTCCTCAAAAAGGAGCGGATCATCGAGGGTCGCGCACCAGGCGGGCGGCCCATGGGGAAGAAAGCGCGGCATTTTACATGAACCGCGCGCTTTGGCCTCAGCCGGCGCACGCCGCCTTGCGCAAACGCCAGGCCATGGCCAGCCAGACCACGGTCACGCCGGCGAACTTAGAACCCAGCGCGGTGAGGATCACGCCCGGGGTCAATGCATCGATCAGTCCGAAAAAGATAAAGGTGTCCAGGGGAATGCTCAACGCCGAACTTATCCACAGGCGGTCGTGCAGTGGGCGCTTGGTGATGCTGAACACCAGCCAGTCGATGCACTCGGAGACCGCGAACGCCGTGGCGCTGGCCAGGGCGATGGCCGGGTCGGAGGTCACGTAGGACAGTACCAGCGCCACCAGCATGGCGACGAGCGCGCCATGACCGAAGCGGGTTTGCACCATATCCCGCAGGACGAACACCAGCCCGCCCCAGGCCGACCAGATGATGTCCAGGTGCGGAGCGGTAGAAAAAGCGTAGTTGATCAGCACGACACTGCCGATATAGGCGATCAGGAAGAGCATGGGGCGAAAAGTACCTGTCAGTAAGGCGCACAGGGTACTTCAGGCGGGTGGGATGGGCCAGACGGGAGCTGGCCGGCGATAGCCGTCTAGCCGGGCTGGGTGCCGATCATCCACAGCAGCCCGCTGGACTTGGCGCGCTCATGACACAGCGCCAGCACCTCACGGCGCTCGGCGTTGTCCATGCGGCTCCAGCGGGTGATCTCGCTCACCGTGCGCTGGCAACCGGTGCAGATATCGTCATCGTCCAGCGCGCAAATGCTCACGCAGGGCGAACGGACGGGTTTTTCGGGTTCGGTCATTGTTCTTGCTCGGCCAGATCGCGGGCGTAACGTTGGGAATTATGCACATAGTGCGCGGCGCTGGCCTCGAGCATCTTCTTCTGCTGCTCGGTCAGTTCACGGACCACCTTGCCCGGCGAGCCCATCACCAGCGAACCGTCGGGGATCTCCTTGCCTTCGCCGATCAGCGAGTTGGCGCCGATGATGCAGTTCTTGCCGATCTTCGCGCCGTTGAGAATCACCGCGTTGATGCCGATCAGGCTGTAGTCGCCGACGGTGCAGCCATGCAGCATGGCGTTGTGGCCAATGGTCACGCCGGTGCCGATGGTCAGCGGAAAGCCCATGTCGGTATGCATCACCGTGCCGTCCTGCACGTTGCTGTTCCTGCCGATCAGGATCAGCTCGTTGTCGCCACGCAGCACCGCGTTGAACCAGACGTTGGCCCCCTCCTCCAGCTTGACCTTGCCCACCAGCGTGGCATTGGGTGCGACCCAGCTTTGCGGGTGGGTTTCGACACGGGCGTCGCCCAGGCGGTATTTCATATTGTTGTCCTCAAGGCCAGGCAGGTTCATATACACAGTGGGGTTCAGGCCATACGAGCGATGGCTTCAAATATTGATAAAGCTTTTGGGCGGCTGGTGCAGGCTGATCTGGGCGTCATACAGCAGGTTGATCAGCTCGACGATCATGATCGCCGTCAGGCCCCAGATCTTGAACTCGCCGAAGCGGTAGCTCGGCACGTACCAGCTGCGGCCCTGATAATCGATACGGTGGGTATGCTCGCGCGGATCCTGGCGGAAAAACTCCAGCGGCACGCTGAACACCGCGGCGATCTCGGCGTCATTGGCCAGGTACTCGACGTAATCGGGAATCACCCCGACATAGGGCGTGACCTTGATCCCGTGCAGGGAAATCAGCGGGCTCAGGGGGCCGATCACTTCCACCAGCCCTGGAGGCAGACCGATTTCCTCTTCGGCTTCGCGCAGGGCGGTAAAAATCAGGTCGGGATCTTCCGGGTCGCGGCGGCCGCCGGGGAACGCCACTTCGCCGCCGTGGGTGGACAATCCTTTGGCACGCAGGGTCAGCACCAGCTCAGGCTCGTCACTGCGGGTAATGGGCACCAGCACGGCGGCCTCGGGGAAACGTCGATCCGTCTCCAGCGGTCGCGGCGTATGGTTGCTTACCCGGTGCAGTAGCTCGTCCAGCATGAGTCTTCTCGATCTGTCGACTACCTTGCATCATGCACCAAACAAACCGACCGCCCAAGCCCCGATCCACGCCATGTCGCGTAACGACAACTTGCCGACAAAGCCCCGTGCACGCCAAGATAGGCGCAGCCTTTTCGGATACCCAGCATGAAATTCTGCAGCCAGTGCGGTCACCCGGTCACCCAGCGCATTCCCGAAGGCGATTCGCGCCTGCGTTTTGTCTGCGACAACTGCCAGACCATCCATTACCAGAACCCGAACATAGTCGCCGGCTGCCTGCCGACCTGGGGTACCCAGGTGCTGCTGTGCCGACGCGCGATCGAGCCGCGTCGTGGTTACTGGACGCTGCCGGCCGGTTTCATGGAGAACGGCGAGACCGTCGAACAGGCGGCAATTCGCGAGACATTCGAGGAAGCCTGCGCCCGGGTCCGCAACCTGAGCATCTATACCTTGATCGACGTCCCGCACATCAGCCAGGTGCATGTCTTCTTCCGCGCCGAGCTGGCGGACCTGGATTTCGCCGCCGGCGAAGAGAGCCTGGAGGTCCGGCTTTTCGAAGAAGCCGACATCCCCTGGTCCGAGCTGGCTTTTCGCACGGTCGGGCGTACCTTAGAATGTTTCTTCGCTGACCGGCGGAACGAGCAATACCCCGTGCGCTCCGAGTCCATTCCGCCCCTGGCTCAGCCGGCCCTCACTTAAACAACAAAACGTACGCGGCACCTGTGTACTCTTAGGGATATCGTTTCATGCGCTGGTTGCTCGCTCTTTTCTGCTGCTCGGTTATCGCGGTCTCCCACGCCTCCGCGACGGATACCCTGAACGGCAAGGTCATCGAAAAAGTCCTGGTCCTCAAGTCGGCCCATCAGTTGCAACTGATCAACGACGGCAAACCCATCAAGACCTACCGCATTTCCCTGGGTAAACGACCCAAGGGGCCGAAGCTCATGGAAGGCGACAAGCGCACTCCGGAAGGCTTCTACTGGCTGGACTGGCGCAAGACCAGCGACCGCTTCAACCTGGCCATGCATATCTCCTACCCGAACATCAGCGACTCCGCCCGTTCGCGCCGCGAGGGCGTGGAGCCCGGCGGCATGATCATGATCCACGGTACCCCGGACAGCGAAGACTACCCCGAGCAGTACTTCCATACCCTGGACTGGACCGACGGCTGCATCGCCATGCGCAACGTCGACATGCGCGAAGTCTGGGGCCTGGTCCCGGACGGCACGATGATCGAAATCCGCCCCTGATTCCTCGTTGAAACGCCGCTAAAACACCTCAGTTACAAAAAAAATCGCAGGCCGCGCCGGCTTCGAAAGGTGAATACCAATTCCCGCTCGAAAAACCGCCGCCCCTGCGATTTTCGCATTCACGGCCAGACCGCTCTAATACCACTTCCCCAAACCATCCCCACCAACGCCCATAAAGCGCCCGTTTTCGTGCGTCATCGTCACACTACTGGCGTTGACATGGTATTTAAGTGGTATTAGTTTTTTCCACATTACCGGGCGACAACAAACCAATAACGCATCGGAATCTCGACAGATGAACCACATCCTGGCCCTGCGCCCTGACGATACCCAGCCGACCCCGCTGTACCTGCAACTGGCGCGCAACCTTGAAGCTGCGATCCATGCCGGCCAGTGGAAAGCCGAACAGGCCCTGCCCTCGGAACGCAACCTGAGCGAGATGCTCAATATCTCCCGCGTGACCGCGCGCAAGGCCCTGGAAGTGCTGTTCGAACAGGGCCTGATCCGCCGCAGCCAGGGCTCCGGCACCTTCATTACCCCGCGCCTGGAACAACCGCTGTCGCGGCTGTCGGGCTTCAGCGAAATGCTCCGCCTCAAGGGCTTCGTGCCCGGATCCCAATGGCTGGAGCGGGAAATCACCACGCCGACCCACGAAGAACTGATCCGCCTCGGCCTGTCGCCGAACGACAAGGTGGCGCGCCTCAAGCGCCTGCGCAAAGCCGACGACACGGTGATGGCGATCGAAATGAGCACCCTGCCGGCCTCGATCATTGCCCAGCCGGACGCCATCGGCGACTCGCTCTACGCCTACCTCGATGGCATCGGCCGCCCGGTGGTCCGCGCCCTGCAGCACATCCAGGCGATCAACGCCTCCGCCGAGTTCGCCGCCCTGGTGGGCATCGCCCCCGGCACCGCGATGCTGCTGATGACCCGTGTCGGCTACCTCGAGGACAACACGCCGATCGAAGTCACCGACACCTATTGCCGCAACGACTACTACGACTTCGTCGCCGAGCTACGTCGCTAAACCCGACCGCTGAGCCAGGCCGCCGAGTCGCCAAGAACCCGTCCCAGAGAGCTGCCCATGTCCGAACACAACATCCTCACCCCGCAAGGCTGGATTCGCGGCCACCTGAACCACCGGGACGGCAAGGTCACCGGCATCGAAGGCAGCCCCTGCGACCCGGCGGACAACGACCTGCCCTATCTGCTGCCGGGCTTCATCGACCTGCATGTGCATGGCGGCGGCGGCAAGGACATCATGGAAGGCGCCCCGGCGTTCGAGACCATCACCCGCACCCACGTGCGTTTTGGCACCACCTCGTTGCTGGCCACCACCATGACCGCGCCGACCGAGGAGATCACCCGGGTCCTGGGCGCCATGGGCGAATACTGCGAACAGCGCCCCAGCGGCAGCGCCCGGGTACTGGGTGTGCACCTGGAAGGCCCGTACATCAACCCGGGCAAGCTCGGTGCCCAGCCCAATTTCGCCCATACCGCGCTGATGGCCGAAGTCGAGGCCTACCTGCGCCTGGCGCCGATCCGAGTGATCACCATCGCCCCGGAAATCGCCGGCCATGACGCGCTGATCCGCGCCCTCAGCGCCCGCGGCATTCGCATGCAGATCGGCCACACCCTGGGCAGCTACGAGGAAGGCGTGGCCGCGCTCGACGCCGGGGCCACCAGCTTCACCCACCTGTACAACGCCATGAGCCCGTTGCATCACCGCGAGCCGGGCATAGTCGGCGCCGCCCTGGCCCACGCCCAGTACGCGGAACTGATCCCCGACCTGCTGCACGTGCACCCTGGCGCCATGCGCGTGGCCCTGCGCTCGATCCCCTGCCTGTACTGCGTCACCGACTCCACCGCGGCGGCCGGCATGCCGGACGGCGAATACAAGCTCGGCAGCCACACCGTGACCAAATGCCTGGGCGGCGTGCGCCTGCCGGACGGCACCCTGGCCGGCAGCACCCTGACCATGGACCAGGCCTTGCGCAACCTGGTGAAGATCGGCCTGCCCCTGGCCGAGGCGTCGCAACGCTTGTCACAGTTTCCCGCCGATTATCTCGGCCTGGCCGAACGCGGGCGCTTGCAGGTCGGCAGCTGGGCCGACTGCGTGTGCCTGGACCGCTCACTCACACTGACCGCCGTGATGGTCGAAGGAGAAGACATTGACTTCAAAAATGCTTGAAGAGGCGCTGTCCGCCGCCGCGGCCGTCGAAGGCCAGTTGCAGCACCTGGACCCGCAACTGATCGAAGTCGCCGGGCGCCTGAACCGCCAGCCGCCGCAAGTGGTGATGACCGTCGCCCGCGGCAGCTCCGACCATGCCGCCAGCTATTTCGCCTATCTGACCATGCAGCAGCTGGGTTTCCCGGTCGCGTCCCTGCCGATGTCGGTGGTGACCATGCAACAGGCGCCGCTGCGGGTCAGCGGCCAGGCGGCGTTCGCCTTTTCCCAGTCCGGGCAGAGCCCCGACCTGGTCAACAGCATGCGCCTGCTGCGCAAACGCGGGGCCTTGAGCGTGGCCATGGTCAACGCCCAGGACACCCCGCTGGAAGCCGCCAGCGAGTTCTGCCTGCCGCTGCACGCCGGCGCCGAACGCAGCGTGGCCGCGACCAAGAGCTTTATCGCCACCCTCAGCGCCAGCGCCCGCCTGATCGCCCACTGGAAACAGGACGCGCAGTTGCTGGAAGCCGGCCTCGCCCTGCCCCAGGGCCTGCGCGAAGCCGCGACCCAGGACTGGAGCCCGGCCGTCGAGGCCTTGCGCGATAGCCAACGGTTGATGGTGATCGGCCGTGGCGCCGGCTTCGCCATCGCCCAGGAAGCGGCGCTGAAACTCAAGGAAACCTCGGCGATCCAGGCCGAAGCCTTCAGCAGCGCGGAAGTTCGCCACGGCCCGATGGCGCTGATCGGCGATAACTACCCGCTGCTGGTGTTCGCCCCACGGGGAGCGGAGCAAGCCGGCCTGATCAGCCTTGCCGCCGACATGCGCCAGCGTGGTGCCCGGGTGCTGCTGGCGGCGCCGGACGACATCGTCGAACGCAACCTGACCCTGGGCCGGGCCGAACACCCGGCGCTCGATCCGATCCTGGCGATCCAGAGTTTCTACGGCATGGCCGCGAGCCTTGCCGAGGCCCGGGGCATGGACCCGGACCAGCCACGGCACCTGAGCAAAGTGACCCGCACCCACTGAGCCTTTCCTTCAACGGATGAGTACTGCGCCATGCACAACAACAATAAAGACCTGACGCTCGGCGCTCCCTTGAGCGGCCCGGTGCTCACCCTCGCCAGGGTGCCCGACCTGGTGTTTTCCAGCGGCGCCATGGGCGACGGGATCGCCATCGACCCGCTGAACAACACCCTGCACGCCCCCTGCGCCGGCGTGGTGGTGCATGCCGCCCGCACCGGCCACGCGGTGACCCTGCGCGCCGACAATGGCGCGGAACTGCTGCTGCACCTCGGCCTGGACACCGTCCAGCTGCAAGGCGAGGGTTTCTCCATGCTGGTGCAGGAAGGCGCCCGGGTCAGCAGCGGCCAGGCCCTGCTGCGCTTCGATCTCGACCAGGTCGCGCGCAACAGCAAAAGCCTGATCAGCCTGATGATCCTGACCAACGGCGAACACTTCCAGACCCTGCCCATCACCCTGAAATCGGTGAAAGTCGGCGAACCGCTGCTGCACATCGTTCCACGCGCGGCCAATACGGCCCAGGCGGAAGCAGGCGACACCTCGACCGACGCGGTCGAAGGCCAGACCCGGGTCAATCATCGCGGCGGCCTGCACGCCCGGCCGGCCGCGCTGATACGCCAGACCGCCCAGGGTTTCAGCAGCAAGGCGCACCTGCATTTCAACGGCAAGTCGGCGTCCTGCGACAGCCTGGTCAGCCTGATGGGGCTGGGGGTCGGCGAGCAGGACGAGGTGCGGGTCAGTTGCCAGGGCAAGGACTGCAAGGCCGCCCTGCTGGCGCTACTGGACGCCCTCGCCACCCCGCTGGCCGAAGACGGCCATGCCGCGGCGCCAGCGGTGAAGGCCGTCGCGCCCCAGCGCCCCGCCGAAGCCGGGGTGATCCAGGGCGTTTGCGCCGCCCCCGGGCTGGTCTGCGGGCCGCTGTTTCAGCTGACCGCCATGACCCTGCCGGAAGACAGCGGCGGTCACCCGCCACAGGAACAACTGCAGGCGCTGGACCTGGCCCTGGACAAGGTTCGCAGCGACATTCGCGGCACGCTGGAGCACGCCCGGCAACGCAAGGACAACCAGGAAGAAGCGATCTTCGCCGCCCATCTGGCCCTGCTCGAAGACCCGGCGCTGCTGGACGCCGCCCGCCAGAGCATCGGCCAGGGACGCGCCGCCACCCACGCCTGGAGCGACGCCATCGGCGAACAGTGCGAGATCCTGCTGCAACTGGGCAATGCCCTGCTCGCCGAACGCGCCAACGACCTGCGTGACCTGCAACAGCGGGTGCTGCGCGCCCTGCTCGGCGAGGCCTGGCATTACCAGTTGCCGGCCGGCGCCATAGTCGCGGCCCACGAACTGACCCCGTCCGACCTGCTGCAACTGAGCGAGCAAGGCGCCGCCGGCCTGTGCATGGCCGCTGGCGGCGCCACCTCCCACGTGGCGATCCTGGCGCGCGGCAAGGGCCTGCCCTGCCTGGTGGCCCTGGGCTCGGAGCTTCTCGATGTGCCGCAAGGCCAGCAAGTGGTGCTGAACGCCGATCACGGGCGCCTGGAACTGACGCCGGACAGCGCGCGTATCGAACAGGTCCGGCAGAGCCATCTGCTCCGCCAGCAGCGCCGTGAGCAACAACAGCAACAGGCCCAGCTGCCGGCCAGGACCCTCGACGGCCAGGCGATCGAGGTCGCCGCCAATGTCGCCTCCAGCCAGGAAGCCCAGGCCGCCCATGCCAACGGTGCCGATGGCGTCGGGCTGCTGCGTACCGAGTTTCTGTTTGTCGACCGGCATACCGCCCCCGACGAACAGGAGCAGCGCCTGGCTTATCAGGCCGTGCTCGACGCCATGGGCGACAAGTCGGTGATCATCCGCACCATAGACGTCGGCGGCGACAAGCAACTGGACTACCTGCCGCTGCCGGTGGAAGCCAACCCGGTACTGGGCCTGCGCGGCATTCGCCTGGCCCAGGCCCGCCCGGAACTGCTCGACCAGCAACTGCGGGCCCTGCTGCAGGTCAGCCCGCTGCAACGTTGCCGCATCCTGCTGCCGATGGTCAGCGAGCTCGACGAACTGCTGCATATCCGCGAACGCATCGATTGCCTGTGCGCCGAGCTGGGAATCGGCCAGCGCCCGGAGCTGGGGGTGATGATCGAAGTCCCGGCCGCCGCCCTGCTCGCCGAGCAACTGGCCGAATACGCCGACTTCCTCTCCATCGGCACCAACGATCTGTCGCAATACACCCTGGCCATGGACCGTGACCATGCCGGCCTGGCCGCGCGGGTCGATGCACTGCACCCGGCGCTGCTGCGGCTGATCGCCCAGACCTGCGCCGGCGCGGCCAGGCATGGACGCTGGGTCGGCGTGTGCGGCGCACTGGCCTCCGACCCGCTGGCGACGCCGGTGCTAATCGGCCTGGGGGTCAGCGAGCTGTCGGTGAGCCCACCGCAAGTGGGCGAAATCAAGGAGCGGGTCCGCCAACTGGACGCTGCGCAATGCCGACGCCTCAGCCATGACCTGCTGAACCTGAGCAGTGCCTCGGCGGTGCGTCATGCCTGCCACCAACACTGGCCCCTGAGCTGAATAACAAGAACACCGGGAGACACGCCATGTACCAATTATTCATCGAAGGCCTGCAGCGCCTGGGCCGCGCCCTGATGCTGCCGATCGCGATCCTGCCGATCGCCGGCCTGCTGCTGCGCCTGGGCGACACCGACCTGCTGAACATCGCGATCATCCACGATGCCGGCCAGACCATCTTCGCCAACCTGGCGCTGATCTTCGCCATCGGCATCGCCGTGGGCTTCGCCAAGGACAACAACGGCACCGCCGGCCTGGCCGGGGCCATCGGCTACCTGGTGATGGTCGCGACCCTCAAGGTGCTCGATGCCAGCATCAACATGGGCATGCTCGCCGGGATCATCAGCGGCCTGCTGGCCGGAGCCCTGTACAACCGCTTCAAGGACATCAAGCTGCCGGAATACCTGGCGTTCTTCGGCGGGCGGCGCTTCGTGCCGATCGTCACCGGTTTCAGCGCCGTCGGCCTGGGGGTGGTGTTCGGCCTGATCTGGCCGCCGATCCAGCACGGCATCAACAGCTTCGGCCAGTTGCTGATGGAAAGCGGCAGCCTCGGTGCCTTCGTTTTCGGCGTGTTCAACCGCCTGCTGATCATCACCGGCCTGCACCACATCCTGAACAACATGGCCTGGTTCATTTTCGGCAGCTTTACCGACCCGGCCACCGGCGCCGTGGTCACCGGCGACCTGACCCGCTACTTCGCCGGCGACCCCAAGGGCGGCCAGTTCATGACCGGCATGTTCCCGATGATGCTGTTCGGCCTGCCGGCGGCGTGCCTGGCCATGTACCGCAATGCGCTGCCAGAGCGGCGCAAGGTGATGGGCGGGATTTTCCTGTCGATGGCCCTGACCTCGTTCCTCACCGGGGTCACCGAGCCGATCGAATTCGCCTTCATGTTCCTCGCCCCCATGCTGTACCTGGTGCACGCGCTGCTGACCGGCCTGTCCATGGCCCTGACCAACCTGTTGAACATCCACCTGGGCTTCACCTTCTCCGGCGGCGCCATCGACATGGCCCTTGGCTGGGGCCGCTCGACCAACGGCTGGCTGGTGTTCCCGGTGGGCCTGCTGTACGCGGTGATCTACTACCTGGTGTTCGACTTCTGCATCAAACGCTTCAACCTGAAAACCCCGGGCCGCGAAGACACCCCGGGCACCGAGAAAGCCGCCATGACCAACAATCAGCGGGCCGGCGCCTATATCCAGGCCCTGGGCGGCGCGGACAATCTGATCACCGTCGGTGCCTGCACCACCCGCCTGCGCCTGGAACTGGCCGACCGCAGCAAGGCGTCGGACAGCGACCTCAAGGCCCTTGGCGCCATGGCCGTGGTGCGTCCCGGCAAGGGCGGCAGCCTGCAGGTGGTGGTCGGCCCGCTGGCCGACAGCATCGCCGATGAAATCCGCCTGGCCATGCCCAGCGGCGGCAAGCCACTGGAACAGCCAGGCCCTGCCGCCGCGGCCTTCGAAACACCGCCAGCGGTGAACATTGCGCCCCAGGAAGCCGTGAAATGGCTGGACGCCTTCGGTGGCAGCGACAATGTGCTGCAACTGGACTGCGTGGCCATGACCCGACTGCGGGTGCAACTGGGCGACAACAAGGCGCTGTCGGAATGTCAGCTGAAGAGCCTCGGCTGCCAGGGTTCCAGCCAGCTCGACGATGGCGTCTGGCACCTGCTGATCGGCGAAAAGGCCGCAAGCCTGAGCCACGCCCTGGATAGCCTGATCAACCGCAGCGAGGTCAGCGCCAAGGTCTGACCCTCTCCTGCCGGAGAGCAGGCACAAAAAAGCCCGCTGACCGTTACCGGTTCAGCGGGCTTTTTCATGGGCGGGGCCTTAGAAGTCTTCCAGACGCCAGACTTCATAAGCCGGTGTCTCGTAGGGATGGCTCTGCTTGAGGGCCATCACCACGCTACGGATCAACTCGTCGGCCACCACCAGCTCGACTTTCCATTCCTGCACCTGCTCGACCAAGCCGGTCTGCCCGAGAAACGGCTGGCTGCCGTCCAACGGGCGAAACTGGCCCTGGCCCAGCACCTGCCACGCACACTGGTCGTAAGCGCCGATCCGTCCGCCACCGGCGGCGAATACGGCGTTCTTGACCACATCCACGTGGCTGGGCGGGACGAAAAAGCTGAGCTTGTACACGGGCCTTAGTTCACCCACACGCGAGCGTTACGGAACATGCGCATCCACGCCGCATCTTCGTTCCACTCTTCCGGACGCCAGGAGTTCTGCACGGCACGGAATACCCGCTCAGGGTGCGGCATCATGATGGTGACGCGGCCGTCGCGGCTGGTCAGGCCGGTGATCCCGCGCGGCGAGCCGTTCGGGTTGGCCGGATAGCTTTCGGTGACCTTGCCGTGGTTGTCGACGAAGCGCAGGGCCACGCAACCGGACAGGTCGGCTTCAAGCAGCGCTTCTGCGCTTTCGAATTCCGCATGGCCTTCGCCGTGGGCGATGGCGATCGGCATACGCGAACCGGCCATGCCCTGCAGGAAGATCGAGTTCGACTCCTGGACCTGGACCATCGCCACACGGGCCTCGAACTGCTCGGACCGGTTGCGCACGAAGTGCGGCCAGAACTCGCTGCCCGGGATCAACTCGTGCAGGTTGGACATCATCTGGCAACCGTTGCACACGCCGAGGGTGAAGGTGTCGTTGCGCTCGAAGAAGCCCTGGAAGGCGTCGCGGGCACGGCTGTTGAACAGTGCCGACTTGGCCCAGCCCTCGCCGGCGCCGAGTACGTCACCATAAGAGAAGCCGCCGCAGGCAACCATGCCCTTGAAGTCGTTCAGGTCGACGCGACCGGCGAGGATATCGCTCATGTGCACGTCGATCGCATTGAAGCCGGCACGGTCGAACGCCGCGGCCATTTCCACCTGGCCGTTGACGCCCTGCTCGCGCAGCACGGCAACCTGGGGACGCACGCCTTTCTTGATGTAAGGCGCGGCAATGTCCTGGTTAACGTCGAAGCTCAGCTTGACGCTCAAGCCCGGGTTGTCTTCTTCCAGCAGGACGTCGAACTCCTGCTCGGCGCAGTCGGCGTTGTCCCGCAGGCGCTGGATCTGGTAGCTGGTTTCAGCCCACTGGCGCTGCAGCAGGCGACGCTCGCCGGCGAAGATATTCTCGCCGTTGAAGCTGATGTTGATATGGCCGTTGTTGACTGGCTGGCCGATCACCGCCACGCAGTCGCCCAGGCCGGCGGCGCTGAACTGCGCCAGCACATCCGGGGTCGCGTCCTGGCGCACCTGGATCACCGCACCCAGTTCTTCGTTGAACAGGATGGCGGCGATCTCGGCCGAGCTCTCGGCCAGGGCGTCGAGGTTCAGGTTCAGGCCGCAGTGACCGGCGAAGGCCATCTCCACCACGCTGGTCAGCAGACCACCGTCGGAACGGTCGTGGTAAGCCAGCAGGTGACCGTCGGCGTTGAGGCCCTGGATCACCGCGAAGAAGGCTTTCAGGTCTTCGGCGTCATCGACGTCCGGGGCCTGCTTGCCGAGCTTGCCATGCACCTGGGCGAGGATCGAGGCGCCCATGCGGTTCTGGCCACGACCGAGGTCGATCAGGACCAGATCGGTGGTGCCCTTGTCCATGCGCAGTTGCGGGGTCAGGGTCTGGCGGATGTCCGCCACAGGCGCGAAACCGGTCACGATCAGCGACATCGGCGAGGTCACGGTTTTTTCTTCGCCGTTGTCGTTCCAGCGCGTGGCCATGGACATCGAGTCCTTGCCTACCGGAATGGTGATGCCCAGCTCAGGGCACAGTTCCATGCCGACCGCTTTCACGGTGTCGTACAGCCGTGCGTCTTCGCCCGGGTGGCCGGCGGCGGACATCCAGTTCGCCGACAGTTTGATGTCGGAGATCTTGTTGATGCGCGACGCGGCGATGTTGGTCAGGGTTTCGCCGATGGCCATGCGGCCCGACGCCGGAGCGTCCAGCAGCGCCAGCGGAGTACGCTCGCCCATGGCCATGGCTTCACCGGTGTAGACGTCGAAACTGGTGGCGGTGACGGCCACGTCGGCCACCGGAACCTGCCATGGGCCGACCATTTGGTCACGGGCCACCAGGCCGGTGATGGTGCGGTCGCCGATGGTGATCAGGAAGCTTTTGCTCGCGACGGCCGGGTGATGCAGGACGCGCTCGATGCTTTCGCCGATGTCGAGGTTCGACGGGTCGAAATCGTCGCCCAGCTCGGCTTCGCGAACCACCGAACGGTGCATGCGCGGCGCCTTGCCCAGCAGCACTTCCAGTGGCATGTCCACCGGGCTGTTGCCGAAGTGGCTGTCCGTGACAGTCAGATGCGGTTCGGCGGTGGCTTCACCGACGACGGCAAACGGGCAACGCTCACGTTCGCAGATGGCCTGGAAGCGCTCGAAGTCGGCCGGGCCGACGGCCAGAACGTAGCGTTCCTGGGATTCGTTGCTCCAGATTTCGTGCGGGGCCATGCCCGGCTCGTCGTTTGGAATGTTGCGCAGTTCGAAACGGCCACCGCGGTCGCCGTCGTTGACCAGTTCCGGGAAGGCGTTGGACAGACCGCCCGCGCCGACGTCGTGGATGAAGCTGATCGGGTTCTTGTCGCCCAGCTGCCAGCAACGGTCGATGACTTCCTGGCAACGACGCTCCATTTCCGGGTTTTCACGCTGAACGGAAGCGAAATCCAGATCCGCCGAGCTGGTGCCGGTGGCCATGGAGGAAGCGGCGCCGCCACCCAGGCCGATGAGCATCGCCGGGCCACCGAGGACGATCAGCTTGGAGCCGACGACGATCTCGCCTTTCTTGACGTGCTCTTCGCGAATGTTGCCCATGCCGCCGGCCAGCATGATCGGCTTGTGGTAACCACGAACCTCGTCACCGTGCGGGGTGGCAATCGACTGTTCGAAGGTACGGAAGTAGCCGGTCAGGGCCGGACGACCGAATTCGTTGTTGAACGCGGCGCCGCCCAGCGGGCCTTCGATCATGATGTCCAGCGCGGTGACAATGCGCTCAGGCTTGCCGTACGGCACTTCCCACGGCTGTTCGAAGCCCGGGATCTGCAGGTTGGATACGGTGAAACCGGTCAGGCCGGCCTTTGGCTTGGCGCCACGACCGGTTGCACCTTCATCGCGGATCTCGCCACCGGAACCGGTGGATGCGCCCGGGAACGGGGCGATGGCGGTCGGGTGGTTGTGAGTCTCGACTTTCATCAGGATGTGCACCGGCTCCTGCACCGCGCCGTACTGGCGGGTTTCAGGGTTCGGGAAGAAACGGCCGGCGACATTGCCGACGATCACCGAGGCGTTGTCCTTGTAAGCCGACAGCACACCTTCGTTGTGCATCTGATAGGTGTTCTTGATCATGCCGAACAGGCTTTTTTCCTGGCTCTGGCCGTCGATGTCCCAACTGGCGTTGAAGATCTTGTGACGGCAGTGCTCGGAGTTGGCCTGGGCGAACATCATCAGTTCGATGTCATGCGGGTTGCGCTTGAGGCCCTGGAAGGCGTTGACCAGGTAATCGATTTCGTCTTCGGCCAGGGCCAGGCCCAGTTCGGTGTTGGCCTGTTCCAGCGCGGCGCGGCCACCACCAAGGATATCGATGGCGGTCAGCGGCTTCGGCGTGGCATGGCTGAACAGGCCGGCAGCCTGCTCCAGGTTGCCCAGCACGATCTGGGTCATGCGGTCGTGCAGAGTGTCGGCGATCAACTGCGCTTGCGCGTCGCTGAATTCACCGGCCACGTAGAAGGCAATGCCGCGCTCCAGGCGCTGGATCTTGCTCAGGCCACAGTTGCGGGCGATATCGCTGGCCTTGCTCGACCAGGGCGAGATGGTGCCGAAACGCGGCAGCACCAGGAACAGACGACCGGTAGGTTCTTGCACCGGTACGCTTGGGCCGTACTTCAGAAGGCGCGCAAGCACCTGCTGTTCGTCGCCGGTCAGGACGCCGGTAACTTCGGCGAAGTGAGCGAATTCAGCATACAGGCCACTGACAGCTGGAACCTTCTGGCTCAGTTGCTCAAGGAGTTTGCTGTGGCGAAAGGCAGAAAGGGCAGGAGCGCCGCGCAGGATCAACATCTTCGGGACAGCCTCGGGAAGGGGGTGTGCTTTGAGGCCGTGCATTCTAGCCTAAACCGCCCGCGACGGCACCCGAAACGGCACGCCCGAGCGCGGCCAGACGTCGGCCCGCGCGCAGCCCCCTGTGACAAAGGCTCGTCAGGACCATTCAGCAGGGTTATTTCACCCCTCTCCACGGGCCGCGAAGGCCCATTCCCGAGGGCTCTGGCCGGGGGCTGGAACCTCTAGCAGACAAGCCCTTCGCTGTCGAGATATGGCGGTTGTTGTCCTTTGCGTATACTGCGCAGATGTTTTCCCCTATGGCTTTACGTCCGCGCTGTGCCCGATGGCTCATCGCAACCGGACTCTTCCTGATGCTCAGTGCCTGCGTTGAGAAACCCAGCACGCTCGAGCGAGTAAAGGAGGATGGCGTGCTGCGGGTGGTCACCCGTAACAGCCCGGCCACCTACTTCCAGGATCGCAACGGTGAAACCGGCTTCGAATACGAGCTGGTGAAACGTTTCGCCGACGACCTGGGGGTGACGCTGAAGATCGAAACCGCGGACAACCTCGACGACCTCTTCGACCAGCTGGGTAAACCTAACGGCCCGGTGCTGGCTGCTGCCGGCCTGGTCAGCAGCGAGAAACGCAAGCAGCAAGTCCGGTTTTCCCATACCTATCTGGAAGTCACCCCGCAGATCATCTACCGCAACGGCCAGTCCCGCCCCACCGATGCGGGCGACCTGGTCGGCAAGAAGATCATGGTGCTCAAGGGCAGCACCCACGCCGAGCAACTGGCCGAACTCAAGCTGAAATACCCCGGCATTCAATACGAAGAGTCCGACGAGGTCGAAGTGGTCGACCTGCTGCGCATGGTCGACGAGGGGCAGATCGACCTGACCCTGGTGGATTCCAACGAAGTGGCGATGAACCAGGTGTATTTCGCCAATATCCGCGTGGCCTTTGACCTTGGCGATGCCCGCAACCAGAGCTGGGCCGTGGCCGCCGGCGAAGACAACAGCCTGCTCAACGAAATCAACGACTTCCTCGACAAGGTGCAGAAGAACGGCACCCTGCAGCGCCTGAAGGACCGTTATTACGGGCATGTGGACGTCCTGGGTTATGTCGGCGCCTACACCTTTGCCCAGCATCTGCAGCAGCGCCTGCCCAAATACGAGAAGCACTTCAAGGCCTCGGCCAAGGAAGAAAAGGTCGACTGGCGCCTGCTGGCGGCCATCGGCTACCAGGAATCCTTGTGGCAACCGAGCGTTACCTCCAAGACCGGCGTACGCGGCCTGATGATGCTGACCCAGAACACCGCCCAGGCCATGGGCGTGTCCAACCGCCTGGACGCCAAGCAAAGCATCCAGGGCGGCGCCAAGTACCTGGCGTACATGAAGGATCAGCTGGACGACAAGATCGAAGAGCCGGACCGCACCTGGTTCGCCCTCGCCGCCTATAACGTCGGCAGTGGCCACCTGGACGACGCCCGCAAGCTGGCGCAAAAGGAAGGGCTGAACCCGAACAAGTGGCTGGACGTGAAGAAGATGCTGCCGCGTCTCTCGCAGAAGCAGTGGTACAGCAAGACCCGCTATGGCTACGCCCGGGGCGGCGAGCCGGTGCATTTCGTCGCCAACATCCGTCGCTACTACGACATCCTGACCTGGGTTACGCAGCCGCAGCTGGAAGGCGACCAGGTGGCCGAGGGCAACCTGCACGTGCCGGGCGTGGACAAGACCAAGCCGACCCAGGAAACCCCGCCGCTTTAAACCCTCTGTAGCCGCTGCCGCAGGCTGCGATCGACCGGAGGTCGTGGCGATTCCAAGAACGCCGAAGCTCCTTCGGAGCTTGTCGCAGCCTTCGGCAGCGGCTACAGGATCAGGCCTTGGCCGCCGCCAGGATCAGCGCCTTCATCTCCGCCACTGCGCCTTTGAAGCCGACGAACAGCGCATGGGCCACCAGCGCATGGCCGATGTTCAACTCGTTGATGCCCTTGATCGCCGCGACCGCTTCGACGTTGTGGTAATGCAGGCCGTGGCCGGCATTGACGATCAGGCCCTGGCCCAGGCCGAAAGCCACGCCGTCGGCCACACGCCGCAGTTCCTCGGCCACCTCGCTCGGAGTTTCGGCATCGGCATAACGCCCGGTGTGCAGCTCGATGGCGGGCGCGCCCACGCGGCGAGAGGCAGCGATCTGCCGCTCATCGGCGTCGATGAACAGCGACACTTCGGCGCCGATCTTCGACAGCCGCTCTACCGCCGCCTTGATCCGCGCTTCCTGCCCGGCGACATCCAGGCCGCCTTCGGTGGTCAGCTCCTGGCGGGTTTCCGGAACCAGGCAGATGTGCGCCGGACGGATGCGCTCGGCGAACGCCATCATTTCCTCGGTGACGCCCATCTCGAAGTTCATGCGGGTTTGCAGCACGTCCTTGAGCAGCAGCACGTCGCGCTCCTGGATGTGCCGGCGGTCCTCGCGCAGGTGCACGGTGATGCCGTCGGCCCCCGCCTCTTCCGCGTCCAGCGCCGCCTTGACCGGATCAGGGTAACGGGTGCCCCGGGCCTGACGCAGGGTGGCTACGTGGTCGATATTCACGCCAAGAAGAATGCGATTGCTGGTGGTCACGGAAGCGCTCCTGAGGAGTTAGAGATTCGGTGCACAGCATATAGTGTCCGCTGGCGAAAATAACTGCCGGCTTTCGGTCGCACGAGCAAGCCAGGCAGGATTCGAGCGTATTGGCGTAATGGGACGACTAGGGCTTGCGAAACAATTCGCGACTGACCAAGGGCCGACCGCCCAGGTGCACCGCCAGGGCCTGGCGCATCAGGCGCTTGGCCGCCGCCAGCGCGCCGGGGGCGCTCCAGTCGGCTTGCGCCATGGCCAGCAGCTCGGTGCCGTTGAACAGGCCCGGCTGCAGCAGCTGAACCTGCTCCAGGCCTGCATCCACCTGCAGGCGGTACATGCCCTGCGCCTCAATCGGCGCGCCATGGATATCCATGTCCAGGGCGAAGCCGTAGCCCAGGTCGTCCAGCAGGCGCCATTCGAACGCGCGCAGCAAGGGCTCAAGGGCCCTGCCCTCGGCCAAAGCCAGCAAGGTTGCCGCATAGTGCTCGAAGATCGCCGGATGCGGGTCTTCGGCGGGCAGCAGGCGAATCAGCAACTCATTGAGGTAGAGGCCGCTGAACAGCGCCTCGCCGTTGAGCCAGGTGGAGGTTCCCGCGCTTTCCATGCGCCCGACGTTTTTCAGCTCGCCGCGCCCACGAAATTCGACTTCCAGCGGCACGAACGGCCGCGCCAGGGTCCCGGCCTTGCCCCGCGCGCCGCGCAACACCGCGCGCAGCCGCCCCTGGGGCGTGAGGAAGTCCACCAATGCACTGCTCTCGCGATAGGCGCGACTGTGCAGGACATAAGCGGGCTGGCCGATGGGAACGTTACTGGACATAGGTGTCGGAGGGATCTCAAGGCTTGAGAAAGTGACAGGTCCACGGGAAGGCTCGTTGAACCTTTATCGCCAGCGGCTCGCTCCCTACACGTTGCAGGAACGAGGCGCCGGCGACGGGGCAGGATTACAGGTCGCCGTAGCCCAGCGAACGCAGGGCGCGCTCGTCGTCGGACCAACCGCCTTTGACCTTGACCCACAGGTTGAGCATGACCTTGGAGTCGAACAGCAACTCCATGTCCTTGCGCGCTTCCATGCCGATGCGCTTGATGCGCTCACCCTTGTCGCCAATGATGATTTTCTTCTGGCCGTCGCGTTCGACGAGGATCAAGGCATGAATGTGCAGGGTCTTGCCCTGCTGCTTGAACTCTTCGATTTCCACGGTGATCTGGTACGGCAGCTCGGCACCCAGCTGGCGCATGATCTTCTCGCGCACCAGTTCGGCAGCGAGGAAACGGCTGCTGCGGTCGGTGATCTGGTCTTCCGGGAAGAAGTGATCGTTTTCCGGCAGGTGCTTGGCGATCAGGCCTTCCAGGGCTTCCAGGTTGTGCCCCTGCTGGGCCGATACCGGGACGATCTCGGCATTCGGCAATTGCTCCTGCAACCAGGTCAGGTGCGGCATCAGCTCGGCCTTGTCCTCGATGCGGTCGGTCTTGTTGATCGCCAGGATCACCGGGCCCTGCACGTACTGCACACGCTCCAGCACCAGCTGGTCTTCGTCGGTCCACTTGGTGCGGTCAACGACGAAAATCACCACGTCGACGTCTTTCAAGGCCGCCGAGGCGGTCTTGTTCATGTAGCGGTTCAGCGCCTTCTCGTTGCTCTTGTGCATGCCCGGGGTGTCGACGTAGATCGCCTGGATGGCGCCTTCGGTCTTGATGCCGAGCATGTTGTGCCGAGTGGTCTGCGGCTTGCGCGAGGTGATGGCCAGCTTCTGCCCCAGGATATGGTTCAGCAGCGTGGACTTGCCCACGTTCGGACGGCCGACGATGGCAACATAGCCACAGCGTGTTGCGGTTGTATCAGTCATGGCCATTCTCCACGCCCAGGGCAATCAGTGCTGCGGCGGCCGCTACCTGTTCGGCAATGCGACGGCTCACGCCCTGACCTCGGCTTTTTTCGTTCAGTAGGGTGATTTCACATTCGACGAAGAACGTCCGGCAATGGGGCTCACCCTGGATATCCACCACTTCATAGCGGGGCAGTTCACAGGCACGCGACTGCAGGAATTCCTGCAGGCGGGTCTTGGGGTCCTTGTTGGTGTCGACCAGCGTCAGGCTGTCGAACTCGGACGTCAGCCAGGACAGCACGCGCTCGCGCGCGACCTCCATGCCGGCATCCAGGTAGATCGCACCAATCAGCGCTTCCAGGGCATCGGCGAGGATCGACTCACGACGGAAGCCGCCGCTTTTCAACTCACCGGAGCCCAGGCGCAGGTATTCGCCCAGATCGAAACCACGGGCCAGTACGGCCAGGGTTTCACCCTTCACCAGGCGCGCGCGCAGACGCGACAGCTGGCCTTCGCGAGCCTGGGGAAAACGCTCGAACAGCGCTTCGCCGGCGACGAAGTTGAGAATGGCATCACCGAGGAATTCCAGGCGTTCGTTGTTGCGCCCGGCAAAACTGCGGTGAGTGAGGGCCAGGACCATCAGTTCCTGGTCCTTGAAGGTGTAACCGAGCTGACGCTCGAGACGGCTCAAAGAAACGCTCACGGTTTACCCACGCTGAGTTCGTGGTTGAATTTCACCACCTTGGAGACAAGGCACGAGGTGCCTGTGGCAATTAACGCTGTGTTCAAATCCACATCCTGAATATCGTTGACTGCTGCTTCTGGTGACGCCTGGGAGGCTGCCGAACCTGGCGGGCCGGTGTTCTACAAGATCCAGAAAAGCATTCGGCGCTGTGTTCAACAGCGCCGTGTTTGATTACTTGATCAGGCCAACCCGCGAGAAATTCGGCAGGTGGCTGAGTTTCGGTTCGGGCCAGCTCATCCAGACTGCGAAGGCCTTGCCGACGATATTCTTGTCGGGAACCATGCCCAGCAGGTCCTTGGGAATGCTTGGGTCATCCCAGTAGCGGCTGTCGTTCGAGTTGTCGCGGTTGTCGCCCATCATGAAGTAGTGCCCGGCAGGCACGGTCCATTGACGATCCGGGGTGGCCCGGTAGCGGCTCATTTCCTTGCGGATCAGGTGCTCGGCGGCGCCGAGTTTTTCCTTGTAGAGCTCCGCACTGCCCAGGGTACCCGGCTCGGAGCCGACCAGTTGCTCGGCGACCGACTGGCCGTTGACCAGCAGGCGCTTGTCGCTGGTGTAGCGCACTTCGTCGCCCGGCAGGCCGACCACACGCTTGATGTAGTTGACGTTCGGATCGCTCGGGTAGCGGAACACCATCACATCGCCGCGCTGCGGATCACCGACCTCGATGATTTTCTTGTCGATCACCGGCAGGCGGATCCCGTAAGAAAACTTGTTCACCAGGATGAAGTCGCCCACATCCAGGGTCGGTTTCATCGATCCCGAAGGAATCTGAAACGGTTCCACCAGAAACGAACGCAGCACCAGCACGATGAACAGCACCGGAAAGAACGATTTGCCGTACTCGACCAGCATCGGCTCCTTGTTCAGTTTCTCGATGACCAGTCCATCCGGCTGGCTGACGCTGCCCTGATAGTTGGTAATGGCGGCACGCCGACGCGGCGCCAGAAAGACCAGATCGAGCAACGCCAACAGACCGCAGACGGCGACGGCGATGACCAGCAACAGCGGGAAATTTAGTGACATAGGACCTAACTATCCAACCTGAGCACAGCAAGGAAGGCTTCTTGTGGAATCTCCACGTTACCCACTTGCTTCATGCGTTTCTTACCGGCCTTCTGCTTTTCCAACAGCTTGCGCTTACGGCTAACGTCACCACCGTAGCATTTGGCCAGTACGTTCTTTCTGAGCGCCTTGACGGTTGTCCGCGCCACAATCTGCCCACCAATGGCGGCCTGGATTGCCACGTCGAACATCTGCCGAGGAATCAGTTCCTTCATCTTTTCGGTCAACGCACGCCCTTTGTAGTGCGCGTTGTCACGGTGCACGATCAATGCCAGGGCGTCGACCTTCTCACCGTTGATCAGCACATCCAGCTTGACCAGATTAGCCGATTGGTAGCGATCGAAATGATAATCCAGCGAAGCATAGCCACGACTGGTGGATTTGAGGCGGTCGAAGAAGTCCAGGACCACTTCGTTCATCGGCAGGTCGTAGGTCACCTGGACCTGGCTGCCAAGGAACAGCATGTCGTGCTGTATGCCGCGCTTCTCGATGCACAGGGTAATGACGTTACCCAGATGCTCCTGCGGCACCAGGATATTGGCCCGCACGATCGGCTCGCGCATATCTTCGATGGATGACAGATCCGGCAACTTCGACGGGTTATCGACGTAGATCGTCTCACCATTCTTCAGTTGCAGTTCGAAAATCACCGTCGGCGCCGTGGTGATCAGGTCCAGGTCGTATTCGCGCTCCAGGCGCTCCTGGATGATTTCCATGTGCAGCATGCCGAGGAAGCCGCAACGGAAGCCGAAGCCCAGTGCGTCGGAGCTTTCCGGGGTGTATTGCAGCGACGAGTCGTTCAGCGTGAGCTTTTGCAGGGCTTCGCGGAAGTCTTCAAAGTCGTCGGAGCTGACCGGGAACAGGCCGGCGTAGACCTGCGGCTGAATGCGCTTGAAGCCAGGAAGCACTTCGACGTCGGGGGTCGAGCTCAGGGTCAGGGTATCACCTACCGGCGCACCGTGAATGTCCTTGATGCCTGCGATGATAAAGCCTACTTCACCGGCCTTCAGGTCGGTGGTGGCGGTGTGTTTCGGGTTGAATACACCGACGCTGTCCACCAGGTGGATCTTGCCGGTGGATTTCACCAGGATCTTGTCGCCCTTCTTCACGCGACCATGGCGCACGCGAACCAGGGACACGACGCCCAGGTAGTTGTCGAACCAGGAGTCGATGATCAACGCTTGCAGCGGATCTTCGATGTTGCCGGTCGGCGCGGGAATGGTGGTGACCAGGCGCTCCAGCACCTCGTCGACACCCAGGCCGGTCTTGGCGCTGCAGGTCACGGCGTCGGTGGCATCGATACCGATGATCTTCTCGATCTCTTCCTTGACCCGGTCCGGATCGGCCTGCGGCAGGTCGATCTTGTTCAACACCGGCATGACCTCCAGGCCCTGCTCGATGGCGGTGTAGCAGTTGGCAACCGACTGCGCTTCCACGCCCTGGCCAGCGTCGACCACCAGCAAGGCGCCTTCACAGGCGGCCAGCGACCGGCTGACTTCATAGGTGAAGTCCACGTGGCCCGGGGTGTCGATGAAGTTCAGCTGGTAGGTGATGCCGTCGCGGGCTTTGTAATAGAGGGTAACGCTGTGGGCCTTGATGGTGATCCCGCGTTCCCGCTCGAGGTCCATGGAGTCCAGAACCTGGGCTTCCATTTCGCGCTCGGCCAGGCCGCCGCACATCTGGATGAAGCGATCGGCCAGAGTCGACTTGCCATGGTCAATGTGGGCGATGATGGAGAAATTGCGGATATGACTCAAATCACTCACGGATCAACACTCAAAAAGGCTGCAGGCATAGCCCGCCGAAAAATAGCCGGGAATTGTACCTGATAGACGACGCAAGCGTCACGTTCGCCTGTCAGTGGTGCATAAACGCAAAACGCCCCGGTATTTCGACAGGGGCGTTGCTCTTGCGCGTGGCGTCATTGGCGCCGGTCAGCCGGCCCGGCGCATCAGCCAGAACCCGGCCAGGGCACAGAAACCGGCGGGAACCAGCACCGCGAACAGCGGCGAGAAACCGAATACCAGGCTCGACGGCCCGAGCAGGTCCTGGGCAATGCGGAAGGTGAACCCCACCAGCACGCCGGTGAACACCCGCTGACCAAGCGTCACCGAACGCAACGGACCGAAAATGAACGAGATCGCCATCAAGACCAGGGCCGCGGTGACCAGCGGTTGCAGCACCTTGACCCAGAACGCCAGCCAGTAGCGACCGTTGTTCAGGCCCTGATCGGCCAGGTAGTGGATATAGCCCCACAGACCGCTGATCGACAGGGACTCCGGCGCCATCACCACAGTGCTCAGCAGTTGCGGGCTCAAGGCCACGTCCCAGCGTTCCTGAGGGGTGTTGATGACTTCGGTGTGGCCTTCACGGAAATAGGTGGTGGTGACGTCGCTCAGCTGCCAGTAGTTCTCTTCGAAACGGGCCTGGCGGGCGAAGCTCGAGGACAGCATGTGCCGCTGATCGTCGAAGTGATAACGGGTCACGCCATACAGCAAGCCGTTGGGTTGCACGGCGTTGATGTGGATGAACTCCTCACCCTGGCGGTGCCACAGGCCGCGCTTGGAACTTTGCGCATCGCCCGAACCCTGGGCCAGCGCACGACTGGCCTGCGCCTGGCTTTCCGTGGCGGGAGCGACGTACTCGCCGATCAGCACACCGGCCAGCATCAGGAACAGCATCGGCTTCATCACCGCCCAGACGATCCGACCGATAGACACGCCAGCGGCGCGCATGATGGTCAGCTCGCTGTTGCTGGCCAGGCTGCCCAGGCCGATCAGGCAGCCGATCAGGGCCGCCATCGGCAGCATTTCGTAGAGCCGGCGCGGCGCCGTCATGACCACGAAACTCAACACATCCATCACGGTGTAGTTGTCACTGACGCTGCCCATCTCGTCGATGAAGGCGAACAGCGACGCCAGGCCGAGAATGATCCCCAGTACCGCCAGGATGGCCAGCAGGACACTGTTACCGATGTAGCGATCGAGTTTAACCACGAGCCACCTCCTTCATGCTGCGGCGGCTCGCCAGTTTCAGACGCAAGGGTTCCCAGTACAGCAACCCGAGGCCAATCAATAGAAACAGTCCGTGCACCCACCACAGGCCCAGTGCCTGCGGCAGCTTGCCTTTTTCCAGCGAGCCACGGGCCGCGATCAGGATTGTCAGGTAAGCCATATAAAGAAGAATCGCCGGCAGCAATTTGAGGAAGCGGCCCTGGCGCGGGTTGACCCGGGACAACGGCACCGCCATCAGGGTCACGACAAACACCAGCAGCGGCAGGGAAATACGCCATTGCAGCTCGGCATGGGCGCGCAGGTCCGGGTTGCCGATCAGATCGCGGGTCGGCATGGCGTCGCGATCGGTGACTTCGTCGCTGACGTCCGGCTTGGCCAGCAATACGCCGTAGGTGTCGTACTTGATGACCCGGTAATCGGCCTGGCCCGGGTTACCGTCGTAGCGATAGCCGTTTTCCAGGATCAGGTAGCGATTGCCGTCCGGGCGAATGTCCTGGTGCCCCTTCTCTGCCACCAGCACCGAGATGCCCTGGTCCTTCTTGTCCTGGCTCAGGCGTTTTTCCGAGATGAACACGCCGCCCAGGTTGGCCCGGTCATCGGACAAGTGTTCGGTATAAGTCACCCGGGTACCGTCGTTGAGCGCCTGGAAGCGGCCCGGCACCAGGGTGTCGAATTCGGTCATGGCGTCCTGCTTGTTCAGCAGCAACTGGAACTGATTGGCCCCCTGCGGCGCCAGGCTCAGGCTCAGCCACGCCACCAGCAGGGCCACCAGCGCGGCCGGGATCATGGTCATGCCCAGTAGGCGCTGCTGGCTCATGCCGGTGGCCGACAGCACAGTCATTTCGCTTTCGAGGTACAGCCGGCCATAGGCCAGGAGAATGCCGAGGAACAACCCCAGCGGCAGGATCAGTTGCAAAAAGCCCGGCAGGCGAAAGCCCATGATCAGGAACAGCGAGCCCGGGTCCAGTGCGCCCGAGGCCGCTTGCGCGAGGTATTTGACGAAACGTCCGCTCATGATGATGACCAGCAGTACAGCGCTCACGGCGCTCAGGGTCAGCAACACTTCGCGGGATAGATAACGGAAGACGATCAAACCAGACACTCCAGGGTTGTCAGGCTAAGGCGGCCAAACAAGCAAACACGGCCCGTGAAGCCGAGCCGCCGAAAAAGATGGCGCATTATCCTGTGATTGCATGCGCCTGTCACTGCGCATGCTCACGCAGGCCTCTAAAGCGGCGAAGTTCGCTCATGGGAGGGTTGTCAGCCTCGACTGCCGGGGTTCAAACTGGCGGCCCTGTCGTTGGCCGCTGCCGACGCCTCTTCCTTATAAAAGCTGCATACATGACAAGCCTGGCGCACGGCATTGGCCCTGCGCTCTTTGACCATTAATTCAGGGACCCGGACATGGAACTGGTTGTAAAAAGCGTTAGCCCGGAAACGTTGAAGACCGCCACCCTGGTGGTCGCCGTCGGCGAAGGCCGCAAGCTCGGCAGCGTTGCCAAACAACTCGACGAGCTCAGTGGCGGCGCCATCGGCGCGGTACTCAAGCGCGGCGACCTGGACGGCAAGGTCGGCCAGAGCCTGCTGTTGCACGCCCTGCCGAACCTGAAGGCCGAACGTGTCCTGCTGGTCGGTACCGGCAAGGACGCCGAACTGGGCGACCGCCCGTTCCGCAAGATCGTCAGTGGCATCCTCACGACCCTCAAGGGGCTGGGCGGCAGCGATGCCGTGCTGGCGCTGGACGAAGTGGTGGTCAAGGGCCGCGACAGCTACGGCAAGACCCGCCTGCTGGCGGAAACCCTGGTGGACGGCGAATACAGCTTCGACCAGTTCAAGAGCCAGAAAGCCGAACCGCGCGCCCTGAAGAAAATCACCCTGCTGACCATCAAGGCCGCGCAGGCCGAAGTCGAGCGCGCCGTGGCCCACGCCAAGGCGATCGCCAACGGCATGGCATTCACCCGCAACCTGGGCAACCTGCCGCCGAACATCTGCCACCCGACCTTCCTCGGCGAACAGGCCAAGGCCCTGGGCAAGGAATTCAAGGCCCTGAAAGTCGAAGTCTTCGACGAGAAGAAGATCAAGGACCTGGGCATGGGCTCGTTCTATGCCGTGGGCCAGGGCAGCGCCCAGCCGCCGCGCCTGATCGTCATGCAATACAACGGCGGCAAGAAGTCCGAGAAGCCGTACACCCTGGTCGGCAAGGGCATCACCTTCGACACTGGCGGCATCAGCCTCAAACCTGGCGCCGGCATGGATGAAATGAAGTACGACATGGGTGGCGCCGCCAGCGTGTTCGGCACCCTGCGCGCCGTGCTGGAACTCAAGCTGCCGATCAACCTGGTGTGCATCCTGGCCTGCGCCGAGAACATGCCGAGCGGCACCGCTTCGCGTCCGGGCGACATCGTCACCACCATGAGCGGCCAGACCGTGGAAATCCTCAACACCGACGCCGAAGGCCGCCTGGTGCTGTGCGATGCCCTGACCTACGCCGAGCGCTTCAAGCCACAGGCGGTGATCGATATCGCCACCCTGACCGGTGCCTGCGTGGTCGCCCTCGGTTCCCACACCTCGGGCCTCCTGGGCAACAACGACGAACTGATCGGCCAGTTGCTGAGCGCCGGCGTTCAGGCTGACGACCGTGCCTGGCAGCTGCCGCTGTTCGACGAGTACCAGGAACAGCTGGACAGCCCGTTCGCCGACATCGCCAACATCGGCGGGCCGAAAGCCGGCACCATTACCGCTGCCTGCTTCCTGTCGCGCTTCACCAAGCAGTACAACTGGGCGCACCTGGATATCGCCGGTACCGCCTGGACCAGCGGCGGCAAGGACAAGGGCGCCACTGGCCGTCCGGTTCCCCTGCTGACCCAGTACCTGCTGGACCGTGCCAAAGCCTGAAACCTATGACCTCGGGGTGCGCCGCCCACACGCGGCGCACTCCCGGGTTCAGGAACCGCAATGACCAAAGTCGACTTCTATATCCTTCCCAGCGCGGATCCTTCGGCGCGCCTGGACTTCGCCTGCAAGCTCACCGACAAGGCCTGGCGCATGGGGCACCGCATCTACCTGCATTGCAGCGACGCGGCCCAGCGCGATGAGCTCGATGCCCGGCTGTGGCGCTTCAAGGGCGAAACCTTCGTGCCCCACGGCCCCGCCGAAAGCGAACCGGATGGCCTGATCGTTCTCGGCCTGGGCGAAGACCCCGGCGAACACCATGACCTGCTGGTCAACCTGGACCTGAAAGTCCCGGCATTTGCCCAGCGTTTCGCCCGCATCGCCGAAGTGGTGGTGGAAGACCCGACTATCCGCCAAGCCGCTCGCGAGAGTTTCCGTTTCTACCGCGAACAGGGCTATCCTCTGCAAGATCACCGTTTACAGCGACTCTGAGCCATCGATGGACACTCCCAAACCGCTGCAAAAGTCCGCGCACCTGCTGGATGACCTCGAGTCCATCCGCCAACTGCTCGGCGATGACGACCTGCAACCTCCGCTGCTGACCGAGACCGTCGACGGCGAAGTGCAGATTCCGCTGCTGTTCGATATGGTCGGCGGCAAGCCTGCCGTCGAAACCCACGAAGAGGCGCCGGCAGAACCACAACCGGCTCCCGCTCCGGTGGTCGAACCGCAACCTGCCCCCGTAGTTGCCGCGCCAGCGCCAGCGCCAGCCCCGACACCGACACCGACACCGAAACCCGCGCCAGCACCCAAGAGCCAGGATGCCCTGCTGCACCTGGACAGCGAACTGCGCGCCGCCGCGCAATTGATCATGCAAGACGTGATCGACGACTTCGCCCCGCACATCGAAACCGAGATCAAGCGCCGCCTCGATGCGCGAATGGATCGTTTGCTGAGCCAGTACGACGCCTGATCCCCTGCCATATTCAGCGGACAAACCTCGCAGCTACAGGCCACCCAGCGTCTGTAGGCGCGAGGCTTGCCCGCGATAACACCCTGGCGGCAAGCAAAAACCCCGCTCATTGGGCAACTTTCGCCCTCCCGCCGTCAGCCTGCTCTACGCGCATCGGCTCATCCCCGCTATACTTCCCGGCTTTTCCTGAATAAATGCCAATAGGGTCCCGCCGCGCATGGATAAGACCTACCAGCCGCACGCCATTGAAACTTCCTGGTACCAGACCTGGGAGTCAGAGAATTACTTCGCCCCGCAAGGCGCGGGCGACTCGTACACCATCATGATTCCGCCACCGAACGTCACTGGCAGCCTGCACATGGGCCATGGCTTCAACAACGCGATCATGGACGCCTTGATCCGCTTCCGCCGCATGCAGGGCCGCAACACCCTGTGGCAGCCGGGTACCGACCATGCCGGTATCGCCACCCAGATGCTGGTGGAGCGTCAGATCGAAGCCCAGGGCCAGAATCGTCACGATCTGGGCCGGGAAAAATTCCTCGAGAAAGTCTGGGAGTGGAAGGATCAGTCCGGCGGCAACATCAGCCGTCAGATCCGCCGCCTGGGCTCGTCCGTCGACTGGAGCCGCGAGCGCTTCACCATGGACGACGGCCTCTCCGAAGCCGTTAAAGAAGCCTTCGTGCGCCTGCACGAAGATGGCCTGATCTACCGCGGCAAGCGTCTGGTCAACTGGGACACCAAGCTGCACACCGCGATCTCCGACCTCGAAGTGGAAAACCACGACGAGAAAGGCTCGCTGTGGAACCTGCGCTACCCGCTGGCCGACGGCGCCAAGACCGCTGAAGGCCTGGACTACCTGATCGTTGCCACCACCCGCCCGGAAACCATGCTCGGCGACTCCGCCGTGGCCGTTAACCCGAACGACGAACGCTACCAGGCGCTGATCGGCAAATTCGTCGAGCTGCCGCTGGTGGGTCGTCGCATCCCGATCATCGGCGACGATTACTGCGACCCTGAATTCGGCACCGGCTGCGTGAAGATCACCCCGGCCCACGATTTCAACGACTATGAAGTCGGCAAGCGCCACAACCTGCCGCTGCTGAACATCTTCGACAAGAACGCCGAAGTGCTGCCGGCCGCCCAGGTGTTCAACCTGGACGGCACGCTGAACGAAAGCGTCGACGGCAAGATCCCGGCCGAATTCGCCGGTCTCAACCGCTTCCAGGCGCGCAAGGAAATCGTCGCCGCGTTCGACGCCGCCGGCCTGCTGGTCAGCGTCGACGACCACGCCCTGAAAGTGCCGAAAGGCGACCGCTCCGGCACCATCATCGAGCCGTGGCTGACCGACCAGTGGTACGTCTCCACCAAGCCGCTGGCCGAGCCGGCCATTGCCGCCGTGGAAGACGGCCGCATCGCCTTCGTGCCAAAACAGTACGAAAACATGTACTTCTCCTGGATGCGCGACATTCAGGACTGGTGCATCAGCCGCCAGCTGTGGTGGGGTCACCGCATCCCGGCCTGGTATGACGAGTCGGGCAAGGTCTATGTAGGCCGCGACGAAGCCGAGGTGCGCGCCAAGCACAACCTCGGGCCTGAGGTTGCACTGCAACAGGACAACGACGTCCTCGACACCTGGTTCAGTTCGGGCCTGTGGACCTTCTCCACCCTGGGCTGGCCGGAGCAGACCGAATTCCTCAAGACCTTCCACCCGACCGATGTGCTGGTGACCGGTTTCGACATCATTTTCTTCTGGGTCGCCCGGATGATCATGCTCACCATGCACCTGGTGAAGAACGAAGACGGCACGCCGCAGGTTCCGTTCAAGACCGTGTACGTACACGGCCTGGTACGCGACGGCCAGGGCCAGAAGATGTCCAAGTCCAAGGGCAACGTTCTTGACCCGCTGGACATCATCGACGGCATCGATCTGGAAACCCTGGTGCAGAAACGCACCACCGGCATGATGCAGCCGCAACTGGCGAAGAAGATCGAGAAGCAGACCCGCCAGGAGTTCGCCGACGGCATCGCCAGCTACGGCACCGACGCCCTGCGCTTCACCTTCTGCTCGCTGGCGTCCACCGGCCGCGACATCAAGTTCGACATGGGCCGCGTCGAAGGTTATCGCAACTTCTGCAACAAGATCTGGAACGCCGCGCGCTACGTGCTGGACAAGGGCGAGGACTGCGGTCAGAACGGCGAAGCCTACGAGCTGTCGCTGGCCGACCGCTGGATCATCTCCCAGTTGCAGCGCACCGAAGCCGAAGTGACCCGCCAGCTGGACCAGTTCCGCTTCGACCTGGCAGCCCAGGCGCTGTACGAGTTCATCTGGAACCAGTACTGCGATTGGTACCTGGAATTGTCCAAGCCAGTGCTGTGGGACGAAAACGCGCCGGTCGAACGCCAGCGCGGCACCCGCCGCACCCTGGTGCGCGTACTGGAAGTGGCGCTGCGCCTGGCCCATCCGTTCATGCCGTTCATCACCGAAGAAATCTGGCAGCGCCTGGCGCCGCTGGCCGGGGCCGAAGGCAAGACCATCATGCTGCAACCGTGGCCGGTGGCCAATGAAGCACGCATCGACCAGGCCGCCGAAGACGACATCGAATGGCTCAAAGGCCTGATGCTCGGCACCCGTAACATCCGTGCCGAAATGAACATCGGCCCGGGCAAGCCACTGGCGTTGTTCCTGAAGAACGTCAACGCCGAAGACCAGCGTCGCCTGAGCGAAAACGAGACCCTGCTGAAGAAGCTGGCCAAACTCGAATCGATCACCGTGCTGAAGGCCGGCGACGAAGCACCGCTGTCCGCCACCGCCCTGGTCGGCGAGATGGAAGTGCTGGTGCCGATGGCCGGGCTGATCGACAAGGGTGCCGAACTGGCGCGCCTGGACAAGGAAATCCAGCGTCTGCAAGGCGAAGTCCAGCGGGTCGGCGGCAAGCTGTCCAACGCCGCCTTCGTCGACAAGGCCCCGGCCGAAGTCATCGACAAGGAACGCGCCAAACTGGCCGAGGCCGAACAGGCCCTGGGCAAGCTGGCCGAGCAGCACGCACGGATCTCCAGCCTGTAACGGCGATTCGAGCGGTAAAAAAAGGGAGCCCTGCAAAGGGGCTCCCTTTTTTGTGCCCGACCGACAGGCTTGACGCTTCTGTAGGAGCGCAGCTTGCTGGCGATAAAGGTAACGCGGCGTGCCAGGAATAACGCTTCGCGGGCAAGCCTCGCACCTACAGAGGCCACGCGGCCCGGGCAGATATGGGACAATGCGCGCCACCTTGAGCCATACCCGAACCGATTTCGCCCATGACTGCCCCCCGCCCTCCCAAAGCTTCGCGCACCAAGCCTCAACCTGCAGCTCCGGCCAAGGCCGTCGCGCCACGGGAAAAGGCCAGCCTGCACCCGCGCAATCGCCATCAAGGCCGCTATGACTTTCCACAGTTGATCAAGAGCACCCCGGAGCTGGGGGCTTTCGTGATCATCAATCCCTACGGCAAGGAGAGCATCGACTTCGCCAACCCGGCGGCGGTGCGGGTGTTCAACCGGGCATTGCTCAAGGCGTTCTACGGCATCGCCCATTGGGATATTCCGGCTGACTTCCTCTGCCCCCCAGTCCCCGGTCGTGCCGACTATGTGCATTTCCTGGCCGACCTGCTGGCCGAGCGTAACGAAGGCGTAATTCCCCGCGGCGCGGCGGTGCGGGTGCTGGACATCGGGGTCGGCGCCAACTGCATCTACCCGTTGATCGGCCACTGCGATTACCGCTGGCAATTTCTCGGTTCCGACATCGACACCACGGCCCTCGCCGCCGCCAAGGCGATCGTCCAGGCCAACGGCCTGAACAAGGCCATCGGCCTGCGCCAGCAGAGCAAGCGCAAGCAGATCCTGCTGGGGCTGCTGGAGAGCGACGAACGCTTCGACCTGACCCTGTGCAATCCGCCCTTCCATGCCTCCCTGGAAGAAGCCACGCGCGGCAGCCAGCGCAAATGGCGAGCGCTGGGCAAGGCCGATCCCAAGCGCAAGCTGCCGGTGCTGAACTTTGGCGGCCAGGCGGCGGAGTTGTGGTGCGAAGGTGGCGAAGCGCGCTTCGTGACCCAGTTGATCGGCGAAAGCGCCCAGGTGGCGCAACAGGTGTTGTGGTTCAGCACCCTGGTGTCGAAAGCCTCGAACCTGCCGGCGATTCAGGTCGCGCTGAAAAAGGCTGGAGCACTGGAGAGTCAGGTGGTGGAAATGTCACAGGGGCAAAAACAGAGCCGCTTCGTCGCCTGGACCTTCAAGGACAAGGCACAGCAACAGGCCTGGCGCCAGGAGCGTTGGGTTCAAAAGGGATAGATACGAGGGGCAAAACGGCGATTTACCTTGCGTAAATCGTTGCGGCCTTAGAGCCTGAAAACCGTGCCTGGAAGTGTTCCGAGGCACGGTCTTACTGCAGTCTTACTTGTTGATCGAGTCGGTCAGGCCTTTAGCCACAACCAGCTTGATAACTTTCTTGGCAGCGATTTCGATGGCAGCGCCAGTCGATGGGTTACGGCCAGTACGGGCAGGACGCTCGGTCACTTTCAGTTTGCCGATACCTGGCAGAGTGATTTCGCCGCCATTTTCCAATTGATCAGCAACGATCTGGGCCAGTTGGTCCAGAGCGTTACGCGCGGTGGTTTTCGGCGCGTCGATAGCTTCAGCGATATCAGCGATCAGTTGGTCTTTAGTAATAGCCATTGTGGTGTTCCTTCCCTATCAAATTCATTTGGATTGCAGAGTGCAGTGTCAGCCATCGAGCCAGATCTTGTGGATCTGGCACCCCGGTCACAACCACGAAAGATCGGGGTTATAGATACCGAAATCAGGGTTTGGTTCGACCTGACAAATGCTGAATGCACGCTTAACGCCGAGACATCGCGTAAGACGGGGCAAAACTAGCACAGAGACGGGGAAATATCCGCCTCTACCTAGCCATTTGGTCAGCTTTATTGCTCTAAATCCGTAAAAAAATGCATAAGCTTGACCCAGGCCGCCTTCCACCCCCTTCAAACAGCGCCAAAACCAGCGGGTGCGGTACACTGGGCACTTTTTCGGGGAGTCACGCCCTCTCCCGCCAACCAGCCGAGAAGCCCATGCCGATCCGCCATTGCATCGTCCACCTGATCGACAAAAAACCCGACGGCACACCCGCAGTTCTGCACGCCCGCGATTCCGAACTGGTTGAATCCGCGGCCATCGAGAACATGCTCGCCGATCTCAACGAAAGCTATAACGCCAAACAGGGCAAAGCCTGGGGTCTGTTCCACCCGGAGTCCGGCGCTTTTCCCTTCAGCGGCTGGCTGAAGGAATACCTCGATGGCGGCCAGGACTTCACCGCCTTCAGCCGCGTCGCGGTCGAGCACCTGCAAAAGCTGATGGAAGAATCCAACCTGTCGGTCGGCGGCCACGTGCTGTTCGCCCACTACCAGCAAGGCATGACCGACTACCTGGCCATCGCCCTGCTGCACCACAGCGAAGGCGTGGCGGTGACCGACGAGCTGGACGTGACTCCGTCGCGCCACCTGGACCTGGGCCAGTTGCACCTGGCCGCGCGGATCAACGTCTCCGAGTGGCAGAACAACAAACAGTCGAAACAGTACATCTCGTTCATCAAGGGCAAGAACGGCAAGAAAGTCTCGGAGTACTTCCGTGACTTTATCGGCTGCCAGGAAGGCGTCGACGGCCCGGGCGAGACCCGTACCCTGCTCAAGGCATTCAGCGACTTCGTCGAAAGCGAAGACCTGCCGGAAGAATCCGCCCGGGAAAAGACCAAGGCCCTGGTGGACTACGCCAGCAGCCAGGCCAAGCTCGGCGAACCCGTGGGCCTGGAAGAACTCTCGGAACTGATCGACGAGGACCGCCCCAAGGCGTTCTACGATCACATCCGCAACAAGGACTACGGCCTGTCGCCGGAGATCCCGGCGGACAAGCGCACCCTCAACCAGTTCCGCCGCTTCACTGGCCGCGCCGAAGGCCTGTCCATCAGCTTCGAGGCGCACCTGCTGGGCTCGAAGATCGAGTATGACGAAGAGGCCGGGACCCTGATCATCAAGGGCCTGCCGACCCAACTGACCGATCAGCTCAAGCGTCGCAACTGATGCTGCAGGGCGTGCTGAAGAAATTCCTGCTGATCCTGCTGGTGGTCGTGGCGTACCAGAACTGGGGCAAGCTCGAGCACCTGTTCACCCCCTCGCAGGCCGCCTCGGAGCAGGTCCGGGCCAATGCCCGGGTGGTGCTCTACGCCACCGACTGGTGCGGCTACTGCAAGGCCACCCGGCGCTTTCTCGATCAGAAGGGCATTGCCTTTCGCGAGTTCGATATCGAGAAGGATGCCGAGGCGCGCAAGGCCTATACCGAGCTGGGCGGCGCCGGAATTCCGATCCTGGACGTCAATGGCACCTTGATCCGTACCTATGACCCCGACGGGATCATGGCGGCGTTGCAACGTTAAACGCATCGCGAGCAAGCTCGCTCCTACAAGGGGCCGAACAACCTCTGTCGGAACGAGCTTGCTTGCGATAGACCTGCCGCCTTATAGCACCTCGATACGGAACCCGAGACGCGGGAAGTGCACATGCACCAACCCGCCGCGCGGGTCTTCGCGACGCAGAATCAACTCCTCGCGCCCGACAAACAGCAACTCCCCCTCCACCGGATCGACGCCATAGTCGGTCGCCGCGATCCGCACCCGCTGGCCAGCCTGGAAACCGTTCGGGTCAATGAAGGCGTCATCCGGCAAGGCTGCCGGTGTAGCCCTGCGCGCCACTTCGAGTGCCTCTTCGGAAGTCATGACACTCGAAGCACCATGACCGAACCCCAGTACCCGGGCCAGCCACGCCGACACCGCCGGATAGGCGTCCACCAGCGGCGCAGTCACCGGCGTCCCCTTGAGGAACCACAGGGGGTGGGCCATGGCGAAGTCGGCAATCGACGGCTCACCGAACAGGAAGTCGCCCTCCTCACGCTGCAACTGCTGCTCCAGGCGCGCCATGAGCGTCGGCCATTGATGCTTGGCCAACTCCAGCGGCACGCGGGTGGAACTGCCGCCGCTGAACAGCCCGGCGCGGTCGGTCATGAAGGCCTTGATCGCTTCCGGCGGCAAATGGCCGAAACGCACGGCCGCCGACTCCGGCTGGAATACCAGGCTCACCGTATGCTGGAACACCACCGAATCGGCCCAGGCCGCAAAGGTCGCGCTGACCATTTCCCGGCCTTCGGGAAACAGTGCCGGCGAGGCCTTTTCCTGCTCCAGCCGCCGGGCGATCAGCGCCGTGTCGCAATAGATATCGGCACCGACCTGTAACACCGGAGTCTTGCGATAACCACCCGTGAGGGCGGTGAGATCGGGTTTGGGCATCACCGGCGAGATCTTCACCGAGCGCCAGGACAAGCCCTTGAAGCCTAGCAACAGGCGGGCTTTTTCCGCGAAAGGCGAGGTCGGGTAATGATGCAGAATCAACTCTGACATGCTGGAGTTCCACTGGATAAGTAGGAAGAACCAGCTTAGCGTGCAAACGCCTGGCAGCCCACCGCTCTGCCTGATGGCAACGTATCAGTCCGCTTGATAAGCCACGACGGCCGAGGCCACCAGGCACTCCTTGGCACTTTTGCGCAGCTTCTTGATCAGCCGTTCCTGGCGCAGGGCTTCGCTCTTGTCGCGGCAGGCTTCGGTGTAGACCAGCGCGACGGCCGGGCTGGAGAGGAAGAAGCGCGCGCCCTTGCCGCTCTGGTGCTTGGCGAAACGCTTGACCGGGTCGTCGCTGATGCCGCAGTACAGGGCGCCGTTGGCAGCACGCACCAGGTAGACAAACCAGGGTTTGCTCACCATGGGTACAGATTCTGCGTCGTTGACGGGGGATTGGCTGGGGCGGGTCACGGTGATCGCGGCGTGTGGATAACAAGCCGCGATCTTACCAGAGGCGAGGATTCAGCGGCCGGCCTGGAAGGCTTTCAGGCCTTTGCAGGCCTGGGCGCGCACGGCGTTTTTCAGCAGCGGGGTCCAGCCGAGGATCAGGCCCTTGGTGCCCAGGGCTTGGCGGGCCCAGCGCCACATATTGAAATGATCGTGGTGCTCGCAGATCTTGCCATCACGAAACACGAAACGCGCCTGGATATCGTTGACCACGGTATTGCCGGTCTGGCTGAACAGGTAAGTCGCCACCCAATGGGCCTCACCGCTGCGCTCGTCGGCGCGGACATTGTCGAAGACCAGGGAGAAGTCCTTGGCCCGGGTGGTGAGCATGCGCCACATGTCAGCGGCATCGCGGCCGCGCAGTTCGCCGAACGCCGGATCACTGAACAGCACATCCTCGGTGTAGCAGGCGGCCATGGCCTCGGCATCCAGGCTCTGGAAAGCGCTATAGAACTCAGTGATCAAGGCGCGGTGGGCGTCACTCATGAAACAGGCTCCGACTCAGGGAAAGATGCCTGCACGATAGTCTGCAAACCCGGGAAACACTATCGGCATTCGCCGCGCAAATACCGACAGTGGGTTGGCTCAGATTTTTTCGCTTTCGACCTGCACGTAGAGCGAGCGCCCGGCCCCCAGGCCGGCGATTATGGCCCCCAGGCCGATCACCGCGAAAATCCAGCCCAAGGCCGTCCAGCCGCCGGTCCAGTCGTGCACCAGGCCGACCGCGAACGGCCCCATGGAGGCCAGGGTGTAGCCAAAGCCCTGGGCCATGCTCGACAGATTGGCCGCCACATGGGCGTCCTTCGAACGCAGGACGATCAGGGTCAGCGCCAGACTAAAAGTACCGCCCTGCCCCACGCCCAGCAGGATCGCCCAGCCCCACAGGCCATCGAGCGGGGCATACAGGCAGCCGAACAGGCCGCCGAGGGTCAGCAGCATCACCACCACGATAGCCAGGCGCTGATCCTTGCCCCGCGTTGCCAGCCAGGGCGCGGCCAGCGAACTGGCGAGCTGGACGATCACCGAGCCGGACAGCACCAACCCGGCCTGGGTCGGGCTCAGGCCGCGACCAATCAGGATCGACGGTAACCAGCCAAACACGATGTAGGCCAGCGAGGATTGCAGGCCCATGTACAGCGTCACTTGCCAGGCCAGCGGGTCGCGCAGCAAACCGCGCACCCGATAGGCCACATGGTGCGCGCCCTGCCGCTTGCCGACCTGGGGCAGCCAGAACAGCGCCGCTACCAGCGCCGGCAGCACCCAGAAGCCGAGGCCCAGCGCCCAGCTGTTATCGAAGTGCTGGCTCAAGGGCACGGTCGCCCCCGCGGCCATCGCCGCGCCCAGGCACAGGGCCATGGTGTAGACGCCGGTCATGGTGCCCGCGTGTTTGGCGAAGTCGCGCTTGACGATACCTGGCAGCAACACCCCGATCACACCGATGCTCGCGCCACCGAGGATGCTGCCGGCGAACAGCCCGACGTCCCCCAGGGAACTGCGCAGAATGATCCCGCCCGCCAGCGTCAGCAGGATGCCAAGCACCACCCGCTCGGCACCGAAGCGCCGCGCCAGCACCGGGGCCAGGGGGGCGAACAGGCCCAGGCACAGCACCGGCAAGGTGGTCAGCAGGCCGGCCTGGGCCGCCGACAGCCCGAGACTGCGCGACACCTCGCTGAGCAGCGGCGCCATGCTCGACAGCGCCGGACGCAAATTCAGCGCCACCAGGATCAGCCCCAGCAGCAACAGCCACGGGCGACTTGGGGCCGGGTGGCTGTGCTGGACCTCGGCATCGTCGGCTTCGGCATCGATCAACAACTCTTCGAGCTCAGCCTCGCGTCGAGGGACAGCAATAGGTGGCGGGTTATTGGCCTGATGGCTGGACATGGCGCTCTCGGTCTCAAGGTTCATTGATCAGCTGCCGCGAAATGGCCTTGGCCCGCTCCGGATCGCGCTGCTCGACGGCGTCCAGCAGGTCGATGTGCAGATCGAACACCGCCTGGCGCCGAGGATGGATGTTCAGGGTCTGGCGCAGTTGCGCGCCGACCACGCTGGAGAAATAGCGGTACAGCTCGCTGAGGGTGGGGTTATGCGCGGCATCCACCAGGCGCCCGTGAAACACCAGGTCGCAGGCGATATAGCTCTCCAGATCGCCGTGATAGTGATCGCCGCTGAGGGCCAGGGCTTCGCGCAACGCCAGCAAGTCCTGGTCGGTACGCCGCAGAGCCGCCAGGCCAATGGCTTCGGTCTCGATGATCTGCCGGGTTTCGCGCGCCTGCTCCAGGGAGCACTGGGATAGGGCCTTGAGGGTGTCCAGCGGATCGACCACCGCACGCAGGTAACTACCGTCGCCCTGGCGAATCTCCACCAGGCCGGAAAACGCCAGGACCCGCATGGCCTCGCGCACGGTATTGCGGCTGATGCCCAGCTCCGCCGCCAGCTCCGGTTCGGTCGGCAGGCGCTGGCCGATGCTCCATACACCGTCATTGATGCGTTGGCGCAGCTGTTCCAGGGCCTGATCGACCAGGGAACGTTTAATCAAAGGAGAAGTTTCTGTCATATGCCGTCGCCTTTTCATCCAATCATCGGATGAATTTTTTTGGCATATTAGTCAGCTTCGCGTGGGTGAACAACAAAGCCGATGCATGCATGTAGCAAGCGGAAAGGAAATCCGATTGCCAAAAAAACCCTTTAAGGGTAATTTTATCTCGACTCCAGGTGTCTTATGGAAAAGCACACACCTCATTACGACCTGTCGGTGATCAAGGCGGATGTCGCCCGTCTGGGGGCAGCCGCCTTTACCCGAACCGCCCTGGTCAGCGGCCGGCACCTCGGCCTGACCTGCCGGGACATGCAGCAGGTGATTGCCGGGCTGCAGGGGAAAATGCTCTACAAGTCGATGACCAGCTATCTCGATCATCGAATCTGGCAGGACGTGTATTACACGCACATCGATTCCGTGGAGCTGTACATCAAAGTCACTTACCGCCCCGGCGGCGGTCCCCCAGTGATCTCCTTCAAGGAGAAACACCCATGAAACAAAGACAATGCGTCAGTTGTGGGGCCCCGGCCGGCATGCAGCCGTTCGAGAACCGCAGCGAGCTGATCGATTACAAGCACATGGTGCGTCAGGTTCATGGCCTGGCCGGCTGGGAATGCCAGGCCTGCGCAGAAATCGAGTTCGACGCCGCCAGCGCCGAACGCTACGCCAACGCCGGCGACCAATTGCTGGAAGATTGCCGGCAGTTCATGGCCAGCGAGATGAAACGCATCCGCCGCAAGCTGCACCTCTCGCAGAAGGATGCGGTAAAGCTGCTCTCCGGCGGCGGGCACAACGCCTTCTCCCGCTACGAACGCGGCGAGGTCGCCCCGCCCCAGCCGCTGTTCATGTTGATGCGCCTGCTCGATCGTCATCCGCAACTGATGGCCGACGTGCAGGCACTCAGCGAACAACAAGCGCCCGCGGCCGACGACGACCCGCACCTGGCTCGCGTCGCGACGTCATGAAATCCCAGGCAAAAATAAACCCGGCGCCAGGCCGGGTTCATTTTCAAGGCTGTACCTGGATCAGTGCAGGATCTGGCTCAGGAACAGCTTGGTCCGCTCGTTCTGCGGGTTGTCGAAGAAGTCGTTAGGCGCGGCCTGTTCGACGATTTCACCCTTGTCCATAAAGATCACCCGGTTGGCCACGGTGCGCGCGAAGCCCATTTCGTGGGTCACACAGAGCATGGTCATGCCGTCTTCGGCCAGGCCGATCATGGTGTCCAGAACCTCTTTCACCATTTCCGGGTCGAGGGCCGACGTCGGCTCGTCGAACAGCATGATCTTCGGCTTCATGCATAGCGCCCGGGCAATCGCTACGCGCTGCTGCTGACCGCCGGAGAGCTGGCCCGGGTACTTGTTCGCCTGCTCCGGAATGCGTACGCGCTCCAGGTAATGCATGGCGACTTCCTCGGCCTTGCGCTTGGGCATCTTGCGTACCCACATCGGCGCCAGGGTGCAGTTCTGCAGGATGGTCAGGTGCGGGAACAGGTTGAAGTGCTGGAACACCATGCCGACTTCACGGCGGATCGCCTCGATCTGCTTGAGGTCGTTGGTCAGCTCCACGCCATCGACCACGATGCGGCCCTGCTGGTGTTCTTCCAGGCGGTTCAGGCAGCGGATGGTGGTGGACTTGCCCGAGCCCGAAGGCCCGCACAGGACGATGCGCTCGCCCTGCTTGACGTTGAGGTTGATGTCCTTGAGCACGTGGAACTGGCCGTACCACTTGTTCACGCCCTGCATCTGAATAATGCCTTCAGGGCTCACAGGCTTTTTGATCGCTTCACTCATGGAGATACTCCTAACGCTTGTGGCCTGTGTCCAACTTACGCTCCAGATGCATGGAGTAGCGGGACATACCAAAACAGAAAATCCAGAACACCAGGGCCGCGAAGACATAGCCTTCGGTGGCCATGCCCAGCCATTTCGGGTCGGCGGCGGCTTGTTTCACGCTGTTGAGCAGGTCGAACAGGCCGATGATGATCACCAGGCTAGTGTCCTTGAACAGGGCGATGAAGGTGTTGACGATGCCGGGGATCACCAGCTTCAGGGCTTGCGGCAGGATCACCAGGCCCATGCTGCGCCAGTAGCCCAGGCCCATGGCCGCGGCCGCTTCGTACTGCCCCTTGGGAATCGCCTGCAACCCGCCGCGCACCACTTCGGCGATGTAGGCCGACTGGAACAGGATCACCCCGATCAGCGCCCGCAGCAGCTTGTCGAAGTTCATGCCTTCGGGCAGGAACAGCGGCAGCATCACCGAGGACATGAACAGCACGGTGATCAACGGCACGCCACGCCAGAACTCGATGAAGGTCACGCAGACCACACGAATCGCCGGCATGTTCGAGCGTCGCCCCAAGGCCAGCACGATGCCCAGCGGCAAGGCGCCGGCGATGCCGACGGTGGCGATCACCAGGGTCAGCATCAGGCCGCCCCACTGGCTGGTGGCGACGTTGGCCATGCCAAACAGGCCGCCATGCAGCAGGAAGTAGGCAATGATCGGGTACAGCACCAGGAAGCTCAGGCCATAAATGGCCTTGTGCGGAACCCGGGAGATGAACAAGGGCGCCACGCCAATCACCGCCAGCCACACGGTCAGGTCCACGCGCCAGCGCAGATCCGCCGGGTAGTAGCCGTACATGAACTGACCGAAGCGCTGCTGGATGAACACCCAGCAAGCGCCCTCCTTGGTGCAGTCGGCGCGGGTGGTGCCCACCCAGTTGGCGTCGAAAATCGCCCAGCTGAGGATCGGCGGCACCACCAGGTAGATCAGGTAGAAGGCAAACAGGGTCAGCAGGGTGTTGATCCAGCTGGAGAACATGTGTGCCCGCATCCACGCCACGATCCCGATGCTGCTGCTCGGTGGTGGCATGTCGGGTTTGAAAGTATGAGTGCTCATGCGCGTTTCCTCACCGCTCGATCAGCGCAATGCGCTTGTTGTACCAGTTCATCAGCAGGGAAATGCTGATGCTGATCGCCAGGTACACGCTCATGGTGATGGCAATGACTTCGATGGCCTGGCCGGTCTGGTTGAGCACGGTACCGGCGAACAGCGAAACCATTTCCGGATAACCGATACCCGCCGCCAGGGACGAGTTCTTCGCCAGGTTCAGGTATTGGCTGGTCAGTGGCGGAATGATCACCCGCAGCGCCTGCGGAATGATCACCTTGCGCAGGGTCGGGCCGTTGCGCAGGCCGAGGGAACGGGCCGCCTCGGTCTGGCCGTGGCTCACCGACTTGATCCCCGAACGCACGATCTCGGCGATGAACGCCGCGGTGTAGACGGTCAGGGCCAGGGTCAGGGCCAGCAGTTCCGGGATCAGCACCCAGCCGCCGACGAAGTTGAAGCCCTTGAGCTCGGGCATTTCCCAGTGCACCGGGGCGCCGAACACCAGCATGCACAGTGCCGGGATCACCAGGAACAGCGCCAGACCGGTCCAGAACTTGTGGAACGGCACGCCGGTGTCTTCGAAGCGCTTGTTGGCCCAGCGGCACATCAGCACGATGGCAACGATGGCTATCACCAGGCTGATCACGAACGGCCAGAAGCCGTCGGCCACCAGGGCGGCCGGCATGTTCAGGCCACGGCTGCTGACGAAGAAGGTGTCGCCGAAGTTGTGGCTGTTGCGCGGCCCCGGCATGGTCAGGAACACCGCGAAATACCAGAACAGGATTTGCAGCAGCGGCGGAATGTTGCGGAACACTTCCACATACACGGTCGCCAGTTTGCTGATGATCCAGTTCTGCGACAGGCGCGCCACACCGATGATGAACCCGAGGATGGTCGCCAGGATCACGCCGATGAACGTCACCAGCAGGGTGTTGAGCAGGCCGATCACGAACACCCGGGCATAGCTGTCCGCTTCGGTGTAGGAGATCAGGTGCTGAGCGATGCCGAAGCCGGCGCTGCGCTCGAGAAAGTCGAAGCCGGAGGTAATACCCCGGTGCTGTAGGTTGGTTTGCGTGTTATCGAACAAGTACCAGCCAAGCGAGATCACGGCCACAACGGTAATGATCTGGAATAGCCACGCACGCACTCGTGGATCGCTGAGACTGAGCCTCTGCTTAGGTGCGCCGATTGAGTTTTGCATGAAGTGCCCCGGAAATAATGGAACAAGAACATCACCCGGCGGTTGGCCCGCCGGGCGATAGAACCATCAGCGCACTGGTGGTGCGTATTGAATGCCGCCGTTGTTCCACAGCGCGTTCAGGCCGCGATCGATCTCCAGCGGAGTGCTCTTGCCGAGGTTCTTCTCGAACACTTCGCCGTAGTTGCCTACTTGCTTGACGATCTGTACTACCCAGTCCTTGCGCAGCTTCAGGTCCTTGCCGTATTCACCGTCGGCACCCAGCAGACGCGCAACGTCCGGGTTCTTGGTGGACTTGGCTTCGGCTTCGACGTTCTTCGACGTGATGCCGGCCTCTTCGGCGTTGAGCATGGCGTAGCCCGTCCAGCGGATGATGGCCAGCCACTCGTCGTCGCCGTTACGCACGACCGGGCCCAGCGGTTCCTTGGAAATGGTTTCCGGCAGAACCACATAGTCCTTCGGCGAAGCCAGCTTGCTGCGCTGGGCGAACAGCTGGGACTTGTCGGAGGTCAGTACGTCGCAACGACCGGACTCCAGCGACTTGGCGCTTTCATCGGAGGTGTCGAAGGTGATCGGGGTGTATTTCAGGCCGTTGCCACGGAAGTAGTCGGACACGTTCAGCTCGGTGGTGGTGCCGGCCTGGATGCAGATGGTCGCGCCGTCCAGTTCCTTGGCGCTCTTGACGCCCAGCTTGTTGTTCACCAGGAAACCGATGCCGTCGTAGTAGGTGATGAAGCCCGGGAATTTCAGGCCCATGCCCGCGTCGCGGGAACTGGTCATGGTGGTGTTGCGCGACAGGATGTCGATTTCGCCCGATTGCAGCGCGGTGAAACGCTCCTTGGCGTTCAACTGGCTGAATTTCACTTTGGTCGCGTCGCCGAATACCGCGGCGGCCACGGCGCGGCAGATGTCGGCGTCGATGCCGAGGATCTTGCCGGTGGCGTCCGGTACCGAGAAGCCCGGCAGACCGTCGCTCACACCGCACTGCACGAAGCCTTTCTTCTGCACTGCATCCAGGGTCGCACCCGCCTGCGCGAAGCCGCTCATGCCCAGTACCGCGGCGGCCGTGACCACAGCCAGGGTGGATTTCAACATCTTCATTCAAACCTCCAGTTTTGCTCTTGTTGTGTCGGAGCTTGAGTCCTGCCGCACCCTTATGAGGCACTGTTGACCCGTGTTGGCTTTTTATCGGGTCAAGCGGCGTAGGACTTTAGCTATGAGTCTAGTAGGAGAAAATCCATTTAAGAGAAAACCCATACTCACCAAGCGACCGAACGGGCTGTAGCCCTTGCATGTTCGCGAAGCCCGTAGCGGCCACTGGCGAACGTCCATCATCGGATCTTTGCTATCCCACACCCGCCAGTAGCCTGATAGTGTTACCGGCAGGGTGAACGCAATCACTTCACGCAACGGCTATAGCAAAGCCCGTACCAGAGTGCCGGCTAAAGCGGTTCAGCCCGGGGTCAAGAGCAAAACTTGCAGCCTTGCGACATCTTCTTCACTGATCAACCGACCGCGCACCTCGATCACGCACCGCTTGGGCGCGTGCGCACATATTTGGAGCAACCATGACCGAGCCCTTGATTCTTCAGCCCAGCAAGCCCGTCGATGCCTGTGTGATCTGGCTCCATGGCCTGGGCGCCGACCGCTACGACTTCCTGCCAGTGGCCGAAGCGCTGCAGGAAAGCCTGTTGACCACCCGCTTCGTCCTGCCCCAGGCACCGACCCGCGCCGTGACCATCAATGGCGGTTATGCCATGCCCAGCTGGTACGACATTCTGGCCATGAGCCCGGCGCGCGCGATCAACCGCGAACAGCTGGACGAGTCGGCAAAACGCCTGAGCGACCTGATCGAAGAACAGCGCGCCAGCGGAATAGACCCTTCGCGGATTTTCCTCGCCGGTTTTTCCCAGGGTGGCGCGGTCGTCCTGCACACCGCCTTCCTTAAATGGCAGGGCCCGCTGGGTGGCGTGCTTGCCCTCTCCACCTATGCCCCGACCTTCAGCGATGAACTGGAACTGTCGGCCAGCCAGCAGCGGATTCCGACCCTGTGCCTGCACGGCCAGTACGACGAAGTGGTGCAGAACGCCATGGGCCGCACCGCCTACGAGTACCTGAAACACCATGGTGTCACCGTGACATGGCAGGAATACCCAATGGGCCACGAAGTGTTACCCGAAGAAATTCGCGATATCGGCGCCTGGCTCGGCGAGCGTTTGCGCTGAATCGATAAGTTAGGTAGCCCGTTGAGCAATCCACTACGCCGCGCCCGATTCTTGCATTACACTGCCCGGCGTACATTCCTTAACCAATTGATGAGATGACCGTGCTCAAAGCACTCAAGAAAATCTTCGGTAAAAGCGAGGCTGAGCAGCTCGCGCCAGGCTCCAGCCCCTCTTCCTCCAGCCCCAGCAGCCGTACCGACGGCCATCAGCCGGAACGGACCGCGCCCGCCTCCGTGGCCAGGCAAGAGCCAGTGGCCCCAGCCGCCCCAGTGGCCCAGACCGCGCCGCGCAGCGACAAGCCCAAGGCCGAACAGCCGCGCCGCCCACGCGCGCCGAAACCACCGGTAAGCACCTGGAAACTGGAAGACTTCGTCGTCGAACCGCAGGAAGGCAAGACCCGTTTCCACGACTTCAAACTCGCGCCGGAACTGATGCACGCGATCCACGACCTGGGTTTCCCCTACTGCACGCCGATCCAGGCGCAGGTACTGGGGTTCACCCTGGCCGGCAAAGACGCCATCGGCCGCGCCCAGACCGGTACCGGCAAGACCGCCGCGTTCCTGATCTCGATCATCACCCAGCTGCTGCAGACCCCACCGCCGAAAGAGCGCTACATGGGCGAGCCGCGGGCGCTGATCATCGCGCCGACCCGCGAACTGGTGGTACAGATCGCCAAGGATGCGGCCAGCCTGACCAAATACACCGGCCTCAATGTGATGACCTTTGTCGGTGGCATGGACTTCGACAAACAGCTCAAGCACCTCGAAGCCCGCCATTGCGACATTCTGGTCGCCACCCCGGGCCGCCTGCTGGACTTCAACCAGCGCGGCGACGTGCACCTGGACATGGTCGAAGTGATGGTGCTGGACGAAGCCGACCGCATGCTCGACATGGGCTTCATCCCCCAGGTACGCCAGATCATTCGCCAGACCCCGCCGAAAAGCGAACGCCAGACTCTGCTGTTCTCCGCCACCTTCACCGACGACGTGATGAACCTGGCCAAGCAATGGACCACCGACCCGGCGATCGTCGAAATCGAGGCCGAGAACGTGGCCAACGCCAACGTCGAACAGCACATCTACGCAGTGGCCGGCGCCGACAAGTACAAGCTGCTGTACAACCTGGTCAACGACAACGGCTGGGAACGGGTCATGGTCTTCGCCAACCGCAAGGATGAAGTGCGGCGCATCGAGGAACGCCTGGTACGCGACGGCGTGAACGCCGCCCAGCTGTCCGGCGACGTGCCGCAGCACAAGCGCATCAAGACCCTGGAAGGCTTCCGCGAAGGCAAGATCCGCGTACTGGTGGCCACCGATGTCGCCGGTCGTGGCATCCACATCGACGGCATCAGCCACGTGATCAACTTCACCCTGCCGGAAGTGCCGGACGACTACGTGCACCGTATCGGCCGTACAGGCCGGGCGGGCGCCGACGGCGTGTCCATCAGCTTCGCCGGCGAGGACGACTCCTATCAGTTGCCGTCGATCGAGGCGCTGCTGGGTCGCAAGATCAGCTGCGAAATGCCGCCGACCGAGCTGCTGCGCCCCGTGGAGCGCAAGCACGCCCGAAAGCCTGATCGCGAGTGAACGAAGGAGGTTCCAATGGAACCTTCCGAACGAAAAACGCAGCCCGACCACAGGCTGCGTTTTTTTTCGCCTGGATATTGCCCGACAAAACTAAAAGTCCATAATAGACAAATTAGTTTATTTATTGGGAGCACCCGCATGTCCAGCACGCCGTCCGTGATGACCCAGCCTCAGGCCCGCCAGTTGCTGGCGCAGGTCGACGTGCCGCAGGTTTTGCGCAAGCTGTTCCACGACCTGGCCGCCGGGCTTGCCGTGCAGCCGGCGCAACAGCTGGTGGAGTTTCCCCAGGGCGCCGGGGACTTCATCAACTACCTGGGCGTGCTGGCCGAAGACCGGGTCTACGGGGTCAAGACCTCGCCCTATATCGTCCGTGCCGAAGGTCCGCTGGTCACCGCCTGGACCCTGCTGATGTCCATGGACAGCGGCCAGCCGCTGCTGCTCTGTGACGCAGGCGAACTGACCACCGCGCGCACCGCGGCCACCACCGCCGTGGCCGTCGACGCCCTGGCGCCGGCCGACGCCAGGCACCTGGCGATCATTGGCAGCGGCCCGGTGGCCCAGGCCCACCTGCATTACGTGAAAGCCCTGCGCGAGTGGCAATCCATCCGCCTGTACTCCCCTGGCCTGGCCGGCAAATCCGCCGAGGACATCGCGCGCCTGAAGGCCCTCGACCCGCGCCTGCAGGTCGCCAGCCAGCTCGATGACGCTCTGCAGGACGCCGACGTCATCATGCTCTGCACCTCCTCCGCCGGCCCGGTGATCGACCCGCGCACCTTGCGCAAGCCGGCGCTGATCACCTCCATCAGCACCAACGCGCCACGGGCCCACGAAGTGCCGCCCGCAGCACTGAAGGACATGCAGGTGTATTGCGACTATCGTCAGACCACCCCCGGCTCGGCCGGCGAGATGCTGATCGCCGGCGAACAGCATGGCTGGGACAAGGCGGCGATTCTCGGCGACCTGCCCGAACTGCTCAGCGAACTGGCGCAACGACCGGAGCCGGGGCGCCACGTGTTCTTCCGCTCCATCGGCCTGGGCCTGGAAGACATCGCCCTGGCCAATGCGCTCTATCACCTGCAACGCAACGCATGAACGAACCTGTAGGAGCGAGCTTGCTCGCGATAAAAAACTGAACACTACGCGGTGTCGTTGGCGGCCTCATCGCGAGCAAGCTCGCTCCTACAGGGATTTGCATTGACTCTTTTTCCGGAGGCTCGAATGACCCAGGCAGACTTCATCATCATCGGCGGCGGCATTGCCGGTGCCTCCACCGGCTACTGGCTGTCGCGCCATGGCCGGGTGCTGGTGCTGGAACGCGAATCGCATCCGGCCTACCACTCCACCGGGCGCTCCGCGGCGCTCTATACCGCCGCCTATGGCACGCCCCAGGTACGCGCCCTGACCCTGGCCAGCCGGGACTTTTTCGATGCCCCGCCGCAAGGGTTCTGCGAGCACCCGCTGCTGACCCCGCGCGGCGAAATGACCGTGGACTTCACCGGCGACCCCAGCGAGCTGAACAACCAGTACCTGAGTGCTAAGGCCACGGTGCCGGAGATGCAGCTGCTGAGCGCCGACGAAGCCTGCGCGCGCCTGCCGATCCTGCGTCACGAGAAGGTCCACGGCGCCCTCTACGACCCAAGCGCCAGTGATATCGACACCGACGCCCTGCACCAGGGTTACCTGCGCGGCATCCGGCGCAACCAGGGCGAGGTGCGTACCGACTGTGAAGTGCTGGGGCTGAGCCGCGACGAACAAGGCCAATGGCAGGTACGGACCGCCGGCCAGAACTTCAGCGCGCCCATCCTGATCAACGCCGCCGGCGCCTGGGCCGACCAGGTCGGCGCCATGGCCGGCGCCCGGCCCCTGGGCCTGCAGCCGAAACGCCGCGCAGCCTTTATCTTCGCCGGCCCCGAAGGCGTCGATATCCACCACTGGCCGATGCTGGTGAGCCTCGACGAATCCTTCTACATGAAGCCCGACGCCGGCATGTTCCTCGGCTCGCCGGCCAACGCCGACCCGGTGGAGCCCCACGATGTACAGCCGGAAGAGCTGGACATCGCCATGGGCATCTACCAGATCGAAGAGGCCACCACCCTGACCATTCGCCGCCCGACCCGGACCTGGGCCGGCCTGCGCAGTTTCGTCAGCGACGGCGACCTGCTGGCCGGCTTCGACCTCCAGGTACCGGGCCTGTTCTGGGTCGCCGCGCAAGGCGGCTACGGCATCCAGACCTCGCCAGCCATGGGCCAGGCCAGCGCCGCCCTGGTGCGTGGCGAAGCCTTGCCGGAGCAACTGGCGCGCTTTGGCCTGGACGCCGCCATGCTCTCCCCCGCACGCCTCGGCTGATCCCGCTCAGGTGACGCGCCCCAACGATTGCGGCACACTCGCAGCGCCCTGCCTCGCGGGGTGCTGACACCGCCTGGAGAACTACCCATGACCTCACCCGCGCAGGACCCTGTCCTGGATAACTTCCGGGCGATCGCCGATGCCATCGCCACGCTGTTCTTCCCCCATGCCGAGGTGGTCATCCACGATCTGCGCACGCAAAAGATCGACTACATCGCCAACAACATCTCCAAGCGCGAAGTGGGCGACGACTCCGCCCTCGAAGACATGCTCGGCGAGGATGCCAATGAGCGGAATATCGGCCCCTACGAAAAGCTCAACTGGGACGGCCAGAAGATCCGCAGCCTCAGCAGTGTGCTGCGCGACGGCAGCGGCCAGCCGCTGGCGGTGCTGTGCATCAACCTGAATATTTCGCTGTTCGAGAATGCCAAGGCGGCGCTGGACCTGTTCCTCTCGCCGAGCAAACTGATCCCGCAACCGGACTCGCTGTTTCGCGATGACTGGCAGGAGCGCATCAACACCTTCCTGCACAACTGGCTGCGCGAACGGCAGCTGGGCCTGAACCTGCTGACCCGCGAACACAAGCGCGAACTGGTGCTGGCGCTGCACGCCGAAGGTGCGTTCAAGGGCAAAAGCGCCGCCAACTATGTGGCCAACGTGCTGAACATGGGGCGGGCGACGGTGTACAAGCACCTGAAGGAATTGAAGGGCTGACGGCCCCCTGAAAAGCCTCGCTCCGACAAAACCGTAGGAGCGAGGCTTGCCCGCGATGGCGTCCTCACGAACGCCACGCGACATCAGTCGCCGTAGATGTCGGACTTGAAGTACTTCTCGGAAATCTTCTGATATTCGCCACTGGCGCGAATGCCATCGATGGCGCTATTCAACTGGCTGACCAGCTCGGTATTACCCTTGCGCACCGCGATCCCCGCGCCCTCACCCACGTATTTCGGGTCCTTCAACTCTGGCCCGACAAACGCATAGCCCTTGCCGCGCGGCATCGACAGGAAGTCATTCAGCGGAATGGTGTCAGCGAAAATCGCATCGAGGCGCCCGGCCGCCAGGTCCATGTAGATCTCTTCGTTGTTGCTGTAGCGCTTGACGTTGATGCCCTTGGGCTCGAACACCTCGGTGGCGTAGCGGTCGGTGGTGGTCGCCCGTTGCACACCGACGTTCTTGCCCTTGAGGCTGGCGTACTGGTCATCGACCGTGGCGCCTTCCTTCATCACCAGCCGCGAGGAAGTGAAGTAGTACTTGTGGGTGAAGTCGACCGACTTCTTGCGGTCTTCGTTGATGGTCATCGACGACAGCGCCATGTCGATCTTTTTCACTTTCAAGGAGGGAATCAGACCGTCGAATTCGCCCTCGACCCATAGGCACTTGACCTGCATCTGCGCGCACAGGGCATTGCCGATGTCGTAGTCGAAACCGACGATCTCGCCCTTGTCGGTTTTCGAGGCGAACGGCGGATAAGCCGCCTCGATGCCAATGCGCAGGGTTTTCTCGGCGGCGAACAGGCTGCTGCACGCCAACAGGCTCAGGGCCAGGCCACTGATGAGGGGGAGTTTCTTCATGTTCGTTCTCTCGCGGGTTGTTGTTGGTTTGGCAAGACAGAAGAAAGGAGTGAAACGGTGAAGCCTTGTTTGTACTTGTAAATCCATACTGGACTTTTACGTATATTTCGTCAACGCAGCGGACGCGGTTCAGCCGGCCTTTGGTCGAGAGGCAGAAATGGGAAAAAACAGGGAAATGGAGGGTGCAGTTGAGGACCTGCGGTCAAGACGGATGGATCAGGCAATCATTCTTTCCAACGGTCCGCCGCCGCGTGATCGCTGTCGCGACCTTCCACCCAGCGCGGCCCGTCGGCGGTGGTTTCCTTTTTCCAGAACGGTGCGCGGGTTTTCAGGTAGTCCATGACAAAGGCACAGGCGTCGAACGCCGCCTGGCGGTGGGCGCTGGCGGCGCCGACGAAAACGATCGGCTCGCCCGGCTCCAGCGCACCGATGCGATGCAGCACTTCCAGCTTGAGCAGCGGCCAGCGCTGTTCGGCCTCGGCGGCGATCTTGCCGAGGGCCTTTTCGGTCATGCCCGGGTAATGCTCGAGAAACATCCCGGCCACCTCCAGGCCATCGTTGAAATCACGCACGTAGCCGACAAAGCTCACCACCGCGCCGACGCCGACATTCGCCGCATGCATCGCGTTGACTTCCGCCCCCGGATCGAAGGCGCCCGATTGCACACGAATCGCCATATCAGCCCCCGGTCACAGTAGGAAAAAACGCCACTTCGTCGCCGTCGCTCACCGGCTCGTCGAGCTGGCACAGGTCTTCGTTGCGGGCGCACATCAGGTTCTGCTCGCTGAGCACCTCGGCGCCCTCGCGTTGGGCCAGCAGGGCGCGCACATCGTCGACCGTGGCGAAATCGCCGGCGACCCGCAGCGAATCCACGCCCAGCGCCTCGCGATAGCGGGCGAAAAACTTCACAGTCAGGTTCATTGTTCATCCGCCTGGTAATGACCGCTCTTGCCGCCCAGCTTCTCCAGCAAGCGCACGCCTTCGATGGTCATGCCCCGGTCCACGGCCTTGCACATGTCATAGATGGTCAGCGCGGCGACGCTGGCGGCGGTCAGGGCTTCCATTTCCACCCCGGTCTGCCCGGCCAGCTTGCAGCGGGCAACGATGCGCACGCTGTCCTCGCCTTCGGCGCTGAGCTCGACCTTGACGCTGGTGAGCATCAGCGGATGGCACAGGGGGATCAGATCGCTGGTCTTTTTCGCCGCCTGGATGCCGGCGATGCGCGCCACGGCGAACACATCACCCTTGGGGTGACCGCCGCTGACGATCATTTGCAGGGTTTGCGGGAGCATGCGCACCCGGGCTTCGGCCGTGGCTTCGCGGGACGTCACGGCTTTGTCGGTGACGTCGACCATATTGGCGCGACCTTGGGAATCGAGATGAGTCAGCACAGCCTTACTCCTGATCAGGAAAGGCGATTGTAAACCCGAGGGTCAAATTTCCGCACGCTTGATTACGCGATCCTTGTAGCCGCTGGCGCAGCCTGCGATCGGCCGCGTAGCGGACGTGATCCGGACTTCCCCAGGGTTACCGGTGAAACGCAACAGGTCCTCTGGCGTCTGCTGCGCAGCCGATCGCAGCCTGCGGCAGCAGCTACAGAAGTTTCATCCAGGCACAAAAAAACGGGCGGCCTCGCGGCCGCCCGTCTGGCGAGGGTTACAGATGGGATTCGGCGTATTCGGCCAGAATCGAGCGTGGAACCCCTTGCAGGGTGATGTGCACCCCGTTGGGGAAGTCCTTGAAGCGTTCAGTGAGGTAGGTCAGCCCGGAGCTGGTCGCGGACAGGTAAGGGGTATCGATCTGCGCCAGGTTGCCCAGGCACACCACTTTGGAACCGGCGCCGGCACGGGTGATGATGGTTTTCATCTGGTGCGGGGTGAGGTTCTGGCATTCGTCGATCAGGATCAGGCTCTGCTGGAAGCTGCGGCCACGAATGTAGTTGAGGGATTTGAACTGCAGCGGCACCTTGCTGAGGATGTAGTCGACGCTGCCATGGGTGCTTTCGTCATCCATGTGCAGGGCTTCGAGGTTGTCGGTGATAGCGCCGAGCCAGGGCTCCATCTTTTCCGCTTCGGTACCCGGCAGGAAGCCGATCTCCTGGTCCAGCCCCTGCACGCTGCGGGTGGCGATGATGCGCCGATAACGCTTGCTGACCATGGTCTGCTCGATGGCCGCGGCCAGGGCCAGGATGGTCTTGCCTGAACCTGCCGCCCCGGACAGGTTGACCAGATGGATGTCCGGATCGAGCAAGGCGAACAGCGCCAGGCCCTGATAGATGTCGCGCGGTTTCAGGCCCCAGGCTTCCTGGTGCAACAGGGGTTCCTGATGCAGGTCGAGAATCAGCAGCACATCGGCGCGAATCTCCTTGATCCAGCCGACAAAACCCTGTTCGTCGATGATGAACTCGTTGATGTGCACCGCCGGCAGGTTGTCGGTGAGTTGCACCTGGTGCCAGGTGCGGCCGTGATCCTGGCGGGTTTCCACCTTGCTCACGCGGTCCCAGAAGGAGCCGGTCATGTTGTGGAAGCCATTGGGCAGCAAGGCCACGTCGTCGACCAGCTGGTCGGTGCTGTAGTCCTCGGCGGCGATCCCGCAGGCGCGCGCCTTGAGGCGCATGTTGATGTCTTTGGTCACCAGCACCACGCGCAGCTCCTTGTCGCGCGCGTGCAGGTCGATCAACTGGTTGATGATGATGTTGTCGTTGAGGTTTTCCGGCAGCAGGCTGTTAGGCTCGGAGCGCTTGCTCATGAGGATCGACAGCAGGCCTTTGGGGCCGCTCTTGCCACGCTGAATAGGCACACCCAGCTCGACGTCTTCAGGCGAGGCCTCACCCAGGGTCTTGTCGATCAGGCGAATGGCCTGGCGGCATTCCGCTGCAACGCTGTGATGGCCGCTCTTGAGCTTGTCGAGTTCCTCCAGGACGATCATCGGGATCGCCACATGGTGTTCTTCGAAGTTCAGCAGGGCGTTTGGATCGTGAATCAATACATTGGTATCGAGTACATAAAGGATTGGCTGGTTGGAGGAAGGGCTACGTCCGTGGTCATCCATACTCGGTCACCTTATGTGGGGGCCAGTCGACGCAATACCATGGCGGTGCTGCGCCTCGAATTGACCGTCGAATTCACCCGCAGGGGTTCGAGTGAAGTGCACACAAAAGGAGTCTTGGGAGACGCCACCTGTGTTGCAGGTTTCGGCGGTCTGACTTCGTAATACTCCAAAACCTGTGACAGGAAAAAGCACTTTGACGCTTTTTTTAAGTTTATTTTGCAGAGTGACGAATAGCCCTTGGCGCGCTGCCCAAGCACCGTTAAAGTCGGAAGTCCGCCTGCCTCGAAATCCTGGCCAAAATCGGCAAAAACCTCCTCTCCCCCCGTAAATACGGACCTTTCGTCGTTTCTAGCGAAACGCGTCCTGACAATCCTCCCAACCGATTCCGCTCTGCGCCGTCTGCGTCAGCAACCAGGGCAATGCCGTCTTCACCGCGTCCTGCCGGGCGTTGAAATTGATCACCCCGTGTCGCCACAACAGCATCAGGGTCAGCACCCGCTGGCCGCTCTGCTCGCCCTTGAGCTTGCCGGCGCCGTCCTGCGGGTCGATGTCCCACAGCGCCACCTGCAAACCCTGTGCATTAAAGAAGGCCTGCGCATCCGCCCGGCGCTGGCCGTAGGGCGGGCGAAACAGCGGCACGTAGTTTTCCGGCAGCTTGCCCTTGGCCAGCTCGACGCTGCGCTCGATCGAATCCTGCCAGTCCTGCCAATGGCTGTGGGAACGATACTCCCAGCCCAGTACACCCACGCACTGCTGCGAATACAGGGCCTGCAGACTGGCCACCGAACGCTGCTCCAGGCGGCTCTGCAACTCGCTGCCAAGTACGAAGAAGGTGCCGTTCATATTCGACTTGCGCAGGTATTCGGTCAGCCACGGGGTGTTGTCCGGGGCGAGATTGGCGGCGCTGTCGAAGGTCAGCAAAAACAGCCGGTCATTGAGCTCGTCGCCATTGCGCTCGTAGTCGCCAAAACGCTCGATCTCGCTGGCGGTCTGGGGAAACAGCGCGGCCTTGCGCAGCAGCTCGTCCAGATACTGTTCATGGAAGATCCGGCTCGGCTCGGCCCAGCGGGCGTAATAGGAGTCGTCGCCCAACTGGAACTTGCCGGCCTGCTCGCGCAGGGTGTCCATGTCTTCCACCAGGAAACAGAAGGAAGCGTCCTGGTCGCAGCTCTGCTGGGCGAAGTTGTAGTTGCTCAGCAATTGCCGCCAGAGCCGCTGGCGGACGGCATCGATCGACGCCATGTTGATGATCCGCAGGCCCAGGCGCTGCTTCAACGAGGCTTCATCCCAGGCCTCGCTGTCCAGCAGGGCACGGGCGAAGGTGAGGATCTCCGCCCGCGACGCCACGTCGAACAGGGTCGGGTTGACGAGCTGTTCCGGCCAGGTGCTGCGATCCAGGGTCGCCACCTCGTTCGGCGCCGCCAGGGCGCCGAAACTCAACAGCCAGATCGAAAGAAAAAACGCGCTGCGCAAAGGGATGTCTCCATAACAAAACCCGCGCGGCACTATAGCCGATGCCGGCCTCTCGGCCCTATTGCCTAGGCTGCTCCCCTTCCCTTTATAGAGAGCGGACACGCGCCTCCCTGCAGCAGACCATCGCCGACCAACGGACGACCGGCGCCCCCCCTATTGCCTTCATAGGTGGAGTCAAAGCGCCCAAGCCCCTAGAATCCCCCGACGCTTACAGGAGACGACTTCATGCTGATGGTGATTTCACCCGCCAAGACCCTCGATTTCGAGACCCCGCCCGTCACTCAACGCTTCACCCAGCCGCAGTACCTCGATCACTCCCAGGAACTGATCCTGCAATTGCGCGAACTGAGCCCGGCGCAAATCAGCGAACTGATGCACGTCTCCGACAAGATCGGCGGCCTCAACGCCGCGCGCTTCGGCAGCTGGACCCCGGCCTTCACTCCGGCCAACGCCAAGCAAGCGTTGCTGGCGTTCAAGGGCGACGTGTACACCGGCCTGAATGCCGAAACCCTGAGCGAAGCCGATTTCGACTACGCCCAGCAGCATCTGCGCATGCTTTCCGGCCTGTACGGCCTGCTGCGCCCGCTGGACCTGATGCAGCCCTATCGCCTGGAAATGGGCACCAAGCTGGCCAACGCCCGCGGCAAGGACCTGTACGCCTTCTGGGGCACGCGCATCAGCGAATGGCTCAACGAAGCCCTGGCCGAACAGGGCGACGACCTGCTGCTCAACCTGGCTTCCAACGAATACTTCTCGGCGGTCAAGCGCACGGCCCTGAACGCCCGGATCATCAATACCGAGTTCAAGGACCTGAAGAACGGCCAGTACAAGATCATCAGTTTCTACGCCAAGAAGGCCCGGGGCATGATGAGCCGCTTCGTCATAGAAGAACGCATCAACGACCCGGCGGCCCTCAAGCAGTTCGATGTCCAGGGTTACCGCTACAGCGCCGAACAGTCGAAACCCGATAATCTGGTTTTCCTGCGCGATCACGCACCGGAATAACGCACGCGGTCGATGCACTGGTTTCGCGCAAACGAGTGCGTCGACGAGCGGTCACTTTCCTCTTTGACTCCCACCAAAACGCCAAACAATTGGCGCCAAAATATCTTCTTCTGAATTTATAACTTTTGTTTCACTCGACAGAGGTCATTTTTTTCAGTAGTGGCACACAATTTTTTTATCGGTAGTGGCATAAAAATATCCCCGCGCTTTAACTCCCCATAACTAAAGGCTGAAATGGTAAGTGCTATCAATATGAAAGCAGTGCCATCTTTTGCAATATTTCAAGAAATTTCAGAAAACAGGATCAGCGGTCTGGAACTATGTCCTGAACCACCGCTCATACCACCGGTAACGATTCTCAACGAGTTTGTAGGAGATGACTTACATGGGATCCAACGACAGTAGCGAAGTTGTCATATTATCCTGACCTACTGCTCAGGAACTCGAACTTAGGGTCAATACACAGGAGATAATGCACCATTACTATCCCCTACAAGGCCATGGCATAGCCCGCCTTAAAACGCTTCCGGGAGCGTGTAACTACCTGATTATCATGGGCCTGCTCCTATAAATCAGGATTATCGCCAACCTCGGAGCTGCCTTCCAGCAGGAAGGACGGCGACATTTAAGGGCAGCCCCTACAACAAGGCCAAGTTGCGCACAACTTGAGTGCACTTATTTAGACACTCGGAACTTAGTCTGCCTGCACTGGATATCTCAACGCCTGCTCGTTGAACTTCCGAGTGCGCAATTAAAGCTGGCAAACATTAACTCCGGCCATCTAATGGCGTGAATAACACAGAGGTAAATGCGATGCGCATCAGCATATTTGGTTTGGGTTACGTCGGTGCAGTATGTGCCGGTTGCCTGTCTGCACGGGGCCATGAGGTCGTTGGCGTCGATGTTGCCAAGGACAAGATCGATATGATCAACGCCGGTAAATCGCCGATCGTTGAACCGGGTCTGGGTGAACTTCTGGCGCAAGGTATTCAAACCGGTCGTCTGCGCGGAACCACCAACTTCGCCGAGGCGATTCGCGACACCGACTTGTCGATGATCTGTGTCGGCACGCCCAGCAAGAAGAACGGCGACCTGGAACTCAACTACATCGAAGCGGTATGCCGCGAGATCGGTTTTGTCCTGCGTGACAAGACCTCCCGCCACACCATCGTGGTGCGCAGTACCGTACTGCCGGGCACTGTCGCCAACGTGGTGATCCCGATCCTCGAAGACTGCTCCGGCAAGAAGGCCGGCGTCGACTTCGGCGTCGCGGTCAACCCTGAGTTCCTGCGTGAAAGCACCGCGATCAAGGACTACGACTTCCCACCGATGACCGTGATCGGCGAATTCGACAAGGCCTCGGGCGACGTCCTGCAATCGCTGTACGAAGAACTCGACGCACCGATCATCCGCAAGGACATCGCTGTCGCCGAGATGATCAAGTACACCTGCAACGTGTGGCACGCCACCAAGGTCACCTTCGCCAACGAGATCGGCAACATCGCCAAGGCCGTCGGCGTCGATGGCCGTGAAGTGATGGACGTGGTCTGCCAGGACAAGACCCTCAACCTGTCCCAGTACTACATGCGCCCGGGCTTCGCCTTCGGCGGTTCCTGCCTGCCCAAGGACGTGCGCGCCCTGACCTTCCGCGCCGGTTCCCTGGACGTCGAAGCGCCGCTGCTCAACTCGCTGATGCGCAGTAACGAGTCCCAGGTGCAGAACGCCTTCGACATCGTCTCCAGCCACGACAAGCGCAAAGTCGCCCTGCTCGGCCTGAGCTTCAAGGCCGGTACCGACGATCTGCGCGAAAGCCCGCTGGTGGAGCTGGCGGAAATGCTGATCGGCAAGGGCTTCGACCTGAGCATCTACGACAGCAACGTCGAGTACGCCCGCGTCCACGGTGCCAACAAAGACTACATCGAGTCCAAGATCCCCCACGTCTCGTCCCTGCTCAACGCGGACTTCGACTCGGTGATCGACAACTCCGACGTGATCATCCTCGGCAACCGCGACGAGAAGTTCCGCGCCCTGGCCGAAGACGTGCCGCATGGCAAGCAGGTCATCGACCTGGTCGGGTTCATGTCCAAGGCCACCAGCGCGAGTGGCCGGACCGAAGGTATCTGCTGGTAACCAGCGGTATCGGGGGCAGTCCCCCGTTCCTGTAGCCGCTGCCGCAGGCTGCGATCGAACCCGAAGGGTCGCGACGTACCTGCAACCGCCGGAGGTCCTGCGGACCTATCGCAGCCTCCGGCAACGGCTACAGGAATGTGCCCCCTTTGGCTTTTTTGCCTGCCTTAACCCCATCGGGCCACCCCACAGGCTCGCCCGAGATCGAGACGGATGCAGATTATGCACAGGCTAAAGCACGGCCTACTCCAGGCCGCAGGTTGGCTGTTTTTCTTGAGTTTACTGATGGGCCTCGCCCTGGCGTTGCCCGCGTCCACATTCGACTCCGAATCGAAGGACTTCATCTTCCTGATTGGCGCCGTGGGTATCTGGCGCTACTCGATGGGTGCCACGCATTTCGTGCGCGGCATGCTGTTTCTCTACGTGGTCTACCCGCACCTGCGCCGCAAGGTCCGCAAGCTGGGCAAGGCCGCCGATCCGTCCCACGTGTACCTGATGGTCACCAGCTTCCGGATCGACGCCCTGACCACCGCCCAGGTCTATGGCTCGGTGATCCGTGAAGCCATCGACTGCGGCTTCCCTACCACCGTGGTCTGCTCGATCGTGGAGATGTCCGACGAGCTGCTGGTGAAAAGCCTCTGGGCCCGCATGAACCCGCCGGCCCACGTCAAGCTCGACTTCGTGCGCATCCCCGGCACCGGCAAGCGCGACGGCCTGGCCTTCGGTTTCCGCGCCATCTCCCGCCACCTGCCGGACGACCGCGCCGTGGTAGCGGTGATCGACGGCGACACCGTGCTCGGCGAAGGCGTGGTGCGCAAGACCGTGCCCTGGTTCCAGCTGTTCGGCAACGTCGGCGGCCTGACCACCAACGAGTTCTGCGAAGTGCGCGGCGGCTACATCATGAGCGAGTGGCACAAGCTGCGCTTCGCCCAGCGCCACATCAACATGTGCTCCATGGCCCTGTCCAAGCGCGTGCTGACCATGACCGGACGCATGTCGGTGTTCCGCGCCAGCGTGGTCACCAACCCGGACTTCATCGCCGACGTGGAAAGCGACTCGCTGCAACACTGGCGCCTGGGCCGCTTCAAGTTCCTCACCGGCGACGACAAGTCCAGCTGGTTCAGCCTGATGCGCCTGGGCTACGACACCTTCTACGTGCCCGATGCGGCGATCAACACCGTGGAGCATCCGCCGGAGAAGAGTTTCATCAAGGCCAGCCGCAAGCTGATGTTCCGCTGGTACGGCAACAACCTGCGGCAGAACTCCCGGGCCCTGGGCCTGGGTCTCAAGCGCCTGGGCCTGTTCACCAGCGTGGTGCTGTTCGACCAGCGCGTGTCGATGTGGACCTCCCTGCTCGGCCTGACCGTGGCCCTGATCGCCAGCTTCAAGTACGGCACCGCCTTCATCCTGGTGTACCTGCTGTGGATCGGTATCACCCGCCTGCTGCTGACCCTGCTGCTGTCCTGTTCGGGGCACCGGATCGGCCCGGCCTACCCTTTGATCCTCTATTACAACCAGATCGTCGGGGCCCTGGTGAAGATCTACGTGTTCTTCCGCCTCGACCAACAGTCCTGGACCCGCCAACCGACTGCTCTGTCCCGTGACCTAGCCAGCTTTCAACGTTGGTTCAACACCTGGTCGTCTCGGACCATGACCTTCTCCGCCGGCAGCATTTTCGTCGCCGCGCTGCTGCTGATGGTCTGACCCGCCTTGCCTGAATTAACTAGGAAATCGCCCTTATGAACACCGCCGTGAACGTCAACGTAGTGCATGAATCCGAAGCCCAACGCCAACACGCCCGGGTCAAGATCCCGGCCAAGCTGCGCTTCTTCGGCCCCGACCGGACCCCGGTCGAAGCGCGGGTCATCGACCTCTCGGCCGGCGGCCTGAGCTTCAACTGCGGGCAGTTGCCGATCAAGGTCGGCGACGTGCACAAGGGTCGCCTGCAGTTTGTCATCGACAACCTCGGGCTGGCCATGGACGTGGAGTTGCAGGTGCGCTCCGTGGATCGCCAGAGCGGCCGGGTCGGCTGCCAGTTCCAGAACCTCGAGCCCCAGAACATCTCGACCCTGCGCCAGCTGATCACCTCGCACCTGGCCGGCGACATCGTGACCATGGGCGACGTGCTCGCCACCCTGCAGCGCGACAACTTCACCAAGGCGCGCAAGAACAAGGACGCCGGCCACGGCATGAGCGCCCTGGGCCGCCTGCGCGCGGTGACCTTCAGCGCCGGGATCTTCGTCGTCGGCCTGGCGGCCTTCGGCTTCATCCTCAAGTCGGTGTACGGCATGTACTTCGTCAGCCACGCCCAGGCCGGCCTGGTCAGCGCGCCGGGGATGAACGTCACCATGCCGCGCGACGGCACCGTGCAGAGCCTGATCCAGGCCGACGGCGTGGCCGCCAAGGGCGCCCCGCTGGCGACCTTCAGCACCAGCATGCTCGACGTGCTCAAGGGCCACCTGAACGAAGACCAACTGCAACCGGCCAAGGTCGAGGAGCTGTTCGGCAAGCAGATGACCGGCACCCTGACCTCGCCCTGCGACTGCACCGTGGCCCAGCAGATGGTTGCCGACGGCCAGTACGCCAGCAAGGGCGACGTGATCTTCCAGCTGGTCCCGCGCAACAGCCAGGCCAACGTCGAAGCGCGTTTCTCCTACCGCCAGTTCGCCGACGTGCGTCCAGGCACCAAGGTCAGCTTCCAGATCGCCGGCGAAGACGAGGTGCGCAGCGGCACCATCGTCAGCAGCACCAGCCTCAACAGCAGCGACCTGTCCTCGGACATTCGCGTGCAGATCAAGCCCGACGCCCCGCTGAGCAGCACCTTCGCCGGCCGCCCGGTGGAAGTCAGCAGCGACCGCGGCCCGTCCGTGAACTGGCTGATCGACAAAGCCATGGCTGCCGGTCTCTAACCATGACTATTCATACCCCACTCCCGATGACGAAAACGGCCCCTGTAGCCGCTGCCTCAGGCTGCGATCGAGTGCAACGCACTCGTGAAGGGGATGAATGCGGTCTGGCGAACACAGCGCGCCGTCCGGAACCCGTCCGCTACGCGACCGATCGCAGCCTGCGGCAGCGGCTACAGGGTTCGGCATTGCTGTTGCCTCTGGTGACCGCCATGGCCCTAGCCGGTTGCGCCGGCCTGCCCGACCAGCGCCTGGCCAACGAAGCCCTGAAGCGCGGCGACACTGTGCTCGCGGAGCAGAACTACCGGCAGTTGGCGGACCTGGGTTACAGCGACGCCCAGGTCGGCCTGGCCGATATCCAGATGGAAACCCGCGACCCGGCGAAGATCAAGCAAGCCGAGGCGACCTACCGCGCCGCGGCCGACACTTCGCCGCGGGCCCAGGCGCGCCTGGGTCGCCTGCTGGTGGCCAAGCCCGGCTCCACCGAAGCCGAGCACCACGAAGCCGAAGGCCTGTTGAAAAAGGCCTTCGCCAATGGTGAAGGCAACACCCTGATCCCGCTGGCGATGCTCTACCTGCAATATCCGCAGAGCTTCCCCAAGGTCAACGCCCAGCAGCAGATCAGCCAATGGCGCAGCGCCGGCTACCCGGAAGCCGGCCTGGCCCAGGTGCTGCTGTACCGCACCCAGGGTACCTACGACCAGCACCTGGCCGAGGTGGAAACCATCTGCAAGGCGGCGCTGAACGTCACCGATATCTGCTACGTCGAACTGGCCACCGTGTACCAGAAACGCGGCCAGCCGGAGCAACAGGCCGAGCTGCTCAAACAGCTGCAGGCCGGCCACGCCCGCGGCGTCATCAGCGCGCAACGGGTCGACAGCGTGGCCCGGGTGCTGGGCGACGCCAGCCTGGGCAAGACCGACGAGAAAACCGCGCAGGCGCTGCTGGAGCCGATCGCTCCCGGCTACCCGGCCTCCTGGGTCACCCTGGCGCAACTGCTCTACGACTTCCCTGAACTGGGCGATGTCGACAAGATGATGCAGTACCTGGACAACGGTCGCGCCGCCGACCAGCCCCGCGCCGAACTGCTGCTGGGCAAGCTCTACTACGAAGGCAAGATGGTCCCGGCCGACGCCAAGGTCGCCGAAGAACACTTCAAGAAGGCCCAGGGCAAGGAAGTCGCCGCCGATTACTACCTCGGCCAGATCTACCGCCGTGGCTACCTGGGCCAGGTCTATCCGCAAAAGGCCCTGGACCACCTGCTGACCGCCGCGCGCAACGGCCAGAACAGCGCCGATTTCGCCATTGCCCAACTGTTCTCCCAGGGCAAGGGCACCAAGCCCGACCCGCTCAACGCCTATGTCTTCAGCCAGCTGGCCAAGACCCAGGACACCCCGCAAGCCAACGAGCTTGCGCAACAACTCGAAGCCCAACTGCCGCCAGGCCAACGCGCCGAGGCCCAACGCCTGCTGCAACAGGAGCAGGCCGTGCGTGGCGCCTTGAGCCAGAACACGTTGGAACTGCACGCGTTGCAGGAAGAAGACGGTGAGGAATCCCTATGAAGTTCACTCCATCCAGCCACGCCAATCCTGTAGCCGCTGCCGCAGGCTGCGATCGAGCGCGTAGCGCTCGCCAACCGGGCGACCGAGATCTGTCAGTGGCACCGCGTGCGCAGGTTTTGCGGCTGCTGCGCAGCCAATCGCAGCCTGCGGCAGCGGCTACGGGAAAACTGTTCAGCCTGTCGAAGCTGGGTGTGGCCCTGGGTTTTGCCCTGCTCTGGTCCAACCCGACGCTGGCGGCCGTCACCGACACCAAGAACTTCGGCCTGGAAGTGAAGATCACCGGCCAGTCCGAAGACGACCGTGACCTCGGCACCCTGGGCGGCGGCGACGTCAATGGCGTCGGCCTCGACCTGCGGCCCTGGGTGTACGGCGAAAGCGGCAACTGGAGCGCCTACGCCATGGGCCAGGCGGTGACCTCGACCGATATCATCGAGACCGACACCCTGCAGCAGTCCGACGGCGCCAGCACCGAAAGCAGCAACAACAGCGACCGCAAGAGCAAGAAGAACTACCTGGCGATGCGCGAGTTCTGGATCGGCTACAGCGGCCTCACCCCCTACCCGGGCGAGCAGTTGAAGTTCGGTCGCCAGCGCCTGCGCAACGACGACGGCCAATGGCGCGACACCAACATCGAAGCCCTGAACTGGACCTTCGACACCACCCTGCTGCGCGCCAACGTCGGCATCGCCGAGCGCTTCAGCGAATACCGCACCGACCTCAAGGAGCTGGCTCCGGAAGACAAGGATCGCCTGCACGTCTACGGCGATGTGGCCTACCAGTGGACCCCGGGGCATTGGGCTGGCGTGCGCGCGCATCACAGCCACGACGACGGCAAGCTCGACTACCCGGTTCCGGGCGAAGCCACCGACTCTCTGGACAAGCGCCAGAACGGCGACCTGACCTGGCTCGGCCTGGAAGCCAACAGCGACGCCTACAACTGGCGCAACACCAACACCGTCAACTACTGGGCGAGCATCACCGGCATGAGCGGCGACCGCGACAAGGTCAACGCGCTGAACGCCGACGGCACCCGCCCGGCCCAGGCCAAGAGCGGCGAGAGCCTCGACGGCTGGGCCACCGACCTCGGCGTGCGCCTGCGCCTGGACCCGAAATGGCAGGTCGGCGCGGCCTACGCCCGCGCCAGCGGCGACTACGAACAGAACGGCCTGGAAAGCAACCGCTCGAACTACACCGGGACCCGCTCGCGGGTGCACCGTTTCGGCGAAGCCTTCCGCGGCGAAATGAACAACATGCAGACCGCCACCCTGTTCGGTTCCTGGATGCTCGCCGACGAATACGACGCCAGCCTGATCTACCACAAGTTCTGGCGCGTGGACGGCAACAAGCCGGTGGGCAGCAACGGTATCAACGCCGTGGAAAACAACTACGACGACGCCACCGGCGCCCTGCTCTCCAGCTCGTCCCTGCCGCTGCGCGATGGCGAGAAAGACCTTGGCCAGGAAGTGGACCTGGTGGTCACCAAGTACTTCAAGCAAGGCCTGCTGCCGGCCGCGCTCAGCCAGTCGATCGACGAGCCTTCGGCGCTGGTGCGCTTTCGTGGCGGCGTGTTCAAGCCGGGCGATGCCTATGGCAAGAACGTCGACTCGTACATGCACCGCGCCTTTGTCGACGTGATCTGGCGCTTCTGATGCGAGCCGCCAAGGGAGTGCCTGAGATGAACAGCCCGATGAACAGCCCAGCGATCAGAGGCTCGATCAGCCTGTTGGCCGGCGCCATGCTGCTGGCCAGCAGCGCCGCCTTCGCCAACGTCGAACCGGCCCCGGCCGCCGCGCCCGGCAAGCAGCCGACCGTGGCCAAGGAGCTGCAACAGGCCAAGACCTACACCGTCAGCAGCGCGCCCACCGCGCCGCTGAACCTGGCCAAGCCGGCCCTGCCCGACCTCTCCGGCTACACCGCCGAAGCGGCGGCGGCGAAGATCGTGCGCAGCAAGCCCGGCAAGATCAGCGTGCGCCGCATGATGCAGGAAGACGCGCTGAAGGACTTTATCGGCGGTGACAACAAGATGGCCGAATGGGTGGTGCGCCAGCATGGCATCCCCCAGGCGATCTTCATCGACGACGGTTACGTCAACCTCAAGGAGCTGGCGAAGAAGCTGCCCAAGCAGTACATCAGCGAAACCTCGCCGGGCGTGTACCTGGCGCGGCTGCCGATCGTGGTCGGGCGCAAGGGCATCCTGGAAATCGACCAGCAGACCCAGGAACTGCGCCTGTCCCAGGAAGGCGGTTCGTTCCTGGTCAACGACGGCCAGCTGTTCGTGCGCGACACCAAGGTCACCGGCTGGCGCGAGAAGGACAACGGCCCGGCGACCTTCAACTCGCCCAAGGAATTCCGTCCGTTCCTGCTGGCCTGGGGCGGCACCGAGACCTACATCGTCAACAGCAAGATGGCCAGCTTCGGCTACGCCAACAGTAAGTCCTACGGCGTGAGTATTTCCCAGTACACGCCGAACATGGCCAAGGTGCTCAAGCGCCCCGAACCCACCGGCTGGATCATCGGCTCGGAGTTCTCGGACATGTGGTACGGCTTCTATTGCTACGAGACCCGCGACTTCGTGGTCAAGGGCAACACCTACAAGGACAACATCGTCTACGGCATCGACCCCCACGACCGTTCGCACCGGCTGATCATCGCCGACAACACCGTCTACGGGACCAAGAAGAAGCACGGGATCATCATTTCCCGGGAAGTGAACGACAGCTTCATCTTCAACAACCGCAGCTACGAGAACAAACTTTCGGGCCTGGTGATCGACCGTAACAGCGTGAACAACCTGATCGCCGACAACGAGATCTACCGCAACCACACCGACGGCATCACCCTCTACGAGAGTGCCGACAACCTGCTGTGGGGCAACAAGGTGATCAGCAACCGGCGCCACGGCATCCGCATTCGTAACAGCGTGAACATCCGCCTGTACGAGAACGTCGCCATGGCCAACGGCCTGACCGGCGTCTACGGCCACATCAAGGACCTCTCCGACACCGACCGCGACATCAAGCTCGACCCGTTCGACGCCCAGGTGTCGCTGATCGTGGTCGGCGGCGAGCTGGCCGCCAATGGCAGCGGCCCGATGTCCATCGACTCGCCGTTGAGCGTCGAGCTGTACCGCGTGTCCATGCTCGCCCCGACCAAGAGCAGCGGCATCAGCTTCTCGGGGATCCTCGGCGAGCGCCAGGACGAAATTCTTGACCTGCTGGTGCGCCAGCAGAAAGCCGTGCTGATCGACCCTGTCGAACGCCAGACCGAAATGCGCGATTGAGGATGACTGTCATGCGCCCACACCTGATCAAACTCTTGAGCCTCTCGGCATTGACCGCGGGCATTCTCGCCGCCAGTAACAGCGCTCGCGCCGATGAAACCCAGGCACCGAAGTTCACCGCCGAGCCCTGCTGCAACCTGTGCCCGGCGGCCCACGACGCGAAGAACTACACCACCCGCTACCAGCAGAACTTCACCACCCTGGTGCAAGCCCAGGGCGACTGGCTGTTCCGTACCCAGGAAGACCTGCGCACCGAATTCAACACCACCCCGGAAGGTTATCGCCGCCTGCAACAGCTGCACGACGCCTTCAAGAGCAAGGGCGTGGAGCTGGTGCTGGTCTACCAGCCGACCCGTGGCCTGGTGAACCGCAACAAGCTCAACCCGCAGGAGAAGGCCAGCTTCGACTACGACAAGGCACTGAAAAACTACCAGGGCATGCTCGGCCGTTTCGCCCAGATGGGCTACGTGGTGCCAGACCTGTCGCCGCTGACCAACGAGCAACTGCCGGAGACCCTGCCGGCCCACGACTTCTACTTCCGCGGCGACCAGCACTGGACCCCGTACGGCGCCCAGCGCACGGCGAAGATCGTGGCGCAGAAGGTCAAGCAGTTGCCGGCCTTCGCCGACATTCCCAAGCGTGAGTTCGAGACCCACAAGTCCGGGCGCATGGGCAAGACCGGCACCCTGCACAACATGGCCGGCCAGCTCTGCGGCACCAGCTATGCGATCCAGTACATGGACCAGTTCACCACCGAACCCAAGGGCGAAGCCGGCGACGGCGACCTGTTCGGCGATTCCGGCAACCCGGAAATCACCCTGGTGGGCACCAGCCACAGCGGCAAGAACTACAACTTCGCCGGCTTCCTGCAGGAAGAGATCGGCGCCGACATTCTCAACGTCGCCTTCCCCGGCGGTGGCTTCGAAGGCTCCATGCTGCAGTACCTGGGCAGCGAGGAATTCCAGACCAAGCCACCGAAGATCCTGATCTGGGAATTCTCGCCGCTGTATCGCCTGGACCAGGAAACCATCTACCGACAGATGATGGCCCTGCTCGACAACGGCTGCGAAGGCAAGCCGGCGCAAATGAGCGCCAGCGCCACCCTCAAGCCCGGTAAGAACGAGCTGATGGTCAACAGCAAGAACATGGACCTGCGCAACAGCAGCCACCAGGTCGATATCCGCTTCGCCGACACCTCGGTGAAAACCCTGCAAGCCACCCTCTGGTACATGAACGGGCGCCACGAGGACATCAAGATCGACAAACCGGAAACATCCGACACCGACGGGCGTTTCGCCTTTGAACTGCGCACCGACGAAGACTGGGCCTCGCAAAACCTGCTGGCGGTCGAAGTCCAGGGTCCGGAAGCCGGTGCCGCGGCACAGAAAGTCGAAGCGAAAATTTGCAAACGCAACGTATTCCCGGACGCCGGTCAACGCACCGCGCAAATCGGGCAATGAGGTTCCTATGCAAAGCAAAACGCTGAAACAGTTACTGGCACCGAGCCTGTTGAGCCTGGCGATGTTCGCAGGCCTGACCCAGGCCGCGGCCCCACTGCGCCCGCCCCAGGGTTATTACGCGCCGGTGGATAAATTCAAGAGCGGCGACCACAGCGAAGGCTGCGACGCCATGCCCGCGCCTTACACCGGCTCGCTGCAATTTCGCAGCAAGTACGAAGGGTCGGACAAGGCTCGCGCGACCCTCAACGTGCAATCGGAAAAGGCCTTTCGCGACAGCACCGCCGACATCACCAAGATCGAGCGCGGCACCAGCAAGCGGGTGATGCAGTTCATGCGCGACGGCCGTCCGGAACAATTGGACTGCACCCTGAGCTGGCTGAGCGCCTGGGCCCAGGCCGATGCGTTGATGTCCAAGGACTTCAACCACACCGGCAAGTCCATGCGCAAATGGGCCCTGGGCAGCATGGCTTCGGCCTACCTGCGCCTGAAGTTCTCCGACTCCCATCCGCTGGACACTCACCAGCAGCAGGCGCAGCAGATCGAGGCCTGGTTCAGCAAGATGGCCGACCAGGTGGTCAGCGACTGGGACAACCTGCCGCTGGAACAGACCAACAACCACTCGTACTGGGCCGCCTGGTCGGTGATGGCCACCGCCGTGGCGACCAACCGCCGCGACCTGTTCGACTGGGCGGTGAAGGAATACAAGGTCGGCGCCCACCAGGTCGACGCCGACGGCTTCCTGCCCAACGAACTCAAGCGCCAGCAACGCGCCCTGGCCTATCACAACTACGCCCTGCCGCCGCTGGCGATGATCGCCAGCTTCGCCCAGGTCAACGGCGTCGACCTGCGCCAGGAAAACAACGGCGCCCTGAAACGCCTGGGCGAGCGGGTGCTGGCCGGGGTGAAAGACCCGGACGAGTTCGAGGAAAAGAACGGCAAGGAACAGGACATGACCGACCTCAAGGTCGACTCGAAATTCGCCTGGCTCGAACCCTTCTGCAGCCTCTACACCTGCGCCCCGGATGTACTGGAGCGCAAGCACAAGATGCAACCGTTCAAGACCTTCCGCCTGGGTGGCGACCTGACCAAGGTCTACGACCCCTCGCATGAGAAGGGCAACAAAGGCTCGTAAGAAACGCGCCAGACCTGTAGCCGCTGCCGAAGGCTGCGATCGACTGCGAAGCGGTCGTGCTTTTGAGGCCGAGGGAAGGCCCTTCGGGCCTTATCGCAGCCTACGGCAGCGGCTACAGGGAATGATGTGAATGCAATACGCCGCCCCCGGTTTTTCACGGGGGGGTTTGGGGGGGCTCTGGCCCTTTACTGTTGGTCAAACATGGAGAGATCGGGATGGTTTTCTCATCCAATGTGTTCCTGTTCCTGTTCTTGCCGATCTTTCTCGGCTTGTACTACCTGAGCGGGCAACGCTATCGCAACCTGCTGCTGCTGATCGCCAGCTACGTGTTCTATGCCTGGTGGCGGGTGGACTTCCTGGCGCTGTTCGCCGGCGTCACCCTGTGGAACTACTGGATCGGCCTGAAAGTCGGCGCCGCCGGTGTACGCACCAGGCCGGCCCAGCGCTGGCTGCTGCTCGGCGTGGCGGTCGACCTGTGCATCCTCGGCTACTTCAAGTACGCCAACTTCGGCGTGGACAGCATCAACGCGATCATGACCTCGTTCGGTCTTGAGCCGTTCATCCTGACCCACGTGCTGTTGCCGATCGGTATCTCGTTCTACATCTTCGAGTCCATCAGCTACATCATCGACGTCTACCGCGGCGACACCCCGGCCACCCGCAACCTGATCGACTTCGCGGCGTTCGTGGCGATCTTCCCGCACCTGATCGCCGGCCCCGTGCTGCGTTTTCGCGACCTGGCCGACCAGTTCAACAACCGCACCCACACCCTGGACAAGTTCTCCGAAGGCTGCACGCGCTTCATGCAGGGTTTCATCAAGAAAGTGTTCATCGCCGACACCCTGGCGGTGGTCGCCGACCATTGCTTCGCCCTGCAGAACCCGACCACGGGCGACGCCTGGCTGGGCGCCCTGGCCTACACCGCGCAGCTGTACTTCGACTTCTCCGGCTACAGCGACATGGCCATCGGCCTGGGCTTGATGATGGGTTTTCGCTTCATGGAAAACTTCAAGCAGCCCTACATCAGCCAGTCGATCACCGAGTTCTGGCGGCGCTGGCACATCAGCCTGTCCACCTGGCTGCGCGACTACCTGTACATCACCCTGGGCGGCAACCGCAAAGGCACGCTGATGACCTATCGCAACCTGTTCCTGACCATGCTGCTCGGTGGCCTGTGGCACGGTGCGAACATCACCTACGTGGTCTGGGGCGCCTGGCACGGCATGTGGCTGGCGATCGAGAAGATGCTCGGCATCAACACTTCGCCGCGCAGCCTGAACCCGATCCGCTGGGCGCTGACCTTCCTGCTGGTGGTAATGGGCTGGGTGATCTTCCGCGCCGAGAACCTGCATGTCGCCGGGCGCATGTACGGCGCCATGTTCAGCTTCGGTGACTGGTCGCTGTCGGAACTCAACCGCGCCAGCCTCACCGGCCTGCAAGTGGCGACCCTGGTCGTGGCCTACGCCACCCTGGCGTTCTTCGGCCTGCGTGACCTGTATCGCAACCCGACGCCGGTCAAGAGCAAACCCGAAATCAACACCGAGGCCGACGGTCCGGCCACCGCCCAGCCGGGCCTGATCAAGGCCGTACCGGGAGACAAGCCAGGCAGCATCCACCAGCCGGGCTACACCGTGGGCGTCGAAGCCCAGGTCCAGCCGGCCTACTGGGTCGCCGACTGGCCGCGTTACGTGATGCGCGCCCTGGTGCTGCTGCTGTTCATCGCCTCGATTCTCAAACTCTCGGCGCAAAGCTTCTCGCCGTTCCTTTACTTCCAGTTCTGAGGGATCTGACCATGACCCGCTCATTACGCGTCTTCTATATCGCCCTGTTCCTGGTGACCCTGATGGTCCTGGGCCTGTGGTCGGTGCGCAGCTTCTTCGGCTTCAGCACCAGCAACGACGCCACCGTGCTCAACGGTCGCTGGGCCAAGGCCGTGGAAACCCACTACGACGACGAGTTCCCGATCAAGCGCCTGGGCACCAACCTGTGGGCGGCCCTGGACTTCAAGCTGTTTAACGAAGGTCGTCCGGGCGTGGTGCTCGGCCGCGACCAGTGGCTCTACAGCGATGAAGAGTTCCACCCGATCGTCAACGAAGAACTCAACCTGCAAGGCAACTACGCGCTGGTCGAAGGCGTGCGCCAGGCCCTGAAAGAGAAAGGCGTGAAACTGGTGATGGCGATCGTGCCGGCCAAGGTGCGCCTGTACCCGGAACACCTGGGCGACGTCCAGCCGGCCAGCATCCACGCCAACCTCTACCAGGACTTCCACGCCCGGGTGGCGGCCGACAAGATCCTCGCCCCCGACCTGCTGGGCCCGTTGCAACAGGCCAAGCAGAACGGCCAGCAAGTGTTCCTGCGCACCGACACCCACTGGACCCCGGACGGCGCCGAAGTCGCCGCCAACCAGTTGGCCAAGGCGATCGCCGACAAGGCACCCCTGATGGGCCAGCCGCAACGCTTCGTCACCGAAGCCGAGCAGACCGTGGTGCACAAGGGCGACCTGCGCCTGTTCCTGCCCCTGGACCCGCTGTTCGAGAACCTGATGCCGGCCAAGGAGCCGCTGCAAAAACGCGTGACCCGCGCCGCCGACGATCAGCCGGCCGCCGACGACGCGCTGTTCGCCGACAACGAGGTGCCGGTGGCCCTGGTGGGCACCAGCTACAGCGCCAACCCGAACTGGAACTTCGTCGGCGCGCTCAAGCAGGCCCTGCACAGCGACGTGGTCAGCTACGCCGAAGACGGCCACGGCCCGGTGTTGCCGATGCTCAGCTACCTGAAAAGCGATGCCTTCAAGAACAGCCCGCCCCAGGTGCTGATCTGGGAGTTCCCCGAACGATATCTGCCGGTCAATAACGAAATCGGCGACGCCGACCCGCAGTGGGTCGCAGAGCTCAAACAAGCCGGCGCCCGCCAACAGAACGTAGCTGCACTCAACAAATCCGAGACGCCCGATCGGGCGCAAAACTGAAAGAGAGGTGACACCCATGACTTTCACTATCACTCCGCGTCGTCTCGCCAAGGCAATCACACTGGCTGCCGGCATGAGCGTCCTGTCCCTGCCCGCCTTCGCCGGTGGCGACGCCGCGCTGTACGGCCCGACCGCGCCCAAAGGCTCGTCCTTCGTGCGTATCTACAACGCCAGCAACCAGGAAGTCAGCGCCACCGTCGGCAGCACCAGCCTCAGCGACGTCGCGCCGCTGGCCAGCAGTGACTTCAGCTTCATGCCCGGCGGCGACTACACCGCCAAGGTCGGCAGCCAGAGCGTGCCGGTGAAACTCGCCGCCGACCACTATTACACCCTGGTCAACAACGCCAGCGGCCAGCCGCAACTGATCGAAGAACCGCCGTTCAAGAACAAGCAGAAGTCCCTGGTCCGGGTGCAGAACCTGAGCGACAAGGCCCTGACCCTGAAGACCGCCGACGGCAAGACCGACGTGGTCCAGTCGGTGGCCGCCAAGGGCCGTGGCGAACGTGAAATCAACCCGGTGAAAGTCAGCTTCGCGCTGTACGAGGGCGAGAAAAAAGTCAGCGACCTCAAGCCAGTCGCCCTGGAGCGCGGCGAAGCCGCGGTGCTCTACGTCACCGGCAATGGCAGCAGCCTGTCGCCAGTCTGGGTCAAGCGCCCGGTCTCGACCCGCTGATGAATCGATCGGGCAGGTGAAGGCCATTTCTGTAGCCGCTGGCGAAGCCTGCGATCGGTTGCGCAGCAATCGTGAAAACGGCTCACGCGGTCTTTCAGCAAGACCGTAGCGCCTGAATCACGACCGCTTCGCGATCGTTCGCAGCCTGACGGCAGCGGCTACAGGGATCGGCATACACCGCCCGGCAAGCAACAAAAACAAGAGAGTGAAACGACAGAACTTTCGTGGCTCTAACCCAAACGGTATTTGAAGGAGTAACAACATGATTCCGGTGATCTTGTCAGGTGGTAGTGGCTCACGTCTTTGGCCGCTTTCGCGTAAGCAATTCCCCAAGCAGTTCCTCGCCCTGACCGGCGAACACACCTTGTTCCAGCAAACCCTCGAGCGCCTGGTGTTCGAAGGCATGGACACGCCGATCGTGGTCTGCAACAAGGACCACCGCTTCATCGTCAACGAGCAGCTGGCGGCGCGCAAACTCGAAGCCCAGCGCATCCTGATGGAGCCGTTCGGGCGCAACACCGCGCCGGCCGTGGCCCTGACCGCGATGATGCTGGTCAACGAAGGACGTGACGAGCTGATGCTGGTGCTGCCGGCCGACCACGTGCTGGAAGACCAGAAAGCCCTGCAACGCGCCCTGGCCCTGGCCACCGTGGCCGCCGAGCGTGGCGAGATGGTGCTGTTCGGCGTGCCGGCGACCAAGCCGGAAACCGGTTATGGCTACATCAAGTCGACCAACGATGCGCTGCTGCCGGAAGGCGTGAGCCGCGTCTCGCACTTCGTCGAGAAACCCGACGTCAAGCGTGCCGCCGAGTTCGTCGAGGCCGGTGGCTACTTCTGGAACAGCGGCATGTTCCTGTTCCGCGCCAGCCGCTTCCTCGAAGAGCTGAAAAAGCACGACCCGGACATCTACGACACCTGCCTGCTGACCCTGGAACGCAGCGCCCAGGACGCCGACACCGTGGACGTCGACCCGGCCACCTTCGCCTGCTGCCCGGACAACTCCATCGACTACGCGGTGATGGAAAAGACCCAGCGCGCCTGCGTGGTGCCGCTGAGCGCCGGCTGGAGCGACGTGGGCTGCTGGTCGTCGCTGTGGGACGTGCATGAAAAGGACGCCAACGGCAACGTCAGCAAGGGCGACGTGGTGATCCAGGACAGCCGCAACTGCATGATCCACGGCAACGGCAAGCTGGTGTCGGTGATCGGCCTGGAAAACATCGTGGTCGTGGAAACCAAGGACGCCATGATGATCGCCCACAAGGACAAGGTCCAAGGCGTCAAACAGATGGTCAACACCCTCAACGAACAGGGCCGCAGCGAAACCCAGAACCACTGCGAGGTCTACCGTCCGTGGGGCTCCTACGACTCGGTGGACATGGGCGGGCGCTTCCAGGTCAAGCACATCTCGGTCAAGCCGGGCGCGTGCCTGTCCCTGCAGATGCACCACCACCGCGCCGAACACTGGATCGTGGTCAGCGGCACCGCCGAAGTCACCTGCGACGAGAACGTGTTCCTGCTCACCGAAAACCAGTCCACCTACATCCCGATCGCCTCGGTGCACCGCCTGCGCAACCCGGGCAAGATCCCGCTGGAGATCATCGAAGTGCAATCGGGCAGCTACCTGGGCGAAGACGACATCGAACGTTTCGAAGACATCTACGGCCGCTCCACCCCGGTGGAACGCGGTATCTCGGTGAAAACCATCGCCCAGTAATCACAGCGACAAGTTTCAAGCGGCAAGCTGCAAGTAAAAGCAGGGAGTCGTTGCCAGCAAGTCCTTGCCCCCCGTCCGACCGACTGCGTCCCCTATCCGCAGCTGGTTGGGCGGGGGATTTTTTATGTCCGCGCGCCTGAACGAGGACCTCCTGTAGCCGCTGCCGCAGGCTGCGATAAGGCCGAAGGCCTTCAGCGATCTCATGACCCTGCGCCCGCTTCGCGGTCGATCGCAGCCTGCGGCAGCGGCTACAGTCGTTTCACCAATTCCTACCCGACATTTCGAAAACACCGCAGGGCGTTTCAGATAGCTCTCAACGACTCCATCCATACCGCTCATTAGTGTTTCGCAAGGCTAGAACACACAGCGAAAACAGCGATGGCTGAGCAACCCTCCGGCAACAAATACACCACCGACTCCCGTGGCGAACCGACCCCAATGCCTCGCGTGCTGCGCCCTGCCAACCCGAATCCACCGCTGCCGGGCGCACGTACAAAGAACACCTCGATACTGGCCACGCCTCAAGGCCTCGACACTCCTGCGAAACCTTCACAGGTCCAGCCCTCTACGCCTGTCGCCCCAGGCTTCTACATCGTGCCCCGGAGCATTCCGCTGAGCGAGTTGCAGCGCCGCCTGTTCGACAGCCCCTCATCCGACGTCCTGGCCAAATACCTGGCCCTCAATCCGGGCCTGGGCGATACGGTCAAGGCCGGCAGCCTGATCGTGCTCAGCGATCCGGCCAACCACGCCTGCACCTACGAGGAAGCGCAACTCATGCAGGCCGCCGAACAGGTTAAGATCGCCCTCGAACCGCTGACGCCCGACGAAGCCGACTTTATGGTCCGCCATCAGGCCGAGATAGCCGGCTTTACCGGCCAGGCCTCGACCTGGCTGGGCATCGGCACCGCGACGATGGGCAAACACCTGGACAAACTGCGCGAGACCCTGCAAGACATAGAACGTCTGCATCAAGCCAGCTACCGCCAACACGGCCACCTCAAATCCCCCGAGTTCTTCGCCCGGCACCAGCAATTGCTCAGGCAACTGGACGCCCAACTGCTGAACTCCACCCGCCTGCGCGGCTACACCACCCTGGGCGGCCACCCCAAGCTGAAAACCGCCCTCGGCCTCTCCAGCCGCAGCCTGGTCCATCAATGGGACAAGGCCGGTGGGCCCGGGCAGATACCGGGCTATGTCGCCCACGTAAAATCGGTCAGCCGTGCGGCGAAGTACATGCAGATGGGTGGGTATGTGGGGATTGCGCTGGGTGGGGTTTCGTCGGTGTTGAAGGTTCAGGAGGTTTGTCAGGCGGGGGCGGGGGATGAGAGTTGCAGGAAGGTTATGTTTACTGAAACGGGCAACTTCACAGGTTCAACAATGGGAGGAAGCCTGGGAGCTTATGTCGGGTACGCCAGTACTTCCATCTGTGCGGCAATCGGAGCGTCTACCGGAGTCGGTGGGGTTATCTGTGCAGCGCTAATCGTAGGTACCAGCTCATGGGTAGGCTCAACAGCAGGTGGCGCTACAGGAAAAGTCTTTGGAGAAGTGCTTTATGAAATGGACGTCCAATGATCTATAAATTCCCTCCCCTGATAATCCTGATTCTGACTGGAGGCTTGCTTCTGCTTGCCCTCATCAGTCTCCTCTTCAGCTACTACATGAGTCGACGCTACCTCGACGGGATGCTGGGGGCGCTAAAGGGGAGTAACTATTTCGCAGGCTGGACAACCTACCTACCTCATCTGGGATGGCATCCTCGCTATCTGATGTTCGCGAAACTCAGAGGTATGATGTTCTGGCCTGGGCCGGGAATACGCAGGGGAATAATTTCCCCAGACGATGTGCGCAACTTTCCGCCGCAGTACAAGCGCCTTTTAAAAACACAGAACGTGCTCGATGGCGTGATTATCGTGTGGGGGGCGTTTGTGTACCTGCTGATAAAGCTGTAGTCACTCATCTGCGACCACTGATCAGTGCACCTTCCCAACTGTCCATGGAAAGCATTTATGCATGCACAAGATTTTTGCGAACTGACATCGCCATGACAGGGCAACAGTTCTGGCATTCCTGGCTCGCCCTCATCCTTTTGTTATGTCCATTTCTGCTGGCCGTAATAAACCTCTCGCTCAGCTACTACCTGAGCCGCCGCTACCTTAAAGAGATGCTGGAGGCCCTACGGCGAAGCCAGCACTTTTATCGCTGGACCGACAGCCTTCTCCACGAGGGATGGTTCACGCATTTTGTAATGCTCGCCGCCGTTCGAGGATCGATGCTTTGGCCCGGCCCTGCGGTTCGCAGAGGCTTTCTTTCCTCGGAAGACATAGACAACTTCCCTCCCCATCTGCAACGTCTGCTGACCATCAGAAACTGGATGGATGTTGTGCTTCTGGTCTGGGGTTCGATCATGTATGCGCTGTTGAAACTGACTAAGCACTGACAGATGGCAGAACAACAATTCTGGAGTTCCTGGCTCGCTTTTGGACTTTTGGCATGTCCGATTCTGTTATGCACTGTAAGTCTCGCGTACAGCTACTATCTGAGCCGACGCCATCTGAGGGAAATGTTGGAGGCCCTACAGCGGAGTAAATACTTCTATCGATGGACTGAAAAGCCTCAATATCGTGGATGGTTCGAGCATTTTCTGATGTTCGCCAACGTACGAGGAATGATGTTCTGCCCCACTCCCGGGTTACGTAGAGGGTTACTTTCGGCGGAAGATGTACACAACTTTCCACCCCGGTTCAAACGCCTTCTGAGCATACAAAACAGGCTGGATGGTGTTCTCTTCGTCTGGTCCGCGATTATGTATGAGCTGTTGAAGCTCACTGGCTAGAGCTTCCCCAAATCCCTGTAGCCGCTGCCGAGCCCTCGAGGCTGCGATAGGACCGGAGGTCCTCCTGCGGTCTCAAAATCCGGCGCCCGCTTCGCGGTCGATCGCAGCCTTCGGCAGCGGCTACAGATGGTAGCGTCACGCTACAAATATCGAGTTGACCACCTATTCATCGCTCCCTATCCTCGCGCCTGTCACGACTCATTCGTGATCGGGTTTGACGGCTCGGTTGTTTTCTCAGGAACGCAGTTTTTTCAACTCTGTTTTCTTTTGGAGCCTCCCATGACCGACCGCATAGCCCTCACCAGTAACGAATCCTCCACCCCCACCCTGTTCATCGACACCCGCGCGCCCTTGGACGAACTTCATGCCAGCGCCGCCTACCGCATCCTCGCAGTGACCCAGCTGATGGAAAGCCTGAGCCACATGGACACTCGCGACGCCGATGCCACAGACCTCACGCAAATCGCCCATGCCAGCGCCATCTTGCTGCGTGACGGTTGCGACCTGCTGGACGTGCTTGGCCGGCGTATTCGTGGCAGCCAGTACTTGAGCTGACGAGCACCTCAATCCCTGTAGCCGCTGCCGAGCCCGCGAGGCTGCGATAGGACCGAAGGTCCTCCAGCGGTTTCAAAATCCCTGCGCCCCCTTCGGGGTCGATCGCAGCCTCGCAAGCTCGGCAGCGGCTACAGGGGTTAGCGCCGACCGGTAGGTCGCGCCAGGCTTTAGCTTTTGATCTTGATCCACCCGCCCCATCGGGAGGCCGAGTGGAGGCGTTCATCAGGGGACAGGCGCGCAGCGCCCCTCGACGTAGTCGAGGACATCGTATGGAGGTCGAAGCGAAGCCGACCGGAGTCGATGCCCCCTGATGGACGCCGGAGCGAGGGAACCTGAGCGCAGCGAAGGCCGTACGCAGGGGCAAGCGTTTTTTGGTTACTTTTTGCTGGGCCGGCATTCCGGCGTTTGAAAAAAAGTGACTCGCCGTAAGGGCGGAACCGCCAGCAGTCGTGACCGCAGAAACGGATATGTACTCCGTCCAACATCACCACCGCCATCGCGGGCAATCGAGCGTCGACCGGCCGCTCCTACAGAAGCAGCCGCAGCCCACCACAACCATGGCCAATCCCACCTACGCTTAGGTAGGATGACTGCTCTATTTCCCCCGAGGTTCACCTCATGTTCATCGGCGTTCTGCTGGTTATCACCTGGCTGATCCTGCTGGTCCGTTACCCCGCCAAGGCCTTGCCGGTGTCCATGGCCGCCGCTGTCGGCCTGGGCCTGGTGGCGGTGTGGGTGGTCTGGCTGGACAACCGCGAAGCCCAGCAACTGGCGCGCCTGGAATTGCGCATCAGCTATGCCCCCGAGCATTGCCCGGCGGATCGCCCGCTGCTGCTGAAGATGAACAACGGCAACGATGTGCCACTGACCGAACTGCGCTGGCGCGTCGCCGCCTACGCCCCGGGCGACACCGTGAACCTGGCCGACAACCAGTACAGCGCCCCGCGTTATCGCGGCCCCGGCGAGTTGCAGGCCGGCGCCAACTGGGAAGACTGCCTGCCCCTGCCGCCGCTGCGCCCCGGCTACCGCCCGCAAACCCTGGAGTTTCGCGCCGAACGCTTGCAGGGCAGTTTCTCCGACTGATTCCCCCCTTCCCTCTTTTTGTACAAGGACCGCGCCATGCCCGTTGCGCTGATCACCGGTTGTTCCAGCGGCATCGGCCGCGCCCTGGCGGATGCTTTCAAGACCGCCGGTTTCACCGTCCTGCCCACCGCCCGCAGGGCCGAGGACGTGGCCATGCTGCGAGCCGCGGGTTTTGACGCGGTGCAGCTGGACGTCAACGACGGCCCGGCGCTCACCGCCCTGGGCGAGCGCATCAACCAGCAATATGGCGGCCTCGACCTGCTGATCAACAACGCCGGTTATGGCGCCATGGGCCCGCTGCTCGATGGCGGTGTCGAGGCCATGCAACGACAGTTCGAAACCAATGTGTTCGCCCTGGTCGGCGTGACCCGGGCCATGTTCCCGGTGCTGCGCCGCAGCCGCGGGCTGGTAGTGAATATCGGCAGTGTGTCGGGCGTCCTGGTGACGCCTTTTGCCGGTGCCTACTGCGCCTCCAAGGCGGCGGTGCATGCCTTGAGCGATGCGCTGCGCATGGAGCTGGCGCCGTTCGGCATCCGGGTGATGGAGGTCCAGCCCGGCGCCATCGCTTCGAGCTTTGCCAAGAATGCCGGGCACGAAGCCGAACAGCTGTTGACTGAACGATCGCCCTGGTGGCCGTTGCGCGAAGGCATCCGCGCACGGGCCAGGGCCTCCCAGGACCACCCGACGCCCGCCAGCGAATTTGCAGCCAGGCTGCTCAGGGCCGTGCAGCAGGACAAACCGCCACGCCTGGTTCGGATCGGTAATGGCAGCCGGGCCTTGCCCTTGATGGCCAGTCTGTTGCCCAAGGGTTTGCTGGAGAAGGCGCTGATGAAGCGTTTTGGCCTGGGCGCAAAACTGTAACGGCCGATCACCGGCAGCGGAGCGTCGCCCGGCTGTTCCCACGGGTTCCAGAAAACGTCTTTTAGTAGCCTAGGTTGTACCCTCTCCCAATCCCAGTAGAATGCGCGCACTCGAGGCTCCCAGGGCCTCGATCAGGCCGCATGGATCGCTGGCGAACCGCTGAAACGCCCCCTCTTCCATGCTCGCCGTCACTCAATCGTCGATCAGGGAATATCCATTGAAACCTCAACACTTGCTGCCGCTGGTATTGGCCACCGTGCTCATCGGCTGCGCGCCATCGCCAGACGAGGAGCTGAACGCCACCCTGCCCCAGCTCAGCCTCAAGGAGCTGTTGCCGCCAGCCGTCGCCAACGAGTACTGCACCCCCAAGCTGGACAGCGATCTGCTGTATGGCATCGGCTACCAGCTGTACAACGACGATAAACCCGAGCAGGCGCGCAGCTGCCTGATCATGGCCGCGCCCACCCACGACCGGGCCCTGTGCTACCTGGCGAGCATCGCGGAACAGGACAGCAGCAAGGACAGCGCCAAGCGCGACCGCGAAGCCTTCGGCTACATGGCCTATTCCGCGCTGAAGAACGACTCCTGCGCCGAATTCGGCATGTTCCAGAACTTCACCTACGGCATGCGCGGGCAGACCCCGGACAGCGACCTGGGCCTGCGCTGGCTGGAGCGTTCCGCGCGCCATGGCGATGCGGACGCGCAACAGACCCTGGTGCGCCTGCATAGCAACAAGAACAACCTGCCGCTGGCCTACAGCTGGGCCAGGGTCCTGGATGACAGCGCACAGATCGACGCCTTGAAACAGCGGATGAACCCGCAGCAAATCAGCGAAGGCGAGCAAGGTTTCGAGCAACTGGGCAAGCGAGTCACCAGCAAGGACGCGGTGCGCAAGGAAGCCCGCGAGGAAAACATCGCGGTGTACTCGGCGAACATCCATATGGAATACCCCGAGACCTTCAAGGGCCTGTCGGTGGCCGAGCGTCATGCCCTCATGGAGCAGGCCGTGGCCACGGTGAGCGCCCGTCCCGAGTTCAGCACCCGTGGCCAGCTGTACGCCTATGTGATCATCGCGCGGCAGGCGCAATTGAAGCAGGCCGGCGTCGATGTACTGCAGAACCCACAGATCGTGGAACTGCTCAGCGATAAAGAACTGGACGTGAGCGAGGCGGTGAAGAAAGCCGACGTGATCCTCGGCCAGGCCGCCCTGTAACAGCGGGAACACCGCCGGCCGCGCCTACAGGGGCCTTATACATGGCCGCTGTCTTGTAGGTGCCGGCTCCTGCAAGGGGGCGGGGTCAGGTTGTTCACCCAGGCAATCCCAGTAGAATGCCCGCACTCCAATCGCAAGGAAGCGGCACCTCAAGCACGGAACGGCTGCACCGTCGCCCCTGCTCATGCCCTCTTGGCGTCCTCCCTTTTACGATTGAACCTCAGGGACTCTCCATTGAAATCTCGTAGCCTGCTGCCCTTGGCTATCTTCACTCTGCTGCTGGGCTGCAATGCCTCGTCACCGGACGAAAAACTCAATAATTCCCTGCCGGACCTGAGCCTCGAACAGATCCTGCCCAAGGTCGAGGCCAACCAGTACTGCACGCCGGAGATGGACAGCGAATTGCTGCTCGGCCTCGGCATCCGCCTGATCGATGAGGACAAGGTGCTGTATGGCGCAGGCCGTACCTTGCTGGCGAGCAAGGAAATAAAAATGGCCCGCAGCTGCCTGATCATGGCCGCTCCCCGCTACACCACGAGCTTGTGCATCCTGGGCAGCATTGTCGGCGCCAGGCAAAACGACTATGACAAAAGCGAAGCCTTCGACTATATCGCCTACGCCGCCAAGCACAATGAATCCTGCGCGGAAGCAGGCCTGTACGACATCTACAGCGTTGGCAAGCTGGGCCATCCACCGAACAAGGAATTGGCCATGGGCTGGCTTGAGCGCGCCGCTCGGCACGGCGACCAGGAGTCGCAACAGGACATGGTGCGCTGGAGCAGCGAACAGGACAATTTCCCGGTGGCCTATGCCTGGGCCAGGGTCCTGAATGAGGCAAAAACAATCGAGGCAGTGAAGCGCAAAATGAGCCCTCGGCAAATGGCCGAGGGCGAGCAGCACTACACCCAACTGCTCAGCCAACTCACCCCCGAAAAGGATATCAACCAGGCGCTGCGCAAGGACATCATCGCCCTGAGCTCAGGGGATCTTTACTACAGCCACCCGGAGGTGTTCGAGGGCATGTCCCCTATGCAACGGCGTGCTTTCGTGGCCCAGTTGGTGGACATGCAGGACCTCTACCCGAAGTTCCACACGCGCGGCCAAGTGGTGGCCTACGCCTTGATTTCCCGCCTTGTGCAAAGTACCGGGCCGGCCGTGGACCTGTGGCAGGACCCGGCACTGCATGCCTTGCTGGTTAATGATGACCTGAGCGTGGAAGACACCGTGGCCAAGGCCAAAACCATCCTGGCCAAGCGCAAGCAATAGCTTGAGAGGCTGGCGCTAGTTCTTTTGAAGCGCCGCCGAGGTGTCGCGTGCGCAAGGCCCAAGAGCCCTTTGCCGTGGCCAAACAGATGCTGCGGTTTCGGTTGTGCCCCCTCGCAATCCCAGTAGAATGCGCGCTCTTGAGCGCTTGCGCTCAACACAGCATGGAATCGCTGGCATCGACACTGAAAGCACGGAACTGCTCAAGCTCCCCCTCTCCCGTCCTGTCCCTGCTTCATTCCATGCGCCTCTTCATTCAATCGCAGATCAGGGAATATCCATTGAAACTGTTCAACGTGCTGCCAATGGCATTGGTTGTGTTGCTGGCCGGCTGTACTACCGCATCCGATAAAACCGCCGATAAAGAATCGTCCCTCAACGACACACTGCCCAAGTTGACCCTGCAAAACGTATTGCCAACTGTGGCCAGCAACGAACAGTGCAATGCACAAATGGACAGCGACATTCTGTTCGGCGTCGGCTTCCTGCTGTACGAAAACCAGGAGCTCGATGCTGCGAAAACCTGCATGGTACTGGCCGCGCCGAAACACCCTCGCGCGTTCTGCTACCTGTCGATGATTGCCGGTCAGGATGAAAGCAAAACCGATGAACAGCGCAATACCGAAGCCTTCAACTACATGGCTTACTCGGCGCTGCAGAACGACTGGTGCGCCGAATATGGCCTGTACCAGGCCTACAACTACGGCCATACCAGCGCCAAACAGGACACGGCCCTGGCCCTGCGCTGGCTGGAGCGCTCGGCCCGGCACGGCTACCCCGAAGCGCAAAAGGACCTGATCGAAAAGTACGAGGAACAAGGCAACCTGAGCGCCGCCTATGCCTGGACCCGAATCATGGCCAAGGCCGATGACACCAGCGCAGCCGATGCCTTGAAAGCCAGAATGAGCGCCGCACAGATCGCCGACGGTGACCAGCGCTACATCCAACTCACCGGCCAGGTCACCAGCAAACAAGCCCTGTACGCCGAAGCGCGGGAAGAAGACGTCGGCCGTTACTCTGCCGAGATCTATCAGGACTACCCGGACACCTTCAAGGGCCTGTCGTCCGCCGAGCGTTACAACTACGTCAAGCAAAGCATGTTCAAGGCCATCGACCTGCCGTTCGTCAAGGGTCGTGGCCATGTCCTGAGCTACATCGTGGTGAATCGCCAGGCTCAACTGAAAAAGCCCGGCGTGGACATCGCGCAGGACAAGAAAATCGTCGCGGTAATGAAAGACGACGAACTGTCCGTCGCCGAAACCATCGAGCAGGCACTGTCGATCGTCAACAAAACCTACCGCTAACCAGGCCTGTGGCGAGGAGCTTGCCTGCTCGCCACAACCCGGCCTTGGCCACAAATACCCCTGTGAGGCGGGCTATTCCCCACCCTCTTTCACCACCACCGTGCAGGTAATCCCCGCCGCCAGCAGCACGCCTTCCGGCACCTCGTCGATATGGATGCGCACCGGCACGCGCTGGGCCAGGCGCACCCAGTTGAAGGTCGGGTTGACGTCGGCGATCAGCTCGCGGCTTTCCGGGTTGTCGCGGTCGTAGATGCCGCGGGAAATACTCTCCACATGGCCCTTGAGCACCTCGCCGCTCATCAACTGCATCTCGGCCTTATCGCCGACGCGTACATGGGGCAGCTTGGTTTCCTCGAAGAAGCCGTAGACCCAGAACGAATGCCTGTCGACCACCGCCATCTTCGGCTCGCCGATGCGCGCGTAGTCGCCGCGGTGCACGTTGAGGTTGGTCACGTAGCCATCGACCGCGGCGCGCACCTGGGTGCGCTTGAGGTTGAGCTCGGCGGCCTCCAGTTGCGCCTGGGCCTGCTGGTAGTCGGCCAGGGCCGAGTCGGCGATGTTGCTGGCGTCGTCGCGGTTCTCCTTGGAAATCACCAGGTTGTCCAGGTCGGCGCGGCGGTGGGCGTTGACCTTGCGCATCTCCCAGGTGGCCTTTCTCGAAGCCACCAGCGACTGCGCCTGCTTGACCGCGATCTGGTAGTGCTCGGGGTCGATCTGCATCAGCAGGTCGCCCTTTTTCACCAGTTGGTTGTCGCGCACCGGCACGTCCACCACTTCGCCGGTGACGTCGGCGGCGACGTTGATGATGTCGGCGCGCACCCGGCCGTCGCGGGTCCACGGCGTGTTCATGTAATGCACCCACAGGGTGCGGCCGATCCACAGGGCCAGGGCCAGCACCAGCAGGGTCGCGAGCAGGCTGAAAAACTTTTTCATCAAAGGACTCTCAACGGTAGACAGTCAGCGCCATGGCGCCGAACAGACAACAGAACAGGCTCAGGCGCAGCAGCGCCGGGTGCCAGAAAAAACGGTACAGGTCATAACCCGAGATGAAACGGTCCAGGGCCCAGGCCAGGGCCGCGGCAATGAAGAACATCAGGGTCATGGTCGGCATGTACACGCCGTGGAAGGCGATTTCACGAGGCATGTTCAAGTCCTTGGGGCGGGGCCTGTACGGCTGGCGGCGCGGCATAGGCGGCCAGCGGCGATTGCGGGTCGAGCAATGAGCTGCGGATGAAGTGCAGGTAGCTCTTCACCCGGCGCAAGACCGAAGTATCGAAGTGCGGGGCGAAGGGTTCGTCGCTGGCCTGGACCCGGCCGATCGCGTGATCGACCGCGACCAGCGCGCGCGCAAGGTTGCTCTGGCTCGGTTGCAGGAACAGCCGCACCAGCGAACGGCCCATGACCCGGATCGCCTGGCGCCACGGCTGGGATTCGGCGTAGGCCGGGTGCACCGGGAGGATCGCCTGCTCCTTGCGCAGCTCGATGATGGCGTGGCCCACCTCCAGCACCACGAACATCCAGCGCAGCAGCTCGCGCTGCACCTGTGGCTGCCCCGCCGCCAGGCCATAGGCCTGGTGCAGCAGGTCGCGGGTGCGGCTTTCGAAGCTCGACGCCAGGCCCTTGAGCTTGCCGCTGATGGCGTACACCACCTGGCCGCGCAGGTCCTGCTCCAGGCGGCGCCACAACCAGCGGCTGTTGGGCGGCAGGATGATCGCCCCGGCGGCGGCGCAGACCAGCATGCCCATGACCATGGCGATGTAGTCGTTGATGAAGGCGTAGGGGTTGTAGACGGTCAGGTTGTCCGGCACCGAACCGGTGCTGAAGAAGATCAGCAGCCCCAGGCCGACCCCGGCGTACTGCGGGCGTGAAGCGAGGAACGAACCGAACACGATCACCGGCGCCAGCATCACGCACAGCAGTGGAAAACCGTCGATCCAGGGGAACACGAAGAACATCTCGACGAAGCCGACCACGGCCCCGATCAAGGTGCCGCAGGCCATCTGGAAGGCCATGCGTTTCGGGTTCGGCGTGGCGGCCGAGAGGCCGACGGTGGCCGCCGCGATCAGGGTCATGGTGGCGCCGCTGGGCCAGGCGGTGGCGACCCAGTAGCTGCCGAGCACGATCAGGATGAACGAGGCGCGGATGCCCGAGGCGGCCGAGGCCAGCCAGTTGGTCTGCGGGGTGAAAGGTTCGTCCCAGCGCTCGCGCTCATGGCTGTGTTCGGCCAGGGACGCGTGGGTCTGGGCATAGCTGTGCAGCTCGTCGACGAAGCGATAGAGCAGCTCATAGGCGGTGTGGAAATCCAGTTGCTCGGCATCGCTCGGCTCGTGTTCCTGGAACAGCGCGCGCATGCTGCGCACCTGCGCTGGCAGCTCGGCCTTGTAGCTCGCCAGTTGCTCGGCCAGGCGCGCGGCATCGGGGCTGGTCAGGGCACGGCCGGAGAAACCGTCCAGCAGTTCGGCGAGGTCCTGCAACCCCGGTTTGGTCGCCGCCAGCACATACTCGGCGGCACTGTTGCGCAGGCGTTCGAGCAACTGGTGCAAGGCGTTGAAACGGGTGGTGATGCCCATGAACTCGCTGTTCAAACGGCTCAGGCGACCGTTGCGCCGACGCATGTGCGGGTCTTCGAAGACGGTGACGCTGCGCAGGCCTTCCAGGCCCACCGCCTCGGCGATGAAACGCACGTTGCCGCTCTCGAACGCGTCGCGCTGGCTGCGGCCGCGCAAACCGTCGGTGACGAACAGGGCGAACACCCCGAAGCGCTGGTACAAGGCGTTGCGCATCGCCGCGCTGGCGGTCTGCGGCAGGATCGCGGCGCTGACCAGGGTCGAGCAGAGAATCCCCAGGGAGATTTCCAGCACCCGCCATACCGCCGCCATAAAGGCCCCGTCCGGATGGGCCAGGGCCGGCAAACCGACCATCGCCGCGGTATAGCCGGCCAGCACGAAGCCGTAGGCGCGGAAGTTGCGATAACGCGCGGCACCGGCCGAACAGATGCCGACCCAGATCGCCAGCGAACCGAGGAACAGTTCGGTGTTCTGGGCGAACAGGGCGATCAACGCCACCATCACCGCCGACCCGGCCAGGGTGCCGAGAAACCGATAGAAGCTCTTGGCGAACACCTGGCCGCTCTGCGGCTGCATGACGATGAACACGGTGATCATCGCCGTGCGCGGTTGCGGCAGCTCCAGGCGCATGGCCAGCCACAGGGTGAGGAACGCGGCGGCCAGGACCTTGAAGATATAGACCCAGGTCACGCCGTCGCTGCGTGCCCAGTCGAAGAAACCCCGGCGCCATTCAAGGGAGTACAGCCAGCGCAAGGGAGCAGACAAGGGAGTCATCGGATCTTACTCAGTGATCAGCACTTGGGGGTCGGCTTTTAATGGTCAGCTTTTAATGGTCAGCTTTTAATGGTCAGCTTTTAATGGTCAAAGATGGCCAGCGCCGCCGGGGTCTTGCTCGGTTGGGTCCGGCTGTCCTCGGGCACATCGCGCCCCGCCTCCAGGCCGCCGCCCAGGGCCGTCACCAGCTCGGCATGGGCGCTCAGGCGCGCGGCCTGGACCTGCTGCTGGATCTGCTGCTGGCGGAACAGCATGCCCTGGGCATTGAGCACATTGAGGTAGTCGGTGAGGCCGCGCTGGAAGGCGACCATGGCGATGTCGTAGGTCTTCTGCGCCGACGCCACCGACTCGGCGGCGAACTCGGCCTGCTTGTCCATGGACTCGCGGCGGATCAACTGGTCGGAGATGTTCTTCAGGGCGTTGACCAGGGTCTGGTTGTAGTGGGCCACGGCGATGTCATAACCGGCCGCGGCCTCGCCCAGCTCGGCGCGCAGGCGGCCGCCGTCGAAGATCGGCAGACTGATGGCCGGGCCGACGTTGTAGTTGAGCTTCTTGCCGGTGAGGAACTCCAGCGCTCCACCACCGGTGGCCATGTAGCCGAGGCTGCCCACCAGGTCGACGTTGGGGTAGAAGCCGGCGTGGGCGACATCGATGCCGCGGGCCTGGGCCGCCACCTGCCAGCGGCTGGCGACCACGTCCGGGCGCTGGCCGAGCAGTTCGGCGGGCAGCGCCGACGGCAGTTTCAGCGGCGCGGCCAGGGACAGGCTCGGCCGTTGCAACTGCGCGCCCGCCCCCGGTCCCTTGCCGGCCAGGGCGGCGATCTGGTTGCGGCCCAGGGCGATTTCTTCGTCCAGGGCGTCCAGCTGGCGATGGGTTTCCGGCAGCGGAGTCTGCGCCTGGCTGACTTCGAAGTGGGTGCCGATGCCGCCGGCCAGGCGCTTTTGCGCCAGCTCGAGAATCTGTTCCTGCTGCTTCAGGGTGGCGAGGACGATGTCGCGCTGGGCGTATTGCAGCGACAGCTGGATATAGGCGCGCACGACATTGTTCTGCAGTTCCAGCCGGGCCAGGCGCGCCTCGGCGGCGCTCATGTGCGCCAGGTCCACGGCACGCTCGCTGGCATTGCTTTCCCGGCCCCAGAGGTCGAGGGCGTAGCTGAAGCCGAGCGCGGCGTTGTTGTCCCAGGTGGTGCTGTTGGCCAGTTCGCCCGGGCCGTAGAACTGATCGGTGGGCCAGTTGTGGCGCTTGAGGGTGGCGTCGCCCTTGATCTGCAGCGACTCGGCCGACTCGGCGATGCCGGCCATGGCACGCGCCTGGCGCACCCGGGCGGCGGCCATGGCCATGCTCGGGCTGCCCTGCACGGCCAGGGTCACCCAGTGGTTCAGCTGCGCATCGCCATAGGCCTGCCACCATTGGGCGGCGGGCCAGCGGGCGTCACGCGCGGCGCTCTGGATCGCCTCGTCGGTGGCCAGTGTATTGGCCGGTAGTGCCTTGCCCTGTGGGGCAATGCCCCCGGTTCCGATGCAGCCGCTGATTGCTAACGATAAAGCCCAAACACTGAGAGTCTTCAGCTCTCTGCTGATGCGACGCGGCACTGCTGCGAATTCCTGAAATAGGGAGAAGGCGGATCCCTGTAGGAGCGAGCTTGCTCGCGAGACGGTGTCACTGACCCACCGCATTGCACGGGTTCCGGTAACCGGCCCCTACAGATCGGCGCAATTCTAGGCGGCGGGCTTTACGGCGATAAGCTGGGATTCCTGTGAATCTTTATTACCGTTCGCGCGATAATCCCTTGGTGCAATAGCCAACAATCTGTTACTTCGTGTCACAATTTGCCATCTCCCCAGAGAGCACCCCATGGACACTTTGCAAAACATGCGTGCCTTCAGCTGTGTCGCCGAAGCCGGCAGCTTCACCGCCGCCGCCGTCCAGCTCGACACCACCACGGCGAATGTCTCGCGCGCGGTCTCCAACCTGGAGGCCCATCTGCAAACCCGCTTGCTCAACCGCACCACTCGCCGCATCGCGCTCACGGAGGCCGGCAAGCGCTACCTGCTGCGCTGCGAGCAGATCCTGGCCTACGTCGAAGAAGCCGAGGCCGAGGCCAGCGATGCCCACGCGCGGCCGTCCGGGCAGTTGAAAGTGCACACCATGACCGGCATCGGCCAGCACTATGTGATCGACGCCATCGCCCGTTACCGCAAGTCGCACCCGGACGTGACCTTCGACCTGACCCTGGCCAACCGCGTGCCGGACCTGCTGGACGAGGGTTACGACGTGTCCATCGTGCTGGCCAGCGAACTGCCGGACTCGGGTTTCGTCTCCCAGCGCCTGGGCATCACCTACAGCATCGTCTGCGCCTCGCCGGCCTACGTGAAAGCCAATGGCTGCCCGAACAGCCCCAGCGACCTGTCGAACCATGCCTGCCTGCGCCTGGTGAGCCCGGTGATCGCCCTGGACAAATGGCTGTTCGACGGCCCCGAGGGCCAGGAAGGGGTCACCCTCAACGGCTCGCCGTTCCTGGTGAACTCCGCCGACGCGCTGAAAACCGCGATCACCAGCGGCATGGGCCTGGGCGTGCTGCCGGTGTACGCGGCCATCGAGGGCCTGCGCAACGGCACCCTGGTGCGGGTCATGCCCAAGTACCGCTCCCAGGAGCTGAACCTGTACGCCATCTACCCGTCGCGCCAGTACCTGGACGCCAAGATCAAGACCTGGGTCGAGTACCTGCGCAACACCCTGCCGGAGATTCTCGCCGCCCATCAGGCGGAGCTGACGGCCTATGAACTGAGCGGCGGCCTCAGCGGCGTGCGCCTGGCCCCTTGATCGGGGCTTTCTCATGTATCCCCTGTAGCCGCTGCCGCAGGCTGCGATAAGGCCGAAGGCCTTCGGCGATCTCAAGAGCACGTCTCCTGCGGAGCCGATCGCAGCCTTCGGCAGCGGCTACATTCGCAGAACCTTCTCGCCCCCACGGCCTGCCGCAGCCGCTACAAAAAGCCCGTGGGGAATGTTAGCTTGCTTGGCATTCTCCTCTGCCTGACGAGCTTTCCCGCGATGAAAAAGACCGTACTTGCCTTCAGCCGCATCACTCCGGACATGATCGAGCGCCTGCGCCAGGACTTCGAGGTGATAGTGCCCACCCCCAAGCTGGGCGATATCGGCGCGCAATTCAACGAAGCCCTGCCCCACGCCCACGGCCTGATCGGCGTCGGTCGCAAGCTGGGCCGCGCGCAGCTGGAAAACGCCAGCCGGCTGGAAGTGGTCTCCAGCGTCTCGGTGGGCTACGACAACTATGACCTGGCCTACTTCAACGAACGCGGGATCATGCTCACCAACACCCCGGACGTGCTCACCGAAAGCACCGCCGACCTGGCCTTCGCCCTGCTGATGAGCAGCGCCCGGCGTGTCGCCGAACTGGACGCCTGGACCAAGGCCGGGCAATGGCAGGCCAGCGTCGGCGCGCCGCTGTTCGGTTGCGATGTGCATGGCAAGACCCTGGGGATTGTCGGCATGGGTAACATCGGCGCGGCCATCGCCCGACGCGGGCGCCTGGGCTTCAATATGCCGGTGATCTACAGCGGCAACAGCCGCAAGGCCGCGCTGGAACAGGAGCTGGGCGCGCAGTTCCGCAGCCTCGAGCAGTTGCTGGCCGAAGCGGATTTCGTCTGCCTGGTGGTGCCGTTGAGCGAAAAGACCCGGCACCTGATCAGCCACCGCGAACTGGCGCTGATGAAGCCAAGCGCGATCCTGGTGAACATCTCCCGCGGCCCGGTGGTGGATGAGCCGGCGCTGATCGAAGCCCTGCAGAACGGCACGATTCGCGGCGCCGGCCTGGACGTCTACGAGAAGGAACCGCTGGCCGAGTCGCCGCTGTTCCAGCTGAAAAACGCCGTGACCCTGCCGCACATCGGCTCGGCCACCCATGAAACCCGCGACGCCATGGCCAACCGCGCCCTGGCCAACCTGCGCAGTGCCCTGCTCGGCGAACGCCCGCAGGACCTGGTCAACCCGCAGGTGTGGAAAGGCTGATACCACTGCCTATCACCGCCTGTGGCCGCCTGTCCGCCTGCCCCCCTGTAGCCGCTGCCGAGCCTGCGAGGCTGCGAAAAGGTCCGCAGGACCTTCAGCGATAGACCTGCAGAATCAGGTCGCCTGGTTTTGCGACGGCTGCGCCGCCGTTCGCAGCCTCGCAGGCTCGGCAGCGGCTACAGACTCAGATTCAAATCCGGATGCAGATGCAGGCACAAGTCTGGGCTTGCGGAACACCAGCACGTTGCCCAGCATCACCAGGACCAGCCCGGCCAGCGCCGGGGCGGTCCACTGGTAACCTTCGGCGAAGGCCGAGACATTCAGCGCCACCACCGGGAACAGCACGGTGCAGTAGGCCGCCCGCTCCGGGCCCATGCGGCCGACCAGGGTCAGGTAGGCGGTGAAGCCGATCACCGACCCCGGGATCACCAGATACAGCAAGGAGCCGATGTAGCGCGTGTTCCACTCCATATCGAAAGGGATGCCCTTGACCAGGCAATAGCCCGCCAGCATCGCCGCGCCATAGGCCATGCCCCAGGCGTTGGTGGTCAGCGGCCTGAGGCCGGCTTTCTGTTGCAGGCTGGACAGCATGTTGCCCGCCGAGAAACACAGGGTGCCCAACAGCGCCAGCCCCAGGCCGAGCAGGGTTTGCGGGCTGGCGCTATGGCCGGCCAGCTCCGGCCAGAACAGCAGGCCCAGCCCCAGCAGCCCCAACGCCCCGCCCAGCAGCACGTTGCGGGCGATCTTCTGGGCAAAGAACACCCGGGCATTCAGGGCGTTCCACAGGGTCGCCGTGGAAAACACCACCGCCACCAGGCCGCTGGGAATCCACTGGCTGGCGTACAGGAAACACATGAAGTTGATACAGAACAGGCACAGCCCCTGGGCCAGGCAGATCAGGTGCCCGCGGCGGTTCATCACCTGCAGCTTGCGGCTGAGCAGCAACATGACGAACAGCACCAGGGCCGCCAGGGCGAAGCGATAGACGATGGACACCGGAATCGCCACCACTCCCAGCTGCCACTTGAGGGCAATCCAGGTGGTGCCCCAGATCAGGACGGTGAGCAGATAAAGCGAAAGGTTCATGGCGCGGGACTCCTGTGCAGGGCAACCCAGTCTCAGACCATTGCGTGCCCGGGCGCTTGCATAAACTTGCGCTTTTATCGGTTGCCGGGCTGGCAGCGCGCCGCCCACGGAGTAGGATGCAAAACATCGTGTAGCCGCTGCCGACAGGCTGCGATCGGCTCCGCAGGAGACGTGCTCTTGAGATCGCTGAAGGCCTTCGGCCTTATCGCAGCCTATCGGCAGCGGCTACAGAATGCCGTTCAATTTCAGACCTGACCGCCATGCCCGCACTGGAAACCCTGCAAGTCTTTCAAGCCCTGAACCGCTCGCCCAATGCTCGCCTGGAGCACAGCGCCGAGCTCGGTGACGGCCTGGCCGCAGCCTTGTGGAGCAACCATCACGACGCCCAGGACTACGAAGCGCCGAGCCATCACACCCTGTCGTGCTACATCGACGGCGGCACCGGGACCTTTCGCCGCGGCCAGCCGGGGACCAAGGGCGGTCCGGACAAGCTGTGCATCCTGCCCGCCGAACACCAGTCAGCCTGGGTGATCAATGGCGGGATCCGCCTGGCCCACCTGTATTTCAGCCCTGAGCAATTCGCCCTGGGCTGCGTGACCCTGCTGGACCGCGAACCCCGCGAGCTGCAATTGCAGGAAACCACCTTCCTCGACGACCCGCAGCAGGCCAGGCGCTTTCGGCAACTGATCCAGCTGAACTGGGACGAACCCGGTGAGCGCCTGCTGACCAGCAGCCTGGCCCACGAGATGCTCAGCCACGCCCTGCTGACCCAGGTCGGCCAGCGCCAGGGCCTGCGCCTCAAGGGCGGGCTGGCGGCGCATCAGCGCCGGCAACTGGTGGAGTACATCGACAGCCAGTTGGCCGAGCCGATCAGCCTGGGGCAACTGGCCGCGCGCTGCGCCTTGTCGGAATACCACTTCGCGCGGATGTTCCGCGCAAGCTTCGGCCTGCCGCCCCATCAATACCTGCTGGCGCGACGCCTGAAGCATGCCCGCGACCTGCTGCGCGGCACCCGCCTGCCCCTGGGCGAGATTGCCCTGGCCTGCGGCTTCGCCAGCGCCAGCCACTTCACCAACCGCTTTCGCCAGGCCCTGGGCGGCACGCCCGGGGAGTATCGCCAGGCGTTTCTGGGCTGAGCGCAACCGTCAGTTACAGCGCGTCGCCTTTATCGCGAGCAAGCTTCTCCTACAGAAAATGAACGCTGCTTCTGTAGGAGCGAAGCTTGCTCGCGATGGCGATGTGTCAGGCAAACCCGGTCCCCAACTTATTGCAGCAGCACCCGCGTCACCCGGTCTTCCAGGGCCTTGATCTGCGCGCCGTCGGCGCGGTAGTTGTTCGACAGCATCACCAGCACCAACCGGCGGCCATCGGCCGCGCGCAAGTAACCGGACAGCGACGACACGCCCTGCATCGAGCCGGTCTTGGCGTGCAGGTTATCCACAGCCCCGGTGCCTTGCAGGCGATAACGCAGGGTGCCGCCGGTCATGCGCTGGGCATCGCCGGCCACCGGCAGCGCCGCGTACCAGGTGGCGAACCAGGGCTGCTTGCGCGCCACCAGCAGCAGGTCGCTGAGGCTCTGGCTGGAAATCTGGTTGCGCCGCGACAGCCCGGAACCGTCCACCTGCACCAACCCCTGCGGGCTCAGGCCCTGGCGTCGCAGGAAGCCCTCGATGGCCGCCACCCCGGCAGCGGCGGTGCCGGCATTGGCGGTCTTGCGGCCCATGGCCTTGAGCAGCACCTCGGACATGTTGTTGTTCGACAGCTTGAGCAAGGGCGTGATCAGGCCCGCCAGCGGCATCGACGAGTGGCTGGCCAGCACCCGGGCGGCGGGCGCCGTGGGCTGGCCGAGGCGCACCTGGCCCTGCACCGTCACTCCCTGCTCGGCCAGGGCCTGCTGGAACACGTCCGCCACCAGGCGGGTCGGCTCCCACACGCTGACCCAGTTGCGCCGCGACTGCCCCGGCGGCAAGGCGCCGCTGACCAGCAGCAGGTTGCTGCCATGCTCACGGCCGACCTGCAGGCTGTCCGCCGCCCCGACCCGCCCCTGATTGCGCAGGCCCATCAGCCGGTTTTCCGGGCTGACGCGAACCGCCAGCGGCGCTCCCGGCACCGTCGGTGCGGTTACCGCAACCAGTACGCTGCCGGCGTCAAAGTCATCGTTGGGGGAGATATTGAGCGCGGAAATCTGCGCCGCGTAATACAGGCTTTCATCGTCGCTGGCCCAATCGACACCGAGCCGCTGATCATCGAAAGCGGTGTCGTCGAGCACCAGGTCACCCGCGACCTGACGAATGCCGGTACGCGCCACCGCCGCCGCCAGCGCCTGATAATCCTTGGCCTGCATGCTCGGGTCGCCGGAGCCGCGCAGGTAGAGATTGCCGTGCAGGCGCTCGCCCTGCTGCGCGCCGTCGCCCAGTACCTCGGTGGCGAAACGGTAGTCGGGGCCGAGGACGTCCAGCGCGGCGGCGGTGGTCAGCAGCTTGAGGCTCGAAGCCGGGATCAGGCGGCTGTCGGGGTTGTGCTGATACAAGGCCGCACCGCTCTCGGCATCGCGCACCGTCAGCGATACCGTGGCGCCCTGGAGCGCCGGGTCGGCCAGGACCTGATCCAGGTTGGCGGCGTACCGGGCGCCGGGATGGCTGGCGCAAGCCGCCAGCGACAAGGCCAGGAACAATCCCAGCCCGCGAGTGTAAAAACGATGTACTGAACCCATGAGAAAGGTATTTCCTTGATGACCTCGAACCCACCGCCGACAGCCTTGCGGCTGTGGCGGGCGCCCAGATAACGATTGGCGAGGGGCGCGTGTCAACGAACAATCGAAGCCGGCGCCTCAGGCCGGGCGTTGCGCAACGCTCATTGCGCCAACGCGGCCAGCGGACTGACCAGCAGCCCCAGCCCGGCCGCCAGCAATGCCAGGCGCGGCTGATAGGGCAACAACAGCACCAGCGACAAGGCGCTGAGCATCAAGGCCGCGCACCACTGCACCAGGCCAAAAGCCCAGCCAGCCGCCGCGATCGCCGCCCACAGCGAACCCGCCAGCAGCAACCAGCCGCCGAGGCGCAGGCCACTGCGGCGCCGGGCCGTGGGTTTGTAGCCCAGGAGTTCGGCGTGGTGACGGTCCATCGACAGGCACAACCCGGCAAAACCGGGGTAACACAGCAGCAGCGCCAGGAGCATTCAGTTCACCTCGGTTTCAAGGGCGGCCCGTCGCGAGCGGGCGGCAACGGCAGGCTGGGCGACAGGACGCGACATCTTCCAGGCCGCCCAGGCCAGGAACAGCCCCGCCGCCAGGCAGGTCAGGTCGAACCCGGCCCGGACCCAGTCGCCGTGCACCAGGAAACCATCCAGCACATCGGGCACCGTCAGCGCATCGAGCAGCGGCACACTGGCCAGCAGCAACGCCGCCGCGCCCAACTGCTCGACCCAGGCCTTGCGCCCGCGACGCAGTGCGGCGTGCAGCAGGCTCAGGCCCCAGACGATAAAGAAGCTGTTCACTTCCCAGTCCGCCCGCCCGGCGAGGCTCACCGGCAATAGACGGTTGGCCCAGAAGAAGGCGGCGACAGCCAGCACCAGGCCGGACATGCTGGCGATGTTCAGCACTTCCACCAGCCGCAACTCGAAGGGCGTCACGCCGCTCTTGGCATGCTTGAGCTGGCGCTTGCCGAGCCAGATCACCAGCCCGGTGCCGATCATCGCGGTGGCGGCCAGGCCGCAGATAAAGTACAGCCAGCGCAGCAGCGGCCCGGCGAAGAGGCCCATGTGCAGCCCGTAGAAACCGCCTCGGATAGCAACGATCGACGACTGCGGCGGGGCAACCTGCAGCAGCTTGCCACTGACGCCGTCGAACGAAACCGCACTGCCAAAATCGCGAACCACCTGGTCGCCACCGTGGCGCATGACATTCACCGAGGCATTGGCATCCCCGGGATTGTTCACCGTGATACGCCCCACGCGGCCGCCCGGCCACTGCTCGCGGGCCTGCTGCAACAGCGGTTCGAGCTGCACCAGCGGCGCCGGCCGGCCCGCGGCCGGTGCGTTGCTGGTGGCGGGAAACGCTTCATTGAACAGTGCCCGGCTGTCTTCGCCGTAGGTGGCCAGGATGCTCGCCGGCATGACCATCGACATGAAGATCACCAGGCTGCTGTAGGTGATCATCAGGTGGAACGGCAGCACCAGCACACCCACCGCGTTGTGCCCGTCGAGCCAGGAGCGCTGGCCCTTGCGAGGGCGGAAGGTGAAGAAGTCCTTGAAGATTTTCTTGTGGATGATGATGCCGCTGATCAAGGCGACGAACATCAGCATGGCCGCCGCGGTGGACAGCCAGCGGCCCCAGGGATAGGGCATCTGCAACTGGAAATGGAAGCGGTAGAAGAATTCGCCGCCGCGGGTATCGCGGACCTGCAGCTCGGCGCCGGTGGCCGGGTCCAGCAGTTTCTGGGTGAAGGCGCCGCGCTCGCCGGGCTTGCCCGGAAATTGCCACATCACCGACAACACCGGCTCGCGGGCATCGGGCAAGTTGATGAACCAGCGCGAGGCGCCTTGGGCGTGCTGCTGCAAGTAGCTCTGGGCGAGGATCACGCTGGTCTCGTTGCTGACCGAGCGCGACGGCACTTCGGGCTGCATCCAATGACTGATTTCATCCTTGAAATAGGCCAGGGTGCCGGTCAGGAAAATCGCCAGCAGCAGCCAGCCGAATACCAGTCCGACCCAAGTGTGCAACCAGGCCATGGACTGGCGAAATCCCTCCTTCATGAGAGATTCATCCAATACGCCAACGCAGAAATCGCCGCCAATACCAGCGCCGGCAGCAGCAACCCGAACCAGGCCTGCCAGGCCGTGCGGCAGGCGAAGCACCAGAGCACCGCCACCAGGTAGAACAGGAAGGACGCCATCATGCCGCCGAATACCGCATCGGCGCGGGACACAGGGAGCAGCAGGGTCAGGCAAATGCTGGACAACGCCGCCAGCAGGTAACCGCCAAACACCGCGGCCAGCACCCGCGAAGTCACGGCCAGACGATAGGAAAAAGGGATCGCAGCAACTTTGCTTTTCATGTTTCGACCTTGAAACCAGGACAGCCCGGCATTGGCAAATACCTCACGCGGGCTCAAGTCGGCGCAATATTAATGATAAATATTCTCATGTGCAAAAAATCACCAATCCACCGAGGGCTCTTCCGTCGGTCCGGGTTGATTGCCCAATGCCATGTCAGGCCACTACAATGCGAACAATTCTTGTTCTCTTAAGCATTTTCATGCTGCCGGAGCGTTCGGCTTGGCTCACTCCTCTACCGTCGAAGTCCTCTATCACGCCCATCACAGCTGGCTGAACGGCTGGTTGCGGCGCCGACTCGGCTGCCCCGACAGCGCCGCCGATCTGGCCCAGGACACTTTCATGCGGGTGCTCAGCGCCCGGGAAACGCCGTCGATCGTCGAGCCACGGGCGTTCCTCACCACCATCGCCAAACGGGTGCTGTGCAACCACTACCGGCGCCAGGACCTGGAACGGGCCTACCTCGACACGCTGGCGCAGATGCCGGAACTGCTGGCGCCGTCCGAGGAGGACAAGGCGATCATCCTGCAGACCCTGATGGAGCTGGACCAGTTGCTCGACGGTTTGCCGCGCCTGGTGAAACACGCGTTCCTGCTGGCCCAGGTCGATGGCCTGAAACACGGCGAGATCGCCCGCGAACTGGGGATCTCCATCGCCACGGTCAAGCGCCACCTGCACAAGGCAGCCCTGCGCTGCTACTTCGCCCTGTGAACGCTGCACTCCCCCGCCCGCCGGACATCGGCGCCCAGGTCGCCGAACAGGCCGTGCACTGGCTGCTCGAAATGCAGGCGGGGCCGCTCAGCCCGCGCCAGCAACTGGCCTGGCAGCAGTGGCACGACGCCCACAGCGAACATCAACGGGCCTGGGAACATATCCAGCGGGTCAATTCGCGGCTGCGCGGCCTGTCTTCGCCCCTGGCCCATGCCGCGCTCAACGCGCCGAAGTCCTCCAGCCGGCGCCAGGCGCTGAAGCTGCTGCTGATCCTCGGCGCCGGTTCCGCCGCGGCCTGGGGCTTGCGCGAACACAATCCGCTGACCCCGCTGATGGCCGACTACCGCAGCCCGGTGGGCCAGCGGCGCACGCTGCAACTGAGCGACGGCAGCCAGCTGCAGCTCAATACCGACAGTGCGGTGGACGTGAGTTTCGATGGCCAGCAACGGCTGATCCGGCTGTTGGCCGGGGAGATCCTGCTGACCGCCGCGGCCGACCGCCGGCCGCTGCTGATCCAGAGCGCCCACGGCCTGCTGCGCCCACAAGGCGCACGCTTGAACCTGCGCCAGTTCAGCCAGCGCACCCAGCTGGCGGTGTTCGAGGGCAACGTCAGCCTCAGCCCGTCGGATTATTCGGCAGCGCCATTGCAGGTAAGCAAGGGGCAACAATTGAGCTTCACCCGCAGCGCCTGGGACAACCCGCGGCCGCTGGACGCCGGCAGCGGCGCCTGGAGCGAGGGCATGCTGGTGGCCGCCCATATGCGCCTGGCGGACTTCCTCGACGAATTGGGCCGTTACCGTCGCGGCCAGCTCAACTGCGATCCACGGGTCGCCGACCTGCTGATCTCCGGCAGTTACCCACTGGACGACAGCGAACGGATCCTCGACCTGCTGGAAATCAGCCTGCCGGTGAAGGTCCGGCGCTTCACCCGTTATTGGGTCACAGTCGAGGCCCGCGCCTGAACCTGTAGCCGCTGCCGCAGGCTGCGATAAGGCCCGAAGGACCTTCGAGGACCTCAAGAGCACGTCCCCTTCGGGGCCGATCGCAGCCTGCGGCAGCGGCTACCAATCGGCACCGATTCAAGGTTTTTTCCGACGCGCAGATTTTTTTTCATTTTGTGTGAGCCGTTTTCCAGCACTCGCGTGACAGAGAAGGAAAGCCCCCTTGACTGCAACCTTCTCAGGATCGATGTCCATGCCCCAGCGCCCCACTCGCCTTACGCCCCTTGCCCGTACCCTGCGCCAGTTGCTGCTGGGCGCCAGCCTGAGCTTTTCCGCCCTGCCGCTGGCCATCGCCGCCGACGGCCCGACGCGCGATTACCACATCGCGGCGGCGTCGCTGGAAAACGCCCTGAACCAGTTCGGCCGTGAAGCCGGGGTGCTGATTTCCTTCGGCTCCCAGGTCACCAGCGGCGTGCAAAGCCAGGGCCTGGAAGGCCGCTACACCACCGAAGAAGGTCTGAATACCCTGCTCAAGGGCACCGGCTTGCAAGCCCGCGCCGAAGGCGGCAATGCCTTCAGCCTGCAACCGGTGAGCGCCGAGGGCGCACCGGCGGCCCTGGAGCTGGGCGCCTCCAGCGTGGTCGGCGACTGGCTGGGCGACGCGGCGCAGACCAACGTCTTCGAGCATCCAGGTGCGCGGGACGTGATCCGCCGCGAAGAATTCGAACGCCAGGGCGCGACCCAGGCCCGCGACGTGCTCAACCGCATCCCCGGGGTCAACGCCCCGGAAAACAACGGCACCGGCAGCCACGACATGGCGCTAAACTTCGGCATTCGCGGGCTCAACCCGCGCTTGGCCTCGCGCTCCACGGTCCTGATGGATGGCATTCCTGTGCCCTTCGCGCCCTATGGCCAGCCGCAGCTGTCCTTCGCCCCGGTCAGCATGGGCAACATGGACGCCGTGGACGTGGTGCGTGGCGGCGGCGCGGTGCGTTACGGGCCGCAGAACGTCGGCGGCATCGTCAACTTCGTGACCCGCGCCATTCCCGATGCACCCACGGTCAAGGGCGGCTTCCAGACCGAGACCAGCCCGTCCTCCAGCCACGACGGTTTCAAGACCACCGGCAACCTGCTGGCCGGCGGCACCGCCGACAACGGCCTGGGCGGCGCCCTGCTGTACTCCGGCAGCCGTGGCGGTGATTGGCGCGAACACAGCGACACGCAAATCGACGACCTGATCCTCAAGGGCCATTACCAGCTCGACGACGCCAACAGCTTCAACGCCATGGCCCAGTACTACGAGGGCGAGGCCGACATGCCCGGCGGCCTGAACGTCGCCGACTACAAGGCCGATCCCTATCAGTCGACCCGCCCGTACGACAAGTTCTGGGGCCGCCGCACGCTGATCAACTTCGGTTATCGCTACCAGGAAGATCGTCGCGAATTCACCGTCAACAGCTTCTTCACCAAGACCCTGCGCAGCGGCTACCTGGACCAGGGCAGCTTCCTGTCGCTGTCGCCGCGCGAATACTGGGTGCGCGGCATCGAAACCCGCTTCGCCCAAGGCTTCGACCTCGGGCCGACCAGCCATGAGCTGGGCATCGGCTACCGCTACATCAACGAGGCCGGCCACGAGCTGCGCTACCGCACGCCGACCAGCACCAACCAGCAACTGCCCAGCACCAGCAGCCGCAACGACCGCGATACCCGCGGCGGCACCGAGGCCAATGCATTCTTCGTCGACGACCGCATCGACATCGGCAAGTGGACCCTCACCCCGGGCATCCGCTACGAGATGATCGAGTCCCAGCAGACCAACAACCTGACCAACGTCAAATACAAGGGCGACTACAACACCGCGCTGCCGGCGCTGAACGTGATGTACCACCTGACCGACAGCTGGAACCTCTACGCCAACACCGAGGGTTCGTTCGGCAGCGTGCAGTACAGCCAGATGCCCAACCGCGTGAGCAGCGGCGAAGTGAAACCGGAGAAGGCCCGCACCTGGGAACTGGGCACCCGCTATGACGACGGCAGCCTGCGGGCGGAGATCGGCGCATTCCTGATCAACTTCGACAACCAGTACGACAGCAACCAGACCAACGACTCGGTGATCGCCCGTGGCGAAACCCGTCACCAGGGCATCGAGACCAGCGTCAATTACGCGCTGGACGGCCTGAGCCCGGCGCTGGCCGGTTTCGATCTGTACGCCACCTACGCCTATGTCGACGCCACCATTCGGGAAGACGGGCCGAACAAGGGCAACCGCGTGCCGTTCTCGTCCAAGCACAAAGGCACCCTCGGCATCGGCTACACCGAAGGCCCGTGGAAGCTGAACTTCGACAGCAGCTATCAGAGCAGCCAGTTCGCCGACAATGCCAACACCTGGGCCGAAAGCGCCGACGGCAGCACCGGGCGGATTCCCGGCTACATGCTGTTCAGCAGCCGCGCCGCCTACGACTTCGGCCCGCAACTGTCGGACCTGAGCGTGGCGGTCGGGGTGAAGAACATCTTCAACCACCAGTACTTCACCCGCTCGTTCGACGACAACAACAAAGGCAAGTACGTGGGCGAACCGCGGACCCTGTACGTACAGACCTCCGTGGCGTTCTGATCCACGGCATCGCCTGGCAGTAGGAGCGAAGCTTGCTCGCGATAGCGTCCGGCCTGACACACCGCGCCGCCTTCATCGCTGGCAAGTCGGATCGCCGCCCGCTCGCTCCTGCAGAAACGTGGCGCACAAAAAAGGGCCTGCAATTGCAGGCCCTGTCTGTGGAGAAATCAGCCATCAGCTATTGAGCGCGGCCTGTTCGTTTTCCAGGAATTCCTCTTCAAGCAAGGCGTCGGCCTGGCCTTCGCGGGCGCTTGGCGCTGCCGCGGCGCGCTTGTTGCGCAACCGGCCGAACAGGTGTTCCAGGGAATTCTCCAGCTTGGTGGCCGCTCCTTCGATGGCCAGTTCCAGGGATTCGGCTTTGTGGGTCACGGAAATCGGTTGATGGCCTTTTGGCCGCGCCTCCAGTTGGCAGCGTAAATCGTGGGGACCGGGCTTGTCGCCGTTCTCGTCCCGCAGGTGAACCTCGACTCGGGTCAGGTCCTCCTCGTAGCGTTCGAGCGTGCTCTCAATGGTAGTACGTACCCACTCCTCCAGTCGGATGCTGCTTTGAATATGGTTATCGCTATTGACCTGGATTTGCATAGTTCTTCCCTTATTTCAGCTAGCTCGCGAGAGGAACCGCGTGCCCCTGAGGGCGTACTTTTTGCGGCCTCTTGGTTACAGAGTTGGGCAGAGCGCGGAACAATTCAAGCCCTTAAAAAAGATAAATATCTATTCGCAAATAAAGCCGGACAAGGAGCAAAAGCGCTGTTAATGTCGGGAGTTAGGTCGCCCCTGTCCCTGGCCTTTTTCACTCATAACTGCCCCTCTCCCAGAGGGTGCTGGCTGCGAAAAATCCCCGCCTCCTCCACCAGCCAGTCGTGCACCGCGCGCACGCCCGGATGGCTCAGCGCACCCGGCGCATACAGCAGCACATAACGCTTGTGATTGGGCACCGCGAGGCCGAACGGCACGATCAGGGTGCCGCGCTCCAGTTCGTCGTTGAGCAGGGTACGCCGGGCAATCGCCACCCCCATCCCGGCGATCGCCGCCTCGATGGTCAGGTGATTGCGATTGAAGGTGTGCCCGCGCCGCACATCCGCGCCCTCGCAGCCGATGGCATTGAGATAGAACTCCCACTCCGCGTACTCATAGCTGCCGCGCCAGGCGGTGATGTCGTGCAGCAACGGGAAATGCACCAGGTCCGCCGGGCCGTGCAACGGTGGCCGCCCGCGCAACAGGCCCGGGGCACAGACCGGAAAGATCTGTTCATCCAGCAGGGCTGTGGATAACAGCCCCGGATAGCTGCCGTCGTTGAGGTCGATGGCCAGGTCGAAATCGCCTTCGTGCAAGGCCACGCTGCTGTCCTCGGCCACCAGCCGCAGCTGAATGTCCGGAAAACGCTGCTGCAGCCGGGGCAAACGCGGGGTCAGCCATTTGCCGAGAAACGACGGGATCGAGCGCAGGCGCAAGGTGCCGCTGATCATCCCGGCATCCAGCCGGCGCAATTCGGCGTCGATGCTGCCGTAGGCCTCGTTCACCGTAATCGCCAGCCGCTGCCCCTCGGCGCTCAGCTCCACCCCACGGGCGCGCCGATGAAACAGGCGAAAGCCGAGCCGCTCTTCCAGCAGGCGGATCTGCTGGCTGACCGCCCCCGGGGTGATGTGCAGTTCTTCCGCGCAACGGGTGAACGACAAGTGCCGCGCGGCACAGGAAAACACATGCAGCCAGACGTAGGTCTGGGCATGAAACTGACGACTCATCGTTTAGTCCTGCTAAAGGCTGTCTTAGGAAAATTCGTTGGTCAGTCTTGACCGAGCTAGGCAGTATCGCCGACCTAACGCTCGGCCTACAAAAAATGGCAGCGATTTCTCTTCCATTGCTTGTAAGGCTTTAGCATGGCTATCAGTGTTTTCGATCTCTTCAAAGTCGGTATCGGTCCATCCAGCTCCCACACCGTCGGCCCGATGCGCGCCGCCGCGACCTTCGCCCAGGGGCTGTTTGAGCAAGGGTTGCAGGAGCAGGTGCAGCGGGTGGAAATCCGCCTGTACGGCTCCTTGTCCGCCACCGGCGTCGGCCACGCCACCGACCGCGCCTGCGTCATGGGCCTGATGGGCGAATGGCCCGACAGCATCGACCCGCGCAGCATCGGCCCGCGCATCCAGCAACTGCGTGAAAGCGGCGAGTTGAGCCTCGGCGGTCGCTCGACCATCGCCTTCGACTGGCAGCGCGACCTGCTGCTGCTCGACGAGAGCCTGCCCTACCACCCCAATGCCATGTCGCTGTCGGCCTTCGGCGCGGACGGTCTGCTATGGCGGCAGACCTACTACTCGGTGGGCGGCGGTTTTATCGTCGAGGAAGCCGAAGTGGCCGAAGGCGCCCCGACGGCCAACGGCGTCGAACTGCCCTACGACTTCAACAGCGCGGTGGAACTCCTGGCCCTGTGCCAACAGCACCAGTTGCGAGTCTCGGAACTGATGATGGCCAACGAACGGGCCTGGCGTAGCGACGCACAAATCCGCAGCGGCCTGCTGCACATCTGGTCGGTGATGCGCGAATGCGTCGAGCAGGGCCTGCGCCACGAAGGCACCCTGCCCGGCGGCCTGGATGTGCCGCGCCGCGCGGCCAAGCTGCATCGCAACCTGCTGGAAATCGGCAAGCCCAACGTCATCAGCTCGACCCTGTCGGCCATGGAGTGGGTCAACCTGTTCGCCCTGGCGGTGAACGAGGAAAACGCCGCCGGCGGGCGCATGGTGACGGCGCCGACCAACGGCGCGGCGGGGATCATCCCGGCGGTGCTGCATTACTACATGAAGTTCAACCCCGAAGCGTCGGACGACGACGTGGTCGACTTCTTCCTCGGTGCCGCCGCGGTGGGCATCCTCTGCAAGAAAAACGCCTCGATCTCCGGCGCCGAAGTCGGCTGCCAGGGCGAGGTGGGCTCCGCCTGCGCCATGGCCGCCGCCGGCCTGGCCGAGGTGCTTGGGGCTACCCCGGAGCAACTGGAAAACGCCGCCGAAATCGGCCTGGAACATAACCTCGGCCTGACCTGCGACCCGGTCGGCGGCCTGGTGCAGGTGCCTTGCATCGAGCGCAACGCGATCGCCGCGGTGAAAGCGATCAACGCCACCCAGATGGCCCTGCGCGGCGACGGTAAACACTTCATTTCCCTGGACCGGGTGATCCGCACCATGCGCGATACCGGCGCCGACATGCACGACAAATACAAAGAAACTTCACGGGGCGGCCTGGCCGTGAGTTGGGTGGAGTGCTGAGGAGCGCTCCCTGACTGTCCGCCCCACGTGAGCCCGAGCAAAAATAATAACGAGGCGATACCGATGACCGATGTACGAACACCCGCTGCCGAAAACCCTGCCGTAGAAACTGCCCGCGACACCACGACCGCCAGCCAGGGCTGGAGCAAGCACGACACCACCTGGATGCTCGGCCTGTACGGCACCGCCATCGGCGCCGGCACCCTGTTCCTGCCGATCAACGCCGGGGTCGGCGGCTTCTGGCCGCTGATCGTGCTGGCGCTGCTGGCCTTCCCGATGACCTTCTTCGCCCACCGCGGGCTGACCCGCTTCGTGCTGTCCGGGCGCTCCGGCGACATCACCGAAGTGGTGGAAGAGCACTTCGGCATCGGCGCCGGCAAGCTGATCACCCTGCTCTACTTCTTCGCCATCTTCCCGATCCTGCTGGTGTACAGCGTGGCGCTGACCAACACCCTGGGCAGCTTCATGGAGCACCAGTTGCACATGACCCCGCCGCCACGGGCGATCCTGTCGCTGGTGCTGATCCTCGGCCTGATGGCCATCGTGCGCTGCGGCCAGGGCGTGATCGTGCGGGCCATGAGCGTGCTGGTCTATCCCTTTGTCGCCGCGCTGTTGCTGCTGGCCCTCAGCCTGATCCCGAACTGGAACGGCGCCTTCTTCGCCTCGGCCAATGACGGCATGTCCATGCCGCTATTCCTCAAGACCCTGTGGCTGGCGATCCCGGTGATGGTGTTCTCGTTCAACCATTCGCCGATCATCTCGGCCTTTGCCGTCGACCAGAAGCGCCACTACGGCGCCCAGGCCGAAGGCAAGAGCAGCGGCATCCTCGCCGTGGCCCACGGCATGATGGTGCTGACGGTGATGTTCTTCTGCTTCAGCTGCGTGCTGGCCCTGTCGCCGGCCGACCTGGCCGCGGCCAAGGCGCAGAACATCTCGATCCTGTCGTACCTGGCCAACCACTTCCAGACGCCGGTGATCGCCTATGCGGCGCCGCTGATCGCGCTGGTGGCCATCACCAAATCCTTCCTCGGCCACTACATCGGCGCCAGCGAAGGTTTCCAGGGGCTGATCGTGAAAAGCCTGCGCAGCCGCGGCCGGAGCCTGTCGTCGCGCTGGCTGGAGCGTTGCACCGCGCTGTTCATGGTCCTCACCTGCTGGGCCGTGGCCACCTTCAACCCGAGCATCCTCGGCATGATCGAAACCCTGGGCGGACCGGTGATCGCCTGCCTGCTGTTCCTGATGCCGATGTACGCGATCCGGCGGGTGCCATCGCTGCGCCAGTATTCGGGCCAGCTGTCGAATCTGTTCGTGGTGCTGATCGGTCTGATCGCACTGTCAGCGATCATTTATTCGTTCATGCCCTGAAACGGGTAGCCAAAGAAAAACGGACCTTTTGGTCCGTTTTTTTTCGCCCCCGGGTTTATTGGTCGGCGCTTTTCCCGGCATGCCCTTTGCTTTGCAAGACCTGAGGAATACGGACGTTAATAAACCTTAGCGAACGGCCTGCCAGTGGTCTGGAGATGCGAACTAATCCCGATCCCGGCCGGTCAATGACTGCACGATACAATCAGGCGGTGACGCACATGGATAACCCCTTTCAACTGATTACCGATGCCTTCGCCCCGGAATACCGGGTCAACCTGAGCATCCAGGGCCTGGACGGCAGCATCATGCTGACCCTGTCCAAGGCCGGCCGGGTCGTAGCCAAGCGCATGATCAGCGCCGAGCAGCGCAACGATCCGCAGCGGCTCAAGCGCCTGGTGCAAAGCATTCAGTTCGGTATCGCCATCGAGCAGGGCCACAGTGCCATGGCCATCCTCGAAGCCATGACCAACAGCGACAGCTTCAAGCTGCCGCTGCCGGCCACCAAGGGCCGGCCGCCCCTGAGCGTGGCGATTTAAAGCTCGCCCTTCTCGACTTCCGGGTGCTCGCTGGAACCCGCGCCGACTTTGCGTTGCGGGTGTTCGATCTTCACCGAGGGGAACTGCGATGAGGCGTAGCGCACCACCAGGATCGAGAACGCCAGCAGCAGGATACCGCCGCACAGGTAGATGATCCCCAGGTCCGGCGGGTTGTGGTGCGACACGTTGGAGATCAGCAGGCGGGTCAGCGCGGTGATCGCCACGTAGATCAGGAAGCGCACCGGCATGTGGTTGGTCTTGAAGTAGATGCCGACCATGGCGCCCAGTTCGAGGTAGATGAACAGCAGGAGAATGTCATCGATCTTGATATGACCTTCTTCGAGCATCCCGAGAAACTCCATCACCGCCGCCCAGGCCGTCACCGCGCCGATGGCGAACAGCGCCAGGTAGTGAAAGGTCTCGACGAACAGGTTGCCCAGGGACTCGGCCAACTGATGGACGTTCTGCCGCAGTTTCTCGGCCCAATTGATTTTCACGATGGTTTTTCCTTAGGTCGACTCGACCGGATGATGCGGGTTGGACGTGACGGTTGTTCTGCATGCAGAAAAAAGGCCAGCGTCGGGGGTGAGATGGTGGCTGATGCAGACAAGGCACGTTCAGGCCGGCGGCAAATCTGTAGGAGCGAGCTTGCTGGCGATAGCGTCTGTTCAGACAAGGTGCTGAATGGCCGCTGCGCGGATCGCGGGCAAGCTCGCTCCTACAGGGGGGCTGACAAACCCGGAAACCCGTCTAGATTAAAAAGCCACTATTCAAAGCAGCAGGATTCGCTTATTCTTCGCACCTGTATATAAATACAGTAGTAGCAAATACCCATTATCGTGAAGGCATGTGAGGTGGTGAATGGCCGTCGAAGTGGTATACCGCAGCAGCCGAGATCTGGAGCGCTTGTTCATGGATAAAGCCGAAGCTGACCGTCATGACAAAATGCTCGAACTGGCTGAATTGCTGGCGCAAGTGTTGCAAAAAGCCGTGCCGTCCCTGAGTGAGCAGCAGGTGGAAGAAGCCGGGATCTACATGGCGAAGAACCGCGATGTGTTCGCCAAGGCTTTCAAGAGCCAGCCGGACGCCCTGTCCGAACTGCTCAGCGCGCCGGTTGCGGCGGCCGAGCCAGAAGCTCCGCTGGCAGCGCCGGAAGCCGCGGAACCCGCAGCACCGGCCAAGCCCGCCAAGGCGAGCAAAGCCGCCAAGTAAGCAGGCTCGAATTGAACAGGCCCTGGGTTAGCGCCCAGGGCCTTTTTCATGCCTGTGGAAAACTAAGGGTCCGTACGAAAAGTCGGCGAGCGAAGGTCAGGCAAGGCAAAAATAGGCGAGGAACGGCCGGGGTCGCGTTCGACTGTAGGGACCTACATGAGCATTCCGATCGGACTCGCGCACGAGCCTGTTTCTGCGTAACGCCGCAGGCGTCTAGCGCGCAGCATGGCCCGCGTAGCGCCGAAGGCGCCCAGCGCGCAGCCACTTTTCGTACAGACCCTAGGGTTGCTCCAGCGCCTCTACCAGCGCCTTGAAGAAGCGCGCCGCCTCGCCGCCGGTCACCACCCGATGATCGAAGGTCAGGGACAGCGGCAGCAGCGGATGCACCACCACCGCGCCGTTCAGGGCCACCGGTTCGTCGCGGATCACCCCGGCGGCGAGGATCGCCACTTGCGGCGGCACCACCACCGGGTTGGCGTAACGGCCGAACAGGGTGCCGAAGTTGGACAGGGTCAGGGTCGCGCCCATCATCTCCTGGGGCGGAATCGAGCGTGCCTGCACGTCGGCGCGCAGGCGCGTCACCCCGGCCTTGAGGTCCGCCGCGTCGCGCTGGCCGACATTGCGCAGCACCGGCACGAACAGGCCGTCGGGGGTGTCCACGGCAATGCCCAGGTCGAGGTGCTGGTGCTGCTTGATCGACAGGCTCTTGCCATCGAACGCGCTGTTGAGCACCGGTTCCACCGCGCAGGCCGCCGCCAGCGCCTTGGCCAGGCGGATCAACGGATCGCGGGCCTGACCCCAGCGGTGCAGGTCGGCATCGCCATAAATCGTCACCGGCACCACCTCGGCGTGGGAGCGAGCCATATTCAGCGCCATGCTCCGGCGTACCCCGCGCAGCCGGTCGCCGCCGAACCGCTCGCGCGCCTGCTGCGCGGCGTTTTCCACATCGCCGCGGCTGATCAGCCCGTCCTTGGCCGAACCGCTCAAGGCATTCACGTCCACGCCCAATTGCCGGGCCAGTTGGCGCACCGCCGGCGTGGCGCGGACCGCCATATGCTCGCGGGTCGAAGGCGCGGCGCCGACAAAAAACCGGTCTTCCTGGCTGGCCCCGCCACCTTCGAGGCGCCCGACCACGGTGCCGGCATCCGCCTCGCCTTCGTAGCCGAGCAAGGGTTCGCCGACATGCAGGATGTCGCCCGGCGCGCCATAGGTTTTCGCCACCACGCCGTCATAGGGCGCGGGAATGTCCACCAGGGCCTTGGCGGTTTCCACCGACACCAGCAACTGATCGGCCTTGACCGTATCGCCGGCCCTGACGTGCCATTCGACAATCTCCGCTTCCTGCAGGCCTTCGCCCAGATCGGGCAGTTTGAAATATTTCATCGCAGCCTCCTCAGGCGAAGTTCAGGGTGCTGTCGCAGGCGTGAAGAATGTCTTCGACGCCGGGGATGTACAGCGACTCCAGGCGATACAGCGGCGGTGGAATGTCCGGCGCGGTGACCCGCAGGATCGGCGCCTGCAACTCCAGCAACACCCGCTCGTAAAGGCTGGCGGCGATTTCCGCGCCGACGCCGCAGGTGCGTGGCGCCTCGTGCACGATCACGCAGCGTCCGGTCTTGCGCACCGAGGCTTCCAGGGTGTCGAGGTCCAGCGGCTTGATGCAGGCGACGTCGATTACCTCCGCCGACACGCCCTGCTCGGCCAGCGCGCTGGCGGCCTGCAAAGTCTCGACGATGCTCGCGCCCCAGCTGACCAGGGTGATGTCGCTGCCTTCGCGCAGGGTGAAACAACTGTCCAGCGGCAGGCGCTTGCCGTCGTCCACCAACGGTTGCGGGTTCATGCGGTAGAGGCGGGTCGGCTCGAGGAACAGCACCGGGTCGGGATCGTCGATGGCCGCCAGCAGCAGGCCGTAGGCCCGCGCCGGCGAGGACGGCACCAGCACCCGCAGCCCCGGAATATGGGCGAACAAGGCTTCGGTGCTTTCACTGTGATGTTCCGGTGCGCGAATGCCCGCGCCCATGGGCGTGCGCAACACCATCGGGCAGGTGATGCGTCCGCGGGTGCGGTTGCGCATGCGACTGGCATGGGACACCAGGTGCTCCATGGTCGCGTAGATAAAGCCCATGAACTGGATTTCCACCACCGGTTTCAGGCCCTGGGCGGCCATGCCCACGACCAGCCCACCAAGCATGGTTTCAGCCAGCGGCGAGTCGATCACCCGCTTGAAGCCAAAACTGTCGCGCAGCCCCAGGGTGGCGCGGAACACCCCACCGTTCACGCCGACGTCCTCCCCCAGGACAATCACGTTCTCGTCCTCGGCCATGGCCCGGTGCAACGCCAGGTTCACCGCTTCCAGCAGGCTGAATGTGCCGTTACTCATGGTCCGCACCTCCCGCACGCCGCGCCAGCCGTTCGAGGAACACCTCGCGCTGTTCGGCCAGGGCCGCCGGCCACTGTGCGTAGACATGGTCCAGTACCGACTCGGGGGCCTGGGTGCCCGCCGCCTCGAAGTTATCCACAGCACGCTGCACCAGCGCCTGGCATTCCACCATCAGCGCCTGCTCGCGGTTTCCGTCCCAGACGCCCTCCCCGACCATGAAGCGTTGCAGGCGCTTGACCGGCTCTTCCAGCCAGGCCTGCTTGACCTCATCCGCGGCCCGATAGCGCGTGGCATCGTCGGCGGTGGTGTGGTCGCCCAGGCGATAGCTCAGGCACTCCAGCAGCACCGGTCCCTTGCCATGCCGGGCACGCTCCAGGGCGGCCTGCACCCGGTCGTACACCGCGAGCATGTCGTTGCCATCGACCTGCTCGCCGTGGAAGCCGGCGCCGATGGCCTTCTGTGCCAGGGTCGGCGCGCCGCACTGGATGCGTCGCGGCACCGAGATCGCCCACTGGTTGTTGTTGACCACGAACACCACCGGCAACTGCCAGGTGCCCGCCACGTTGAGGGCTTCGAGGAAGTCGCCCTTGCTGGTGGCGCCGTCGCCACAGGTGGTCACCACCACACGGTGCTCGCCACGGATCTTGAACGCGCTGGCCACGCCGCAGGCATGCAGGGCCTGGGTGGCGATCGGCACACAGATGGGGAAATCCTCGGCCACCGCCGGGTCGGCGAAATCGCTGCCGCGCTCGTCGCCGCCCCAGTACAGCAGGATCTCCTCCATGCGCACCCCGCGCATCAGTTGCACGGCGGTGTCGCGGTAATAGGGCACCAGCACGTCTTCGGGCCGCATCAGGCTGCCGATGGCCACGCCAATGGCTTCCTGGCCGAGGGTCGGCGCATAGGTGCCGATGCGTCCGGTACGTTGCAGGGCCACGGCTTTCTGGTCGAACAGGCGGGTCAGGACCATCTGCCGGTAGAGCCGGGTCAGCAGATTGAAGTCGTCGGCCCAGGCCGGCAGGTCGCCGAGCAACTGGCCGTCCGGGGACAAATAGCGGGTATAGGGAAGTGCAACCTTGTGCGGCATCACATGGCTCCTGGCACGCCGGGTCAGCGTGCAGTTGTTGCGCCCCGCGCTTGTGGCTCGGGGCTTACAGGGCGAAATGGCCGGGTAAGGCCCTCGCGCCTAGCGGTACAGCACGCGCTCCGCCAAGTCGTCGGCCACCCGCGCCGGGGAGCGCTTTTCAGCCTGGGCGTGAGCGAAGACTTCGGTGAGCCGCTGGCTGATCTTCGACAGGTGGGCGGTGATGGTCGCCAGGTCTTCACCGCGATGCTTGAGCGAAACGTAGATCAGCCCGCCGGCGTTGATCACGTAGTCCGGCGCGTAGAGGATGCCGCGGTTTTCCAGCTGGTCGGCGACCTGCAGGTTGGTCAGCTGGTTGTTCGCCGAGCCAGCCACCGCCGAGCAGCGCAGTTGCGCCACGCTGTGGCTGTTGAGCACGCCGCCCAGCCCGCAGGGCGCAAGGATGTCGCACGGGGTGCTGAGCAAGGCTTCGTTGGCGATCGGATGGGCGCCCAGTTGCTCCATGGCCAGTTGCACCTTGCCGGAATCGATATCGCTGACCAGCAATTCGGCGCCCGCGGCATGTAGCTGTTCGGCGAGGGCGAAGCCGACATTGCCCAGGCCCTGGATCGCCACCCGCAAGCCTTCGAGGTTGTCGCTGCCCAGGCGGGCCATGGCGGTGGCGCGGATGCCGGCGAACACCCCCATGGCGGCATGCGGCGCCGGGTCGCCGGAGGCGGTGGTGCTGGTGACGTGCTGGGTGGTTTGGGCGATGCAGTCCATGTCGGCGACCGAGGTGCCGCTGTCGATGGCGGTGATGTAGCGGCCATCGAGTTGCTCGACGCAGCGCCCGAAGGCTTCGAACAAGGCGGCGCGGCTTTCGACGTGTGGCGGACGGATGATTACCGCCTTGCCGCCGCCGTGGGGCAAGCCGGCCAGGGCGGCCTTGTAGCTCATGCCCTGGGCCAGGCGCACGGCATCGACCACGGCACTTTCGTCGTCGGGGTAGGCAAGGTAACGACAGCCTCCCAAGGCAGGCCCCAGGCGGCTGCTATGAATGGCAATCACCGCCTTCAACCCGGTGGCCGGGTCGACGCTCAGGTGCAGCGATTCAAGGCGAGTGCTTTGCATGAGAGCGAACATCGTCGGGCTCCCGAATCACTTCTTGTAGTCGCCAGTATAGGCTTGTGCATGAAAATTGCTGGAGCGCGCGGGAATAAGCCCGGTGCCTTTCCGGGCTTTAGGAAATAACCTGCTACGGCATGTGTGCGGCACTGGACGAACGCCCGCGACGGGGCTAAAACGAGGCATTCGCCGGAGATTTCGATGAACCCGCGTCAAGCTTTTTTCGCCTGCCTGCAACAGTCCCCGCCCGCCCTTTTCGAGGCGGCGCTGTGGATCGCCGCCGAGCACGACAAAGAGGTGGCGCCCGAGCAGTTGCTACAGGACTTCAAGGAGCTGCAACAGCGGGTCAGCGCAGGCTTGCCGCTGCTGCCGGTCAGCGAACTGGGCCAGCCGCTGCTGCGGCGCATGAACGACCTGGGGTTCCAGCAGGACGAGTTCTTGCCGCTGCGCCCGCAGGCGGCGCTGCTGGACAAGGTGCTGCACACCCGGCGCGGGCAACCGCTGGCGCTGGGGCTGATCGCCCTGGAGCTGGCGCGGCGCCTGGAAATCCCCATGGTCGGGGTCAACTTCCCCGGGCACTTTCTATTGCGCGTGCCCGGTGCCGATCACCTGCTCGACCCTTGCGGCGGGCGCCGCCTGTACCCCAACGACTGCCGTGAGCTGCTGGAGCGCCAGTACGGGCCGAACATCAAGCTGGCCGCCGAGCACCTGGCCACGGCCAGCCCGCAGCAGATGCTCCAGCGCCTGTCGCGCAACCTGCGCCAGTTGCACCTGAGCCACGACGACCACCTCAATGCGCTGATCGATGCCGAGCGGGTCCTGGAACTGGGCAATGGCAGCGCCTCCGACTACCTCGCCCGCGCCAGCCTCTACCAGCACCTGGACTGTCCCAACGCCGAACGCTTCGACCTGGAGCACGCCCTGCTGCTCAGCGAAGACCCGATCCAGCGCCTGCGCCTGACCGAACGCCTGGGGCACCTGCCGCCCAATACCATCGTGCACTGATGGGGCGCTCTGCCTCCCATGCCACAATGCCCGGCGACAACTCTCCGTTTGCTTCAAGGATGAACAGCATGAACAGCGCCGAACGCTTTCTTCAGGACTTTCACCAACGTCGCCCCGGCACCACGCCGCCGGCTTTTTCCGGGCTGAGCCTGCCGGGGCGCGGTTCATCCTACGAGATGCTGGCAGCCACGCTCGCCGCCGCTCAGCCTCGTGCACGGGTGCTGGACCTGGGCTGCGGCGATGGTTTCCTGCTGGATCTGCTGGCCAGGAAGTATCCCGGTGCCCGGTTGACCGGCGTGGACATGAGCGCAACCGAACTGCAGGCGGCCCGCACCCGCCTCGCGGAGCGCAGCGTGCTGCTCAATGAGCGGGCCCAGTGCCTGTCGATGGCCACCGGCAGCGTCGATGCCGTGGTATCGCACCTGGCCCTGATGCTCATGAGCGATATCGAACAGGTGCTGGGGGAAATCCATCGGGTCCTGGCCAAGGGCGGGCAACTCTCGGCCATCGTCAGCCGGGCCTTTCTGTTGGGCGAACCGGGCCAGCACTACTTGCAGGCCTTTTGCACCGCCGCCCGACGCGACCAGCTCCGTCCCCTGCCCCTGGTGGATCCCCGTACTCAGTCACGGCGTGGATGGCGGGCGCTGTTGGACCACAGCTTCACCTCGCTGCACTTCGAGGAACTGGACCTTGAGTGGACGCCCACCTTCGAGGAACTCTGGGACTCGTTGGCAGAAACCTACGACCTGGATCGCCTGACACCCGCCAATCGCGCGTTGATGAAGAGCGAACTGCGCACGGCCACACAACCCTTGCTGCGGGCGGACGGCACGCTGCTGACCGGCTGGGGGTTGCTGCTGATCCAGGCCAGGGCGGCATGACAGCCCCGTCCGGGCTCTGGCAGGATGCTCGGCTCACACCAGGGAATGGGCACAGCATGCTGATCAGAAAAGCTCATGGCGACGACGCGCAACGCGTCTTCGTCATTCGCAACCAAGCCATCAACCACCAGTGCAGCGGCCATTACCCCGCCGCCGACCTGCAGGTCTGGACCGCCGGCAGCCTGGGGGACTACTTCATCGAAGTCCTGGAGAAGACCGGGCACGTAGCCGTCATCGACGACCAGATCGCCGCCAGCGGCATGCTCGATCCGGAGTCGGGGCAGGTCGATGCGGTGTTTGTCGATCCGGCGTACATGGGCCGCGGGATCGGCCGGCAGATGATGGACTACCTCGAACAGCTGGCACTGCAGGCCGGCCTGCCGCACCTGATCCTGGACTCGACCCTGAACGCCGCAGACTTCTATCGCCACTGTGGCTTCGTCGGCGAGCAGGTTGCCCAGTACCATTCGCCCCGGGGCCTGACCCTGGCCTGCGTGCCGATGATTAAGCATCTGGCACGCTGAGCCCGCGCTCGTTCAGGGTTTGAGCGGCGCCTGCAGTTCTGGGGCAGGCCCCGCGCCTGCCGAAGACGCCTCGGACGGCGAGCGCACCTGGATGATCAGCAGCGCCGCAATCACCGCCGGAATCGCGCAGAAGAAAAAGATCTGCTGCACCGGGATGTGCATCGCCAGCAGCAGGCTGCCCAACAGCGGGCCGAGGATCGAGCCGAAGCGGCCGACGCCCAGGGCCCAGCCGGTGCCGGTGGCGCGGACATGGGCCGGGTAGAAGTTGCTGGCGAAGGCGTTGAGGGTCAGCTGGCCGCCGATGATGCAGAAGCCGGCGGCGAAGACGAAGGCCACCAGGTAACGCGGATTATCGTGGTTCAGGCCCAACAACAGGGTGCACAGCGCCGCCCCGGCCAGCACCGCCGAGAGCAGCCGTACCTTGCGTTGCAGGCGGTCGGCGAACCAGGCCATGCAGATCGCCCCCAGGGTGCCGGCGAACAGGAACATCGAGGTCACCAGGTTCGCTTCGTTCAATCCCAGGCCACTTTCCAGCAGCAGCGACGGCAACCAGCTGATCATGAAATACAGCAGGATCAGGCTGACGAAAAAGGTCGACCAGATCAGCAGCGTCGGGCGCGCATAACCGTGGCGGAACAGCTCGATCACCGTGAGCTTGCTGCCCTGCCCGGCTTGGTTCTGCGCGGCCGAGGCGGCCGGTGGTTGCCAGTCCGGCAACATGCGCGCGGTGACCCTGCGCAGGCGCGCATAAGGCGGCTGATCGCGCAGCAGGCGCGGCAGCGATTCGGGGAGGAACCAGGCCAGGAAGGGAAACAGCAGCAACGGCGTGACGCCGCCGGCGAGGAATACCGCCTGCCAGCCGAAGCGGTCGATGAAACCCGCGGCGACAAAACCGCCGGCCGCGCCGCCGAAAGAGAAACCGCAGGCGGCCAGGGTCACCATCAGGGTGCGCAGGCGGGGTGGCGAATATTCCGACATCAGCGCCATGGCACTGGGCATCGCCCCGCCCATGCCGATGCCGCAGATAAAACGCGCGACCATCAGGCTGTTCAGCGAATCGGCGAACACCATCATCACCGTGAGGCTGGCGTAGATCAGCACGCAGGCCAGCAGGATCCGCCGCACGCCAAACCGGTCCGCCAGCGGCGTCACCGCCAGCGAGCCCAGGGTCAGGCCCAGCAGGTTGGCACTGAACACCGGGCCGAACGCGGCCTTTTCCAGGCCCCAGTCCTGGGCCAGGGCCGGCACCACATAACCCAGCACCTGGGCGTCGTAGCCGTCGGTGACCAGCAACAGGGCCAGGAGCAGAAGAAGCAACCACTGATAACGCGACACCGGACGGGCGTCGAGCGCCGCCCGAAAGCTGGCAATCTGATTGTGCATCGCAAGGTACCTGCTGTTTTTTATGGTTATGGAAGCCGGCAGACCGTCATTGCTCTTGGGCGGCAAGGATCGGTCTTGTGTACGTCTTCAGGCGCGGGAGCACGCTGCTCCCGCGGACCTGTCCCCTGTAGCCGCTGCCGCAGGCTGCGATGGTCCGGGCCACGCTGGTCGCGGGACCGCCAGCGCCCTCAGGAGCGGCGCCCGCTGCGCGGTCGTGCGCAGCCTCGCGTTGCTCGGCAGCGGCTACAGGAGTAAACCCACGCAACGCGATCGATGTAGCCGCTGCCGCAGGCTGCGATCGCCTCAAAGAGGCGTGGACCTTCAGACCGCTGAAGGCTTTCGGCCTTATCGCAGCCTGCGGCAGCGGCTACACAGGTCAGGCGGGCGTATCGGGCTGGTTGGCCGGATGGGCCTTCTGGAACGCCGGATGTTCGGCGGCCAGGGCGGCGACCCGGCGAATCCGCGGGTAGGCGTCCAATGGCACCTTGAAGCGCTCGGCCGCGTACAGCTGGGGAATCAGGAAGGTGTCGGCCAGCCCCGGTTGCTCGCCAAAGCAATACCCCTGCTCGCCGATCAACTGCTCGACCGCCGCCAGGCCGTTGCTGATCCAGTGGCCGATCCACTCCAGCACCCGGGCCTCGTCGTAGCCCCACTGGCGCAGCAGGTTCTGCGTGCTGGAGTTGTGCAGCGGATGGATATCGCAGCCGATCAGCAACGCCACCGCCCGTTCGTGGGCGCGGGCCGCCAGCTCCTGGGAGAGCAGCGGCACCTGTGGATAACGTTCTTCCAGGTATTCGACGATGGCCAGCGACTGGATCAGCAGCTCGCCGTCATCGGTGCGCAAGGCCGGCACGCGGCCTTGCGGGTTGATCTGCAGGTATTGCGGCTGGCGGTTCGCACCGCCGCCGGCCGCCAGCAGGTTGACCGGCAGCGCCTGGTAGTCCAGGCCCTTGAGCGCCAGCGCGATGCGCACCCGGTAGGAGGCGGTCGAACGGTAGTAGGTATAGAGCTCCATGACGCGCACCTCTTCTTAACGGGCAGGCAGGATTTTGCCGCGGCATTCGCCGAAACCGATGGACGCGAAACCCTCGCGGCGGCAGCGGCCGCGCAGGATGATTTCATCACCGTCCTCAAGAAATTTACGCACTTCGCCGGACGCCAGTTCGATCGGTTTCTTACCGCCTTCGGTGATTTCCAGCAGGCTGCCGAACTGGTTGCTTTGCGGGCCCGACAGGGTGCCCGAACCGAACAGGTCGCCGGCCTGCAACTGGCAGCCGTTGACGCTGTGGTGGGCGACCATCTGCGCCACGGTCCAGTACATGTACTGGGTATTGCTCAGGGTCAGGCGGTGGGCCGGCAGGCCTTGCTCGCGCATCGCTTCGGTGAGCAGCAGCACTTCCAGCTCGATGTCGAAACCACCGGCGGCCTGGTCGCGCTTGTCCAGCAGGTACGGCAGCGGCTGCGGGTCGCCTTCGGGACGTGGCGTCTGGGCGCGGCGGAACGGCTCCAGGGCCTCGGCCGTCACCACCCAGGGCGAGATGCTGGTGATGAAGCTTTTCGACAGGAACGGGCCCAGCGGCTGGTATTCCCAGGCCTGGATATCCCGCGCCGACCAGTCGTTGAGCAGGCAGAAACCGGCGATGTGCTCGGCGGCGTCGCCAATGGCGATCGGCTCGCCCAGCTCATTGCCCTGGCCGATCCAGATGCCCAGCTCCAGTTCGTAGTCCAGCCGGGCGCATGGGCCGAAGGTCGGCTCGCTCTGGCCGGCGGGCAGGGTCTGGCCCTTGGGCCGGCGTACATCAGCACCGGAAGTACGGATGGTGGAAGCGCGGCCGTGGTAACCGATCGGCACGTATTTGTAGTTCGGCAGCAGCGGGTTGTCCGGGCGGAACAGCTTGCCGACGTTCTGCGCGTGCTCGATGCCGACATAGAAGTCGGTGTAGTCATTGATCCTTGCCGGCAGGTGCATCTGGCAATCGGCGGCCAGGGGCAGCAGCTTTGCGCCCTGGGCCTCGACCTTGCCACGCAGGCTGCTGCCTTCGCCGAGCAATTCCAGCAGGCGCTCGCGCAGGGCCACGCGGGCCGGACGGCCCAGTTCGAAAAAGGCATTCAACTGGCCGCCACGGGTGGCTTGCGCCGCGGCCTTGGCCGGGCCCTCGAACAACCCGGCGTCGAGCGCCGCTTCCAGGTCGAAGATGTGCTCGCCGATGGCCACGCCGCTACGTGGCGCCGCCCCCTTGTGACTGAACACCCCCAGCGGCAGGTTCTGCAGCGGGAAGTCGGCGTGATCGTTGGCGGAGGCAACCCAGCTGCGGGTGATGGTTGGCTGATTCATGGGTTATTTCCGATTCGGGTTGAAGGTGGCGGGCAACGAGGCCCAGCAAGCATCGTAGTCGTTCTGCAATTGCGGGCACTGCAGGGCGAACTGGCTCGGACGCAGCACCTGGCTGGTCTCGAACATGAAGGCCATGGTGTTGTCGATCTTGGCTGGTTGCAGCTCGGCGTTGATGGCCTTGGTGCAGCTTTCGCCATCCGGACCGTGGGCGCTCATGCAGCTGTGCAGCGAAGCGCCGCCGGGCACGAAGCCTTCGGCCTTGGCATCGTAGGCGCCCTGGATCAGGCCCATGTATTCGTTCATCAGGTTGCGGTGGAACCACGGCGGACGGAAGGTGTTCTCGGCCACCATCCAGCGCGGCGGGAAGATCACGAAGTCGAGGTTGGCCAGGCCGTGCACGCTGGTGGGCGAGGTCAGCACGGTAAAAATCGACGGGTCCGGATGGTCGAAGCTGACGGTGCCAATGGTGTTGAAACGGCGCAGGTCATATTTGTACGGCACGTTGTTGCCGTGCCAGGCCACCACGTTCAGGGGCGAATGATCCAGCTCGCAGCCCCACAGCTCGCCGAGGAATTTCTGCATCAACGTAGTGGGCTGCTTGAGGTCTTCGTAACAGGCGACCGGGGTCAGGAAGTCCCGCGGGTTGGCCAGGCCGTTGCTGCCGATAGGCCCCAGGTCGGGCAGGCGCAGGGGCGCGCCGTGGTTTTCGGCTATATAGCCGCGCGCCTGCGGGTCGAGCAGTTCGACGCGGAATTTCAGGCCGCGGGGCAATACCGCGATCTCCAGCGGCTCGACCTCCAGCACCCCAAGCTCGGTGGCGATGCGCAGGCGGCCCTGTTCGGGTACCAGCAGCAACTCACCGTCGGCGTTGAAGAACACCCGCTCCATGGAGCGGTTGGCGCGGTAGGTGTAGATGCTGATCCCGGCGGGTTTCTGCGCTGCCGAGTTGGCGACCATGTTCACCAGGCCGTCGATGAAATCAGTGGGCTCGCTGGGGATCTCCAACGGGTTCCAGCGCAGCCGGTTGGGGGTGATCTCACCCAGCGGCCCGCCCGCCAGCTGGCGATCCAGCTTGACGAAGGCCGGGTGGTTGGCCGATGGCTGGATGCGGTACATCCAGGTGCGCCGCGCTTCGCTGCGGGCCATGGTGAAGGCCGTGCCGGAGAAGAGTTCGGTGTAGAGGCCGTAAGGGGCTTTTTGCGGGGAGTTCTGACCGACGGGCAAGGCGCCTGGCAGGGCCTCGCTGGAAAACTGGTTGCCGAAGCCCGACTGGTACGCAAGCCCGGACGCCGTGGAATCGAGGTTCATGGAGCCTCCTGGAAGTGGAGTTGGCAGCGGCCTGCGACTCCATGGGGAGAGCTCTCGGCACGCCAGCGTTATTTTTATCGTAATTCAATTACGGATAACGTAATTTGATTGGTATTGACCGTCAAGCTATAAAGACGCCCATTCGTCTCGGGATCACACCGCCTCCATGGAAAAGCCGCGCAGCACCAGCGACAGCAACGGTAAACAGAAAGTCCGCTCGGCCGAGGTCGGCACCGACATCCTCAAGGCCCTGGCCGAGCTGTCGCCGGCGACCTCGCTGTCGCGCCTGGCCGAACATGTGCAGATGCCGGCGAGCAAGGTCCACCGTTACCTGCAGGCGCTGATCGCCAGTGGTTTCGCCGAACAGAACACCGCCACCAACCACTATGGCCTGGGCCGCGAGGCCTTGCGGGTCGGCATGGCCGCGCTGGGCAGCATGGATGTACTGAAGGTCGCCGCCCTGCCCCTGGCCGAGCTACGCGATGAATTGAACGAGACCTGCTTCCTCGCGGTATGGGGCAACCAGGGCGCGACCGTGGTGCATATCGAACCGGCCGTGCGCGCGGTGACGGTGGTGACCCAACTGGGTTCGGTGCTGCCCTTGCTCAGCTCGTCCACCGGTCTGGTGTTCGGCGCCTACCTGCCGAATCGCGAAACCGTCGATTTGCGCGAGCAGGAACTCAAGGCCCACGCGCCCCATGCGCTGGCGGACGAGCAGGCCTATGCCGCCCTGTGCGAGCAGATCCGCCAGCGCGGCCTGCACCATGTGCACGGCCTGCTGATGCCCGGCGTGGATGCCTTGTCGGCACCGGTGTTCGACGCCACCGGCAAGGTCGCCGCCGTGCTGACGGTGGTCGGCCCGACCTCGCTGTTCCACGCCGACGAAAACGGCCCGGCGGCGCAGCGCCTGCTGGCCGCGTCCCAGGCGGTGAGCTGGCGCATGGGGTACCAGCCCTAGACGCGAATACACCAAAGTCGTCAGGTTGGCGGCCGCTGCGCGACCGATCGCAGGCTGCGCCAGCGGCTACAAAACCCTGTAGCCGCTGCCGAAGGCTGCGATCGGCGGCGTAGCCGTCGTAAAAAGACCCACGCCATTTAATGAAACACCGCGTCGCCAGGGGTTGCGGCCGCTGCGCGACCGATCGCAGGCTACGCCAGCGGCTACACACCCCTGTAGCCGCTGCCGAAGGCTGCGATCGGCGGCGTAGCCGTCGTAAAAAGACCCACGCCATTTAATGAAACACCGCGTCGCCAGGGGTTGGCGGCGTAGCCGTCGTCAAAGCGGGCTGCGCGGTTTGGCGGGAGGCCGCGTTGTCAGGTTGGCGGCCCTGATCTCTGTCCGACCACTACATCAATCCCAACGCCTTGGCCTTGGCCACGGCCTGGGTGCGGCGCTCCACCCCGAGCTTGCTGTGAATGCGCCGCGCATGGGTCTTCACCGTGTGCAGGGAAATGAACAATTGCTCAGCGATCTGCTGGTTGGAGCTGCCCAGGGCGATCAGTTGCAGCACCTCCAGCTCCCGCTGGCTCAGCGGGCTCTCCCCTGCCGCCGGCAGCGGCATGGGCGCTTCGGGTTCGGCCACCGGCTGGACGTCAAATATCCGCGGCTGACGCAGACGCAATTCATGCAGCGCCTGCTGCAGGTTGCACCGCGCCCCAAGCTCCAATCCCTCCTGCAAGGCATGGGCGGACAACGCCCGATCCCCCAGCACAAAAGCGACCTCGGCCAGGGCCAGCTGCAACTCGGTCTGCAGGCACAGCATGCCCCGTTGCCGGGCCTGTTCGAGCAGGCGCTGCAAGCTTGCCACCGGTGCCTCGGCGCGCTGCAGGTACACCTCCGCCAGTACCAGCAGGTACTCGATACGCGGAATCAGTTCGAGGCTGGCCGGTGGCGCCTGGCGCGCCTGGGGCCCGCGGTAGTGACGCAGCACCCGGCTCAAGGCCTCCCGGGCCAGTTCCGGCCGCCCCTGCTGCAACCAGAACACGCTGCTGACCTGCAGCAGCACGGCGCGGTACACCGTGTCCGGGATCTGCCGTTGCTGCATCAGCCGCTCGGCATCGCGCAGGCGCACAAACGCGTGGGCATAATCGCCCTGGTTGGCGGCCAGGAACGCCTGGCCGAGAAACCCGTACAACGCGCGTTTGTCATGACTGAGCAGACAGCGTTCGAGCCCCATCTGGAAATGCCCGGCGGCCTGTTCCGCCTGCCCCTGGCGCAAGGCCAGGCGCCCTTGGCGCAAGGCGATACGACCGAGCAGCGGGCCGACCCGATAAGCCTGGCGACTCAACAATTGCTGCACATCGTCCAGCAGGCTCTGCGCCCTGTGGGGCGCCCCACGCTGCTCCAGCAGTTGGGCATGGTCCAGTTCCAGCAGCGCTTCGAACAGCAATGAATCCTGGGCCCTGGCCAGGCACAGCGCCTCGCGGTTGAACATCTGCGCCACGTCCAGTTCGCCCCGGAGCAAGGCCTGCTGGGTCAGGCCCGAAAGGCACAATAGGCGGGTCGGCCAGGCATGGGCCGGCAGTTCGCTCAGCGCCTCGAGAAAATGCATTCGCGCCGGTTCCATCAACCCTTGCAGATGCAGCAACCAGCCCTGCTGCGCCTGCCAGCGCGCCACCAGTTGCCGCTGCCCGGAGGCCGTCGGCTGCGGCGTAAAACGCGCCATCTGCGCCACGCAGTGTTGCGCCTGGTCGAAACGCCCGGCGAACAGCAAGGCCGCCGTCAACAGCCCTACCAACTGCGGGCTGCCGAGCAGCAGTTCCTCGCCCTGCTGCTCATGCAGGCGCAACAGCAACACCACATTCTGCTGCTCGAACAGGTGCTCGAAACTGAAGTGCTGCAACAGGCTGACCGCCACTTCGTATTCCTGCGCCAGCAACGCCTGCTCGAACGCCGCCTGCCAGTCCTCCTGCGCGGCGAACCACTGGCAGGCGCGACGATGCCAGGAGCGTCCCGCCGGCCAGGGCTCGTCGCGCATCAGCCGGGCCAGGGGCGCGAACACTTGCAGCCACTCCGGCGCAGCCTCCCAGGGTTCGATGAAGCAGCCCAGTTCCTGCAATGTCCGCAGGTACCGGGCGCCCTCCCCGGCGCCGAACAGGTGCTCGCACAACGCGGCATTGAAGCGCGGCAGGTGCGCCAGCACATGCCAGACCTCGGACAGCTCCGCCGGCAACACGCTGAACAGTTCGTGCTCCAGGTATTCCAGCAGGGTATTGGGCCGCCCTTGCCGGCACGGCGTGGCCACCAGCTCGCTGCCTTCGAGCAGGGCGATGCGCACCCCGGCGCACCAGCCGGCACTGCACTGGAAAATCCGGCTGGCGGTGTGGATCGACAAAGGCTGCGGCAATTGTTGCAGCAGTCGCTCGATGTCCTCCTGGGTGAACGCCAGCTCGGGCCCCGTGCATTCGTAGAGCTGGTCGTCGAGCAGCAGCCGCGGCCAGTTGCATTGCGGCCGGCGGCGCCCGCCCAGCCACCAGGTCAGCGCCGGGTTGCTGATCGCCAGCAGGCGGTCGAGCAGCAGGTCCAGCGGCGGCGCGGCGACCCGGCAGTAATCATCGAGGAACAGCCAGGTCGGGGTCTGCACCTGCGCCAGATGGTCCAGCACGGCGGCCTCGTCCGATGCGGCCAGGCCCAACGCCCGCGCCAGCTCGCCGCACAATTGCAGCGGTGTCTGCGCCGCCCCGGCCTGGGGCAACCAGCACACCCGGCACCCGGCCGGCGCCTGCAACAGGCATTCGGCGAGCAGGGCCGTCTTGCCGCTGCCGGCCGGCGCACAAAGCAGTTTCACCCGGGCGGGCGATGCCAGGAGCGGGGCACTCAGACGGCTGCGGGACAGGTGATGGGACGACAAACGGGGCAGGAATCCAGGACAGGGGGTCATGGCGGTCATGGCGGCGTGCCTTTTTATAGTTTTAGCCTGCGTGCCCCCACCCTAGCCTTGTCGCCGGTGCTTGTTGAGAAGTATTCAGCGCGCTGATCCGCGCCCATAAAAAAGGCGACCGATCGGTCGCCTTTTGCCATCGTTTGTATCCCGGGCCTTACCGGACGCCGGTTGCGCGCAGGGCTGCCGGGGTGTAGTCGGCGGCCTTGGCGGCGAAACCGAACTCGAAGCTGTGCTTCTCTTCGTTCTTCATCCCCAGGGCGAGGTAGCGCCCGGCGATGATGTCGTACAGCGCTTCGAGGGTGTAGGCCGGCACCTGGGCGTTGTAATAGAACTGCGCATGCCCTTCGGCCACCCGCCACAGCTGGCCGCGCCCGTCGTAGTGGTCCACCAGCGCCACCTGCCAGCTGTCCTCGTCGATGTACATGTGGCGCTTGGCGTAGATATGCCGCTCGCTCGGCTTGAGCGTGCCGACCACTTCCCAGACCCGGTGCAGCTCGTAGCGGGTCAGGTCCTGGTTGATATGCCCGGCCTTGATGATGTCGTCGTACTTGAGGCTCGGCGAATCCAGCTTGTAGCTGTTGTAGGGGATGTACATCTCCTTCTTGCCCACCAGCTTCCAGTCGTAGCGGTCCGGCGCGCCGGAGAACATGTCGAAGTTGTCCGAGGTGCGCAGGCCGTCGGCGGCGGTACCCGGCCCGTCGTAGGCCACTTGCGGGGCGCGACGCACACGGCGCTGGCCGGCGTTGTAGATCCACGCCAGGCGCGGTTCCTTCACCTGGTCGAGGGTTTCGTGCACCAGCAGCACATTACCGGCCAAGCGCGCTGGAGCGGTCACCGCCTGCTTGAAGAAGGTCAGCACGTTGGCGCCTTTCTCCGGGTCCAGGTCGGGGATCTGCTGCGGCACCGCCACCTCTTCCTCGAAGCGGATCGGCGTGTAGCTGCCGTTGGTCTGCGGCGTGGCCTGGGTGATGATCCGGCGCAGGTTGCCGCCGTGATAACGGGTGACGTGGTTCCACAGCACTTCCACGCCGGTCTTCGGAATCGGGAAGGCGTAGTAGCGGTTGCCGGTGAAATTGGCCAGGCCGTTGCCTTCGTTGATCGAGGTGACGGTCAGCGCGCTGCGCTTGGCCGACTCGTAGATGTCCGCCGGCAGGCCGACCGTGCGGTGGGTCGGGTAGACTGGGATCTTGTAGGTTTGCGGATAGCGCTTGAACATCGCCACCTGGCCGTCGGACAGCTTGTCCTTGTACTTGTCGACCGTGGCCGCGGTGATGGTGAACAGCGGCTTCTCGCTGGCGAACGGGTCGGCGAGGAAGCCCTTGGCATCCACCGCCCCGGCGTTCTTGCCGATACCGCCGGTCCAGGCCGGGATCGAGCCGTCGGCATTGCCGGCCTTTTCCGCGCCGAGCGGGGTCAGGCTGGTGCCGAGCTTGTCCGCTTCCTGCGGGGTGACCGCCGCCATCACGTTGACCGCCAACAGGGTCAAGGCCAGGGCACCGCATTGCAAAATCGTCTTGCGCATAAAGTTGTCCTTCTTGAGGCCGGGTCAGAAGTTCACGCCAAAGCTCAACGCGAGGAAGTCGCGGTCTTTGAGGGTGTTGTAGTCACCGCCGAAAAAGTCGGTGTAACTGAGGCTGGCGGTGTAGGTGTTGCGGTAGTCGGCATCGACCCCGAGGCTCACCGCCTTGGCGCCCTCGTTGAACAGGCCGTTGGGCCCGTAGCCGTTGACGTCGTGGGACCAGGACAAGTTGGGCTTGAGGTTGATCCCGGCGATCAGGTTGTTGTAGTCGAGGATCGCCCGGGCGCGATAACCCCAGGACGTGGCCGTGACGAAACCGTCGGTATCGCCGCCGAAACCGTACTGGCCGTAGACCGAATCGCGGCCGTAGCGCAGCTGGCTTTTCGACTCCAGGCCACCGACATGCACGATCGCCGCCTCGCCCACCAGGGTCAGGCGGTCGGCGCCCAGCACCTGATCGAAGAACTGGGTCAGGGTGCTCTGGACCTGGGTGATTTCCTTGCGCCGGTAACCGGTGTTGTCGGCCCCCGCCGAGGTCCGTACCGGCGACGCCAGGCCACCGGCGATGGGGTTGACCAGGGCCAGGGTCAGGTCGTTGGTGTTGATCTGCACCGGGGCGTTGGGCCGGTAGCTGATCTCGCCGGTCCAGGCGGTGCCGGTGGGCAGCGTGGTGGAGAAGCTGGCGCCGTACAGGCGGATGTCTTCCGGATATTCGAGGTAGTACTGGCCGCGACCGAGCATCACGCTCTGGGCCAGGGCCGAACCGGTGCCCGGGGCGATGCGGTTGGCGGTGCTGACGATCCCCGGAATGCTCGCCAGGGTGCTGCTCCCGGCGGTGATGGTGCCAACCGTCGGGGTGCGCGCATGGTAGTTCATGAAGTACAGGCCGTACTCGGTGTCGTCGCCCAGCCAGCGCAAGGCGGTGCCCCACTGCCCGGAGTCGCGGGCATCGCGGTCGCCGGCGCGGCCGATCACCACGCCTTCGGGGGCCACGGTGAAGCCCTGGCCGAACGCCGCGGCAATCGGTTGCAGCGGGCGGATCGCCGGGCTGCCGACGGTGTAGCCAGTGGTGCAACCGTCCGCCACCACGTCGTTGCCGAAGAAGGTGCCGCAGTTGTCGACCACGGTCTGGTCCCACTCCAGCTGATAGAAACCTTCCACAGTCAATTGGTCGGTCAGGCCCTGGGAAGCGAACAGCATGTTCACCGGGATCAGGCCTTCCTTGATCTCGGCACCCGGGCGGCGAAACGCCGAGACGTCGATCGGGTTGATGCTGTTGATCGAGTTGCCGATGAAGGTGCTTTCGCCCCAGCTGACCACCTGCTTGCCGGCGCGCACGGTGCCCGGCAGGTCGGCAATGGAATAGTTGTGATAGATGAAGGCGTCGAGGATCTGCCCGCCGGACGACTTGGCGCCCTCCTTGCGGTTGTGGTCGCTGATGGGCTTGAACTCGCGGTCTTCGTCCTTGAGTTCGAAGTCGTACCAGTACTTGCCGCGGACGAAGACGCCGGTGTCGCCGTACTTCAGTTCAAGATCGTGGATGCCCTTGAAGATCTTCGAAAAGGTCTCGCCCTTCTTGAAATTCAGACGCCCGTCGTCGCCGGTGGAAGACTGCCCGCGACCGCCGTTGGACACACCCACCAGGTCCTTGTCGGCATCGCGCATGCCCCAGCTGGCGCCGATGGACAGCGAAGAATCGAACTGCCCCTCGATCTCCCCGATGTTGAATGAAACGGCCTGCGCCTGGGCGCAGCCCCCCAAGGCCACCGCGACGGCCAGCGCCCGCGGTGTGAAGATGGCGCGCATTGTTGTTTTTGTCATGCGTCTTCCCCGGTGAGTGACAGAAGGCCTCACCCTACTGCCGGCGCACAGGAGCGATAAGCGCACCAAGGAGGTATTCGCGCTGTCGCTCGAAAGGATGAATGCCCCCTCCAGCCGGGCCTTTGCGCGATGCATCGACGGGCTGGATGGACGGGTATCAGGTGGATGGATTGCGCCCTTGCAGGGCATATCCCCACGGCGTGCACTACTATTGCCCAGGCTGTAACAGTCCTTGTCCACAATCGCTATTTTTCATTGAGCAGCCAGCCCTTATTCTGGCCTCGCTCTCACGGCAAACAGCCACGCAGAGTCGCCCAGAGGTGTGATCACGCCACCTTGGGGGCAAGAGGATTCAGAAGGTTTGAAGCAACGATATTCAGATCTTCACCGGGTGTTCACTGACGTTGATTTGTTGCTCCTTGATCTAACGTCTTCCTTCGGCCGCTGCCTTGCAGCGGCCTTTTTTATGCCCGGTAGAAAGCCAGGTCGATGCTCAAGGTATCTGCTCGCCGTGACAATGGAAACGCTGCAACAGGCGATGGGCTAACGGCGCCAGGATCAGGCCGAAGGCAGTGATGAAGGCATAAGGCAAACAGCCGCGCAGGCCGCGGCTGTTCGGGTTGGCGGGCGCTGCTTCAGATCGTGTATTTCTGCAGGTTCTGCATCATCTCTTTCAAGGCTTCGATGTTGTCCTTGGGGTGCGCCGCGCCCTCGAAGTCGCAGATCTGCTGCCAGTGCGCCGCGACATCTTCCGGGGAGAAGCCTTCGCGCGGATCGAAGCCCAGGCCCAGGCTGCGCTCCCAGCGCACCTTGCCCATCCAGCCGCCACCAACCTCGAACAGGCCGGAGGTCTCTTGGCAGTTCTCGCTGCCCAGGTACACCACCAGCGGGCTGACCAGCTCCGGCTTGAGCTGCTCGAACACCTGCGGCGGGATCAGCCCTTCGGTCATCCGCGTGCCGCCGGTTGGTGCGATGGCGTTGACCAGGATGTTGTTCTTGCGGCCTTCGATGGCCAGGGTGCGGGTCAGGCCATAGAGGCCGAGCTTGGCCATGCCGTAGTTGGACTGGCCGAAATTGCCGTAGATGCCGGAGGTGGACGCGGTGAAGATCACCCGGCCATAACCCTGCTCGCGCATGTGCGGCCAGGCGGCGCGGGTCACCTTGTAGGCGCCTTCGACGTGGACGCGGTACACCAGGTCCCAATCGGCGTCTTCCATCTTGTGGAAGGTCTTGTCGCGCAGGATGCCGGCGTTGTTCACCACCACATCCACCCGGCCGAAGGCATCCAGGGCGTTCTGCACGATCTTGTCGCCGTCGGTCACCGAATCGTGGTTGGCCTCGGCGATGCCGCCGGCTTCGCGAATCTGCGCCACCACCCGGTCGGCCGCCGAGGCATTGGCGCCCTCGCCCTGGGTCGAACCGCCCAGGTCGTTGACCAGGACCTTCGCCCCGTGCCGGGCGAACAGCAATGCATGAGCCTGCCCCAGACCGCCGCCGGCACCGGTGACGATCACGACTTTATTCTCGAAGCGTACAGACTCACTCATACCGAACTCCCACAGGCCAGATGGACAACAGACGGACAATGGCTTCGAGTGTCAGGTACGCGGCTGGCGGTCACAATAAACACGGCTGGAGCTGAATGGTGCGCAATAAGGCAGGGGGATGATCGAGGGGTAACGACGGCGCGAGGCACATCGGCGCCTGGCGTGCACAGGCCAAGGTCGCAGCATCGTGATAGCTGCGGACAGCGGGTGTCTCAGGAGCAGGCCAGTTTGCGCGGTGGAAACTCCAGGCTGTCGCGAAAGGCCAGATAGTGCTTGAGCACCTGGCCCGGGGCCTCGGTCTGCGGGTAGTGACCGATCCCGGCCAGCAGCACGGTATCCGGTGCAGGGATCAGCTGGCAGTAGCGCTCGACCATGTGCGCCCCGGAAATCGGGTCCACCGCGCCGTCGATCACCCGTAGCGGCACCTCGCCGCGCTGCATCGCACTCACCCAGCGGTCGCGCTGTACCCGGCGCTCGGGAATGTAGCCGATCAACTTGTGCAGGATCCGCGGGCCGTTATTGGCCTCCACCAGGCTCCAGAAGTCATCCAGCACGCTTTCGCTGGGCCGGGTCTGCGGGCCGAAAATCTGGCTGAAACTCTTGGCCAGGCCCTCACGGCTGAAGACGCGGCCGAGCATCCAGCCCAACGGGCTGAGCAGCAGCTTCTGCGTCAGCACCGGGCGATGGGTTTCCGGGAACAGGCCGCCGTTGAGGAACACACAGCTGGCCATGTTGCAACGCTCTTCGTAGTGCCGGGCGAGCATTTCCTGGGCGACGCTGTCGCCATAGTCGTGGGCCAGCAGATGCACGGGGCCATCGACCCCCAGGTGCTCGAGCAAGGCCTGCTGCAGGTCCGCCTGTTCCAGCAGGCTGTACTCGTGGTCCCGCGGTTTGGCCGAATCGCCAAACCCCAGCATGTCGCAGGCGATCACTCGATAGCGCTGCGCCAGGGGTTGCCACAGGTAGTGCCAGTCCCAGGCGGCGGTGGGAAAACCATGGATCAGCAGCAGTGGCTCGCCCTGCCCCGCGGTCCAGTAGCGAATGGCATGGCCGCGAAACGCGAAGCTATGTCCGCGCTTGCGCCACACGCACAGAGGAATCTCGGCCATAGGCATCAGAGTTTATAACCCGCGTCTTGTTTATCGAGTTTGCGCAGCAGTGCCGGCCATGCCAGCGCGCCGCCCATGCCTTGAGCGCTTTTGGTGACCCCGGCGATCATCGCCTTGGCCCCGGCCAGAATCTGCGGCTCGATGGCGATCAGTTGCGCCGCCCCGTTCTGCGCCAGCACCTGGATCTCGCAGGCGCGCTGGAAGGTGAACATCATCAGGAAGGTGTCGGCGATGGTGCCGCCACAGGTCAGCAGACCGTGGTTGTGCAGCATCAGGAAATTGCTGTCGCCCAGGTCGGCCTGCAGCCGGGCCTTTTCCTCGTGGTTCAGGGCCACGCCCTCATAGGCGTGATAGGCCAGGCTCGACAGCACGAACAGCGACTGCTGGCTGATGGGCAACACTCCCTGCTGCTGCGCGGACACCGCGACCCCGGCCGCGGTGTGGGTGTGCAGCACGCAGGCCACATCGTGCCGCACTTCGTGCACGGCGCTGTGGATGGTGTAGCCGGCGGGGTTGATCTCGTAGGGGCTGTCCATCAGCTTGTTGCCGGCCTGGTCGACCTTCACCAGGCTGGAGGCGGTGATCTCATGGAACATCAGGCCGAACGGGTTGATCAGGAAATCTTCGGTGCCAGGGACCTTGGCGGAGATGTGGGTGAAGATCAGATCGTCCCAGCCATGCATCGCCACCAGGCGGTAGCAGGCGGCCAGGTCGACGCGGGTCTGCCATTCGGCGGCGCTGACCTGGTCTTTCACACTCGATGTCGATTGAACGGAGGATAGGCTCACGGCAAGGACCTCAGTGACGGCAGTTTTTTATTATTTTTTGGACGTGGGGATCAGTCTAGTCAGCCCCTCGGGTTCAGGTAGTTGCCTTGGCAGCCAGCTTACTGACCGAGCGGGTCAGTGGTCATTTTAGTTGCAATCGGCACAGGTCAAACGTCAAAGCAACGACGCCAATAAAGGGGCGGCGAACAGGTTCAGCAGGCCCGTGAGAACCATCACCAACCCAGCCACCGAGCCCTCTTCGCCACCGACTTCATGAGCGCGGCTGACCCCGGCGCCGTGGGCGCCGACCCCGAACAAAGCACCGCGAGCCAGGGCACTGCGCAGCGGCAGCCACTTGAGCAGGACACCGCCGAGCATGGCGCCGAACACCCCGGTGAACATCACGAACACCGCCGTCAGTTCGGGCACGCCGCCCAGGTCATGGGCCAGCGGCATGGCGAAGGGCGTGGTGATCGAACGCGGCACCAGCGACATAGTCACCGAGCTGTCCAGGGCCAGCACCCGCGCCAGTCCGAAGGAGCTGGCGATGGACGCCGCGCTGCCCGCCAGCATGCCCAGGAGCAACGCCGACCAATGCCGCACCAACAGCTGCCGCTGCTGCCAGATCGGCACTGCGAAAGCCACGGTGACCGGCCCCAGCACCAGCATCAGCCAATGGGTATTGGCGGCGTATTCGGCATAGGCGGTGTGCAGCGGCACGGCGATCGCCAGCAACAGGGCCGGCACCAGGATCAGCGGCGACAGCAGGTAGCGCCCGGTGCGCCGGTAGATCCAGCGGCTGAACAGATAGGCCGCGAGCGTCAGCAACAGCCAGAACACCGGCATGGGCTCAAGCGTCATGGCGCATTCTCCAGCGGCACACCCATTCCACCGTGAACGCGGTGACCAGCATCACCATCAGCGTACTGACGCCAATCACCAACAGGATCCGCCAGCCGTCCTGGCGCAGCAGACCGCCGTAGTCCAGCAGGCTCATCAGGGCCGGAATGAAGAACAGCAGCATCTCGGCCATCAGCAGGCCCGCGCCCATTTGCAATGCCGCCGGCTTGACCCAGCCCAGGGCGAACGCCAGCAATAGCAGGGCCAGGCCGATCACCCCGCCAGGAATCGGCCACGCCAGCCACCCGGCCAACTGGCAGCCGAACAGATAAATAGCCAGCAACACCGCCAGTTCGGATAACAGGCGACCCAGGTGTTTCAAGGTGGAAGCGTTCATGGAATTCGGTCCTCGCAGGCCTGCATTTTAGGCAAGCGCCTGCCATCACCGAAGCGAATTGTTAGACTGGAAGCCATTCCAGAATGGAATTAAGAACACGGACCCAAACATGGACTTCAAACAGCTGCGCAGCTTTGTCGAAGTGATTCACCAGGGCGGCTTCACCCAGGCCGCCAAGACCCTGCACATCAGCCAGTCGGCGGTGAGCAAGCAGATCGCCCAGTTGGAACAGAGCCTGGGTACGCCATTGCTGGATCGCCAGGGCTCGCACATTCATCTCACCGCCGCCGGCACTGTGGTGCTGCAACGCGCCGAAGGCATGCTGCGCCTGCGCAATGAGTTGCTCAGCGAGCTGGACGACCTGAGCCTGTTGGCCCGCGGGGAATTGCGCCTGGGCCTGCCCCTGCTGGGCAGCGACGCACTGTTCGCCGGCCTGTTCGCCGAGTACCGCCGGCGCTACCCGAACATCAGCGTGCAGCTGCTTGAAGGCGGCAGCCTGAATATCGAGCAGGCGGTGCTCAACGGCGAACTGGAGATCGGCGGCAGCCTGACGCCCAAGGATCCGACCTTCGCCTACCAGCCTTTCTGCGACGAACCGCTGGATGCCTTGCTACCGGCCGATCACCCACTGGCGATCAAGGCCCAGGTGCGCCTGGAGGAACTGGCGGACACGCCGTTCCTGCTTTATCAGCGCAGTTTCGTGCTCAACGACCGGCTGCTGCAGGCCTGTCAGCAGGTGGGGTTCACCCCGAAGGAAGGTGGGCGCAGCGGCCAGGCGGACTTTCTCGCCGCCCTGGTGGCCGCCGGGCAAGGCGTGGTGCTGTTGCCCAGCGTGGTGGCGCGCGGCCTGGTGCGGCCCGGCGTGGTACGCCTGACGCTGCAAGCGCCCGACTACCTGCGTTGGGACATCGCCTTCATCTGGCGCCAGGGCGCCTATCTGTCCAAGGCCGCGCAAGCCTGGCTGGCGCTTTTGCGCGAGCGTCCGGTCAGCCGCGCAGAGCGCTGATCAACTCGGCCAGCCAAGGCTCGGCGTCGGTTTCCGGAGTCACACTTTCACTGGCGTCCAGGCGCAGCATTGCCAGCACTTCACGCACGCCCAGCTCGGCGAACAGCTCGCGCATCTGCTCGCCACCGCCACAGAAGGTGTCGCCATAGCTCGAATCGCCCAGGCCGATCACCGCGCCGGGCAAACCGCGCCAGGCCGCCGGCAGTTGGTCGCGAATGGCCGAATACAGCGGCAGCAGGTTGTCCGGCAACTCGCCCATGCCGGTGGTCGAGGTCACGGCCAGGAACGCCTCGGGGCCGAACGCCTGGACATCCGCCAGGGTCGCGCGCGGGTTGTGCCAGGCCTCGAAACCTGCGGCATTGAGGAGCTTGGCGGCGTGCCGGGCGACTTCTTCAGCCGTGCCGTACACCGAGCCGGAAAGGATGGCGACTTTCATCAATCTGATCCTGAAGCTGAGTAAAAGACTGGGATATTAACAGTTGCGCGAAAAAATCCAGCCTTGTAGCGCGATTTACCCATCATGGCCAGTGGACAGCTTCGCGCCATGTCTTAGAATTGCCGCCACCTGCCGATCGACTGCGGAAAGCCTCCGATGATCAACGCCCATCTGCTGCAATTGGTGATCAACGCCTCCAACGACGGGATTGTCGTGGCCGAACAGGAAGGCGAAGACAACATCATCATCTACGTCAACCCAGCGTTCGAACGGCTCACCGGCTACAGCGCCGACGAGGTGCTGTATCAGGATTGCCGCTTTCTCCAGTCGGGCGACCGTGACCAACCGGGAATCCCGCTGATTCGCCAGGCCTTGGATAGCGGCCAGCCCTGCCGCCAGGTGCTGCGCAACTACCGCAAGGACGGCAGCCACTTCTGGAACGAACTGTCGATCACCCCGGTGTTCAACGAAAGCGACCAGTTGACCTATTTCGTCGGGGTGCAGAAAGATGTGACGGTCCAGGTCAAGGCCCAGCAACGGCTGGCGCAGGTGGAAAAGGAGCTCGCCGAAACCCGCGCGGAACTCGCCGCTTTCCAGGCGACGAATGGCGCTAACAAGATGTCGAATTAGTTGTCAGTACGCTTAATCACCAATGATTTTGTCACCTTCTCCTTCGAGCAACATCATGCGCCGTGACGCTCTCCTCACCCAGGATGAACTGGACTTCATTCAGACCATGCAGCACAACCCGCAACTCAACGTGCGGGATGCGAACTCGAGCCTGCTGGTGAATGGAGGCTCACAGATCCGCGACCTGCTCACCCGCCTGGCGGCCAATGAGCAAGTGACTATCCAGGCGCACTTTGAAAACCAGCAGATGACCTTTCCCCTGCACCTGGTGGAAGACGAGTTCCACGCGCTGCATCTGCGCCTGGGCGTGCCAAGCATCTTCGAGGACGGGCCGAGGGTCCGCCCCTGGCGCCTGACGCTGGCGGAGCCGGTGGCCTTGGAAAACGCCAAGGGGCAGCCCATTGCGCTGTGGGTGCATGAGGTGTCGTTCAACAGCGTGTTGCTGGAAATCCGCAACCGGGCCAAAGCGCCAAAGCAGTTCGCCCAGTGGTTCAGCCCGTCGGGTTACGAGCGCATCGCCCTGCGCGGCCGCCTCGAACGCCAGACCGACGCCGGCTTCTATGCCTATCGGTTGAATCAGAGCGACACGGATGAAACCGAGCGCCTGCGCCAGTTCATCCTGCAACAGCACCGCCTGGCACACCCCAATCTGCACATCTGAAATCGCAGCTTTTGGCTGCCTGGGTATCAGCTCAGGTATCGAGCGTACCGCTGAGAAACTGCCGCAGGCGCTGCATCATCAAACGCCCGTCACTCCCCAGGCAGCCCACCGGCGAAGCGCTCAGGCTGTCCTGGGCCAGCTCGGCGACATCTCCCGCCAGCATCAGCGGACACTCCAGGGTCAGCGCCAGGCGGTTCAAGCGTCGAGGCAGCTCCGACGCCGGCGCGTGATTGGAAAACAGCACCAGCGCCTGGGGTTTGATCTTCTCGCAGACCAGGGTCAGCTCGTCGAACGGCTGCCCCAGCGCCAGCACCCGGACTTCCAACTCGGCACTGCCCAGCATCAGCGCCGCCACCAGCAATTCCAGTTCCCGGCATTGCCCGGCAAGCGCCGCCAGCAGCACCGGGCGCAGCGGTTGGCCGCGCTGTAACAACAGGCGCTGGGAGACCCGCGAACGCAGGAAGTGATCGAAGAACAGCCATTCGCTGGTGTGGCCGTAAGGTTCCTGGTGCTGCGCCAGCTGCCGCCAGAACGGCATGAGGATGTCCTGGAACACCACCGACAATGAATAGCTGGCGAAGATCTGGCCGTACAGCCGCTCCAGGTGCGGCTCGTCGAAGCCGCCGACCGCCCGCTTGAGTTGCCCCTGCCACTGCCGGTAATCGCCCGATGCGCTATCGCCCGGCATGGCTTGCGGCGCCTCGCGGGCGGCCCGGGTCTTGGCGAGGATCTTGCCGACCTTGCCGACCGCGACACCTCGATCGATCCAGCCGAGGATCTCGCGGACCGTCTCGACATCGTGCATCGAATACAAACGGTGCCCACTCTCGGTGCGCGTCGGCTGGATCAATCCATAACGACGCTCCCAGGCCCGCAGGGTCACCGGGTTGATCCCCGTGAGCCGTGAAACTTCCCGGATTGGAAACAGATCGTCCTGCGAGGGTTGGTCGAGGGGCTGTGTCGGGCGGGAAAGTTCAGTAATAACGGGCATCTGGGCAGAAAACACCGATGGATAAAGTGACGGCCATTCTACTCCCCATCGGTGACAGTTCTTCAACACAGGGCAAAGCGACCGCTGCCTCTGGTGTATTTGTCACAATCAGGAATAATCCTTGCTTGCTTTCAAGACGCAGCCCAACACCCCGGTGCTGCGTCCGGCGTACGGCCTTACCCAGGCAGCGCATTGGTTTTACGGAGATACATAATGTCTACCTCACCCGTCACCCTGATGGTCGCCCGGCGTGTCGCCGATGGCCGTTACCAGGACCTGATCGCCTGGCTGCGCGAAGGCGAACAATTGGCCACCGACTTCCCCGGTTATCTCGGCTCCGGCGTGCTCGCTCCGCCGCCCGACGATGACGAATTCCAGATCATCTTCCGCTTCGCCGACGAGCAGACCCTGCACGTCTGGGAGCACTCCGCCTCGCGCACTGCCTGGCTGGCCCGTGGCAGCGACCTGTTCGCCCATCCCCATGAACACCGGGTCAGCGGCATCGACGGCTGGTTCGGCGCGGCCGGCCAGCGCCCTCCGCGCTGGAAGCAGGCGGTGGCCATCTGGCTGGCGTTCTTCCCGGTGTCGCTGATCTTCAACTTCATCCTCAGCCCGTTGCTGGGCGAACTCAGCCTGGCGCCGCGGGTGCTCGTCAGCACCCTGGCCCTGACGCCGCTGATGGTCTACTGGTTCATTCCGCTGTCCACCCGCCTGCTGTCCGGGTGGCTGAACAGCACGCCAGCCCGTCCGCTGCCGACAGCACCCTCCCCGCAGAGCCACCGGTAGGAACCGGCTCGCCGGCGATGAACGATAACGCGGTCTGCCAGACAGACCGCGGCGCCATCGTCGCGGGCAAGTCGGATTGCCGCCCGCACGCTCCTGCAGCGGCTTGGGCGAACCCCGCCCCGCGCTGGTATAGTTTTGCTCTACCTGCGACGCGAGCCGTTCATGACTACTTCCCCTGCCCCGATCCTGATCACCGGCGCCGGCCAGCGTGTCGGCCTGCATTGCGCATTGCGCCTGCTGGAAGACGGTCACCGGGTGATCATCAGCTATCGCACCGAGCGCCCGGGCGTGCAGGCCTTGCGCGAGCGTGGCGCGATTGCCCTGTTCGCTGACTTCTCCAGCGAAGCCGGGATCCAGGCCTTCATCAGCCAATTGCACGAGCACACCGACAGCCTGCGGGCGATCGTGCACAACGCCTCGCAATGGCTGGAGGAAACGCCCGGCCAGGAAAGCGCGGCCTTCGCCGACATGTTCAGCGTGCACATGCTCGCGCCCTACCTGATCAACCTGCATTGCGCCGACCTGCTGCGGCGCTCCAGCCCCGCCGACATCGTGCACATCGGCGACGACGTCACGCGCCGCGGCAGCAGCAAGCACATCGCCTATTGCGCCACCAAGGCCGGCCTCGACAGCCTGACCCTGTCCTTCGCGGCGAAATATGCCCCGACGATCAAGGTCAACGGCATCGCCCCGGCTCTGTTAATGTTCAATCCCGACGACGACGCGGCATACCGCGCCAAGGCCCTGGCCAAGTCCGCCCTGGGCATCGAACCCGGTTGCGAGGTGGTCTACCAGAGCCTGCGTTATCTGCTCGACAACCCTTATGTCACCGGCACGACCCTGACCGTCAACGGCGGGCGGCACCTCAAGTAAGGCTTCCCGCGAGGACGTTGCATGACGCTTTCCCTGCCCCAGCACTACCGCGAGATCCTCAAGGGTCTCGGCGAAGACCCCGAGCGCGAAGGCCTGCTCGACACCCCGCAACGCGCGGCCAAGGCCATGCAGTACCTGTGTCATGGCTACAGCCAGTCGGTGGACGAGGTGGTCAATGGCGCGCTGTTCGCCTCCGACAACGATGAAATGGTCATAGTCGCCGACATCGAACTCTATTCCCTGTGCGAACATCACCTGCTGCCCTTCATCGGCAAGGCCCATGTGGCTTATATTCCCACCGGCAAGGTGCTGGGCCTGTCGAAGATCGCCCGGATCGTCGACATGTTCGCCCGCCGCCTGCAGATCCAGGAAAACCTCACGCGGGAAATCGCCGACGCGGTGCAGCGGGTAACCCAGGCCGCCGGCGTCGCGGTGGTCGTCGAAGCGCAGCACATGTGCATGATGATGCGCGGTGTCGAGAAGCAGAACTCGACCATGCACACTTCGGTGATGCTCGGCGCCTTTCGCGATTCGAGCACCACGCGCCAGGAATTCCTGCAATTGATCGGACGGAGCAAGTAGCAATGCCACAACTTCAGCCAGGAATGGCTCGCATCCGGGTCAAGGACCTGTGCCTGCGGACCTTCATCGGAATCAACGAGGACGAGATCCTCAACAAGCAGGATGTGCTGATCAACCTGACCATCCTGTATGCCGCGCAAGAAGCCGTGCGCGACAACGACATCGACCATGCGCTGAACTACCGCACCATCACCAAGGCGATCATCGCCCACGTGGAGGGCAACCGCTTTGCCCTGCTCGAGCGCCTGACCCAGGAAATCCTCGATCTGATCATGGCCAACGAATCGGTGCTGTACGCCGAGGTCGAAGTCGACAAACCCCACGCCCTGCGTTTTGCCGAGTCGGTGTCGATCACCCTCGCGGCCAGCCGCTGATATCATCCGCGCCACATTTGATCGCACAGAGCCGAACATGACCGAGCAACAACGCCTGGAACTCGAAGCCGCCGCCTTCCGCCGCCTGGTCGCGCACCTGGACAGCCGCAAGGACGTGCAGAACATCGACCTGATGAACCTCGCTGGCTTCTGCCGCAACTGCCTGTCCAAGTGGTACAAGGCCGAGGCCGACGAGCGCCAGATCGAGGTCAGCCTCGATGACGCCCGTGAAGTGGTGTACGGCATGCCCTACGCCGAGTGGAAGAACCTCTACCAGAAAGAAGCCAGCGCCGAGCAGCAAGCGGCGTTCGCCAAAGGAAAACCCCATGACTGACCTGAACACCCTGCGCGCCAGCCTCAAGAGCGGCGAGCATGTCTTCGCCGACACCCTGGCCTTTATCGCCGCGGGCTACGACTACCAGCCGCAGGCCTTCAACAACGGTGGCGTGGAAAACGCCGCCGGGCAGAACGAAGGTTCGTGCAAGACCCTGGGCCTGGCCCTGCTGGAAGGCTTGAGCGACGAAGAAGCGCTGCTGGCGTTCGGCGAACATTACCGCTCGGTACTGGCCACCCCTGAAGGCAGCGACCACGGCAATATCCGTGCGCTGATCGCCCATGGCCTGGCGGGTGTGAAGTTTGCCCAGCAGCCACTGACCCGCAAGGCCTGAGTCTAAACCCTGTAGCCGCTGCCGCAGGCTGCGATGGTCGCAGGACCTCCTGCGCCCTCAAAAGTGGCGCCCGCTTCGTCGGAATACTGCCCAAATCGCTCGCAGCCTCGCGCTGCTCGGCAGCGGCTACAAGTTTCAATGATCCATAAAAAAACCGGCCTGGGCCGGTTTTTTCATTGCAACAGTCTGAGAATCAAGCGTTCTGCAGGCCGTCCAGGTAGCGCTCGGTGTCCAGCGCAGCCATGCAGCCGGCGCCGGCCGAGGTGATGGCCTGGCGGTACACGTGGTCGGCCACGTCACCGGCGGCGAAGATGCCCGCGATGCTGGTGGCGGTGGCGTTGCCTTCACGGCCGCCCTGCACGACCAGGTAGCCGTCCTTGAGCTCCAGCTGGCCTTCGAACAGCGAAGTGTTCGGGGTGTGGCCGATGGCGATGAACACGCCGTCGACCTTGATTTCGTCGAAGCTGCCGTCGTTGTTCTTCAGGCGCGCGCCAGTGACACCCATGTTGTCGCCCAGCACTTCGTCCAGGTTGGCGTTCAGCTTGAGCTCGATCTTGCCTTCGGCAACCCGGGCATTGAGCTTGTCGATCAGGATCTTCTCGGCGCGGAAGGTATCGCGACGGTGGATCAGGGTGACCTTGCTGGCGATGTTGGCCAGGTACAGGGCTTCTTCGACAGCGGTGTTGCCGCCACCGACCACGGCCACTGGCTTGTTGCGATAGAAGAAACCGTCGCAGGTCGCGCAGGCCGACACGCCCTTGCCCATGAACGCTTCTTCCGAAGGCAGGCCCAGGTAACGGGCGCTGGCGCCAGTGGCGATGATCAGGGCGTCGCAGGTGTAGGTCGCGCTGTCGCCGGTCAGGGTGTATGGCTTGGCGGCGAAGTCCACGGCATTGATGTGATCGAAGACGATTTCGGTCTCGAAACGCTCGGCGTGTTCACGCATGCGCTCCATCAGCGCCGGGCCGGTCAGGCCGTGGACGTCGCCCGGCCAGTTGTCGACTTCGGTGGTGGTGGTCAGCTGACCGCCGGCCTGCATGCCGGTAATCAGCAGCGGCTTCAGGTTGGCGCGTGCAGCATAGACCGCGGCGCTGTAACCGGCAGGGCCGGAACCGAGAATAATCACACGCGAATGACGTACATCAGACATGACTCACTCCTATCGACCGGCCCGGATCACTGGCGCGGAACGCCGGATTGCCGGCTGGAATAAAAAAGGACGGCGAAAGCACTTGGGGAAGGCTTCAGGTTCGCCCGTCCGAAAAATAATGGGTGCAGCGTATAGAGGGGGCGAAGATTAAGGAAATACGGTTTAACAATCCAGCTCATAGGAGGTCTCTATCCGGTATCGGCGTATTTACCGGCGCCTTTGTTACAGTTGATGTCGACCTAACGACCGCGCTTTCGCCGGTGGGGCAAAGCCGGTAAGGTCGGCGCGTTTTCCCCCTAGGAGCTCCCTATGCCCGCCCCTGTTCTGTCCGGCCCGCAATACCTGCGCGAAGGCCTCAAGCTGGTGCTCAGCCCCGGCTTGCGTCTGTTCGTCCTTTTGCCCCTGGCCATCAACCTGGTGCTGTTCGTCGGATTGATCTATTTCGCCGGCCACCAGTTCAGCCTGTGGGTCGACACCCTGATGCCTTCCCTGCCGGACTGGCTGAGCTTTCTCAGCTACATCCTCTGGCCGCTGTTCGTGGTGCTGGTGCTGCTGATGGTGTTTTTCACCTTCACCATGCTGGCCAACGTGATTGCCGCGCCCTTCAACGGGTTCCTCGCGGAAAAAGTCGAAGTGGTGGTCCGCGGCACCGACGATTTCCCGCCCTTCAGCTGGGCCGAACTGCTGGCCATGATCCCGCGCACCCTGGCCCGGGAAATGCGCAAGCTGGGTTACTTCCTGCCGCGGGCCATCGGCCTGTTCATCCTGTCCTTCATTCCGGTGGTGAATCTGGTGGCCGCGCCGCTGTGGCTGCTGTTCGGCGTGTGGATGATGGCGATCCAGTACATCGACTACCCGGCGGACAACCACAAGCTGGGCTGGAACGAGATGCTCGCCTGGCTGCGGGAAAAGCGCTGGCAGAGCATGAGCTTTGGCGGGATCGTCTATCTGGTGCTACTGATCCCGGTGGTCAACATCCTGATGATGCCGGCGGCGGTGGCCGGGGCGACGCTGTTCTGGGTGCGTGAGCGCGGCGCGGAAAGCCTGGTGACCCAGCAACGCTGAGCGGGTCACAAATCCATCATCGCAACGTCACAATGACGACATGGCCTCGGCTGACACTGAGGCCATGACGACAGCTCTGCATATCACTCTGATCACCGAAACCTTCCCACCGGAAATCAATGGCGTGGCCAATACCCTTGGCCGCCTGTGCGATGGATTGCGCGCCCGTGGACACCAGGTGGAACTGATCCGCCCGCGCCAGGGCAGCGATCAGAGCCGGATCAGCGACGACGGCCTGCTGCTGTGCCGCGGCTGGCCACTGCCGGGTTATCCGGGGCTGCAGTGGGGCCAGTCGTCGATGCACAAGCTGCTGCGGCGCTGGAAACGTCATCGCCCGGATGTGCTGTACATCGCCACCGAGGGCCCGCTGGGCCTGTCCGCGCTGCGGGCGGCGCGGCGCCTGGGGATCTCCGTGGTCAGCGGTTTCCACACTAACTTCCAGCAGTACTCCAGCCAGTACGGCCTGGGTTTGCTGACGCGCCTGCTGACCCACTACCTGCGCTGGTTCCACAACCGCTCCAAGCTGACCCTGGTACCCAGCGCCAGCCAGCGCCTGGAGCTGGAGCGGCGCAACTTCGAACGCCTGGCGCTGCTGTCGCGCGGGGTCGACAGTCAGCTGTTCCACCCGGCCAAGCGCCTCAACGAACTGCGCCAAGGCTGGGGCCTGGGTAACGACGATATCGCGGTGATTCACGTTGGCCGCCTGGCGCCGGAGAAAAACCTGGGCCTGCTCAAACGCTGCTTCGCCCAGCTACAGAGCACTTATCCACAGCAGTCCATGAAATTGATCGTGGTGGGCGATGGCCCGCAACGCGCGGTCCTGCAGAAGGAGTTGCCGGACGCCGTGTTCTGCGGCTCGCAACGCGGCGAAGCGCTGGCCAGTCACTACGCGTCGGGGGATCTGTTCCTGTTCCCGAGCCTGACCGAAACCTTCGGCAATGTGGTGCTCGAGGCCCTGGCCTCGGGGCTGGCCGTGGTGGCTTACGACCAGGCCGCGGCGGCCCAGCATATTCGCCATGGCTACAACGGTGTGCTGGCGATGCCCGGGGACGAATGTGCGTTCTGCGATGCCGCCAGCTGGCTGCTGGAAGATCCCGAGACCTTGCGCCGGGTGCGCCTCAATGCCCGCCAGCACGCCAGCCGCCAGGGCTGGGCGGCAATCATCGAGCAGTTTGAAAGCCAGCTGCGCGGCGCTTGCACGGAAGAAGTGGTGATGCCTGAGGGGCGGTTGTTGCCCTAGCGTTGAAAACATCAGGGCCAAAAGCATCGCGGGCAAGCCTCGTGATCCTGTAGGAGGCTTGCCCGCGACGGTGTTTCCGGGGCCGCGCTCAGACCAGCGTCATCAACGCCTCACGGCTGAACGGCAGGATGTCCTGCTCGCGACCGTCCCGCACCTTCTGCGCCCAGTCCGGGTCAACCAGCAACGCGCGCCCTACCGCTACCAGGTCGAACTCATCGTTGTTCAAGCGCTCCAGGAGCTTTTCCAGGCTCGCCGGCTGCGCCACCTTGTCGGTGTTGACCATGAACTGCAGGAACTCGCCGTCGAGGCCGACGCTGCCCACGGTGATGGTCGGCTTGCCGGTGAGCTGACGGGTCCAGCCGGCCAGGTTCAGCTCGGAACCCTCGAACTCCGGCTCCCAGAAACGCCGGGTGGAGCAGTGGAAAATGTCCACGCCAGCGTCCGCCAGCGGCTTGAGGAACTCGCCCAGGGCCTCGGGGGTTTGAACCAGGCGGGCGCTGTAGTCCTGCTGCTTCCACTGCGAAAAGCGGAAGATGATCGGGAAGCCAGGGCCCACCGCGGCGCGCACAGCCTGGATCAGCTCGATGGCAAACCGCGAACGCTGGGCCAGGTCGCCACCGTACTCGTCGGTACGCTGGTTGCTGCCCTCCCAGAAGAACTGGTCGACCAGATAGCCGTGGGCACCGTGGATCTCCACGCCGTCCATGCCGATGTCCTGGGCATCCTTGGCGGCCTGGGCGAAGGCGGCGATCACTTCGTCGATGTCGTGCTGGGTCATGCCGTGGACCACCACCTGGCCATCCTTGAGCTTTTCCGACGGGCCGTAACCCGGCACGCTGGCGTCCGGCTCGGTGCCCAGGCGGCGCACATTGCCCACATGCCACAGCTGCGGAACGATCTTTCCGCCTTCGGCGTGCACCGCGTCCACCACCTTCTTCCAGCCGGCCAGGGCCGCTTCGCCATAAAAGCACGGAACGTTCGGATAGCCGTTGGAGGCCTTGTGCCCGACCGTGGTGCCTTCGGTGATGATCAGGCCGACCCCGGCCGCGGCGCGACGACGGTAGTACTCGATGACTTTCGAGTTCGGCACGCCACCTGGGGAAAACGAACGGGTCATCGGCGCCATCACCACCCGGGTCGACAGCTCCAGGGCACCCAGCTGAAAGGGTTTGAACAAGGCTTGAACGGGCATGCGGTACTCCAGGGCTGACGGTCTTAATCGCGGAAAATGGCAAGTCGGGCGGGTACACCGACGGCCTTATGATGGCGATAATATTCCGTGCTCCCGGCAACGCCCAGCACTATTGATCGGGGTGATTAAGGTGCCAAAGCGGAGGAAAGCGAAGGTGCGCGAATGCGCGGTAAAACCGGCCGGGCAGCAGGGCCCGGCGTGCAGATTCAGCTCAAGGCTTTTTCGATGGCCTGGATGACCGTCGAATCATCGGGCGCGGTGCGTGGCGAGAAACGCGCCAGGACGCGGCCGTCCTTGCCCAGCAGGAATTTCTCGAAATTCCAGGTGATGTCGCCCGGAAATTCCGCTCCTTCGCCCGCCAGCAGACGGTACAACTGATGGCGCTCCGGACCGTTGACGTCCAGCTTGCTGCTCAACGGAAAGGTCACCCCGTAGTTGAGACTGCAGAATTCCTGGATCTCCTGCTCGGAGCCCGGCTCCTGCCCGGCAAACTGATTACACGGCAGGCCCAGCACGCTGAACCCCTGGCCTTTGTATTGCTGGTAGAGGTTCTCCAGCGCCGCGTATTGTGGTGTCAGACCACACTTGGAGGCGACGTTGACCACCAGCACGACGTGCCCCTTGAAAGGCGCGAGCGGTAGCTCCTGACCATCCAGGGCTTTCAATTTAAGGTCGTGAAAAGCACTCATGACGAACTCCAAATTCCCGTGTTCTTGCAGAAAACAGCCACTCGACAGTACCGCCTGTTGTCCGGCGATAAAAGCCGCCGACTAAAAAGGCGCCCTCGGGCGCCTCTCCAGTCAGATTTGAGCTTAGCGCAGAAATCAGTGGTGATGGCCACCTTCGCCATGGACGTGACCATGGGCGATTTCTTCCTGGCTGGCATCACGGATGTCGACAACCTTGACCTTGAAGTTCAGGCGCTGGCCGGCCAGCGGGTGGTTGCCGTCGACAGTCACGTCGTCGCCGTCCAGGTCGCGGATGGTGACGATCTGCATCTGGCCGTCCGGAGCGGAAGCGTGGAACTGCATGCCCACTTCCAGTTCGTCGACGCCTTCGAACATGCTGCGGCTCAGGGTGCTGACCAGTTCGGCGGCGTATTCGCCATAGGCATCTTCCGGCTCAACGGCAACGCTCAGCTCGTCGCCGACGTTCTTGCCTTCCAGGGCCTTTTCCAGGCCTGGAATAATGTTCCCTGCGCCATGCAGGTAGACCAGCGGTGCGCCGCCGGCGGAGCTGTCGATGACCTCACCAGCGTCGTTGGTGAGGGTATAGTCGATGGAGACAGCCTTGTTGGCGGCGATCAGCATGGGGCGAGACCTTTTGCATAAGAATGAAGAACGTCCAAGTTTAGCGAAGCAATCGCCCGAAAGCGAACGGAACCCGGACAAACGGAACCTGACGCCAGTCTCGACGATCGTCGGCTTTCATCAGGATGAAGACGGCCACTGGGTCGTCGAGCTGTCCTGCGGCCATACCCAGCACCTGCGCCACCAGCCGCCCTGGCAATCCCGGGCCTGGATCCTGGATCCGCTCAAGCGTGCGGAAAAAATAGGCCAGCCCTTTGCCTGCGGTTGGTGCGCACAAGGCTCGGTTAGCGCTAACCTTGGCGCCTGAATTTCCGGTAGAGCAGTAGACATAAGCGACTCACCGTGGCCATGCACCCGTCGAGAATCCGCATGCAAACTTTTTTTATCGCGCCCACCGATTTTGGTGTGGGTCTGACCTCCATCAGCCTCGGGCTGGTGCGTACTCTGGAACGGGCCGGCCTCAAGGTCGGCTTCTTCAAACCCATTGCCCAGCCTCACCCAGGCGATACCGGCCCTGAACGCTCGACCGAGCTGGTGGCCCGCACCCATGGCCTGAAACCACCGCAGCCGCTGGGCCTGGCCCATGTCGAACGGATGCTCGGCGACGGCCAGCTGGACGAACTGCTGGAAGAAATCATCACCCTGTACCAGCAGGCGGCCGTCGGCAAGGACGTGCTGGTGGTCGAAGGCATGGTGCCGACCCGCAGCGCCAGCTATGCCGCGCGGGTCAACCTGCACCTGGCGAAAAGCCTGGATGCCGAGGTGATCCTGGTGTCCGCCCCGGAAAACGAAGTGCTCACCGAGCTGTCCGGGCGCGTGGAGTTGCAGGCCCAGTTGTTCGGCGGCCCGCGCGACCCAAAAGTGCTGGGAGTGATCCTCAACAAGGTGCGGACCGACGAAAGCATGGAAGCCTTTTCCGCTCGTCTGAAAGAGCATTCGCCCCTGCTGCGCAGCGGCGACTTCCGCCTGCTCGGATGCATCCCCTTCCAGCCGGAACTGAACGCGCCGCGCACCCGCGACGTCGCCGACCTGATGGGCGCCCAGGTGCTCAACGCCGGCGATTACGAAAGCCGGCGCATGACCAAGATCATCATCTGCGCGCGCACCATGCGTAACACCGTGGAGCTGCTCAAGCCCGGCGTATTGGTAGTGACGCCCGGCGATCGCGACGACATCATCCTCGCCGTGAGCCTGGCGGCGATCAACGGCGTGCCCCTGGCCGGGCTGCTGCTGACCAGCGACACCCTGCCCGACCCGCGGATCATGGAGCTGTGCCGCGGCGCCTTGAATGCCGGCCTGCCGGTGCTGTCGGTGAGCACCGGCTCCTACGACACCGCCAACCAGTTGAACGGCCTGAACAAGGAAATCCCCATCGATGACCGCGAGCGCGCAGAGATCATCACCGACTTCGTCGCCAGCCACCTGGACGCCAAGTGGCTGCACCAGCGCTGCGGCACGCCGCGGGAAATGCGCCTGTCGCCGGCGGTGTTCCGCTACCAGTTGATCCAGCGCGCCCAGGAAGCCAACAAGCGCATCGTCCTGCCCGAAGGCAGCGAGCCGCTGACCGTGCAGGCCGCGGCGATCTGCCAGGCGCGCGGCATCGCCCGTTGCGTGCTGCTGGCCAAGCCGGCGGATGTCGAGGCGGTCGCCCGGGCCCAGGGCATCGAGCTGCCGCCGGGCCTGGAAGTCATCGACCCGGACCAGATCCGCGAGCGTTACGTCGAACCGATGGTGGCGCTGCGCAAGAGCAAGAGCCTCAACGCGCCGATGGCCGAACAGCAACTGGAAGACCCGGTGGTGATCGGCACCATGATGCTGGCCCTGGACGAAGTCGATGGCCTGGTGTCCGGCCTGATCCACTCCACCGCCAATACCATCCGCCCGGCCCTGCAGTTGATCAAGACCGCGCCGGGCTGCACCCTGGTGTCGTCGGTATTTTTCATGCTGTTCCCCGAGCAGGTGCTGGTCTACGGCGACTGCGTGATGAACCCGCACCCGAGCGCCAGCGAGCTGGCCGAGATCGCCCTGCAAAGCGCCGACTCGGCGGCCGCGTTCGGCATCACCCCACGGGTGGCGATGATCAGCTACTCCAGCGGCGAATCGGCCAGTGGCGAAGAAGTGGAGAAGGTCCGCGAAGCCACCTTGCTGGCCCATGAAGCCCAGAGCTCACTGCTGATCGACGGCCCGTTGCAATACGATGCCGCGGCCAACGAGGCCGTGGCCCAGCAACTGGCGCCCAACAGCCTGGTCGCGGGCAAGGCCACGGTCTTCGTGTTCCCCGACCTGAACACCGGCAACACCACCCACAAGGCCGTGCAGCGCAGCGCCGACTGCGTCAGCCTCGGGCCGATGCTGCAAGGCCTGCGCAAGCCGGTGAACGACCTGCCGCGCGGCGCCCAGGTCGACGACATCGTCTACACCATCGCCCTGACCGCGATTCAAGCCGCCAACCGACCCCTGGATGTGTAAATGCTGGATTTTCTACCTGCACCGCTGCGGGGCGTGATCGCCTCGCTGTTGTTGGCGCTCAACACCATCGTCTGCTGCACCCCGCTGTTCGTGGTGGCGATCTTCAAGTTGCTGCTGCCCTTCCCGGCGGCCCAGCGCTTCACCGACTGGCTGATGAGCCACATCCATGAAGCCTGGATCAGCAACAACAAGGCCTGGATGAGCCTGCTCGGGCACACCCGCTGGCACCTCAGCGGGCTCGACAGCCTGGACTACCGGCACTCGTACCTGATCACCAGCAACCACCAGAGCTGGGTCGACATCATGGTCCTGCAATACGTGCTCAACCGGCGTATCCGCCCTCTGAAGTTCTTCCTCAAGCAGGAGCTGATCTGGGTGCCGGTGATCGGCCTGGCCTGGTGGGCCCTGGGCTTCCCGTTCATGAAGCGCTACTCCAAGGCCTACCTGGAAAAACACCCGGAGAAAAAGGGCAAGGACCTGGAGACCACCCGCAAGACCTGCGCGAAATTCCGCGACAACCCGGTGGGCATCTTCAACTTCGTCGAGGGCACACGCTTCACCCAGGCCAAGCACGCGCAACAGGCCTCGCCGTTCCGCTACCTGCTCAAGCCCAAGGCCGGCGGCATCGCCTTCGTGCTGGACGCCATGGGCGAGCAACTGGAATCCATCGTCAACGTCACCATTCATTATCCGGCGGGCCAGCCGGGTTACTGGGACCTGCTGTGCGGCAAGGTCAACGAGGTGGTGGTGCATTTCGAGGAGCTGCCGATCCCGCCGCAGTTCATCGGCAAGAACTACGACCAGGATGGCGTGTACCGCCTGGAGTTCCAGGGCTGGATCAACCAGCTGTGGCAGAACAAGGATGCGCTGCTGGAACAGATGCATCGGGAATATCCGGGCAAATAATGGAACGCCCGCGATAGCTTTCTCAAGGCCACAAAAAAGCCCGCCATCGATCACTCGACGGCGGGCTTTTCATTGGCCGCTAAAGCTTAGATCGCGCCACGCTTGCGCAGCAGTTCCAGTACTTGCTTGACGCCCTCTTCCAGCGACACGGACTGGGTGTCGATCACCAGATCGGCATCCAGCGGCACGTCGTACGGGAAGGACTCGCCCGGGATGTTATCCCCGCCCGCGGCGTACAAGCCCTGCGGATCACGCTCGGCGCAGGCCGCCGGCGAAGCCTGGACGTAGACGGTCAGCAGACGTTCCTTGCCGATCAGGTCCCTGGCTTGTTCACGACCCTCCGCACTCGGCGCAACGAACGCCGCCAGGGTCAGCAGGCCAGCTTCGTTGAACTGGCGCGCCACATGCGCAGCACGCCGCCAGTTCTCGGTACGCCCGGCGCGATCCTGGGGCAGGCCCTTGTTCAGGTCGTGACGCAGGTTCTGGCCGTCGAGGACGAACACCGCTCGGCCCAGGTCGAACAGCTTGCGCTCGACCGCATAGGCCAGGGTGCTCTTGCCGGCGCCGGACAGGCCACTGAACAGCACGGTGGCCGGTTGCTGGCCGAAGCGCTGGGCACGCTCCTCAGTGGCGACATGGGCCAGCTTGCCATGATGCGTGCTGCTGCCATGCACGACGGGCTGGGCGACGATCATGCCGGCGCCGACGGTGCCGTTGGTCAAGCGGTCGATGACGATGAAGGCACCGGTGGTGCGGTTGCTGTCGTAACCGTCGAGGGCAATCGGCGCGTCGAGGGCGATCTTGACCTTGCCGATCTCGTTCAGTTGCAGGGCGCTGGCCGGACCTTCTTCAAGGGTGTTCACGTCGACCCTGTTGACGATGCTGGCGATGGAGCCCGGCACGTAGCTGGTGGCGCGCTTGATGTCGTATTTCTTGCCCGGCAGCATCGGCTCTTCGGCCATCCAGACCAGCATGGCTTCGAAGCTGTCGGTCACCGGCGGTACGTTGTCGGCATGCACCAGCAGATCGCCACGGGAGATGTCGATCTCGTCTTCCATGGTCAGGGTCACGGCCTGGCCCGGGCCGGCATGCTCCAGCTCGCCTTCGAAGGTGACGATGGATTTCACCCGGCTGCTCTTGCCCGATGGCAGCACCACGACTTCGTCGCCCTTGTGCACGATGCCACTGGCCAGGGTCCCGGCGAAACCACGGAAGTTCAGGTTCGGACGGTTCACGTACTGCACCGGGAAGCGCAGGTCGCTGAAGTTGCGGTCGCCCGCCACTTCCACGGTCTCGAGGATTTCCATCAGCGACTGGCCGGTGTACCACGGCGAGCGCTCGGACTTGTTCACCACGTTGTCGCCCTTGAGGGCCGACATCGGCACGAAGTGCAGGCTGGTGGGCTTCATCTTCAGGCCTTCGGCGAACTTCAGGTAATCGGCCTTGATCGACTCGAACACGCCCTGGTCGAAGTCCTTGAGGTCCATCTTGTTGATGGCCACGACTATGTGCTTGATGCCCAGCAGGGAGGCGATGAAGCTGTGGCGACGGGTCTGGGTCTGCACGCCGTAGCGGGCATCCACCAGGATGATCGCCAGGTCACAGGTGGAAGCACCGGTGGCCATGTTGCGGGTGTACTGCTCATGGCCGGGGGTGTCGGCGATGATGAATTTGCGCTTGGCGGTGGAGAAGTAGCGGTAGGCGACATCGATGGTGATGCCCTGCTCCCGCTCGGCCTGCAGGCCGTCGACCAGCAACGCCAGGTCGATATCGTCGCCGGTGGTGCCGACTTTTTTCGAGTCGCGGGTAATGGCTTCCAGATGGTCTTCGTAGATCATCTTCGAATCGTGCAGCAGGCGCCCGATCAGGGTGCTCTTGCCGTCGTCGACGTTACCGCAGGTCAAGAAGCGCAGCAGTTCTTTGCGTTCGTGCTGGGCCAGGTAGGCGAGGATGTCCTCGCTGATCAATTCGGATTGATGGCTCATTGCATTCAAGCTCCAAGCTGTAAGCTTCAAGCGGCAAGCTTGTCGGCGTACAGCTAGTCAGAAATTTTGTTGATCAGGCCGCAGAGCATTTTTGAGAGCTCGCGAGTTTCTGTAATCCAGTTTTCAGCCAGTGGACCGGCTATGTAAGCAATGTCACGACCAATGAGGATCTGGGTACGTAGCTCCCCGCAAGAAGCCTTTGCGATCCAAAGAAAGTAAACTTTTTCTTTAGCGCTGTGACGTTCCATGCCTTCTGCAATATTGGAAGGCACCGAAAGTGCAGACCGGGTAATTTGATCCTTGAAACCAAAATTCCCACATCCTGCAAGCTCTCTATAAATCCCCACCGCTAAACATCTGCTTCTCTGCCAAACAACCAGTTTCTCGAAGTCCATTGCGAGTCACTCGATAGCGGCTCGCAACAACCAGCTGCAAGCACCAAGCTGCAAAATTACGCATACCGCCTTTAACTTGCAGCTTGCCGCTTGTAACTCGAAGCTTAAAAGTAGCCCTGACGTTTCTTGTCTTCCATGGAACCGGCGCCATCGTGATCGATGACCCGGCCCTGGCGCTCGGAAGTTCGCGTCAGGAGCATTTCCTGAATGATGTCCGTCAGGCTTTCGGCCTCGGACTCCACCGCGCCCGTCAACGGGTAGCAGCCAAGGGTACGGAAACGCACCTTCTTCTTGACGATGCGGGCCTTCTCCTCGTCGGAGAGGTGCTCGAGGATGCGCTCGTCGTCGATCATGATCAGGGTGCCGTTCTTCTCGATCACTTCGCGCTCGGCGGCGAAGTACAGCGGCACGATCGGGATGCCTTCCAGATAGATGTATTGCCAGATGTCCAGCTCGGTCCAGTTCGACAGCGGGAAGACGCGGATCGACTCGCCCTTGTTGACCTTGCCGTTGTAGACGTTCCACAGCTCGGGGCGCTGGTTCTTCGGGTCCCAGCGATGCTTGCTGTCGCGGAACGAGTACACGCGCTCCTTGGCGCGGGATTTCTCTTCGTCACGCCGGGCACCGCCGAACGCTGCATCGAAACCGTACTTGTCCAGCGCCTGCTTGAGGCCCTCGGTTTTCATGATGTCGGTGTGCTTGGCACTGCCGTGGGTGAAGGGGTTGATGCCCTGCGCAACGCCTTCTGGGTTGACGTGGGTGATCAGTTCCAGGCCCAGCTCTTCGACCATGCGATCGCGGAACTTGTACATCTCCTGGAATTTCCACTGGGTGTCGACGTGCATCACCGGAAACGGCAGCTTGCCCGGGAAGAACGCCTTGCGCGCCAGGTGCAGCATCACGGCGGAGTCTTTACCGATGGAGTACAGCATCACCGGGTTGTCGAACTCGGCGGCCACCTCGCGGATGATGTGGATGCTTTCCGCCTCCAGCTGTTTCAGATGCGTCAGTTTGTCGACCATGGCTACTCACGAAAGCTTTCTTATGGACGGCCTGCGGGCCGTGTTCGAGCGGGGCATGCTAGCACAGCGACCTCTTCTAATCAGGACGCCAGCTAGATCGAAACGGTATATGAATATACCCGCCTGTTTGTTGTGTTTACGCCTCTCTGTAGCCGCTGCCGCAGGCTGCGATCGACTGCGCAGCAGGCGTGCTCTCGAAGGTCACGAGAAGCCCCTGCGGGCCTTGTCGCAGCCTGCGGCAGCGGCTACAGGACAAGGCTTTATATAGGGTTCGGGCAGTCGATGAACAAGTGTTCGAGGGCGAAGCGTCGGGCCAGGTAGTCCCCCAGCGCCTGCACGCCGTAACGCTCGGTGGCGTGATGGCCGGCGGCGATGAAACTGATGTCATTTTCCCGGGCGCTGTGGAAGGTCTGCTCCGAGGCCTCGCCGCTCAGATACAAATCGACGCCGGCCAGCACCGCCTGGTCGATGTAGCCCTGGCCGCCGCCGGTGCACCAGCCGACACGCCGGATCATCTTGCTGCCTTCGACCACCAGTGGCTCGCGCCCCATCACCTCCTGGACCTTGCGCGCGAAGTCCCGCGCGGTCATGGGCTCGGCAAGGGAGCCGACCAGCCCGACGATCTTCAGGTTGTCCGGGTCCAGCGGACCTTCCACGGTGATATCCAGCTGCCGCGCCAGCTGCACGTTGTTGCCGACATCCGGGTGCAGGTCCAGCGGCAGGTGATAAGCCAGCAGGCTGATATCGTGCTTGAGCAGGGTTTTCAGCCGGCGCTGCTTCATGCCGGTGATGCAGGGGTTCTCGCCTTTCCAGAAATAACCGTGATGCACCAGCACCAGATCGGCATTGGCCTCCACCGCGGCATCGAGCAACGCCTGGCTGGCCGTGACGCCGCTGACGATGCGCATCACCTGTGGCCGGCCTTCGACCTGCAGGCCATTGGGGCAGTAATCGGCGATTCGCGAACTGCCCAGGTAGCGGTCCGCTTCCTCTACCAGAGTGCTCAGGGCAACGGCCATAAAAGACTCCTAAATATCCCGTTCAGAGGCGCGCGCGGCCTCGTATAATGCGCGACATTATGGGCCGTCCCGGGCGGCCTGCAACCTCTCAGGACTTGCTCAATGCTCAAGGCTCTGCGTTTTTTTGGCTGGCCACTGTTGGCCGGCGTGCTTATCGCGTTGCTGATAATTCAGCGCTACCCGCAATGGGTCGGCCTGCCCAGCCTGGACGTCAACCTGCAGCAAGCCCCACAAACCAAGGCGCTTCGACAAGGCCCAGTGTCCTATGCCGATGCCGTGGCGATCGCCGCGCCGGCGGTGGTCAACCTGTACACCACCAAGGTCATCAACAAACCGGCGCACCCGTTGTTCGAGGACCCGCAGTTCCGCCGCTTCTTCGGCGACAACCTGCCCAAGCAGCAGCGCATGGAATCGAGCCTGGGTTCCGGGGTGATCATGAGCCCCGAAGGTTATCTGCTGACCAACAACCACGTGACCGCCGGCGCCGAACAGATTGTGGTGGCGCTCAAGGACGGTCGTGAAACCCTGGCCCATGTGATCGGCAGCGATCCGGAAACCGACCTGGCGGTCCTCAAGATCGATTTGAAGAACCTGCCTTCGATCACCGTCGGACGCTCCGACAGCATCCGCATCGGCGACGTGACCCTGGCCATCGGCAACCCGTTCGGGGTCGGCCAGACCGTGACCATGGGCATCATCAGCGCCACCGGGCGCAATCAGCTGGGCCTGAACAACTACGAAGACTTCATCCAGACCGACGCGGCGATCAACCCGGGCAACTCCGGCGGCGCGCTGGTGGATGCCAACGGTAACCTGACCGGGATCAACACGGCGATCTTCTCCAAGTCCGGCGGTTCCCAGGGCATTGGCTTCGCCATCCCGATCAAGCTGGCCATGGAGGTGATGAAGTCGATCATCGAGCACGGCCAGGTGATTCGTGGCTGGCTGGGTATCGAGGTGCAGCCGCTGACCCAGGAACTGGCCGAATCGTTCGGCTTGTCCGGGCGCCCGGGCATCGTGGTGGCGGGGATTTTCCGCGACGGTCCAGCGCAAAAAGCCGGCATGCAGTTGGGTGACGTGATTCTCAGCATCGATGGCGAACCGGCCGGCGATGGCCGTCGCTCGATGAACCAGGTGGCGCGGATCAAACCCAGCGACAAGGTCAGCATCCAGGTGATGCGCAACGGCAAGGAGCTCAAGCTTACCGCTGAAATCGGCCTGCGCCCGCCACCGGCGCCGGTCAAGGAAAAAGAGTAAAGGCATCGCGAGCCAGCTCCCTCCTATTGGAGCGAGCTGGCTCGCGATAGGGCTTACAGCTCGCCCAGGCCGTCGATCAGGGCCTGGTTCTGCTCCGGCGTGCCGATACTGATCCGCAGGAACTGGGCAATCCGCTCCTGCTTGAAGTGCCGAACAATCACCCCCTGCTCCCGCAGCTTGGCCGCCAGGCCCGCCGCATCGTGTTGCGGATGACGGGCAAAGATGAAGTTGGCGGCCGACGGCAGCACTTCAAAGCCCTTGGCGCGCAACTGCGTCACCACCTGCTCGCGGCTGTCGATCACCAGCTGGCAGGTCTTGGCGAAGTACTCGCGATCGTCGAACGCCGCCGCAGCACCGACGATCGCCAAGCGATCCAGCGGGTAGGAGTTGAAGCTGTTCTTGATCCGCTCCAGCGCTTCGATCAGGTCCGGGTGCCCCACCGCCAGGCCGACCCGCAGGCCAGCCAGCGAACGGGACTTGGACAGGGTCTGGGTCACCAGCAGGTTCGGATAGCGATCCACCAGGCTGATGGCGGTTTCACCGCCGAAGTCGATGTACGCCTCGTCCACCACCACGACCGAATCCGGGCTGGCCTTGAGGATCTGCTCGACGGCCTCCAGGGCCAGCAGGCAACCGGTCGGCGCGTTCGGGTTGGGGAAGATGATCCCGCCGTTCGGCCTGGCGTAATCGGCTGGGCGGATCTGGAACTGCTCATCCAGCGGCACCGCCTCGAAGTCGATGCCGTACAGGCCGCAATACACCGGATAGAAGCTGTAGCTGATGTCCGGGAACAGCAGCGGCCGCTCGTGCTGCAGCAAGCCGTGGAAGATGTGCGCCAGCACTTCGTCGGAACCGTTGCCGAGGAACACCTGATTGCTCTGTACCCCGTAATAGCGGGCCACCGCCTGCTTGAGCAGGTCGCTGTTGGGGTCCGGGTACAGGCGCAGGTTGTCGTTCAGTTCGCCCTGCATCGCGGCCAGCGCCTTGGGCGACGGGCCGTAAGGGTTTTCGTTGGTGTTGAGCTTGACCAGCTTGGTCAGCTTCGGCTGTTCGCCCGGCACGTAGGGCACCAAGTCCTTGACGAACGGACTCCAGAATTTACTCATGCTTATTGCCCCTGTTCCTGGTCAGCGATGATCCGGTATTCCGCACTGCGGGCGTGGGCGCTCAGCGACTCGCCACGGGCCAGCACCGAGGCAGTCTTGCCCAGTTCGGAAGCGCCCTGCTCCGAGCAGAAAATGATCGACGAACGTTTCTGGAAGTCGTACACCCCCAGCGGCGAGGAAAAACGCGCCGTGCCGGAAGTCGGCAACACGTGGTTCGGGCCCGCGCAGTAGTCGCCCAGGGCCTCGGAAGTGTGACGACCCATGAAGATCGCGCCAGCGTGACGGATCTGCGGCAACCAGGCCTGCGGATCGGCGACGGACAACTCGAGGTGCTCCGGAGCAATGCGGTTGGCCACGTCGATGGCCTGCTGCATGTCGCGCACCTGGATCAGCGCGCCACGGCCGTTGATCGAGGTATTGATGATTTCCGCGCGTTCCATGGTCGGCAGCAACTTGGCAATGCTGGCGGCGACCTGGTCGAGGAACGCGGCGTCCGGGCTGACCAGGATCGCCTGGGCGTCTTCGTCGTGCTCGGCCTGGGAGAACAGGTCCATGGCGATCCAGTCCGGGTCGGTCTGGCCGTCGCATACCACCAGAATCTCCGAAGGACCGGCGATCATGTCGATGCCCACCTGACCGAACACGTGGCGCTTGGCGGTGGCCACATAGATGTTGCCCGGGCCGACCACCTTATCCACCTGCGGCACGCTCTCGGTACCGTAGGCCAGGGCGGCAACGGCCTGGGCGCCACCGATGGTGAACACCCGGTCGACGCCGGCGATGCAGGCCGCGGCCAGCACCAGCTCGTTAACCTCGCCACGCGGGGTCGGCACCACCATCACCACTTCGGTGACGCCCGCCACCTTGGCCGGGATGGCATTCATCAACACCGAGGAGGGATAAGACGCCTTGCCACCCGGCACATACAGGCCGGCGCGGTCCAGCGGCGTGACCTTCTGGCCCAGCACCGTGCCGTCGGCCTCGGTGTAGCTCCAGGAGTCCTGCTTCTGTTTTTCGTGGTAACTGCGCACCCGCGCCGCGGCTTTTTCCAGGGCTTCGCGCTGGGCCAGGGTGATCCGGGTCAGGGCCAGTTCCAGGCGCTCGCGCGGCAGGATCAGGTCGGCCATGGATGCCACTTGCAGGCCGTCGAAACGCTGGGTGAACTCCACCAGCGCCGCATCGCCGCGCTCGCGCACCGCCTTGATGATGTCCAGCACCCGCTGATTGACCGAGTCGTCAGACACACTTTCCCAGCTCAGCAGATGATCCAGATGATGCGCGAAATCCGGGTCAGCAGCGTTGAGTCGGCGAATTGCAGTGGGAGCGGTCATAGCGAGGGCCTCATTGAATGGCTAATGCTCAGGCACCCTAAGCTACCAGTCCATTCGCGCGGGCACCTGAGAAAATTGGCTATGACACGGATAGACGGGCGCGGCTCGCGCCGCGCGAGTGAATCAACCGCGGTGTCGCGACTCCACTGCTTTGCGCAGGGTGTCGATCAGTGCCTGGATGCGGGCGTGCTGCATTTTCATGGAGGCCTTGTTGACCACCAGACGGGAACTGATCATGGAAATCAGCTCCTGGGGCTCCAGGCCGTTGGCCCGCAGGGTGTTGCCGGTGTCGACCACGTCGATGATCTTGTCCGCCAGGCCGATCAGCGGCGCCAGCTCCATCGAGCCGTACAGCTTGATGATGTCGACCTGACGGCCCTGCTCGGCGTAGTAGCGCTTGGCAACGTTGACGAACTTGGTGGCGACGCGCAGGCGGCCCTTGGGCTCTACCGCGCCGATGGCACCGGCGGTCATCAGCTTGCACTGGGCGATCTGCAGGTCCAGTGGCTCGTACAGGCCTTGGCCGCCGTATTCCATCAGCACATCTTTGCCGGCAACGCCGAGGTCGGCGGCACCATGTTCGACATAGGTCGGCACGTCGGTGGCACGCACGATCAGCAAGCGCACGTCGGCCTGGGTCGTGGGGATGATCAGCTTGCGGCTCTTGTCCGGATTCTCGGTGGGCACAATGCCGGCTTCAGCCAGAAGCGGCAAGGTGTCATCAAGGATGCGGCCCTTGGACAGTGCGATGGTCAACATGGGAAACGTAAGTCCTTATCAGGATACTCATGCCCGGTCGCAAATGGCGCCAGACACGCATCGAGCCTGAACACAGGCTCGACTTGGAACGAAACCTTGGGGCACGTCCCTGTGCCCATCACGCAAACTAGCCCGGTACGCGGCGGATCTTGGCGCCGAGCATCTGCAGCTTCTCTTCGATGCACTCGTAACCACGGTCGATGTGGTAGATGCGATCGATCAGGGTGTCGCCTTCGGCCATCAGGGCCGAGATCACCAGGCTGGCCGAAGCCCGCAGGTCGGTGGCCATCACTGGAGCACCCTTGAGGATTTCGGTGCCGGTGACAATGGCGGTGTTGCCTTCGACCTGGATCTTCGCGCCCATGCGGTGCAGTTCGTAAACGTGCATGAAGCGGTTTTCGAAGATGGTCTCGATCACCGCGCCAGTGCCTTCGGCAATGGCGTTGAGGGAGATGAACTGGGCCTGCATGTCGGTCGGGAACGCCGGGTACGGCGCGGTACGCACGTTGACCGCCTTCGGACGCTTGCCGTGCATGTTCAGCTCGATCCAGTCCTCGCCAGTGGTGACTTCGGCGCCGGATTCCTTGAGTTTCTCCAGGACGGCTTCGAGGATGGTCGGATCGGTGTCCTTGACCTTCACGCGACCACCGGTCACGGCGGCGGCGACCAGGTAGGTGCCGGTCTCGATACGGTCCGGCATGACCTTGTAGGTCGCCGAGTGCAGGCGCTCGACACCGTCGATGGTGATGGTGTCGGTACCGGCGCCGGAAACCTTGGCGCCCATGGCGTTGAGGAAGTTCGCCAGATCGACCACTTCCGGCTCGCGGGCGGCGTTCTGCAGCACGCTGCGGCCCTTGGCCAGGGCCGCTGCCATCATGATGTTCTCGGTACCGGTCACACTCACGGTATCGAAGAAGAAGTGTGCGCCGCGCAGGCCGCCTTCAGGCGCCTTGGCCTTGATGTAGCCGCCTTCGACGTCGATCACCGCGCCCATGGCTTCCAGGCCGCGGATGTGCAGGTCGACCGGACGCGAACCGATGGCGCAACCGCCAGGCAGCGCGACTTCGGCTTCACCGAAACGGGCAACCATCGGGCCCAGCACCAGGATCGAGGCACGCATGGTCTTGACCAGTTCATACGGCGCGACCAGGGTCTTGATGGTGCGTGGGTCGATTTCGACGCTGAGCTTTTCGTCAATCACAGGCTCAATGCCCATGCGACCGAACAGCTCGATCATGGTGGTGATGTCGTGCAGGTGCGGCAGGTTGGCGACCGTGACCGGGCCATCGCACAGCAGGGTTGCAGCCAGAATCGGCAGGGCAGAGTTCTTTGCCCCGGAAATGCGGATTTCGCCATCAAGACGAACGCCGCCGGTAATAATCAATTTATCCATAAGAATCTCGACGCCCTTGGGCTCAGGTGCGCTCGGCCCAAGCCGCGCTGCTGAAAAATTTCATAGTGACCGCATGGATGCTGCCATCGGCGATCCACGGGTTCAAATGGGCATAGATGCTCTGCTGACGCTTGACCGGACTCAAGGCCACCAGTTCGTCACTGATCACATTCAGCTGAAAGTTGCAGCCTTCGCCCTCAACTTCTACCTGAACGGATGAAAGAGTCTCGGACAGCTTTCCTTCAAGGAAGCTCTTCACTTCGTTGGCCTGCATGCTCAACCTCAATCGGCGCCCTGTGCGCGCGGGTCGGACATCATACAAAAAAGCCCCGCGCCTGCGAACCCCGCATAGCAGGACTCTGACGGGGGGCTTGCTTGTCGATGGTTACTAAGGCTGCGCCAGCAGCTCGGTCAAACCGGAAACCTCGGCGATTTCGCGCATGTCTTCAGGTAACGCACGGATGCTGACGGCCTTGCCGGCTGCCGCGGCGTCGCGCATGAAGGCCAGCAGCAACGACAAGCCGACGCTGCTGGACTTCTCCACCGCAGAACAGTCGAGCACCAGCGCCGCCGCGGTGCTGGAGGCGATCAGGGCCTGCCCCTGCTTGCGCAGGCCCGGGCCGGAACGATAGTCCAGCACACCGCTGATCAGCAGTTCGCCGGCTTCACCCAGACGGACGGCCGACTCACTCATTTCACGACCTTCTCTGGAGAGTTTTCGGTCGATTCCTTGGCCTTGGCCACTTCGCCAGCCCAGTTGTTGATGGTCTTGTCCAGGTCATTGCCGTTGCGCTGCATGGCATCGGCGAACTGATCGCGGAACAGCTTGCCGATATTGATGCCGTTGATGATCACGTTGCGCAGCTTCCACTCACCGCTGATCTTCTCCAGCGTGTACGACACAGGATAGATCGCACCGTTGCTGCCCTTGACCGTCATGCCGACGCTGGTACGGTCACCCGACTCGTCCCTGGCAGGGTCAACGACGATGCCCTGGTTGTTGTACTCCAGCAAGGCGTTGCCATAGAACTGGAACAGGCCCTTCTTGAAGTTCTCTTCAAAGGTGCGCATCTGTTCCGGCGTGGCTTTACGCGAGTACTTGACCGTCATGATGCTCTTGGAAATGCCTTCGGCATCCACGACCGGCCCCACGATGCTGTTCAGCGCCGCATAAAAGTCCTGCGGGTCCTGCTTGTACTTTTCTTTGTTGGCGGCCAGGTCGGCCAGCAGACGGTTGGTGGTGTCCTGTACCAGATCATGCGCGGAAGGCGCCGCCACGGCGTGAGCCATCAACGGCAACGCCGCCAGTAATACCAACAGGCTACGTCGCAAGGTAGAGATCATGAAAAAATCCTCATTTGGCGTCTTTGCTAACGGTATTGAGCAGGAATTTACCGATCAGGTCCTCAAGCACCAGTGAAGACTGGGTGTCGTGGATGGTCCCGCCATCCTTGAGCAACGTGTCTTCGCCGCCGACGCTGATACCAATGTATTTCTCGCCGAGCAACCCAGCGGTCAGGATAGATGCAGTGGAGTCGGTTGGCAGGTTATCTACGCGTTTTTCCAACTGCAGCGTGACCCGACCGGTGAAACTGTCGCGGTCCAGATCGATAGCCGTAACCTTGCCGATGGTCACACCGGCCATGGTCACTTTAGCTCTGACCGTCAAACCGGCGATATTGTCGAAATATGCGTAAAGTTTATAAGTATCGGTGCTCGAGGTCGGGGACAAGCCACTGACCCGCAAGGCAAGCAACAGCAAAGCCAGGATGCCAGCCAGCAGGAAAAGGCCGACACCGATTTCCAGGGTGCGGTTTTGCATCAGAAATCTCCAAACATCAAGGCGGTCAGAATAAAGTCCAGGCCGAGTACAGCCAACGAGGCGTACACAACGGTCTTGGTAGTGGCACGACTGATCCCCTCTGAAGTGGGCTCGCAGTCATAGCCTTGGAATACGGCGATCCAGGTCACGACAAAGGCGAAAACGATGCTCTTGATGATGCCATTGAGCACGTCATCGCTGAACGTCACGCTGTTTTGCATGTTCGACCAGTAGGAACCTTCATAGACTCCCAGCCAGTCGACGGCCACCCACGAACCGCCCCAGATGCCCACCACGCTGAAAATGATCGCCAGCAACGGCAGGGAAATGAAACCGGCCCACAGCCGTGGCGCGATAATGTATTTGAGCGGGTCGACACCGATCATCTCCAGGCTGGAGAGCTGCTCGGTGGCTTTCATGTTGCCGATTTCCGCGGTCAGCGCCGAACCGGCCCGGCCGGCGAAGAGCAATGCCGTGACCACCGGCCCCAACTCACGCAACAAGGTCAGGGCCACCATCTGCCCCACCGCTTGCTCCGAACCGTAGCTGGACAGGATATTGAAGCCCTGCAGCGCCAGTACCATGCCGATGAATATCCCGGAGACCACGATGATCACCAGGGACATCACGCCCACCGAATGCAGCTGCTTGACCAGCAGGCCGAAGCCGCCGCCGATACTGCCGCGGCCGAACAACACATGAAACAGCATCAGGCTCGAACGCCCGAGCACCGCGAGAACGTCGATGCCCGAGTGACCGAACAGACGAATTCGCTCCAATAAAGATACTTTGCGCATCAGCGCTTCCCCAGAAGATCTGCGCGGTAGTCCGGCGCTGGAAAGTGAAAGGGTACCGGACCGTCGGGGTCGCCTTTCATGAACTGGCGGATCCGCGGGTTATCGGAATCCATCAGCTCGTCGGGCGTGCCCTGCCCCAGCACCTGGCCATCGCCCACCACATAGATGTAGTCGGCGATGCTCGCGGTTTCCGCCAGGTCATGGGAAACCACGATGCTAGTGATACCCAGCGCGTCGTTGAGCAGACGGATCAGGCGTACCAGCACACCCATGGCAATGGGGTCCTGGCCTACGAACGGCTCGTCGTACATGAGGATCTGCGGGTCCAGGGCGATGGCCCGGGCCAGGGCCACGCGACGCTTCATGCCACCGGACAGCTCGTCGGGCATCAAGTCGATGGCTCCGCGCAACCCGACCGCCTGCAACTTGAGCAGGACGATATCGCGGATCATTTCATCCGGCAGCTGGGTATGAACGCGCAGCGGAAAGGCGACGTTCTCGAACACATCGAGATCGGTGAACAGCGCGCCGCTCTGGAACAGCACGCCCATCTGCTTGCGGGCGTCGAACAGATCGCCGCGCGACAATTTGGGCAGGTTCTGGCCATTGACCCAGACTTCACCGCTGCTGGGACGCAATTGCGCGCCCATCAACCGCAGGAGCGTGGTCTTGCCGCAACCGGAAGGCCCCATGATGCCGGTGACCTTGCCCCGCGGAATACGGATATCGACATTATTGAAGATGCTGCGCGCACCGCGCTTGAAGGACAGTCCCTTCAGCTCGACCGCGTAGGCGTTATCGGCACTCATCTAAACTCCTTGCGATGCAGCCTCTCACTCGGACGCTTGGCTCCCTGCCGGGAGTACATGCACCCAGGGCAGGCCGAACTGGCGGCGAACTATATCACTGCTGATACGGAGCCCCCAAGGCCGAAGCCATCCGCATTCAGGACCACGACAGCCTAAAACAGGCTTTACAGGACAATTCCTGCCTATAGAAGGACAAAGGCTGACGAACTTGCGTGAGGGAATCGATCATTACCGCTATAATCGCCGCCTTTTCATCAGGCTATACGATTTCTGACATGAGCCAATCCAGCGACCTGATTCAATCGGCACAACGCACCATCCGCCTCGAGATAGAAGCCGTACAAGGCTTGCTGCCACATATCGACGCAGATTTCGTACGCGCTTGCGAGATGATTCTGGCCAGCAAAGGCCGCGTAGTAGTGGTCGGCATGGGCAAGTCCGGGCACATCGGCAACAAGATCGCCGCCACCCTGGCCAGCACCGGCACCACTGCGTTTTTTGTCCATCCGGCCGAAGCCAGCCATGGCGACATGGGCATGATTACCCGGGACGACGTGATCCTGGCCCTGTCCAACTCCGGCTCGACCAATGAAATCGTGACCCTGTTGCCGCTGATCAAGCGCCTGGGCATCCAGTTGATCAGCATCACCGGCAACCCTGATTCGCCACTGGCCAAGGCCGCCGAGGTGAATCTCAACGTCCAGGTCGAGCAAGAGGCCTGCCCGCTGAACCTGGCTCCGACCTCCTCGACCACCGCCGCCCTGGTCATGGGCGACGCCCTGGCCGTGGCGCTGCTGGAAGCCCGCGGCTTTACCGCCGAAGACTTCGCCTTCTCCCATCCGGGCGGCGCGCTGGGCCGGCGCCTGCTGCTGAAAGTCGAGAACGTCATGCATGCCGGCGAGCAACTGCCGCAGGTCCAGCGTGGCACGCTGCTCAAGGACGCCTTGATGGAAATGACCCGCAAGGGCCTGGGCATGACCGTCATTGTCGAGGCCGACGGGCGCCTGGCGGGGGTCTTCACCGATGGCGACCTGCGCCGCACCCTGGATCGCACCATCGACATCCACCACACCACCATCGATGAAGTCATGACCGTTCACGGCAAGACCGCCCGCGCCGAAATGCTGGCGGCCGAAGCCCTGAAGATCATGGAGGACAATCGAATCAACGCACTGGTCGTAGTGGACAAGGACGATTGCCCGATCGGCGCCTTCAACCTGTCCGACCTGCTGCGCGCGGGAGTCATGTAATGAGCACGGATCTGCTGCAACGCGGCAAGAACATCAAGCTGGCGGTATTCGACGTCGACGGCGTACTGACCGACGGTCGCCTGTACTTCCTCGAAGACGGCAGCGAATTCAAGACCTTCAACACCCTCGACGGCCAAGGCATCAAGATGCTGATGGCCGCGGGCGTGCAGACGGCGATCATCAGCGGCCGCAAGACGCCGGTGGTCGAGCGTCGGGCGAAAAACCTGGGAATTCCCCACCTGTTTCAGGGTCGCGAAGACAAACTGGTGGTGCTGGACGGGCTTCTTGCCCAACTGGGCCTAAGCTATGAGCAGGTCGCCTACCTGGGCGACGACTTGCCCGACCTGCCAGTGATCCGCCGGGTCGGCCTGGGCATGGCCGTCGCCAATGCCGCCAGTTTTGTCCGTGAACACGCCCATGGCGTCACCCAGGCCCGTGGCGGCGAAGGCGCCGCCCGCGAGTTCTGCGAGTTGATCCTGCGCGCCCAAGGCAGCCTTGAAGCAGCCCACGCCGCCTACTTATAGAGCCTCCCATGCTGAGCAAAAAGATTCGCAACATCCTGATCTTCGGCATCATCACCGTGCTGTTCCTGGCGGTGGGGTACTGGAACATCAGCCCGGAACGCTTCCTCGACAAGCCGGTCGCGCAGGTCGACGAAAGCGCCATCGACTACTACGCCATCAACGCCCGTAGCGTGCAGTACCTGCCCGACGGCAAGCTGCAGTACGAAATGACTTCCGACAAGGTCGAGCACCTCAAGGCCACCGAGGTGACCCTGCTGACCAAGCCGGACCTGCAGATGTATCGCGGCACCGCCTTCCCTTGGCATGTCCAGAGCGAGCGCGGCGAAGTCAACCCGGACGGCACCGAGGTCGAGTTGATCGATTCGGTACGGGTTTCGCGCACCGACGAGAAAAATCGCAACCTGCTGATCACCACGACCCGCATGACAGTATTCCCGCAGAAGCAATATGCGCAGACCGATCAAGACGTTAGAATCGACGGCGCCGGCGGCGTGACGACTGGCAAGGGAATGAAAGCGTATTTGAAAGACGGCAGGATGAACCTGCTATCGAACGTAAGAGGACAGTATGAGGCTCGTTAAAACCCTCCCTATTTTGCTCGGTCTGGGCGCAGCACTGGGAAGCGTGAGCGCCTGGGCTCTGCCGAACGATAGCCAGCAACCAATCCGCATCCAGGCCGACGACGCTCAACTGGACGACAAGAATGGCGTAGCCACCTACAGGGGCGACGTGATCATCACCCAGGGCTCGATGAAGGTCACCGGCAATACCGTGACCATCACCCGTACCCAGACCGGTGATATCGACGTGGTGACCTCGGTGGGCAACCTGGCCTACTTCGAGCAGATTCAAACCCAGGGCGACACCAAGCCGGTCCAGGGCTACGGTGTGACCATCCAGTACCACGCCGCGCAGAACCGCGTCGTACTGATCGACCGCGCCAAAGTCGTCGACAAGGACGGCAACATCACCCAGGGCGAGAAAATCGTCTACGACACCAACAAGAAGCTGGCCAGCGCCGGTCGCGCCACCGGCAGCAAGGTCACCGAGTCGCGCCCACGGATCGACATGGTCATCCAGCCGAAAAAGAAAACTGACGAGCAAAAGGCCCAGTAATGGCAACTCTGAAAGCTCAGCACCTGGCCAAGAGCTACAAGAGCCGCCAGGTCGTGCGTGACGTCAGCCTGTCCATCGACAGCGGCCAGATCGTCGGCCTGCTCGGCCCCAACGGCGCCGGCAAGACCACCTGCTTCTACATGATCGTCGGCCTGGTCCAGGCCGATCAGGGACGCATCCTGATCGACGACCTGGATGTCAGCCATCAGCCGATGCACGGCCGCGCCCGCGCCGGGATCGGCTACCTGCCGCAAGAAGCCTCGATCTTCCGCAAGCTTTCGGTGGCCGACAACATCATGGCCATCCTCGAGACCCGCAAGGAACTCGACAAGGCCGGCCGTCGCCAGGAGCTGGAAAGCCTGCTGCAGGAGTTCCACATCAACCACATTCGCGACAACCTGGGCATGAGCCTCTCCGGCGGTGAACGTCGCCGCGTGGAAATCGCTCGCGCCCTGGCCACCGCCCCCAAGTTCATCCTGCTCGACGAGCCCTTCGCCGGCGTGGACCCGATCTCGGTAGGCGACATCAAGCAGATCATTCATCACCTGAAGGCCAAGGGTATCGGCGTGCTCATCACCGACCACAACGTCCGTGAAACCCTGGATATCTGCGAAACCGCCTACATCGTCAACGACGGTCAACTGATCGCCGAAGGCGACGCCGAAACCATCCTCGCCAACGAGCTGGTCAAGGAAGTTTACCTGGGCCATGAGTTCCGCCTGTAAGCCCTGAGGTGTTTGGCTGGTCGCCAGAGCGCCCGCCCCAATAAAACCCTGCCGTTTTTATTGTTACAGCGCTCTAGGCAAACACTTCAGTTTCAGGCATATAATTTGCTTATGTTTGGCGCTCACGCGCCCTGTAGTGGATGGCGCATGTGCGCCGGCGAATAAGGTGTTAAGCCCCTGCCATGAAACCATCGCTAGTCCTCAGAATGGGCCAGCAGCTGACGATGACACCGCAGCTGCAACAGGCCATCCGCCTGCTCCAATTGTCGACCCTGGACCTGCAACAGGAAATCCAGGAGGCCCTGGAGTCCAACCCGATGCTCGAGCGCCAGGAAGAAGGCGACGACTTCGATAACACCGATCCGCTGGCCGACAACGCCGAGCAGAAACCCAATACCGATATCCAGGAACCCTCCTACCAGGAAACCGCCCCGACGGTGGACAACCTCGAGGACGGCGAATGGAACGAACGCATTCCCAACGACCTGCCGGTCGACACCGCCTGGGAAGACGTCTACCAGACCAGCGCCAGCAGCCTGCCCAGCAACGATGACGACGAGTGGGATTTCACCACCCGCACCTCGGCCGGCGAAAGCCTGCAGAGCCATCTGCTCTGGCAGTTGAACCTGGCGCCCATGTCCGATACCGATCGCCTGATCGCCGTGACCCTGATCGACTGCATCAACAATCAGGGCTATCTGGACGAAACCCTCGAGGAAATTCTCGAAGCCTTCGATCCGGAACTGGACATCGAACTCGACGAAATCGAGGCCGTCCTGCACCGTATCCAGCAATTCGAGCCCGCCGGCATCGGCGCCCGCAACCTGGGTGAGTGCCTGCTGCTGCAACTGCGCCAACTGCCTGCCAAGACCCCTTGGCTGACTGAAGCCAAGCGCCTGGTCAGCGACTTCATCGACCTGCTCGGCAGCCGCGACTACAGCCAGCTGATGCGGCGCATGAAGCTCAAGGAAGACGAACTGCGCCAAGTCATCGAACTGGTACAGAGCCTCAACCCACGGCCGGGCTCGCAAATCGAGTCCACCGAAGCCGAATACGTGGTCCCCGACGTCATAGTGCGCAAGGACAACGAACGCTGGCTGGTGGAGCTGAACCAGGAGTCCGTGCCGCGCCTGCGCGTCAACCCACAGTACGCCGGCTTCGTGCGGCGCGCCGACACCAGCGCCGACAACACCTTCATGCGCAACCAGTTGCAAGAAGCCCGCTGGTTTATCAAGAGCCTGCAGAGCCGTAACGAAACCCTGATGAAAGTCGCCACCCAGATCGTCGAGCATCAGCGCGGCTTCCTCGAGTACGGCGATGAGGCGATGAAACCGTTGGTCCTGCATGACATCGCCGAAGCAGTCGGCATGCACGAGTCGACGATTTCACGGGTGACCACGCAAAAATTCATGCATACCCCACGGGGTATTTATGAACTGAAATACTTTTTCTCCAGCCACGTAAGTACCTCCGAAGGCGGTGAATGCTCGTCCACGGCGATCCGCGCGATCATCAAAAAACTGGTCGCCGCGGAAAATCAGAAAAAGCCGTTGAGTGACAGCAAGATCGCTGGTTTACTGGAGGCACAAGGCATTCAGGTAGCCCGTCGTACCGTCGCCAAGTACCGTGAATCCCTGGGGATCGCGCCTTCCAGCGAACGGAAGCGGTTGATGTAGCCGCCGGGCTCGCCACAGCGTTCCAGTGGCAGGTCAATCGACCTGCCGCTTTATGCACTGGCAACGAAGGAGAAGCTGTATGCAAGTCAACATCAGTGGACACCAACTGGAAGTGACCGAACCTCTGCGCGCTTACATCGGCGAAAAACTCGACCGACTTGAGCGGCACTTTGACAAGATTACCAATGTGCAGGTAACGCTGGCCGTCGAAAAACTGAAGCAGAAAATCGAGGCCACGCTGCACATCCATGGTGGGGAAGTCGTCGCCAATGCAGAACATGACGACATGTATGCCGCAATCGACTTGCTCACGGACAAGCTTGACCGCCAACTGAAAAAGCATAAGGAAAAGCAACTCCACCTTCTCCAAGGCACGGGTCGCTAACACTCCCCTCCCATGATCCGACTTGAAAGCATCCTGACCCCCGGCCGTTCCCTGGTGAACGTGCCGGGCGGCAGTAAAAAACGCGCCCTCGAACAAATTGCCAACCTGATCAGCCGCGAAGTGCCCGATCTGGAGATGCAAGATGTCTTCGAAAGCCTGATTGCCCGTGAAAAACTGGGCTCTACCGGTTTTGGCAACGGCATCGCCATTCCACACTGCCGCCTCAAAGGCTGTGAGTCGCCCATCAGTGCCCTGATGCACCTGGACGCTCCCATCGATTTCGACGCCATCGACGGCGCACCGGTCGACCTGCTGTTCGTACTGCTGGTCCCGGAAGCCGCCACCGATGCGCACCTGGAACTGCTCCGGCAGATTGCCAGCATGCTGGACCGCAAAGAAGTGCGCGACAAGCTGCGCAGCGCCACCAGCAACGAAGCCTTGTACAAGGTTGTCCTGGACGAACAGAACGGTCAGTAATCATGCGCTTGATCATCGTCAGCGGCCGGTCCGGCTCAGGTAAAAGCACCGCCCTCGATGTACTCGAGGACAATGGTTATTACTGCATCGACAACCTGCCGGCCGGGCTGTTGCCCGAACTGGCCGAGCGGGCGCTGATCCATACCGAACTGACACAGCCACTGGTCGCCGTGTCGATCGACGCCCGCAACCTGCCAAGCCACCTGTCGCGCTTTCCCGAACTGCTCGAGGAAGTCCGCAGCCGGCATATCCAGTGCGATGTGCTGTACCTGGACGCTGACGAAGAAACCCTGCTCAAGCGCTTTTCCGAAACCCGCCGCCGCCACCCCTTGAGCAGCAACAATCGCTCGCTGGCCGAGGCGATTCAGGATGAAAGCCACCTGCTGGGACCGATCGCCGACCTGGCCGATCTCAAGGTCAACACCACCAACCTGAACCTGTATCAACTGCGCGATACCATCAAGTTGCGCCTGCTGAACCAACCGGAGCCGGGCACCGCCTTTCTGGTGGAGTCTTTCGGATTCAAGCGTGGCATGCCGGTCGATGCCGACCTGGTGTTCGATGTGCGCTGCCTGCCCAACCCGTACTGGAAACCCGAGTTGCGCGCCCAGTCCGGGCTCGACCAGCCGGTTGCCGAATACCTGGCCGCCCAGCCGGACGTCGAGGAAATGTTCCAGGACATCTCCAGCTACCTGCTGAAATGGTTGCCCCGTTTCGCCGCCAGCAACCGCGCCTACGTCACTATTGCCATTGGCTGCACGGGCGGCCACCATCGCTCGGTCTACCTGACCGAACGCTTGGGCCAAGTCCTGCAAAAGTCCCTGAAGAACGTCCAGGTTCGCCACCGCGACCTTAGCTGAAAGGATCTACCCCGCGATGCCTGCTCTGGAAATTGAAATCATCAACAAACTGGGCCTGCATGCCCGTGCCTCTGCAAAGTTCGTCGGCGTGGCCGGTCAGTTTCCTTGCCAGATCCGCGCAGGGAGAACGCCGGAGTCGATGGTCGACGGCAAGAGCATCATGGCAATGATGATGCTGGCCGCCGGCAAGGGCACCAGGATTCATCTGAAGACCGAAGGCGAACAGGAGCAGGAGGCGCTGGAAGCGCTGGTGGCACTGATCAACAACTTCTTCGACGAAGGCGAGTAAGGTCGGCAGGGCAAACCTGCCGAAAGGCACTCAAGCGAGTGCCGTATCCATGACCATCATCAGGCAAAAGCCGACACACAAGCCCAGGCTGGCCAGCTTCTCATGACCGTTGCGTCGGGATTCGGGAATCACTTCGTGGGTCACCACCAGCAGCATCGCCCCCGCCGCCAACGCCAGCCCGAGCGGCAACAGCATCTCGGCCAGGCTCACCAGCCACGCACAAAGCAACGCGAATACCGGCTCCACCAGGCCTGAAGCGGCACCGATCAGGAACGCCTTGACCCTGGACATGCCGGCGCCAGCCAGCACCAGGGCAATCACCAGGCCTTCCGGCACATCCTGCAAGGCAATGCCCATGGCCAGGCTATCAGCCTCCGGCATGCCGCCACCCGCGGAAACGCCCACGGCCATTCCTTCGGGAATGTTGTGGGCGATGATGGCAAACACAAACAGCCAGATTCGCGGCGGGATGACCGGATGCTCAAGGGTGCCCACCAGTTTCTCCGGGCTGCCCCCCGAGACTTTGCGGTCCACCAGAAACAACCCCAAGGCACCGAGCATAATGCCGAAGCTGATCAGGCCACTCGAAGCCCAGGGCGACAGTCCGATTTTTTCCGCCGCGGCGATCCCGGGCACGATCAACGAAAAGGCCGTAGCCGCCAGCATCACCCCGGCGCCGAATCCCAACAGGGTGTCACTCAGCGCCAGCGGCATCTTGCGAATGACCAACACTGGCACTGCCCCCAGCGCGGTTCCCAGGGCACAGACCGCCCCACCCTGCAATGCACGCAGCAAGCGCGGCTCTAGGTCCAGCCAGGACAAGCCCTGGGCAACCAGCAATGCAGTACCCGCCAACAGCAACAGCGAACCGAATGCGTAACGAAACATCCGCCCGCTGCCGATCGTCAGTGTTTCAGTGCCCATAGTCAGCCTTAGGTCTTTTTATAGGAGGGGGCTCAAACCAGTGCGGCCTGATAGCGCTGGGCTACTTCAGGCCAATTGATCACGTTGTAGAACGCATTGATGTATTCCGGCCGCCGGTTCTGGTAACGCAGGTAATAGGCGTGCTCCCACACGTCCAGGCCGAGAATCGGGGTATTGCCGTTCATCAACGGGCTGTCCTGGTTGCCGCTGCTCTCGACGACCAGGGTCTTTTGCGGGGTCACGCTGAGCCAGGCCCAACCGCTGCCGAAACGCGTGAGCGCGGCCTTGGTGAAGGCCTCCTTGAAACTCTCGAAACCGCCCAGCTGCTCGTCGATCGCCTGGCCCAGCGCACCGTTCGGCTTGCCTCCGCCGCTCGGCGCCATCACCGCCCAGAACAACGAATGGTTGGCATGGCCACCGCCCTGGTTGATCACCGCTGCACGCAGTTTCTCCGGCAGCTGCTGGACCCCGGCCACCAGCTTTTCCACCGACCAGTCGGCCCATTCGGTGCCTTCCACGGCCGCGTTGAGGTTGTTGATGTAGGTCTGGTGATGCTTGGTGTAGTGAATTTCCATGGTCTGCGCATCGATGTGCGGTTCCAGGGCGTCGTAGGCGTAGGGCAATGCAGGCAAGGTAAAGGACATATCAATGTGCTCCGTAATGAGGGGCATTCGGGGTCGCGGTGCCGGCAGTCGATTGCACGACATTGCTCTCCAGCAGGCGATGCGTACGGGGGTATTCACCGTGCTCACCGATGAAGTTGAGCAACTCGACGTAAGTCTTGCTGCTCTGGCGCAGCGCGGCTTCCCGCAGCGCCGGCGCCAGGCGGCTGTCCTGCATGGTCTGCAACAACCGCTGATGGATGGCGCAGAGGTACTCCGCGCTCTCCTCCGGCTGGTTCAGGCGCAGGTGCAGGTCCGCCAGGTTGTGATGGGAGATGACACAGGCCGCCACCGCTTCGTCGGCATCGCTCCAGCGCTCGAACAACACCTGCGCCAGGGCCAGGGCCTGCAAGTAATACTCGCGGGCATCCACCAGATCGCCCTGCATGAAGAAACGGTTTGCCCTTTCGATCGTGCGTTTCCAGTGCTCCATGGTGAACCTCCAAAGCGATGTCGGGATTTACACGCCGCCCGCGGTGAGTTTTTCCGGGTCGAGCAGGATCTCCAGCTGGCTGCGTGACAGATCAGTGTGTTCAAGGGCGACATCGATCACCGGGCGCCCCTGCTTGTAGGCGGTCTTGGCGATTTCAGCGGCCTTCTGGTAACCGATGATCGGGTTAAGCGCCGTGACCAGGATCGGATTGCGCGACAGCGCCTCCTTGAGCTTGGGCTCGTTGACCTTAAAGCTGGCAATCGCCTTGTCCGCCAACAGGCGGCTGGAATTGGCCAGCAACTCGATGCTGCTCAACAGGTTCTGGGCGATGATCGGCAGCATGACGTTCAGCTCGAAGTTGCCCGACTGCCCCGCCACCGTGATGGTCATGTCGTTACCGATCACCTGGGCCGCCACCATCGCCGTGGCCTCCGGAATCACCGGGTTGACCTTGCCGGGCATGATCGAAGACCCCGGCTGCAATCCTTCCAGTTCGATTTCGCCGAGGCCGGCCAGCGGCCCGGAGTTCATCCAGCGCAGGTCGTTGGCGATCTTCATCAAGGTGACCGCAATGGCCTTGAGCTGGCCCGAGACCGCCACCGCGGTGTCCTGGGAACCGATCAGGGCGAACAGGTTCTTGCCTGGGGTGAACTGCACCTGGGTCAGGCTGCTCAGCTGCCGGCTGAAACCCGCGGCGAACTGCGGGTGAGCGTTGATCCCAGTGCCCACGGCCGTGCCACCCTGCGCCAGGGATTGCAGGCTCGGCAGCAGATCCTGAAGGTGACCGATATTGGCCTTGAGCTGCTGCGCCCAGCCTTCCAGCACCTGGCTCATACGCACCGGCATCGCGTCCATCAAGTGAGTGCGGCCGGTCTTGATGAAGGGATGAACCTCGACCGCCTTGCGCTCGATGACGTGCACCAGATGCACCAGCGCCGGCAGCAGTTGTTCGTGCAAGCCCAGCGCGGCGCTGACGTGGATGGTGGTCGGGATGATGTCGTTGCTGCTCTGTCCGCAGTTCACATGGTCGTTGGGGTTGACCGGCTCGCCGAGCAGGCGGCTGGCCAGGGTGGCAATGACTTCGTTGGCGTTCATGTTGGAACTGGTGCCGGACCCGGTCTGGAAGATATCCACCGGGAAATGCTGCATGAAGTCGCCTTCCAGCAGGCCCTGGGCAGCGTCGACTATGGCCTTGCCCTGGGACTCGCTCAGTTGCTTGAGCTCGACGTTGGCCTTGGCCGCGGCCGCCTTGGCCAGGATCAGCGCGCGGATGAACTGCGCCGGCATGCGCTGGTGGCTGATGGGAAAGTTATCCACCGCGCGCTGGGTTTGCGCGCCATACAGCGCCTGCTCCGGAACATGCAGTTCGCCCATGCTGTCGCGTTCGATACGGGTATTACTCATCGGGAAATCCTTGCACCAGTTCGATAAGGGGAATGGATGGCAGCAACGAGCAAGTCGCCAGTTGCCAGGCATGGCTTTGCCAGCGCTTGAGCCGGCACTTGCAGAAAGACAGGCGTTCCAGGTCACGCAACGGGCGCCAGGCCTGGTCCAGGCACTGGCTGCGCCAATGCCAGGGCAGCGCGGTATCGGTGGCGGTATCGAGCAGCAGGCGGAATGAGGTTTCAGCGATCAGCCAGGGCGAGGTGGCGGTGCAACACGCCAGATAGCGCCCTTCGGCCAGGTAATGCTCGATCAGGCGCGGCTCGTCCGGATCGAGGGCACAACGGATCTGGCGACTCATCCAGCGCCAGCTTTCGAGGTAAGGCTGCTCGTGCAAGGCAGAACTCATGACCTGGGCTCATTCGATAATGAGATTTATTATTATATGATATTGAGAATCAAAACAAGACCGCAACCCCCCTCCCCTTTGTAGGAGCGAGCTTGCTCGCGATCGGCTGCGTGCCAGGCAAAACGCTATCGCGAGCAAGCTCGCTCCTACAGACAAGACGATTGATAAACAAAGAAAACCCGGGCAATAAAAAAAGCGCGCGCCCCGGACAGGACGCGCGCTTTGGTTGATGTCGTCGCAGCTTAGCTGCCAGCGACCATCATGCGTTCGATCAATACCGAACCGGTGCGGATGTTGCTGCGCAACTCCAGATCGTTACCGACGGCGATGATCTGCTTGAACATGTCACGCATGTTGCCGGCAATGGTCACCTCCTGGACAGCGAACTGGATTTCGCCATTTTCGACCCAGAAACCGGCCGCGCCCCGGGAATAATCGCCGGTGACCATGTTCAAGCCGTGCCCCATCAACTCGGTGACCAGCAGGCCCCGGCCCATGCGACGCAGCAAGGCCGCCTGGTCTTCCTCGCCATGGGTCACGAACAGGTTGTGCACGCCACCGGCGTTGGCGGTGCTGGGCAGGCCGAGCTTGCGCCCGGAATAAGTCCCCAGCACGTAGGACACCAGTTCGCCGTTCTCGACGAAAGGCTTGGCGTAAGTAGCCAGGCCATCGCCATCGAAGGCCGAGCTGCCCAAGGCGCGCATCAAGTGCGGGCGCTCATCGATGGTCAGCCACTCGGGGAACAACCGCTGCCCCAGAGCGCCCTCGAGGAAGGACGACTTGCGGTACAGGTTGCCGCCGGAAATCGCCCCCAGGAAGCTGCCGAACAGGCCGCCGGCCAGTTCCGCGGAAAACAGCACCGGCACTTCGCAGGTCGGCACCGGGCGCGCGCCCAAGCGGCTCGCAGCACGTTGCGCGGCGCGCTGGCCGATGGTCACCGGGTCCGTCAACAGATGGCCCTGGCGATTGACGTCATACCAGTAGTCACGCTGCATCTGGCCGTCGGCCTCGGCGATCATCACGCAACTCAAGCTGTGCCGAGTCGACGCATAACCGCCGATAAAACCGTGGCTGTTGCCGTACACGCGGCAGCCCTGGTGGGTGCTCAGGGTGGTGCCGTCAGCGTTCTTGATCCGGCTGTCGGCGGCAAAGGCCGCGGCTTCACAGGCCAGCGCCCGTTCGATGGCTTGCTCCGGGGTAATGTCCCAGGCATGGAACAGGTCGAAGTCCGGCACGTCCCGGGCCATCAGGGCGGCATCGGCCAACCCCGAGCTTTCGTCTTCCGAGGTGTGCTTGGCGATGGCCAGGGCCGCGGCAACGGTTTCGCGAATCGCCTCGGGACCACTGGCCGAGGTGCTGGCCGAGCCTTTGCGCTGGCCGACATACAACGTGATGCCAAAACCCTGGTCGCGATTGAACTCGACGGTTTCCACTTCCCGCTGGCGAACCGAAGTCGACAGGCCCTGCTCCAGAGAAACCGCCACTTCGCAGGCACTGGCGCCCTGGCGCTTGGCCTCGGCGATGATCTGCTCGACTTGTTCCTGCAGTGCCGGCAAAGCCTGCGGGCCGACGCTTTGTGCTGCACTCATGGTTTTCTCCACTCAAATTCTGCTTTCGGTTAAGGCCTTCGAGCGACCGGGCCGGACAAGCGGCCCCCGACTGGTTATCATGGCGGCGTTTCTTTGCGGACTGCCACCATGGTTGATTCTTACGACGACTCCCTCGATGGGGAGAAAAGCAAATCCCAGGTCAAACGCGAGCTGCATGCTCTGGTTGACCTCGGCGAGCGCCTTACAACACTCAAGCCCGACTTGCTGAACAAACTGCCGTTGACCGACGCTCTGCGCCGGGCCCTGGCGGATGCGCCCAAGCATGTCGCCCATATCGCGCGCAAACGCCACCTGCAATTCATCGGCAAGCTGATGCGCGATCAGGACACCAGCGCGATCCTGGTGCTGCTGGACCAACTCGACGCCTCAACTCGCCAGTACAACGAACGTTTCCATGGCCTGGAGCGCTGGCGCGATCGCTTGATCGCGGGCGATGACGCGGTCCTGGAAAAGTTCGTCACCGACTATCCAGAAGCGGATCGTCAGCAGCTGCGCTCCCTGATCCGTCAGGCCCAGCATGAGGTGGCCCATAACAAGCCGCCTGCCTCCAGCCGTAAAATCTTCAAATACATCCGCGAGCTGGACGAGACTCAACGCGGCCTGCGCTGAGCCTCGACTCGGGTGGGTTGCCCGGCAACTCACCCGCCGCTTCACTTCTTAAGCGCCCGTGCCACCCACGGTGATCGCATCGATCTTCAAGGTCGGCTGGCCAACACCCACCGGCACCGACTGCCCATCCTTGCCACAGGTCCCCACACCACTGTCCAGCGCCAGGTCGTTACCGACCATCGACACCCGGCTCATGGCTTCCGGCCCGTTGCCGATCAGGGTCGCGCCCTTGACCGGGGCGGTGATCTTGCCGTCTTCGATCAGATACGCCTCGCTGGTGGAAAACACGAACTTGCCACTGGTGATGTCCACCTGACCACCGCCCAGGTTGGCGCAATAGATGCCCTTTTTCACCGAGGCGATGATTTCCGCCGGATCGCTTTCGCCACCCAGCATGTAGGTGTTGGTCATGCGCGGCATCGGCAGGTGCGCATAGGATTCACGACGGCCGTTGCCGGTGCGGGCCACGCCCATCAGGCGGGCATTGAGTTTGTCCTGCATGTAGCCCTTGAGCACACCGTTCTCGATCAGGGTGGTGCATTCGGTCGGGGTGCCTTCGTCGTCGATGCTCAGCGAGCCGCGCCGCCCGGCCAGGGTGCCGTCGTCGACGATGGTGCAGAGTTTCGAGGCCACCATTTCGCCCATGCGGCCGCTGTAGGCCGAGCTGCCCTTGCGGTTGAAATCGCCTTCCAGGCCGTGACCCACCGCTTCGTGCAACAGCACGCCGGACCAGCCCGAACCCAGTACCACCGGCAAGGTGCCGGCTGGCGCGGGGATGGCTTCCAGGTTGACCAGGGCCTGGCGCAATGCCTCACGGGCGTACCCCATGGCGCGGTCTTCACTGAGGAAATAACGGTAGTCGGTACGCCCGCCGCCGCCATGACCGCCACGTTCGCGGCGACCGTTCTGCTCGACGATCACGCTGACGTTGAAGCGCACCAAAGGCCGCACATCCGCCGCCAGGCCACCATCGGTGGAGGCCACCAGGATGCGCTCCCAGACCCCGGCCATGCTGACGCTGACCTGCTGGATACGTGGATCGAGAGCACGGGTCGCGGCGTCGACTCGCTTGAGCAGCTCGACCTTTTCCGCGCGGCTGATGACTTCCAGGGGGTTGTCCGGCGCATACAGCTGGGCCACGTCCTGGGTGGTAAAGGCCTGCACGGTACCGTTCTGCCCGGCGCGGGAAATCGAGCGCGCGGCCCGGGCAGCCAGGCCGAGCGCTTCGAGGGTGATGGCATTGCTGTAGGCAAAACCGGTTTTCTCACCCGACTGCGCCCGCACGCCAACGCCCTGGTCCAGATTGAAGCTGCCTTCCTTGACGATGCCGTCTTCCAGCGACCAGGACTCGGAAATCTGCCCCTGGAAATACAGGTCGGCGGCATCGATACCCGGGCCGGCCAGATCGCCGAGCACGCCCTGCAGGCTTTCCAGGGTTACGCCACCGGGCGCCAGAAGGTGTTCACTGACTGAAGATAACAACCCGCTCATATGCTTTACGCCTTAAATTCGTCGTTCTTAAGCAAGTCGCTGCGCGCCTTGCGAGAAAAAGCGCCGGTGACTGGCCACCGGCATGCGCGCCCGGATGGACGCCTGTTCGCTGCTGTCGCGCTCGGCCAGCAGCACGGCCTCGCCTTGATCCTGCTGCGCCAGCACCCGGCCCCAGGGGTCGACGATGGCCGCATGACCGAAGGTCTCCCGGGGTCCCGGATGAATGCCGCCCTGCGCCGCCGCCAGCAGGTAGCACTGGGTTTCGATGGCCCGGGCGCGGATCAATACGTCCCAATGCGCCGCGCCAGTCACGGCGGTGAACGCCGAAGGAGCGCTGATCAGCTCCGCCCCGGCGGCTCGCAATTCGCTGTACAGCTCGGGGAAACGCAGGTCGTAGCACACGGTCAGGCCAACCCGGCCCACCGGCGTATCCGCCACCACCACCTGTTCTCCATGAGCATAGTCATCCGACTCCCGGTAACGGCCGCGATTGTCGGCCACATCCACGTCGAACAGATGCAGCTTGTCGTAGCGCGCCACTTGCTCGCCGTGCTCGTCGATCAGCAGCGAGCAGGCACGGGCCTTGACCTCCGGCTGGTCCACCGGGGGCAGCGGCAAGGTGCCGGCCACTATCCATAACTTGAGGTCGCGGGCGGCCTGTTTCAACCAGGGCAGGATCGGGCCTTCGCCCCGGGCCTCGGCCCGACCGATGGCCGCCGCATCGCGGCGCCCCATGGCGGCGAAGTTCTCCGGCAATACAGCCAGCCGCGCACCGCCGGCAGCGGCCTGCTCCAGCAGTTGGCGCGCCTGCTGTAGATTGGCCAGAACGTCGCTCTGGCTGACCATTTGAATCACCGCAAGGGACATGGCGCACTCCAGGTTGGATATGTGGCCATGCTACTCCATAGGCTCGGGCCGCGGTTTTTCAAAAAGGTTTGTCGAAGGTGATTTTCGGGTCCTTCCAGGGACCCTTGACGCTGTACTGGACGCTGGCGAAGCGCGACACCCGGTCGCCGATCAGCTTGTCGATCAGGAACAGCGCCCCGCCGACCGCCGGCGCACCGACAATCAGCGCGGCGATCGGCAGGTTGTTGGTCACGGGCAGCGTCACCAGCAGCTTCGAATCTACCTGGTCGGCCACCAGGTCCAGGGTGCCATTGAGCTCCAGGTTGCTCGACGGCCCGGTCAGGGTGATGGGCTCACGGGTCACGTAGACACCGTTGCTGGCCACCAGCAAACCCTTGACCCGGTCGTAGCTCAGGCCCTTGCCGAACAGGTCGGAGAAGTCCAGGCGCAAGCGCCGGCCGATGGAATTGAAGTTCAGCAGGCCGAATACCCGCAAGGCCTGCGCCCCGCCTTCGACTTCCACGAACTGGCCTTTGCGCAGGGTCGCATCCAGGCTGCCCGAGAACCGCTTGAGCCCGACCCAGGCCGGCGACCCGGGCCAGCGCCCGTCCACATCCATATGGAACTCTTCGCTGGTCACGGTCGGCGCAAAGCCCCAGCCCTTGAGCACGTCCGCCAGGTTCTTGCCGCCCAGGCGGCCCTTGTACCAGCTGGTGGCCGCGCCGGGTTCGCCTTCCCAGCCGCCGGAGCCTTGCAGGACCATGCCCTTGAGGCCCAGGTCGAGGCTGTTGAAAGCCATACCCTTGGCGGTCGGGCGCACTTTCAGCGACCAGGCGCCGATCAGGTCGTTGCCCTGGTACAGCTGTTTGATCGAGAGATCCAGCGCCGGGACTTTCTTCGGGTCGACCGAAGCCAGCGGGTCCGGCGCGTTTTCGTCGGCCTGCACCGTCGGATCGGCGGCCGGTAGGCGCACATACTGCAGATTGATCGCCATCGGCGCCGTCTTGGCATCGGGAATCGCCACGTTGCCCTTGGCTTGCTGGCTGTCGAGCTGCAGGGCCCAGGAGGACGGCTTGCGCGTCAACTGCACACGGGCCTCGTCCAGGGTGGTGCCGAAACCGCTGAGCTTGCCGACCCTGAAGTCGGCGCCACCGAGCAGTTGCTTGGCGCTACCGCCCGTGTCCTGCCCGGCATACCGATCGACCAGCGCCTTCCACGGCTCCACATCCAGTTCCGAAAGCACACCGCGCACCCGCAGGCCCTTGCCCCCCGGCAACACGGCATCGCCTTCGCCGAGGAACAACTCGCCACGGCCATCGGCAAAATTTCCGCTCGGCGCGGCGAAAGTAAAGTTGGCCAGATCGCCATAATCGAACCAGTAACGCCGCTCGGCGCCCTGCAAGGTCATGCGCAATACGCTGTCACGCCCCTGGCTCGCCGCCATGCCGAAAGGCGCAGGCAAGTCGACGGCAACCCCCTTGAGGCTGGAGCTGACCATCAGTTGGCTGTCCGCGCCATCGAGGTTGAGCTGCAGCTGGTAGGGAATGTCACCGGAAACCGGCAGCGGCTGGTTGTATTTCAGCCACTCCGTGAGCTTCTTGACCGACACCTGGCCCTTGGCGACGACCCGGGTATCGAGCTTGCCAGGGCGGCCGTCGGCAAAAATCTGTGCGGTCACCGGGCGCTCGAAGGCCTGGGCGCTGATGCCCTGGCCGCTCAGCCCCTTGCTGCTGTCGAAGCGGAAATCGCCCTTGAGCTGGCTCAATTCCAGCTCCGGTTCGCTCAACTTGAGCCGTGCCTTGTTGGTCTTGAAGTCCACCAGCACCTTCGGTTCTTCGCCCTTGACCAGCGGGATATCCAGCTTCAACTTGCCCTGCAGGTCGCCATCGCCCTGCCAGCCGGCAAAGGTCGGGCCTGTGCTGATCGGCGCTTCCTGAAGGATCTTCAAGCCATCGCCCAGGCCGCCGGCGAACTCGCCGTCGATAAACATGTGGGTGCTTTGCCCGGCGGGCACATGGGGAATATTGACGTAGACATCCTTCACCTGGGTGTCGAGCAACTGCCCCTGGCTGGCCAGGATGCGCACACCGCTGTCTTCGATGAACACATCGCCGCTGACCTTGCCGATGTGCGGCCAGCCCGGCTGGAAGGCCAGCTCGGCATCGTGCACCTTGAAGAACAGGCTGATGCTGCGCGCGGTGTCGGCTGCGCCATGGTTCAGCGAACCCTGGTACTGGAAGAAACCTTCATCCACCGCGCCCTTGAGGATTGCCGTGCGCAGCCACTCGTCCAGGGCCGGGCTGAGCACCTTGGGCAGGTACTTGGCGGTGTAACGACCGTCGCCATCGACCAGCCCGACCCGCAGGTCCATATAGTCTTCCTGGGTGTGATCGAAATGCAGGCGGATCAGGAAGTCACCGGCAATCTTGCCCTCCTCGCCCAGGACCTTGAGGTACGGCGCGATCAGGGTGAACCCCTGCTGGTCGAGCTTCCAGGTCAGCCGGGCATTGGCCTGCAGGTACTGCCAGGGCTTGGCGAAGATCGGGTCCAGGTGCAAGGCAAAGTCCTTGCTGTCCATGCGCAGCTCGCCCTGCCCAAGGTCGCCGCTGATACTGCCGCTGACGTTACGGGCCGCCGGCGCGCCGCGATAGGCGTTGAACCCGACCTGCTCCAGGTTGGCGGCAAAACTCAGGCGCTGATCGCCGCTGACCTGCGGCCGGAAGTCGAACAGGATGTTGCGCAGCGCGCCCGTGACCTTGAGGTTGTCGATGATGGTCGCGACCTTTTCCGGCAACGGCGCCCAGGCATCCAGGACCGGCGTGATCGGCGTCAGGTCGAGGCGGTCGGCCTGCAAGTGCCAGAGTTCTTCGGCACTGTTGACGGTACCGGTCTGTTGCAGGTGCAGGCGGGACTCCCAGCGCGTCTCGCCGATGTTCATGGCCAGCGAGTCGAAGGCGACGCTGAGGCCCTGCTCGTTGCGCTGGAAATAGGCATTGAGCGCCAGGTTCTTCACGGTGGCCGGTTTGCGCCCGTCATAGGCCCCGCTGACCTGCGGCGCGTTCAGGCGTGCGACCATGCTCTGCAGCAGGCCATCGCCCCAACTGAGCCAGAACTCGCCACCGGCCTTGAGTTCGGAGAACGTCCACTGTTGGGTCACGCGCGGCGGCAGCCATTTCGCCCAGTCGCTTTGCGGCAAGCTCAGGTAGGCGTCGGCCTGCCCTTCGCGCCAGGCGCTGGCGCGGATTCGCGTGCGCAAGCTGACAGCCAGAGGCTGACCGTCCGGCAGGGTCAGGCGCGCATCCAGGCGTTGACGGCTGGGGCCAACACGCAGATTGAGGCCGACGTAGGTCAAGGCAATCGCGGGATGATCGAGCGGTTGCAGGGTCACCTGGCTGTCGATCACCGACAGCTCACTGAGCATCTGCATGCGGTTGAGCAACTGCTCGGGGTCGAGAGGCTGGTTATCCTGCACCGGCAGGCCTTCGAGCGCCCAGCGCCCATCCGGACCTTCCTTCAGGCTCAGGTTGAGGCCGCTGAATTCAAGGTGTTTGACCCGCAGTTGGCGCGCCAGGGCACTGCCGGGCAGGTCGGGCGCCACCCGTACCTGATCCAGGCGCAAGGCGTTGGCGCCCTCGCCGACTGTCACATCGTGGGCCAGCAGGATGGGCGAGAAACCGCTCCAGCTGCCTTCCAGCCGGCCGATCTGCACCGGCATGCCCAAGGCTTCCTGAGCCTTGGCCTGGACCTCGGCCCGATATTCAGCCACCAGCGGGGTCAGCTCCCGACCCAGGCTGACGTACAAGGCCGTCAGCACCAGCAGTAATGCACAAAGCCCCAGCCCCCAGCGGGTCAGAGCAGCGAGAAAACGCATCAGACGCTCCATGTCAGTTGGCCCCCGTGGCAAGAGTCATGTGAAAACCGGGGCCAGCTGTATCCGGTAAATGTAGGGTACGCGGACTCAGAGCAGCACCACGTCGTATTGTTCCTGGGAATACATGGTTTCGACCTGAAAACGGATGGTCCGGCCGATAAAGGCCTCAAGCTCCGCGACGTTGCCCGACTCTTCGTCGAGCAGCCGGTCGACCACTTTCTGGTTCGCCAGGACCCGATAACCTTCGGCCTGATAGGCCCGCGCCTCCCGCAGGATTTCCCGGAAGATTTCGTAGCAGATGGTTTCCGGGGTTTTCAGCTTGCCGCGGCCCTGGCAGCTGCTGCAGGGCTCGCACAGCACCTGCTCAAGACTTTCCCGGGTACGCTTGCGGGTCATCTGCACCAGGCCCAACTCGGTAATGCCGATGATGTTGGTCTTGGCGTGATCGCGCTCCAGCTGTTTTTCCAGGGTGCGCAGCACCTGGCGCTGGTGTTCTTCATCTTCCATGTCGATGAAGTCGATGATGATGATCCCGCCCAGGTTGCGCAGGCGCAGCTGGCGGGCAATGGCGGTCGCCGCTTCGAGATTGGTCTTGAAGATGGTTTCTTCGAGGTTGCGGTGACCGACGAAAGCCCCGGTGTTGACGTCGATGGTGCTCATGGCTTCCGCCGGGTCGACCACCAGGTAACCGCCGGACTTGAGCGGTACCTTGCGTTCCAGGGCTTTCTGGATTTCGTCTTCGACGCCATACAGGTCGAAGATCGGCCGCTCGCCCGGATAGTGTTCCAGGCGATCGGCGATTTCCGGCATCAGTTCGGCGACGAACTGCGTGGTTTTCTGGAAGGTTTCCCGGGAATCGATGCGGATCTTCTCGATCTTCGGGCTGACCAGGTCACGCAGGGTACGCAGGGCCAGGCCCAGGTCTTCGTAAATGACACTGGGGGCGCCGATGGTCTTGATCTGCGCGCCGATCTGATCCCACAAGCGGCGCAGGTAACGGATGTCCATCATGATTTCGTCGGCGCCCGCGCCCTCGGCGGCGGTACGCAGGATGAAACCACCGGCTTCCTTGATGCCTTCCTGGGCCACGCAATCGCTGACCACCTGTTTCAGGCGCTCGCGCTCGGCTTCGTCCTCGATCTTCAAAGAGATGCCGACATGGGCGGTGCGCGGCATGTACACCAGGTAGCGCGAAGGGATCGACAGCTGGGTGGTCAGGCGCGCGCCCTTGGAACCGATCGGGTCCTTGGTCACCTGCACCACCAGGCTCTGCCCCTCATGGACCAGGGCGCCGATGCTTTCCACCGCCGGCCCTTCGCGCAGGGAGATTTCCGAGGCATGAATGAATGCCGCGCGATCCAGGCCGATATCGACGAACGCCGCCTGCATGCCGGGCAGAACCCGGACCACCTTGCCTTTATAGATATTGCCGACAATCCCGCGACGCTGGGTCCGCTCGACATGGACTTCTTGCAGCACACCGTTTTCGACCACCGCCACGCGCGACTCCATCGGCGTGATGTTGATCAGAATCTCTTCACTCATGGCAGGGTCTCGTTCAGGCATATTCACTATGGATGGCCGCATCGGTAGGTACGGCGCTTAGCGCACTGCAAGGTTTTGCCAACAGGGTATGCCGAAATGGCCAAGTAGTTCTGCGGTTTCGCATACCGGCAAGCCGACGACAGCGGAATAACTGCCATTGAGCCCTGCCACGAATACCGCCGCAAGCCCCTGGATGCCATAGCCGCCAGCCTTGTCGCGGGGCTCGCCGCTGGCCCAGTAGCGGGCCGCCTCGTCATCGCCGATCGCCCGGAAGCGCACCAGGCTGCGGACCACCCGCGACTCGCAGCGCTGGCCATCGAGCACGGCAATGGCGGTCAGCACTTCATGTTCGCGATTTGACAGGGCCATGAGCATCGACTGCGCATCGGCCTGGTCCAGGGGCTTGCCCAGGATCTGCCCATCAAGGACCACCGCGGTGTCGGCGCCCAGGACACAGGCTGCAGCCTGGCCGTCGGCGATCAGCGCATACCCGGCCGCCGCCTTGTCGCGCGCCAGGCGCTCGACATAGGCCGCTGGGTTTTCATCGGGGAGAGGGGTTTCATCGATATCCGCGCTGATGGCGGTAAAAGGCACGCCGATCTGCGTGAGCAGTTCCCGTCGACGCGGCGAGCCTGAGGCGAGGTAAAGCGATTTCATCAAGACATCTCCCTGTCGAGGTACGGGCAAATGCCTGACCGAATCAGTTGATTTTGAAACGTCGGCGCAACCCACGCAAACCGAAGCTGACCCAAGGCCAGAGCAAGGCACTGACCAATGCCGGCAACACCAGTGCAAGGGTCGGTTGACGGTTGCCGGTCAAGGCGCTGAGCCACAGCTGGACCAGTTGCGCCAGGCCGAAGATCACCAGAATCACCAGGCTTTGCTGCCACATCGGGAACATGCGCAAGCGCTGTTGCAACGACAGCACCAGGAAGGTGATCAGGGTCAGGATCAGCGCGTTCTGCCCCAGCAATGTGCCGTACAGCACATCCTCGGCCAGCCCCAGGCACCAGGCCGTGACCATGCCGACCTTGTGCGGCAGGGCCAGGGCCCAGAACGCCAGCAGCAAGGCCAGCCAGAGCGGGCGCAGGATTTCCATGAATTGTGGCAAAGGCGACACGCTGAGCAGCATGCCGATGGCGAAGGTCAGCCAGACCATCCAGCCGTTTCGGGACATTATTCTCTTCCTCCCGTGGAGGCCGGGGCCGCTGCAGGCGGCTTGGGCGCGGCGGGCCTGGTGGCGGCGGGCTTGACCGGAGCCGGATGGGCCACGGGCTTGACCGGCGTGGCGGCGGCTGGCGTCGCAGGTGCAGTTGCCGGTGCGGCAGGAGCGGTCGCGGTGGCCGGTGTTGCGGGCACGACAGGCTTGGGCACAGTCGCCGGGACCACTGGCGTGACGGTGCCGCCCTGCTGGTCCTGCGCTTCCTGAGCCTGGGCGGCGTCGTTGGCACGCTCTTCGGCGGTGCGGTTATCGCTGAACACCAGCAACAGGTAACGGCTGCGGTTCAAGGCGGCCGTCGGCACGGCGCGCACTATGGCAAACGGCTGGCCGGAGTCATGGATCACTTCCTTGACCGTCGCCACTGGGTAGCCTGCGGGGAAACGCTGGCCCAGGCCGGAACTGACCAGCAGGTCGCCTTCCTTGATGTCCGCAGTGTCGGCCACATGACGCAGCTCAAGGCGTTCCGGATTGCCGGTACCGCTGGCAATCGCCCGCAGACCGTTGCGGTTCACCTGGACAGGAATGCTGTGGGTGGTGTCGGTGAGCAGCAGCACGCGGGAGGTATAAGGCATCAGCTCGACCACCTGCCCCATCAGGCCGCGGGCATCGAGCACCGGTTGCCCGAGCACCACGCCGTCGCGCTCACCCTTGTTGATGATGATGCGATGGGTGAAAGGGTTGGGGTCCATGCCGATCAGCTCGGCCACTTCGACCTTCTCGTTGACCAGCGCGGAGGAGTTGAGCAACTCGCGCAGGCGAACGTTCTGCTCGGTCAAGGCGGCGAGCTTTTGCATGCGGCCCTGGAGCAACAGGTTTTCGGTCTGGAGTTTTTCGTTTTCGGCGACCAGTTCGGTGCGGCTGCCAAACTGGCTGGCCACACCCTGCCATAGCCGTTGCGGCAGGTCGGTGATCCAGTAGGACTGCATCAGCACCAGCGACATTTGGCTACGCACTGGCTTGAGCAGTGTGAAGCGGGCATCGACCACCATCAGCGCGACCGATAGCACGACCAGCACCAACAGGCGTACGCCCAATGAGGGGCCTTTGGCGAAAAGCGGTTTAATAAGCCGCTCCTCCCAGGCAAATGTTCTCTTTATTCATACGGCTTCAAACCGGCCTGGAGCAGAATGACAGAAGATAAACGCCAACAGGCAGCACTGCAAAGTGCTGCCTGCGAGCGGAACACATGGATGCACCCGGCGCGATTATTCGCTGGAGAGCAAGTCCATGGTGTGTTTGTCCATCATTTCCAATGCACGGCCACCGCCGCGGGCTACGCAGGTCAGCGGGTCTTCGGCGACGATCACCGGCAGACCGGTTTCCTGGGCCAGCAACTTGTCCAGGTCACGCAGCAGGGCGCCACCACCGGTCAGCACCAGACCGCGTTCGGCGATGTCCGAAGCCAGTTCCGGAGGCGATTGCTCCAGCGCGCTTTTCACGGCCTGAACGATGGTTGCCAGGGACTCTTGCAGAGCTTCCAGCACTTCGTTGGAGTTCAGGGTGAATGCGCGTGGCACGCCTTCGGCCAGGTTACGGCCACGAACGTCGACTTCACGGACTTCGCCGCCCGGGTAGGCAGTACCGATTTCCTGCTTGATGCGCTCGGCGGTGGATTCGCCGATCAGGCTGCCGTAGTTGCGACGCACGTAGGTGATGATCGCTTCGTCGAAACGGTCGCCGCCGACACGTACGGATTCGGCGTAAACCACACCGTTCAGGGAGATCAGGGCAATCTCGGTGGTACCGCCACCGATATCCACGACCATCGAACCGCGGGCTTCTTCGACCGGCAGGCCGGCACCGATCGCGGCCGCCATCGGCTCTTCGATCAGGAACACTTCACGGGCACCGGCACCGAGGGCCGATTCACGGATGGCACGACGCTCGACCTGGGTGGACTTGCATGGAACGCAGATCAGCACACGAGGGCTGGGCTGCAGAAAACTGTTTTCGTGAACCTTGTTGATAAAGTATTGCAGCATCTTTTCGCAGACACTGAAGTCGGCGATCACGCCGTCCTTCATCGGACGAATGGCAGCAATGTTGCCTGGAGTACGACCGAGCATGCGCTTGGCTTCGGTACCGACAGCCACGACACTTTTCTGATTACCGTGGGTCCGAATGGCCACAACCGATGGTTCATTCAGGACAATACCGCGCTCGCGCACGTAAATAAGGGTGTTGGCAGTGCCCAGGTCAATGGAAAGATCGCTGGAAAACATGCCACGCAGTTTCTTGAACATGGGAAAGGGACCCTAGGCAACGCGTGGGTAAAAAAGTGCGGCAAACTCTAACAACGACAGGGATTTTGGGCAAGGCGCCAATATGTTAAATTGGCCGCTTTTCTGTGCACCAACCCCCACAATCGCGGCCTTATGACCGTAGAAATGCGGTAGTGTTCCGACAATCTAACACACGGACGAGATCCGTTCTGTTTTCCACTGGAGAATCCCATGGCGCTTGAACGCTCCGACGTGGAAAAAATCGCTCATCTGGCCAGCCTTGGCCTCAATGAAGCCGATCTTCCACACATCACCTCCGACCTGAACAGCATTCTCGGGCTGGTGGATGCAATGCAGGCAGTCGATACCGACGGTATCGAGCCCCTGGCCCACCCGCTGGAAGCCAGCCAGCGCCTGCGTGCAGACGTTGTGACCGAGTCCAATCATCGCGAGGCCTATCAGTCCATCGCACCAGCGGTCGAAAACGGCCTGTACCTGGTTCCGAAAGTCATCGACTAAAGGGAAAGAGCCTGCAATGCATCACATGACCCTGGCCGAGATCGCCCGCGGACTCGCCGACAAGAAGTTTTCCTCCGAAGAGCTGACCAAGACCCTGCTGGCGCGTATCACCCAGCTCGACCCGCAGCTCAACAGCTTCATCAGCCTCACCGAAGATCTCGCGCTGCAGCAGGCCAAGGCCGCTGACGCCCGTCGCGCGAACGGTGAGAGTGGCGCCCTGCTCGGCGCGCCGATCGCCCACAAGGACCTGTTCTGCACCCAGGGCATCCGCACCAGTTGCGGCTCGAAGATGCTCGACAATTTCAAGGCGCCCTACGACGCCACCGTGGTCGCCAAGCTGGCCGCCGCCGGGACCGTGACCCTGGGCAAGACCAACATGGACGAATTCGCCATGGGCTCGGGCAACGAGACCAGCTATTACGGCGCGGCGAAAAACCCGTGGAACCTGGAACGCGTTCCGGGCGGCTCGTCCGGCGGTTCGGCGGCCGCGGTTGCTGCGCGCCTGCTGCCTGCCGCCACCGGCACCGACACCGGCGGCTCGATCCGCCAGCCGGCTGCATTGACCAACCTCACCGGCCTGAAACCGACCTACGGTCGCGTTTCGCGCTGGGGCATGATCGCCTACGCCTCCAGCCTCGATCAGGGCGGCCCGCTGGCGCGCACCGCCGAGGACTGCGCGATCCTGCTGCAAGGCATGGCCGGCTTCGACCCGCAGGACTCCACCAGCATCGACGAACCGGTACCGGACTACAGCGCCAGCCTCAACGGCTCGCTGCAGGGCCTGCGCATCGGCGTACCCAAGGAATACTTCAGCGCCGGCCTCGACCCGCGCATCGCCGAGCTGATCCACAACAGTGTCAAGGAGCTGGAAAAGCTCGGCGCCGTGATCAAGGAAATCAGCCTGCCGAACATGCAGCACGCCATCCCGGCGTACTACGTGATCGCGCCGGCGGAAGCCTCCTCCAACCTGTCGCGTTTCGACGGCGTGCGCTTCGGCTACCGCTGCGAGAACCCGGCAAACCTGGAAGACCTGTACAAGCGCTCCCGTGGCGAAGGTTTCGGCAGCGAAGTGCAGCGCCGGATCATGGTCGGTGCCTACGCCCTCTCGGCCGGTTACTACGACGCCTACTACCTGAAGGCGCAGAAGATCCGTCGCCTGATCAAGAACGACTTCATGGCTGCCTTTAATGAAGTCGACATCATCCTTGGCCCGACCACGCCGAACCCGGCCTGGAAAATCGGCGACAAGAGCAGCGACCCGGTCGCTGCGTATCTGGAAGACGTTTACACCATCACCGCCAACCTCGCGGGTCTGCCGGGCTTGTCCATGCCCGCCGGCTTCGTCGAAGGCTTGCCGGTCGGCGTGCAACTGCTCGCCCCGTATTTCCAGGAAGGCCGTCTGTTGAACGTTGCCCACCAGTATCAGTTGAACACTGACTGGCACACCCGCACACCAACCGGCTTCTGAGGAGAAACACATGCAATGGGAAGTCGTGATCGGGCTGGAGATTCACACCCAGCTCACCACCAAATCGAAGATTTTCTCCGGTAGCTCCACCGCCTTCGGTGCCGAGCCCAACACCCAGGCCAGCCTGGTGGACCTGGGCATGCCTGGCGTACTGCCGGTGCTGAACCAGGAAGCAGTGCGCATGGCGGTCATGTTCGGCCTGGCCATCGACGCCGAGATCGGCCAGCACAACGTGTTCGCCCGCAAGAACTACTTCTATCCCGACCTGCCCAAGGGCTACCAGATCAGCCAGATGGAGCTGCCGATCGTCGGCAAGGGCCACCTGGACATCCCGCTGGAAGACGGCACGGTCAAACGCGTCGGCATCACCCGCGCGCACCTGGAAGAAGACGCCGGCAAGAGCCTGCACGAAGAGTTCAACGGCGCCAGCGGCATCGACCTGAACCGCGCCGGCACCCCGCTGCTGGAAATCGTTTCCGAACCGGACATGCGCAGCGCCAAGGAAGCCGTGGCCTACGTCAAGTCGATCCACGCCCTGGTGCGTTACCTGGGGATCTGTGATGGCAACATGGCCGAAGGCTCCCTGCGTTGCGACTGCAACGTCTCGGTACGCCCCAAAGGCCAGGCCGAGTTCGGCACTCGCTGCGAGATCAAGAACGTCAACTCGTTCCGCTTCATCGAGAAAGCCATCAACTCGGAAGTCCAGCGTCAGATCGAACTGATCGAGGACGGCGGCAAGGTCATCCAGCAGACCCGCCTGTACGACCCGAACAAGGACGAGACCCGTCCGATGCGCAGCAAGGAAGAAGCCAACGACTACCGTTACTTCCCCGACCCGGATCTGCTGCCGGTGGTCATCGAGGACTCGTTCCTCGACCAGGTACGCGCCACCCTGCCCGAGCTGCCACCGCAGAAACGCGAGCGCTTCCAGGAACAGTTCGGCCTGTCGGTCTACGACGCCAGCGTGCTGGCCTCGAGCCGCGAACAGGCGGACTACTTCGAGAAAGTCGCGAGCATCGCCGGTGATGCCAAGCTCGCCGCCAACTGGGTCATGGTCGAGTTGGGCAGCCTGCTGAACAAGCAGGGCCTGGAAATCGACGAGGCACCGGTCTCGGCCGAGCAACTGGGCGGCATGCTGCTGCGCATCAAGGACAACACCATCTCCGGCAAGATCGCCAAGACCGTGTTCGAAGCCATGGCCAATGGCGAAGGCAACGCCGACGAAATCATCGACAAGCGCGGCCTCAAGCAGGTCACCGACACCGGCGCCATCTCCGCCGTGCTGGACGAAATGCTGGCGGCCAACGCCGAGCAGGTCGAACAGTATCGGGCCGCCGATGAGGCCAAGCGCGGCAAGATGTTCGGCTTCTTCGTCGGCCAGGCGATGAAGGCTTCCAAAGGCAAGGCCAACCCGCAGCAAGTGAACGAATTGCTGAAAAGCAAACTCGAAGGCTGACTGCAGTGTTGATGGCGGAGTTCGAATATTCCGCCCCTGTAGGAGCGAGCATGCTCGCGATTGCGTTGTCTCAGACAGGACGCTATCGCGAGCAAGCTCGCTCCTACTCTTGTATCTGGGGTCCCGTATTGATGAAACGCTTGCTGGGCTGCCTGGCCCTTTTCTCACTCCTGGCCGGCTGCGCCAGCCATGTCATCGATCCGCGGGGTTACGACAAGACCGGCGTCGCCTCCTATTACGGCACCAAGCACCATGGCAAACGCACCGCCAGCGGCGAACCCTTCAACCAGCACGGCATGACCGCCGCGCACCGCGAGCTGCCGTTCGGCACCCGGGTCAAAGTCACCAACCTCAATAACGACAAGAGCGTCGTGGTCCGGATCAACGACCGCGGCCCGCATACCCGTGGCCGCCTGATCGATTTGTCGCGTGCCGCCGCGCAACAGTTGGGTATGATCAGAAGCGGCACCGCCAAGGTGCGCGTGCAAGCCATCAGCGACTGACCCACGGAGCCCTGATCATTTTCGGATTAACCGATTTACCGCTGCTCAGCGTCCTTCAATTGTTCAGCGGCCTGGTCCTGCTGGTCGCCGGCGCCGAATTGCTGGTACGCGGCGCGGTCCGCCTCGCCGCCCGCCTGCGCGTACGAGCGCTGATCATCGGCCTGAGCATCGTCGCCTTCGGCAGCAGCGCCCCGCAGATGGCCGTCAGCCTGCAAGCCACCCTGGCGGAAAACACCGACATCGCCGTCGGCAGCGTGATCGGCAGCGGCATCTTCAACATCCTGGTAACCCTCGGCCTGTCCGCCCTGATCATTCCGCTGCGGGTATCGCGCCAGCTGGTGCGGCTGGATATCCCGTTGATGATCCTCGCCAGCCTGCTGGTGTTCACCCTGGCCTACAACGAAGAACTGACGCCCCTCGACGGCCTGATCCTGCTGGCGACCCTGATCCTCTACCTGGGATTACTGCTGCGCCAGTCGCGGCACTCGGCGCGCCCACAGTCCCAGCAAGGTTCCGACGCCCCCCGCGCGCACTGGCTGAGCAGCCTGCTGTGGATGATCGGCGGCCTGCTCCTGCTGGTGTTCGCCGGCCATCTGCTGGTCGAGGCGGCGGTGGAAGTCGCCACCGACCTGGGGCTGTCCGAGCGCATCATCGGCCTGACCATAGTCGCCGTCGGCACCTCCCTACCGGCCCTGGCCACCTCGCTGATCGCTGCCCTGCGCGGCCAGCGCGACATTGCCGTGGGCAACGTCATCGGCAGCAACCTGTTCAATCTGCTGGGGGTCCTGGGTTTCACCGCCCTGGTGGCGCCGACGCCCTTGTCGGTATCGCCCAATGCCGTGGACTTCGACCTGCCGGTAATGCTCGGCGTCGCGGTGCTGTGCCTGCCGGTGTTCTATTCGGGTTATCGGGTCACCCGCGCCGAAGGCCTGCTGTTTCTCGGCCTGTACCTGGCCTATGGGCTGCACGTGGTGTCCTTCACCACCGGCATGCCGCTGGCCGGCAAGCTGGAAAACTTGATGCTGTTTTACGTCCTGCCAGTGCTGGTGGCGTTCCTGCTGTTCAGTTCGCTGCGGGCCTGGCGCCGCCAACATAAAAAAGGGGAAACGCAATGACCGAGAAAAAGCAGGGCGTGGAGATGCGCCGCCAGGTGATGGGCGATGCCTTTGTCGATCGCGCCCTGGGCAATGCCACCGAGTTCAGCCAGCCGTTGCAGGACTTCGTCAACGAACATGCCTGGGGCGGAGTCTGGAACCGCGAAGGCCTGCCGCTGAAAACCCGCAGCCTGATCACCCTCGCCGCCCTGACCGCGCTCAAGTGCCCGCAGGAGCTCAAAGGCCATGTCCGCGGCGCCCTGAATAACGGCTGCACAGTGGAAGAGATTCGCGAGGCGCTGCTGCATTGCGCGGTGTATGCCGGCGTACCGGCGGCGATCGACGCGTTCCGCGCCGCCCAGGAAGTGATCGACACTTACCAGAAGCCGGAATAACCCTTCCCGCTGTAGGAGCGAGCCTGCTCGCGATTGGCCAAGGGCCACTGGTGGATTCACTGCCACATCGCGGGCAATCGAGCGTCGACCGGCCGCTCCTACAAGAGCACTAGATCCACCCGCCCCACTGCAGCAGAAAGATCCCGATATTGGTGGTCACCGCCGCCATCAGCGTGGTGATGACGATGATTGCCGCCGCCAGCTGATGATTGCCATTGGCCGCCCGGGCCATGACAAAACTCGCCGCCGCAGTCGGGCTGCCGAAATACAGGAACAGAATCCCCAGTTCCGCCCCGCGGAATCCGCAGAGCCAGGCCCCCAGGGTGGCTAGGATCGGCAGGCCGACCATTTTCACCAGGCTCGAGCTCAAGGCCAGGTCGCCGCTCTCGCGCAGCGCCGCCAGGGACAGGGTGCCGCCAATGCAGATCAAGGCCAGCGGCAGGGTCATCTGCGCCAGGTACTGGCCAGACGTCTCCAGCCAGGTCGGCAGGCCGATCTGGAAGACGGCGAAAGGCGCTGCCGCCAGGACGCTGATGATCAACGGGTTGCTGACCACGCTTTTGCAGATGCTCCACGGATCGGACTTGATCACCGGGCTGTACACCGCCAGGACGATGGTCGACAGGGTGTTGTAGAACAGGATCACCAGCGCCGCGAGAATCGCCCCGAGGGAGATCCCGTAGTCGCCATACATGCTCGCCGCGAGCGCCAGGCCGATGACCCCGTTGTTGCCGCGAAAGGCGCCCTGGGTGTAGATACCCCGGTCTTCCCGCGGGCAGCGCCAGATCGCCCAGCCCCAGGCGAAGGCAAAGCTGGCCAGGGTGGCCACGGCGAAATAGATCAGCAGCCCGGGCTTGAGCGCCGAATGCAGGTCGGCATGCAGAATCCCGAGAAACAGCAGCGCCGGCATGGTGACGTTGAACACCAGGGCCGACGCTGTGTGGATAAAACCGTCGTTGATCCAGCCGATGCGCTTGAGCAGCACACCGAGAAACAACATGGCGAATACCGGCGCGGTGATATTCAGCGTTTCGAGAAAAATGGCCAGCATGCCGGGTCAACCTTGAACCTGTCGTTAGGCGGCTAATGATAAGCCAGCCCGCGCGCTTAAGCCCGATGGATTTGCCCTAACCACAAGCAGATCCATCGGGCCGCAGGCGTTCGAGGCCATCAAACGCCACGCCCGCGCTACGGTCGATCGCAGCCTGCACAGCACCACCATCCACCCACGCCCAGCACAACCCTGTAGCCGCTGCCGAAGGCTGCGATAGGCCCGCAGGACCTCCAGCGATTTCAAAAGCCACGCCCGCTCCGCGGTCGATCGCAGCCTGCGGCAGCGGCTACCCGGATTGCGACCTGCCATTCAACCGTGCCCAGCACAAACCCTGTAGCCGCTGCCGAAGGCTGCGATCGACCCGAAGGGGCGCTGGCATACTCAGCCACGCTGGATATCGCCTCCTGCAGCAACCATTACGGCTCAGGTAATCGGCGCCGGATTGAACAAGGTGATGTCGTTGTGCAGCTTGTGCCGTTCGGCCCAGGTCTGCTGCTTGCCACTGGCCACGTCCAGGTAGAAGTGGAACAGCTCCCAGCCCAGCTCTTCGATACTCGCCCGCCCGGTGGCGATGCGCCCGGCGTCGATGTCGATCAGGTCCGGCCAGCGCTGGGCCAGTTCGGAGCGGGTCGAGACTTTGACCACCGGCGCCATCGCCAGCCCGTAAGGCGTGCCACGCCCGGTGGTGAACACATGCAGGTTCATCCCCGCCGCCAGCTGCAAGGTGCCGCAGACAAAGTCGCTGGCCGGCGTCGCGCAGAAGATCAGGCCTTTGCGGGTAAAGCGCTCGCCCGGCCCCAGCACGCCATTGATCGCGCTGCTGCCGGACTTGACGATGGACCCCAGGGACTTCTCGACGATGTTCGACAACCCGCCCTTCTTGTTGCCCGGCGTGGTATTGGCGCTGCGGTCGGCCTCGCCCTTGGCCAGATAGCGGTCGTACCAGTCCATCTCGCGCACCAGCTCCCGGGCCACGTCTGTGGATTCGGCGCGGGAAGTCAGCAGATAGATGGCATCGCGCACCTCGGTGACTTCGGAAAACATCACCGTCGCGCCGGCCCGCAGCAACAGGTCCGAGGCATAGCCCAGGGCCGGATTGGCGGTGATCCCGGAAAAGGCATCACTGCCACCACATTGCATCCCAAGGACCAGCTCCGAGGCCGGCACGGTTTCCCGGCGCCGCTGATCGAGCTTCTGCAAACGCACCTCGGCCAACTGCATGATCTGCTCGATCATCTCGGTAAAACCGTGGCTGGAGTCCTGCAGTCGGTACAGCCAGGGCTCGCTGAGGTCCACCGAGCTGTCGCCTTCGTGCATCACCTGCCCGGCCTGCAACTTCTCGCAGCCCAGGCTGATTACCAGGGCTTCGCCCCCCAGGTTCGGGTTACGCGCCAGGTTGCGCACGGTGCGGATCGGGATATAGGCATCAGTGGCGGTGATCGCCACGCCGCAGCCATAGCTGTGGGTCAGCGCCACCACATCGTCGACATGGGGATACCTGGGCAGCAGTTCGTCCTTGATGCGCTTGACCGCATGATCGAGCACCCCGGCCACACACTGCACGGTGGTGGTGATTCCCAGAATGTTGCGCGTGCCGACCGTGCCGTCGGCATTGCGATAACCCTCGAAGGTAAAGCCTTCCAGCGGCGCCTGGGCCGCCGGCACTTCAGTGGACAGCGGCAGGCTGTCCAGCGGCGGCGCGCTGGGCATGCGCAACTGCTCTTCCCTGACCCAGCTGCCGCGCAGGATCGGCTGCAAGGCATAACCGATGGTCTGGCCGTAGCGGATCACCGGGCCACCTTCGGCGATATCCTCCAGCGCCACCTTGTGGCTCTGGGGGACGAAGTCCAGTGTCACCAGGCCATCGGCGAACGCTGTGCCTGCCGGTACGCCCTGGTCATTGACCACAACCACCACGTTGTCCCGCTCGTGCAAGCGGATGTAGCGCGGCGAATCGGAATGTTCAATCAACTGCATGACGCCGCCCCTTCAGGAATGCGCTTGGGAAAGTTGGGTCAGCTCGGGGCCGTTGCTCGGTGGATCCTTGAGCACCACGCGCTTGATCGGGCCGACGATCACCAGGTAGCTGAACACTGCCAGCAGCGCGTTGCAGCCGACGAACACCAACGCCCATTTGAACGAGCCGGTGGAACTGATGATGTAGCCGATGACGATCGGCGTGGTGATCGACGCCAGGTTGCCGAAGGTGTTGAACAGGCCGCCGCTCAAGCCGGCGATCTGCTTCGGCGAAGTATCGGACACCACCGCCCAGCCGAGCGCGCCCACGCCTTTGCCGAAGAACGCCAGGGCCATGAAACCCACCACCATCCATTCGATGTCCACATAGTTGCAAGCCACGATGCTGCTGGAGACCAGCAGGCCGGCGATGATCGGCGCCTTGCGGGCGAAGGTCAAAGAATGCCCCTTGCGCAGCAGGTAGTCGGAAATCACCCCGCCAAGCACCCCACCGATAAAGCCGCAGATGGCCGGCAAGGAAGCGATGAAGCCAGCCTTGAGAATGGTCATACCACGCTCCTGCACCAGGTACACCGGGAACCAGGTCAGGAAGAAGTAAGTGATGCCGTTGATGCAGTACTGGCCCAGGTACACGCCAAGCATCATGCGATTGGTCAGCAACTGGCGCAGGTAGTCCCATTTCGGGCCGTCGCTGCGTTTGCCTTTGCCGTCCTGGTCCATGTCGACCATGCCGCCATTGTCGGCGATGTGTTTGAACTCGGCCTCGTTGATCAGCGGGTGCTGGCGTGGGCTGTAGATCACCTTGAGCCAGACCAGCGAGAAGACGATGCCGATCGCGCCCATCACGATGAACACGTGCTGCCAGCCGAAGTGATAGACGATCCAGCCCATCAGCGGGGCGAACAGCACCGTGGCGAAATACTGCGCCGAGTTGAAGATCGCCGAAGCCGTACCGCGCTCGGCGGTGGGGAACCAGGCCGCGACAATCCGCGCGTTGCCGGGGAAGGACGGTGCCTCGGCCAGCCCCACCAGGAAGCGCAGCATGAACAGCGCCACCACCGCGGTGGAAACGCCGAACTCACCGACATAACCCTGCAGCACGGTGAACAGCGACCAGGTGAAGATGCTCAGGGCATAGATTTTTTTCGAGCCGAAACGGTCGAGCAGCCAGCCGCCGGGGATCTGCCCCGCTACATAAGCCCAACCGAATGCGGAGAAGATATAACCGAGGGTGACGGCGTCGATGCCGAGGTCTTTTTGCAGGCTGGAGCCCGCGATGGCGATGGTGGCGCGGTCGGCATAGTTGATCGTGGTCACCAGGAACAGCATGAACAGGATCAGGTAGCGGACGCGAGTCGGCTTGGTCGCTTGCATATGGATGTACTCCCACTAGTTATTTTTATGCGGGTAAAACATGCGTTTCATCGACCCCGCCGGGCCTCAGGCAACGGCCGGCGGGGGTACAGCGGGACTTAGGATCCGATGTAGGAAGTCTTCACCACGGTGTAGAACTCCTGCGCGTAGCGACCTTGCTCGCGGGAACCATAGGATGAACCTTTGCGGCCACCAAAAGGTACGTGGTAATCGACGCCGGCCGTCGGCAGGTTGACCATGACCATCCCGGCCTGGGAATGGCGCTTGAAGTGGTTGGCGTATTTCAGCGACGTGGTGGCGATGCCCGCCGACAGGCCGAACTCGGTGTCGTTGGCCATGGCCAGCGCCGCCTCGTAATCAGCCACCCGTACCACGTTGGCCACCGGGCCGAAGATCTCTTCGCGGCTGATGCGCATCGAAGCCTGGCTGTCGGCAAACAGCGTCGGCGCGAGGAAATACCCCTCGGTATCGCAAGTCACCAGGCCGCCGCCGCTGACCAGCCGCGCCCCTTCGGACTGGCCGATATCGATGTATTTCAAGTCCTGTTCGAGCTGCGCCTGGGACACCACCGGACCGATATCGGTGCCGGCCCACAGCGCGTGGCCGACCTTGATCGAACCCATGCGTTCGGCCATCGCCGCGACGAACCGGTCGTGGATGCCCGCGGTGACGATCAGCCGGCTGGAAGCGGTGCAACGTTGCCCGGTGGAATAGAAGGCACTCTGTACCGCCAGCTCCACCGCCTGCTTGAGGTCGGCATCGTCGAGGATGATCTGCGGGTTCTTGCCGCCCATCTCCAGTTGCACCTTGGCCTGGCGCGAGACGCAGCTGACGGCGATCTGCCGGCCCACGCCCACGGAACCGGTGAAGCTGATGCCGTCGACTTTCGGGCTGTTGACCAGGGCATCGCCGACCAGCCGGCCGCTGCCCATCACCAGGTTGAACACCCCAGCCGGGAAGCCCGCGCGGGAGATGATTTCCGCCAGGGCCCAGGCACAGCCCGGCACCAGCTCGGCGGGCTTGAGCACCACGCAGTTGCCGTAGGCCAGGGCCGGGGCGATCTTCCACGCCGGGATGGCGATCGGGAAGTTCCACGGGGTGATCAGGCCGACCACGCCCAGGGCTTCGCGGGTCACTTCGACGTTGACGCCCGGACGCACCGACGGCAGGTAATCCCCTGACAGGCGCAGGCATTCGCCGGCAAAGAACTTGAAGATGTTGCCGGCGCGGGTCACCTCGCCGATGGCCTCGGGCAGGGTCTTGCCCTCCTCCCGGGCCAGCAGGGTGCCGAGCTCTTCGCGACGGGCGAGGATCTCGCTGCCGACCTTGTCCAGGGCATCGCTGCGCGCCTGGATACCGGAAGTCGACCAGGCCGGGAATGCATCGCGCGCCGCATCGATCGCGGCATGCACCTGAGCCAGGTCGGCCTTGGCGTATTCGCCAATGACATCGGACAACTCGGACGGGTTGATATTGGTCGAGTAGTCGGCACCGGCAAGCCATTGGCCACCGATGTAGTTATCGAAGCGTTTTACCTCTGCCACGCGCCCTCTCCTTACACAAAAGCCTTACGCAAAAGGCCGCTGATTGCTCAGCGGCCCCGGGGATGGATTACTGCGCGCCCTGGGCGTCAATCAACGCCGCCAGCGCTGCATATTCTTCCGGCAACAGGTCGGTCAACGGCGCCCGCACCGGGCCTGCGTCATGGCCGACGATGCGGGCTCCGGCCTTGACGATGCTCACCGCATAACCGGCCTTGCGATTACGGATATCCAGGTAAGGCAGGAAGAAGTCGTCGATGATCTTGCCGACGGTGGCGTGATCTTCCCGGGCAATGGCGTGGTAGAAATCCATCGCGGTTTTCGGGATGAAGTTGAACACCGCCGAGGAGTACACCGGCACGCCGAGGGCCTTGTAGGCCGCGGCGTAGACTTCGGCGGTCGGCAGGCCGCCCAGGTAGCTGAAGCGATCGCCGAGGCGGCGACGGATCGACACCATCAGCTCGATATCGCCCAGGCCGTCCTTGTAGCCGATCAGGTTCGGGCAGCGCTCGGCCAGACGCTCCAGCAGCGGCGCGGTCAGGCGGCAGACGTTGCGGTTGTAGACCACCACACCGATCTTCACCGATTTGCACACCGCTTCCACATGAGCGGCGACCCCATCCTGACTGGCTTCGGTCAGGTAGTGCGGCAGCAGCAACAAGCCCTTGGCACCCAGGCGCTCGGCCTCCTGGGCGTATTCGATGGCCTGGCGGGTCGAGCCGCCGACGCCGGCCAGGATCGGCACGCTGCTGGCGCAGGTGTCGACCGCAGTCTTGATGATTTCCGAATATTCGCTGGCCGCCAGGGAGAAAAACTCACCGGTGCCACCTGCCGCGAACAGCGCCGAGGCGCCGTATGGGGCCAGCCATTCCAGGCGCTTGATATAGCCCGCGCGATGGAAATCGCCCTGGGCGTTGAAATCGGTCACCGGGAAAGACAGCAGGCCGGAGGAGAGGATGGACTTCAGTTCTTGTGGATTCATTATTCGAACACCCTGGGACGCACATTGTGATGAAAAACACATCAGCCTTGGCCGAAGTTGTAAGTCATCGTACAACTTAAAAAACAATCGTCAACAGCAATTCGTCAGCCATCGCCAAAATACGCGGCAAAAAATACCTGCTTGACGAGTCAGGGTTTTGCTTTATGCTCGCAAATAACTGTATATGCATACAGTTAATTTCTTGAAATACCTACGACATATCAAGGAGCTAGAAATGTCAGGTCTACACACTCAGCAGCGGGAACAGCTGCAACACAAAAGCCAGGTCGTTGCCGATCTGGACAGCCTTTTCAGCGAACGCGGCATTGCCATTTCCGGTGATGGCGACCACCTGGTGCTGATCGCCGACGGTCATCACACCATCAAGTATCACCACCCCGGGCTCCTCCCCGCGGCACCGGGCAAAAACCTCAAGGCCCTGCCCCAGCTACGTTTCGAGGGGGGCGAGCACACCGCCATCGGCGATGCCACCCTGCTGCGTTTCGTCAAGGACGCCCCTGGCGTTCCAGCCTGGCAGGTCGAATTGCACCTGCCCAATGGCCTGGCCCTGACCTACGGCCAAGTGGTGGCGCTGGGTGGCGATTTCTATGGCATCCCCGACCAGCCGATCTGCGAAGGCGCGACGCCGGTGGATCGTTTGCAGCGTTTTACCGCTGCGTTCAACTCCCTCGCCGTGTTGCCGGCGGCCAAGGACGAGGCGAAACAGATTCTCGCGGTAATGCAGAAGGAAATCGCCGCCGCCAACCAGGCGCTCAAGGACGGCAGGCAACCTCACGAGGCCTATGACGCCCTGGGAGATACGTTGTCCGAAGAGTGGAACAAGATCACCGGCGGCGGCAGCTTCGCCTCGGCGCTGTTCCCCCTGGGCCGCTACCTGAAGCTGGCGGCCAACAATGCCGACCATTTCGGCGAGTGGGCGCTGCTGGCCTATATCGCCGGGCACACCGCGGCCCTGCAGCAGGCGGTGCTGGCGCACAAGAACGCCGACGAGAAGCAGCTGGAACTGGCCTACGCCATGAACGCTTTCGCCGATCACTTCCTCACCGACCTGTTCTCCGCCGGCCATGTGCGGGTACCGCGCAAGCAACTGGCGGCGGTGGTCACGCCGAGCGATCTCGGCTCGCTGATCACCCGCTTCATGCACGACGAGGACAGCAAGTTCGGCCTCAATGTCAGCAACGCCCAGGGCGACCGCTGGCATGCCTATGGCGACAAGCGTTATTTCGACACCCTCGACAGCAACAACCGCAAGCAGGTCAAGTTGGCCGTGCAACGCTCGGCGGACGAAATCTTCGAAAGCTACCTCAGCGGCGCGGCCCCGACGCCCGGCAACTTCACGGCGCTGAAGCTGTTGCCGGACCTGAACGCGGCGAAGAGCGGCAACTTTTCACCGCTGTTCGTGATGCAGGGCGACAAGGTGCTGCGACGCAGCGACGTGAACAACCTCAACGACACCAAGACCATCGACAACTGGTGGGGCTGGAGCACCTACCTGCTGCTCAAGGACTACAAGCCCAACAAGCCGGCGGGCTACCTGGAAGCACCGACGCTTGCCCCGAGCATCCAGGCCGATGGCTGGCAGAGCCAGACACCCAGCGAACCCAACTGGCTGCCCGGCAATGCCGTGCGTTATGCCTTCAGCTACACCAACGGTTTGAACGAGTCGTACATCGGCCCGTGGTCCGCCTACGCCGAACTGAGCGAGCGCTTCCAGCCGACCCTGAATGTGCCGGTGGACACCAGCGGCGGTTCCAGCGGGCGCAACATTTTCCGCCAGTTCCACGGTGGCTCGCCGGAGCTGATCGCCTCGATCGACAAGACCGCCACCACTTACATCGACCGCAATGCCTGATAAGGACATCGACATGGCTATCAATCTGACTCTAGAACTGGCCTCGGGCCAATCCCTGCAGGGCGCGCCCCTGGAACTGCTGGTCAACGGCGCCCCCGTCGCGCGGGCAACCGTCGACCAGCAAGGGCATGTGACCTTCAATGCCAAACCCGGCGCCGGGCAACTGGCCGTGAGGGTGGATCGCTCGATTCTCAAAAACCGCTAAAAGCATCGTGGGCAAGCTTGCTCCTACAGGGTCACCTCCCCTCTGTAGGAGCGAGCTTGCTCGCGATAAGAACCCAAGGGCGACGCAATAACCGCCCCAACCGCATTACCCGCGCTGCGCCTCTGCCTCTTCATGGGCATGGCGCAGCCGTTCGCGGCTGTTGGTCAGGTGCAGACGCATGGCCGCCCGGGCCGCGTCCGAATCCTGGCGGGCAATGGCTTCATAGATTTCTTCATGCTCGCGGCTCAGGCGGCTCATGTAGTGCTGCTGATCGTCGTGAGCCAGGCGTGCCGAATTCAGGCGGGTGCGCGGAATGATGCTGGTTCCCAGGTGGGTCATGATGTCGGTGAAATAGCGGTTGCCTGTAGCCAGGGCAATCTGCAGGTGGAACTGGAAATCCGAGGCCACCGCATCGCTGTCGTGGGCCGCACTTTCATTGAGGGCATCCAGCGCCGCCCGCATCGCCGCCAGTTGCTCGGTACTGCGCCGCTGCGCGGCCAGCCCGGCCGACTCCACTTCCAGGCTGATGCGCAGTTCCAGGATCGCCAGCACATCGCGCAAGGTCACCACGGTCGCCGGATCGATCCTGAAGCCGCTCGGGCTCGGTGTGTCGAGCACAAAGGTGCCGATGCCGTGGCGGGTTTCCACCTGGCCGGCGGCCTGCAAGCGGGAAATGGCTTCGCGTACCACGGTCCGGCTGACGCCATGGGCCTCCATGATCGCCGACTCGGTGGGCAACTTGTCACCGCGCTTGAGCTGACCGTCGCGAATCTGCTCCGACAGCACGGTCACCAGTTCCTGGGCGAGGCTACGGCGCTTGCGTGGAAGGCGGGGCGCCGTGTTCTGGTTGTCCATGGTGAAGTTCTTTCTCCGAAAACTGATGACGCATCATAGCTCAGCCGGGTTGTACGATCACTGTTGACTACACCGTCACTGCCTGGTCGACCAGATGCCCGCGCTCGATGCGGATGTGCCGCGGGTGGAAACGCTTGAGGCTGCTGCGATGCCCGACGCTGACAATGCTCAGCCCCGGTAGCTGGTCGATCAGCGCCTGGTACAGGGTCGCCTCGTCTTCTTCGTCCATGGCCGAGGTGGCCTCATCCATGTACAGCCATTGCGGCGCGTAGAGCAACGCACGGGCAAAGGCCAGGCGCTGCTGCTCGCCCGGGGACAACATGCGCTGCCAGTGATTGCTCTCGTCCAGGCGAGCGACAAGGTGCGGCAGTCGGCAGGTTTCCAGCACCTGCGCATAACGCTCCTGCGGGTAGGTGTCGCCCGACTGTGGATAACTCAAGGCTTCGCGCAGGCTGCCGATCGGCAGGTAAGGCTTTTGCGGCAGGAACAGGTAACGCTCGGCGGGCATGCGAATGCTGCCGTGACCGGCCGGCCAGAGCCGCCCCATCGCCCGCAGCAGGGTACTTTTGCCACTGCCGGAACGGCCGCTGAGCATCAGGCGCTCACCGGGGGTCACGGTCATCTCGGCACCGGCCAGCAGGTGCCGGCCGTCCGCCAGGTCCAGGCCAAGGTTATGCACCTGCAGGGTTTCACCCTGGCTCTGCACATCGATGGCTGGCGCGCGCTCTTCGTTTTCGCTCATGGCCTGGCGGAAGCTCAGCAGCCGGTCGCAGGTGGCACGCCAGGCCGCGAGATCGGAATAGGCGGTGATGAACCAGCTGAAGTTCTCCTGGACGTTGCCGAATGCCGAGTTGATCTGCATCAGCTCGCCCAGCTCGATCTTACCCGTCAGGTAACGCGGGGCCGCGACGATGAAGGGGAAAATGATCGCGATCTGGCCGTAGCCCGAGGTGAAGAAGGTCAGGCGCTTGGACACTTTCATGATGTCCCAGAAGTTGTGCCAGACCATGCCGAAGCGAGCGCTGAGGCGTTTGTTCTCATTCGGCTCGCCGTCGTACAGGGCAATGCTCTCGGCGTTCTCCCGCACCCGCACCATGGAAAAACGCAGGTCTGCCTCGAAACGTTGCTGGTTGTTGTTCAAGCCGATCAGGCGTCGACCGATCAGGTGCGTCAGCCAGCTGCCGACGGCGGCGTACACCAGGGCGCACCAGAACATGTAGCCGGGAATGGTATAGCCGAAGACTTCGATACTGCCCGACACGCCCCACAGGATGATCGAGAACGACACCAGGCTGACCACGGTACGCAGCAGGCCCAGGGCGAGCCCCAGGGTATTGCTGGTGAAGCTGTTGAGGTCTTCGGAAATCCGCTGGTCCGGGTTATCGGTGTAGCCGCCCTGCTCCAGCTGGTAATAGTTCTTGTGGCCCAGCCAGCGGGCGAAGTGTTTTTCCGTGAGCCAGGCCCGCCAGCGGATGGTCAGCATCTGGGTCAGGTAGAGCCGGTAGACCGCGGCCAGGATGGCCACCGCGGCAATTCCGCAGAAATACAGGATCAGTTGCCAGAACGCCGCCTCGTCCTTCTTTTGCAGGGCGTTGTAGAAATCCTTGTACCAGCTGTTGATCCACACCGAGATCGCCACGCTGAACAGGGTCAGGGCGATCACCGCGAACAGCAGCAACCAGGCCTTGCCCTTCTCCTCGCTGCGCCAGTAAGGCGTAGTCATTTCCCAGACACGACGGAAAAACTGCCCGCGCACAGCATCGTTGACCGCGGAATACTCAGCGTTCTGATTCATCATCAAGGCTCGATTGGGATAGGGACAAGCATCGAGCCGATCATAGAGGATCGGCTCGCTTTTTCACTTGTCCTGAGGACATTCGTTCAGTCGCGGTTCAGCGGCGAACCGGGCGCTTCTGCAACTTGCGTTGCAGCGTTCGGCGGTGCATGCCCAGGGCGCGGGCAGTGGCGGAGATGTTGCCTTCGTGTTCGGTCAGCACCCGCTGGATGTGCTCCCATTGCAGGCGGTCCACCGACATCGGGTTTTCCGGCACCAGGGTGTCGAGGTCGGCGTGCTCGGAGAGCAGCGCGGCCAGTACATCGTCGGCATCGGCCGGTTTGCACAGGTAGTTGCAGGCGCCGCGCTTGATCGCTTCGACCGCGGTGGCGATGCTCGAATAACCGGTGAGAATCACCACGCGCATCTCCGGATCGAGCTCGAGCAGCTTGGGCAGCAGCACCAAGCCGGAGTCGCCGTCCATCTTCAGGTCCAGCGCGGCGAAGTCCGGCAGGTCCTGCTGGGCGAGGGCCAGGCCTTCCTCGGCGGAACCCGCAGTGCTGACGCGAAAGCCGCGACGGCTCATGGCGCGCGCCATCACCCGGGTGAAGGTGGCGTCGTCATCCACCAGCAACAGATGCGGCAGTTCTTCGCCTTCGACTTGGATTTCGTCACTCATGTTGGTCTCCTCGGGCGCCGTGGGGCAGGCGCAGCTCGGTGAGCGTGCCGCCTTCCTCATGACTGTAGAGTTTCACTGAGCCGCCGGCGCGTGTCACGCTGGCTTTGCTCAAAAACAGGCCCAGGCCGAAACCTTTGCCCTTGGTGGTAAAAAACGGTTTGCCGATCTGCTCGGCGATGGCCAGCGGCACACCGGCGCCGTGGTCGCGAATGCTGATGGTCAGGTTCTCGGCATCCCAATCCAGCTGGACTTCCAGCCCTTCCGGACAAGCATCGGCTGCATTGTTCAGCAGGTTGAGCAACGCCTGGGTCAGGTCCGGCGGCGGCGCCAGCCGCGGCATCGTGCCCTTGCCCAGCAGCTGGAAGCGGTAGCTGGCTTCGGGGCGCATCAGGTGCCAGCGGTTCAGCGCTTCGTCGAGCCAGACGGTGGCATCCTGCATCTCCACCGCCAGCCGGCGGTTGGCCTCGGCGGCGCGCACCAACTGTTGCAGGGTTTCCTTGCACAGTTTGACCTGGTCCTGGAGCACGCCCAGGTCATCTTGCAGCATTGGGTCGAGGTGGTCCTGGCGCATTTCCTTGAGCAGTACGCTCATGGTCGCCAGGGGCGTTCCCAGCTCGTGGGCGGCGCCAGCGGCCTGGGTCGCGACAGCCAGCAACTGCTGGTCGCGCAGGCCCTCTTCGCGGCGGATCGCCCGTAGCTCCTCCTGCCGCCGCAGCTCCTCGGCCATTCTCGCGGCAAAGAAGGTGATCACCGCCGCGGCCAGGGCGAAGCTCAGCCACATCCCGTAGATCTGCAGGTTCTCTCGGGCGATGGGGAAAGTCTGCAGCGGGTAGAACTGCGCCAGCAGCAAGGTGTACATGGTCAGCGCGATACCGGAAAGAACCACCGAGTAGCGCCATGGCAAGGTTACGGCGGCGATGGTCAGCGGCACCAGGTAATAGGAGACGAAGGGGTTGGTCGAACCGCCGGAGAAGTACAGTAGGGCACTGTGGATAAATAAATCACAAGCCAGTTGCACGGCATATTCCAGCTCGGTGACCGGCCACGAGGTGCGCAGGCGAATGGCGGTGAAGACGCAGAGAATCAGCGACAGGCCCAGGGTGATGGCCAGTTGCAGCCAGGGCAGCGGTAGCAGGTCGAACCAGTAGGCGAGCCCCACCGAACCGGCCTGAGCGGCCAGAACCAGGATGCGGATGAAAGTCAGACGCCAGAGGTTCTGGCGAGTGGCGGAAAGCAGTTGTACGGGGGCGAGCATGAGCTCTCCTGATGAGCGCTCCAGGCGGATCGCGACGAGTATAACCAAGCAGCGGCCCAGACAGGCAAAACTGCGGCAAACCGCCACAGTCTTGGGCAATGGCCAATCGCGGGCAAGCCTTGCCTGCAAAAACACCACCGGCCTGCAGGAGCGAGGCTTGCCCGCGATAGAGCGCAAAGCGCTCGCCATCCCCATCTCAGAGTCCGGCTCGAGAACAGATTACGACTGCTGCGCAGTCGGGCGCAGGCTTCGCCAGCGGCTACCAAAGCCCCCCGCAGTTGGCGTTGGGTAATAGATGTATAGAAGTTGTTAACGGGCCGAACCAGACAATAAAAGCTAGAGTCTGATGGTTTCACGCAGGCTGGGACCCAATACCTGCGGACCGCACTCAAGGAGTTTTCATGCATACATTCAGTCGCAGCGCCGCCCTTCTCGCCCTCAGCGCCGGCACCCTCGCCAGCCTGCCGGCCCTGGCCGCCGATGAGCTTCATTACAACCAGATCTCCCTGCGCGCCGAAGTCAGTCAGGAAGTGGCCCGCGACCTGATGATCGTCACCCTCTACAGCGAATCGCAGAACGCCGACCCGGCCAAGCTCGCCGCGGAAATCACCACCACCATGAACAAGGCCCTGGGCCAGGCACGCCAGGTCAAGGACATCACCTTGCGCCAGGGTAGCCGCAACAGCTACCCGATCTACGACACCAAGGGCCAGAAGATCACTGGCTGGCGCGAACGCGCCGAACTGCGCCTGGAAAGCTCGGACTTCGCCGCGCTGTCCAAGCTCACCGGCGAACTGCTGACCGACCTGAAGATGGGCGGGATGGATTTTGCCATCGCCGACCCGACCCGCAAGGCCAGCGAAGACAAACTGCTCAAGGAAGCCGTCGATGCCTTCAAGGCCCGTGCGCAGCTGACCACCGAAGCGCTGGGCGGCAAGGGCTACAAGATCGTCAACCTGAACCTCAACAGCAACGGTTATCCACAACCGTATCTGCGCGGACCGGTGATGATGAAAGCCGCGGGCATGGATGCGGCGCCGGTCACTCCGGAAGTCGAGGCCGGCACCAGCCAGGTCAGCATGACCGCCGATGGCTCGATCGAAGTCCTGATGCCGTAACGTTTTCCCTGCTCCCCAACGGCGGTAACCTGCAGCACAAATGAGGTTACCGCGTTTTTTTGCTAGCCACTGTTTCAACCCAAGCCTGAGGGACTCGCCTTTTTTTGGGGTGGAGGGGTGAGCTCGGCCACATCGGTGATGTTAAAGTTGCGGCCCCCGGTATTGCGCCTATCAGACGTGATTGACGTCCACCGGGTATACTGCGCCTTTCCTATAAGAGTCTCTCCAATGACCGCAGACCGCATCGGCGAACGCCTGCGTCGCTATCGCCGCGCCGCCAAGAAAACCCTGCGTCAGATCGCCAGCGAATCCGGTCTGACCGCCAGTTTCCTCTCCCAGGCGGAACGCAATCTCACCGGCGTCTCGATCTCCTCCCTGGTCAACATTGCCAAGTCCCTGAACGTTCCGCTGAACGCCCTCTTCGACCAGCCGACCCAGGCACAACCCGACTCCCACGACGGCAAGCGGGTGCGCTACACCATCGAAGGCCAGCCCCTGTCCTACGAGCGGCTGTCCAGCTCCTTTCCCGGCAACCTGATCAACGCGGTGAAGATGAACATACCGGTGGGCTACCAGTCGGAACTGATCTCCCATGATGGCGCCGAGTTCTCCTACGTTCTTTCGGGGCAGATTGTCTACACCATCGAGGGGCAGCAGTACCCCCTCGGCGCCGGCGACTCGGTGCACTTCGACTCGACCAAACCGCACTACCTGGCCAACGCCGGCAACGGCCCGGCAGAAGTGTTGACCGTCACGACCATGGGCCTGTTCGACGACCATTCAGCGGCCTGAACCCGGCCCGTGGCCGCCTGCGCAACCTCACAGACACCCCGTGCGCAAGAGAAATGTTAGTCACGCTTAATTTTCGTTGACCACGATTTCAGCATGACTTAATTTCGGCATCGGCGAATCGTCAATCAACCCACAACAAAGCGATCGTCGGCGCCGCACAGGGTCCATGGGGGTGCATCCACTCCCCATAGAAGGCGAGTTGCCCCGGCCCACAAGGCCACTCCTCAGATACGCCCTAGAAAAAGAAAAAATGAGGTTTGCATGCGTAAGACCTTTCCGCTCCAGGTTTGGCAGACAGCGGAGCTGATCCTCGGCATCCCACTGTCGCACGCCACCCGCAACCTCCACAGTGACAACTTCACTGCGAGCCACAACGTCAACGCCGCCGATGTGCTGTGCACCCGCCATCGCCTGCAAGGTCCCGGGCATCCGTTCTCCACGGCCTCCCTCACCAAGCCGTCCTACTTCAGCCGGTCAACCCAATGCGCCAAACACTTGCGCCAGGCAGGCAAGGCCAGGCGGCTCAACCAGAAGCCGGTCGACACCTGCCCCAGCGACGCACCAAGCGGAGGCACGACTCGCTCTGGATGCCCCGCAAGAAGGCAGCCCATGCACCAGAAAAAACCAGCGCATACGGTCAAATTCGTCAATATTTATACAAATGCGTCATTCCTGTACGTTCGTTCCACTCCTTGATACTTGTGACGGCCCCGCATCTTGCATTGGGTATGGGGCCTGCATAAGTATCGGCGGGTCGACTCATAAGGTCGCCCTCTACACCAAAAATGACAACAAATCATGAGGCAACCATGTTCAAACAAGCAGTCATTCCGCTTTTAGTCAGCGCCGGCTTGCTCGCCAGCGCCCCCTTCGCCCAGGCGGCGACTAACCTGGTGTTCTGCTCCGAAGGGAGCCCGGCCGGTTTCGACCCAGGCCAGTACACCACCGGAACCGACTTCGACGCCTCAGCAGAAACCATCTTCAACCGCCTCAGCCAGTTCGAGCGTGGCGGCACCGCCGTCGTTCCTGGCCTGGCGACCAGTTGGGACATTGCCGACGATGGCCTGACCTACACCTTCCATCTGCGCGATGGGGTGAAGTTCCACACCACGCCGTATTTCAAGCCGACTCGTGATTTCAACGCCGACGACGTGCTCTTCACGTTCAACCGCATGCTCGACAAGGACATGCCGTTCCGCAAGGCGTACCCCACCGAATTCCCTTACTTCACCGACATGGGGATGGACACCAACATCACCAAGGTCGAGAAAGTCGACGACAAGACCGTCAAGTTCACCCTGAAAACCGTAGACGCCGCGTTCATCCAGAACCTGGCGATGAGCTTCGCCTCCATCCAGTCCGCCGAGTACGCCGACCAGCTGCTCAAGGAAGGCAAGCCGGGCGACATCAACCAGAAACCGATCGGCACCGGGCCGTTCGTGTTCAAGAGCTACCAGAAAGACTCCAACATCCGTTACACCGGCAACAAGGAGTACTGGAAGCCTGAAGACGTGAAGATCGACAACCTGATCTTCGCCATCACCACCGACCCGTCGGTACGCATCCAGAAGCTGAAAAAGAACGAATGCCAGGTCACCCTGTTCCCGCGCCCGGCCGACCTCAAGGCCCTGGGCGAGGACAAGACCCTCAAGCTGCCGCAGCAGGCCGGCTTCAACCTCGGCTACATCGCCTACAACGTGATGCCTGTGCTCAAGGGCCGCACCGACGCCAACCCGCTGGCCGACCTCAAGGTCCGCCAGGCGCTGGACATGGCGGTGAACAAGCAGCAGATCATCGACTCGGTCTACCAGGGCGCGGGCCAACTGGCGGTCAACGCCATGCCACCGACCCAGTGGTCCTATGACGACACCATCAAGGATGCCAAGTACGACCCCGAGAAAGCCAAGGCGCTGCTCAAGGAAGCCGGCATCAAGGAAGGCACCCAGATCACCCTGTGGGCCATGCCGGTGCAGCGTCCGTACAACCCGAACGCCAAGCTGATGGCTGAAATGCTGCAGTCCGACTGGGCGAAGATCGGCCTGAAGGTCAACATCGTCAGCTACGAATGGGGCGAGTACATCAAGCGTTCCAAGGGCGGCGAGAACCAGGCGATGATCATCGGCTGGAGCGGCGACAATGGTGACCCGGACAACTGGCTCGGCACCCTGTTCGGCTGCGACGCCATGAACGGCAACAACTTCTCCAAATGGTGCGACAAGCCGTACGACGCACTGATCAAACAGGCCAAAGCCACCCCGGACGTGGCCAAACGCACCGAGCTGTACAAGCAGGCGCAACACCTCCTCAAAGACCAGGTCCCGATGACACCTATCGCCCACTCGACGGTGTTCCAACCCATGCGCGCCAACGTGCAGGACTTCAAGATCAGCCCCTTTGGCCTGAACTCGTTCTACGGCGTCAGCATCAGCAAATAAGGGTCTGCAACGGCGACGTCAGCTGATGTCGCCGTTGCCTTACCTGCCAGGACTGCCGGAACTCGAACGCTCCTCCTCTTGCTGCGCCCCATCGTGGTGAGTACGGGCATTTCGGAAGTTCCTTACATGTCTTTCAGGCTCTTTGGCATTTACTACCCATGCGGCGACCCCTACCGTCAAAGCATGGAGTGGTGCATCCATTGCCCGGCATTTGCTGCAAGCGAGACTTGGGATCAATGACATGACCGCCTCCGGATGGGGCGACTGCTCATCGATCAAAACAATAAAAAGGGAGAGGGGATCGTCATGCGTCATTCTCTGGTTTTATCCGCCCTGCTGGGCACCGGTCTGTTGACCGCAACCTCCGCCAGCCTGGCGGCCGGCAACAGCCTGGTGTTCTGCTCCGAAGGCAGCCCGGCCGGCTTCGACACCGCGCAATACACCACCGCCACCGACAACGACGCGGCAGAGCCGCTGTACAACCGCCTGGCGGAGTTCGAAAAGGGCGCAACCAATGTGGTGCCGGGCCTGGCCACCCGCTGGGATATTTCCGCGGACGGCCTGCAGTACACCTTCCACCTGCGCGAGGGGGTGAAGTTCCATACCACGCCGTACTTCAAGCCGACACGTGATTTCAACGCCGACGACGTGGTCTTCACCTTCACCCGCATGCTCGACCCCGAGCACCCTTTCCGTAAGGCCTACCCGACCGAGTTTCCCTACTTCAACGGGATGAGCCTGAACAAGAACATCGCCAAGGTCGAGAAGACCGGGCCGCTGACCGTGGTGATGACCCTGAACTCGGTGGACGCCGCGTTCATCCAGAACATCGCCATGAGCTTCGCCGCGATTCTCTCGGCCGAATACGCCAACCAGCTGCTCACGGCCGGCAAACCCAGCGAGATCAACCAGAAGCCGGTCGGCACCGGGCCGTTCGTGTTCAAGAGCTACCAGAAAGACTCGAACATCCGCTACACCGCCAACAAGCAGTACTGGGACCCGAGCCGGGTCAAGCTCGACCAGCTGATTTTCGCCATCAACACCGATGCCTCGGTGCGCGTGCAGAAACTCAAGGCCGGCGAATGCCAGGTCACCCTGCACCCGCGGCCGGCCGATGTCGAAGCGCTGAAAAAAGACCCGAAACTGCAACTGATCGAAAAGCCCGGCTTCAACCTCGGCTACATCGCCTACAACGTTCGCCACAAGCCCTTCGACCAGCTCGAAGTGCGCCAGGCGCTGGACATGGCGGTGAACAAGCAGGGCATCCTCAACGCCGTCTACCAGGGCGCCGGCCAGTTGGCGGTCAATGCCATGCCGCCGACCCAGTGGTCCTACGACAGCAGCATCAAGGACGCCGCCTACAACCCGCAAAAGGCCCGTGAGCTGCTCAAGGCCGCCGGGGTCAAGGAAGGCACGGAAATCACCCTCTGGGCCATGCCCGTGCAGCGCCCCTACAACCCCAACGCCAAGCTGATGGCCGAAATGCTCCAGTCCGACTGGGGCAAGATCGGCCTGAAAGTGAAGATCGTCAGCTACGAATGGGGCGAGTACATCAAGCGCACCAAGAACGGCGAGCACGACATCAGCCTGATCGGCTGGACCGGCGACAACGGTGACCCGGACAACTGGCTCGGCACCCTGTACAGCTGCGACGCCATTGGCGGCAACAACTACTCCATGTGGTGCGACCCGCAGTACGACAAGCTGATCAAGCAGGCCAAGATCGTCACCGATCGCGAACAGCGCACGGCGCTCTACCAACAGGCCCAGCAGTTGCTCAAGCAGCAGGTACCGATCACCCCGGTCGCCCACTCGACGGTCAACCAGCCGTTAAGCGCCAAAGTCGAAGGATTCAAGGTCAGCCCCTTCGGCCGCAACGTGTTCTCGGGCGTCAGCATCGACCAATAAATGATTAGCCAGGCCGCTGGGGGCGATATTCGCCCCCACGCAAATCTGTTGCCTGAATTCGGTGATCCCACCTCATGCAAACGTTTGCGATGCCTTGAATGAGTTGTAAAGCAAAAGCCGGTCAACCCAAAAAGACCGGCATAAAAATAAAGAAAGCAAAGGAGCTTCACCCATGAAACCGAGCAACACCGCGTTACTGGCCCTGGCCATCAGCAGCATCACGGCCATGGCCCATGCGGAAAGCGTGAGTCAGGAATTCGTTCCGACCGAACTGAACGGCACCAGCGCCCAGGCGGAGGCCAAAGGCTTCGTCGAAGGCCAGAGCCTGTCGGGTACGACCCGCAACTGGTACGCCAACGAGCTGAAGCGTCGTGACGACCGCTTCTCCTACAACCACAACGGCCAGCCGACTTCGACCCCACGCCGGATCAACTGGGTCCAGGGCACCATCCTCAACTACAGCTCGGGCTTCACCGAAGGTACTGTCGGGGTCAGCACCGAGGTGGCCGCCTACAACGCTATCGCGCTGGATCGTGACCGCAAGGACATCGCCGGCAAGAACAACCGTACCCTGACCCACTCCGACGGCGACGCTGTCGGCCAGTGGAGCAAACTGGGCCTGGCCAACGTCAAGTTCCGCGTCTCCAACACCACCCTGACCGCCGGTCGCCAGAACTTCAGCACACCGATCGTCGACGTTATCGGCAACCGTGCCCTGCCTTCGAGTTTCGAAGGTGTGAGCCTGCACAGCGAAGAGTTCAACAACCTGTCGTTCGATCTGGCCGGTTTCGATCGCGTTTCGCCGCGTACCGAACAGAGCCTGTCGAAATTCCGCACCGAGTATTCCGCCACTGGCGTGGAAACCGACAAGGTCTACACCGCAGGTGTGAACTACCAGCCGTTCAAGAGCCTGAAAACCAGCCTGTATGGCGCCAACGTCAAAGACTTCTGGAACCAGTACTACTTCGGCGCCACCCACGAGCTGGGTGACAGCCAGGTATTGAGCCTGACCACCGGCCTGAACTACTACAAGACCGTCGACGAAGGTAAGAAGTTGATGGGCGAGATCGACAACGACACCTACTCGCTGTCGCTCGGCCTGACTCACCAGGCCCACAGCCTGACCTTCTCCTACCAGCAAGTGAACGGTAACGAGTACTTCGACTACCTGCATGAAACCAACGGTATCTACCTGGCCAACTCCCTGCTCTCGGACTTCAACGGCCCGAACGAGAAGTCCTTCCAGATCGCCTACGGTCTGAACATGGCCGAATACGGCGTGCCAGGCCTGAAGTTCAACCTCTACTCGGCACGCGGCTGGGGCATCGACGGTACCCACTACCGCGGCACCGCCTACACCGACCCAGGCGCCCAGCGCGGCGACCTGAGCCTGATGGATGGCGAAACCCACTACGAATACGGTATTGGCGCGTCTTATGCAGTTCAGAGTGGTCCGCTCAAGGCCACCGCCATTCGTGCGACCTACACCACGCACCGGGCCAGCGAAAACCAGGCCGACGGCAACATCAACGAGTTCCGCCTGGTTACTACCATCCCGTTCAAGATTCTCTAAAAACATATCGGCTGGTTGGCGAATTCATGACGAATTCGCCATTCCAGCTACTCTGGTTCAACCGATTGCAGAGGGTTCTAGATGAAAATGCTTCCCCTGAAAGCGGCCATCGCCGCCGCACTGCTGAGCGTCGCCGCAGGCGTCTCGGCCAAGCCCTTGGTGGTCTGTACCGAAGCCAGCCCGGAAGGCTTCGATATGGTCCAGTACACGACTGCAGTCACTGCCGACGCGGTGGCGGAAACCATCTTCAACCGCCTGGTGGACTTCAAGCCCGGCACCACGGACATCGAGCCGGCCCTGGCCGAGTCCTGGGAGATCAGCCCGGACGGCCTGACCTACACCTTCCACCTGCGCAAAGGCGTCAAGTTCCACAGCACCGATTACTTCAAGCCGACCCGCGAGATGAACGCCGACGACGTGCTCTGGAGCTTCCAGCGTCAGCTGGACCCGAAACACCCGTGGCATGACAAGTCCAGCGTGGGCTTCCCCTATTTCGAGAGCATGGGCTTCAAGGAACTGCTCAAAAGCGTCGAGAAAACCGACGACCACACCGTGGTCTTCACCCTGACCCGGCGCGAAGCACCGTTCCTGGCCGACGTGGCCATGGCCTTCGCCTCGATCTTCCCGGCCGAATACGCCGACCAGCTGCTCAAGGCCGGCAAGCCCGGCGACCTCAACAGCAAGCCGATCGGCACCGGCCCGTTCATCTTCCAGCGCTACGCCAAGGACGCCCAGGTGCGGTTCAAGGCCAACCCGGACTACTTCCGTGGCAAGCCGCCGGCCGACGCACTCATCCTGGCGATCACCACCGACAACAACGTGCGCCTGCAGAAGCTCAAGGCCAATGAGTGCCAGGTCGCCCTGTATCCGAAACCCGACGACATCCCGAGCATCAAGGCCGACGCCAACCTGAAGGTCGACGACCTGGCCGCCATGACCGTGGGCTACGTGGCCCTGAACACCACCAAGAAGTACATGAGCGACCCGCGTGTCCGTCAGGCCATCAACATCGCCTTCGACAAGGAAGCCTACGTCAACAGCCTGTACGGCAAGGGCAACGCGGTGGTCGGCACCGGCCCCTACCCGCCGACCCTGCTGGGCTTCAACACCAGCCTGGGCAACCCGGCCCGCGACCTGGACAAGGCCCGCGCCCTGATCAAGGAAGCCGGCGTGCCGGAAGGCACGGTCTTCACCCTGTTCACCCGCAACGGCGGTGGCCCGACCAACCCCAACCCGCTGCTCGGCGCGCAGATGATGCAGTCCGACCTGGCGAAGATCGGCCTCAAGATCGACATCCGCGTCATGGAATGGGGCGAGATGCTCAAGCGCGCCAAGAACGGCGAGCACGACATGGTTTCCGCCGGCTGGGCGGGGGATAACGGGGACCCGGACAACTTCCTGACCCCCAACCTCAGTTGCGAGGCCGCCAAAAACGGCGAAAACTACGCTCGCTGGTGCAATAAAGCGTTCCAGAGCCTGATCGATCAGGCCCGCGCCGAGTCCGAGCCGGCCAAACGGACCGCACTCTATGAACAGGCCCAGGACATTTTCGACAAGGAACAACCCTGGATCCCCATGGCCTATCCGAAAATGTTCACGGCAATGCGCAAGAACGTCGAGGGCTACCACCAGAGCCCCCTGACCACCAACAACTTCGCTACCACCCAGGTGAAGTAGATAAGAAACGCCCGGCATCCCTGACCCCAGGGATGCCGGACACGCCTAACCGGCTGATGAGGTACACCACAAGATGTTTAGTTTTATTGCCCGCCGTGTGGGGTTGTTGATTCCCACATTCTTCGGCATCACCTTGCTGACGTTCGCATTGATTCGCATGATTCCCGGCGATCCCGTGGAAGTCATGATGGGCGAGCGCCGGGTCGACCCTGAGATGCATGCCCAGGCAATGGAACGCCTTGGTCTGAACAAACCGCTGTACGCCCAGTACCTGGACTACATCGGCAAACTCGCCCAGGGCGACCTGGGTGAATCCCTGCGGACTCGCGAGAGTGTGTGGAGCGAGTTCACCTCCCTATTCCCGGCAACCCTGGAACTGGCCTCGGCCGCGATGCTGTTCGCTGCCGTGATCGGCCTGCTGGCCGGGGTGATCGCCGCGCTGAAACGAGGGTCCCTGTTCGACCACGGGGTGATGGGCATCTCCCTTGCCGGCTATTCGATGCCGATCTTCTGGTGGGGCCTGATCCTGATCATGTTCTTCTCCGTGAGCCTGGGCTGGACCCCGGTTTCCGGGCGGCTCGACCTGCTCTACGACATCGAGCCGAAAACCGGCTTCATGCTTATCGACACCCTGCTGGCCGATGACACCGGCGCCTTCTTCGACGCCCTGCACCACCTGATCCTGCCGGCCATCGTGCTCGGCACCATTCCGCTGGCGGTGATCGCGCGGATGACCCGTTCCTCGATGCTCGAAGTGCTGCGCGAAGACTACATCCGCACCGCCAAGGCCAAGGGCCTGTCGCCCGCCCGCGTGGTGTTCGTGCACGGCCTGCGCAACGCGCTGATCCCGGTGCTGACCGTGGTCGGCCTGCAAGTCGGCACCCTGCTGGCCGGCGCGGTCCTGACCGAAACCATCTTCTCCTGGCCCGGCATCGGCAAATGGCTGATCGAAGCCATCGGCGCCCGGGACTACCCCGTGGTGCAGAACGGCATCCTGTTAATCGCCTGCCTGGTGATCCTGGTCAACTTCGTGGTGGACATCCTCTACGGCTTTGCCAACCCACGCATTCGTCACCAGCGCTGAGGACAATACTCATGAGCACTCCAACCTCCTCAGTAGCCGTATCCGCCGTGGCCGTGGATCAAAGCCTGCTGTACCCGTCGCCGTACAAGGAATTCTGGCAGGCCTTCTCGCGCAACAAGGGCGCGGTGGCCGGCCTGCTGTTCATGCTGCTGGTGATTTTCTGCGCGATCTTCGCGCCCTGGGTCGCCCCGCATAACCCGAGCGAGCAATACCGCGACTTCCTGCTGACCCCGCCGGTCTGGCTCGAAGGCGGCCAATGGCAGTTCATCCTCGGCACCGACGAACTGGGCCGCGACCTGCTGTCGCGCCTGATCACCGGTTCGCGCCTGTCGCTGCTGATCGGCCTGTCGTCGGTGGTCATGTCGCTGATCCCGGGCATCCTCCTGGGCCTGTTCGCCGGCTTCTTCCCGCGCCTGCTCGGCCCGACCATCATGCGTCTGATGGACATCATGCTGGCCCTGCCGTCCCTGCTGCTGGCCGTGGCGATCGTCGCCATCCTCGGCCCAGGCCTGATCAACACCGTGATCGCCATCGCCGTGGTGTCCCTGCCGTCCTACGTGCGCCTGACCCGCGCCGCGGTGATGGGCGAGCTCAACCGCGACTACGTGACCGCCGCGCGCCTGGCCGGTGCCGGCCTGCCGCGCCTGATGTTCATCACCGTGCTGCCCAACTGCATGGCGCCGCTGATCGTCCAGGCGACCCTGAGCTTCTCCTCGGCGATTCTCGATGCCGCGGCCCTGGGCTTCCTCGGCCTTGGCGTCCAGCCGCCCACCCCTGAGTGGGGCACCATGCTGGCCTCGGCCCGCGACTACATCGAACGCGCCTGGTGGGTGGTGAGCCTGCCCGGCCTGACCATTTTGCTCAGCGTGCTGGCAATCAACCTGATGGGCGACGGCCTGCGCGATGCGCTGGACCCGAAACTCAAGAACGCCGCCTGAGGAGATTCCCATGTCACTGCTAGAAATCAAGAATCTCAACGTGCGCTTCGGCGACGCCCAGGCCGTTCCCGTGGTGGATGGCCTGGACCTGAACGTGGACAAGGGCGAAGTCCTGGCCATCGTCGGCGAATCCGGCTCCGGCAAGTCCGTGACCATGATGGCGCTGATGGGGCTGATCGAGCATCCCGGCATCGTCACCGCCGACGCCCTCAGCTTCGACGGCAAGGACATGCTCAAGCTCAGCGCCCGGCAACGCCGGCAGATCGTCGGCAAGGACCTGGCCATGGTGTTCCAGGACCCGATGACCGCGCTGAACCCGAGCTACACCGTGGGCTTCCAGATCGAGGAAGTGCTGCGCCTGCACCTGAAGATGTCCGGCAAGGCGGCCCGCAAGCGCGCCATCGAACTGCTGGAAAAAGTCGAGATCCCGGGCGCCGCCAGCCGCATGGACGCCTACCCGCACCAACTGTCCGGCGGCATGAGCCAGCGCGTGGCGATTGCCATGGCGATTGCCGGCGAGCCGAAACTGCTGATCGCCGACGAACCGACCACCGCCCTGGACGTGACCATCCAGGCGCAGATCATGGAGCTGCTGCTCAACCTGCAACGCGAGCAGAACATGGGCCTGGTGCTGATCACCCACGACCTGGCCGTGGTCGCCGAGACCGCCCAGCGCGTGTGCGTGATGTACGCCGGGCAAGCGGTGGAAGTGGGCCAGGTGCCGGAGTTGTTCGACATCCCCGCCCATCCCTATACCGAAGCGCTGCTGGCAGCGATTCCCGAGCACAGCATGGGCGCCGCGCGCCTGTCGACGTTGCCGGGCATCGTTCCCGGTCGCTACGACCGTCCGCAAGGTTGCCTACTCTCGCCGCGCTGCCCGTACGTGCAGGAAAACTGCCGCCAGCAGCGCCCAGGCCTCGATCCGAAAGCCGCCAGCCTCGCCCGCTGCTTCTACCCGCTGAATCAGGAGGTGGCGTAATGGCCGTCGTTCTTACCGCCCGCAACCTGACCCGCCACTACGAAGTGTCCCGCGGCCTGTTCAAGGGCCATGCGACCGTGCGCGCCCTCAACGGCGTGTCGTTCGAGCTGGAAGCCGGCAAGACCCTCGCCGTGGTCGGCGAGTCCGGCTGCGGCAAATCCACCCTGGCCCGAGCCCTGACCCTGATCGAAGAACCGTCCTCCGGCTCCTTGAAAATCGCCGGCCAGGAAGTCGCCGGCGCCGACAAGGCCCAGCGCAAGCAACTGCGCAAAGACGTGCAGATGGTGTTCCAGAGCCCCTACGCCTCGCTCAACCCACGGCAGAAGATCGGCGATCAACTGGCCGAGCCGCTGCTGATCAACACCCAGCTGTCGGCCAGCGAGCGTCGGGAAAAGGTCCAGGCGATGATGAAGCAGGTGGGCCTGCGCCCCGAGCATTATCAGCGCTACCCGCACATGTTCTCCGGCGGCCAGCGCCAGCGTATCGCCCTGGCGCGGGCGATGATGCTGCAACCGAAAGTGCTGGTGGCGGACGAACCGACCTCGGCCCTCGACGTGTCGATCCAGGCCCAGGTGCTGAACCTGTTCATGGACCTGCAGCAGGAGTTCAACACCGCCTATGTGTTCATCTCCCACAACCTGGCGGTGGTGCGTCACGTCGCCGACCACGTGATGGTGATGTACCTCGGCCGGCCGGTGGAAATGGGCCCGAAAGAGGACATCTACACCCGTCCGCTGCACCCTTACACCCAGGCGTTGTTGTCGGCCACGCCGACCATTCACCCGGACCCGGACAAGCCGAAGATCAAGATCGTCGGCGAATTGCCCAACCCGCTGAACCCGCCATCCGGCTGTGCGTTCCACAAGCGCTGCCCATACGCCACCGAGCGTTGCAGCAGCGAAGAGCCGGCCCTGCGCCTGCTCGACACCCGCCAGGTGGCCTGCCACTACGCCGAACAGTTCCTCGGCTGAGCCGGCAAAAAAAGGCGCCGCGGTGACCCGCGGCGCCTCATCTGTGTTGACCAAACCCCTTCTGCCGGATTGCGCATCAGTCCGGCAGGAGGGGTTTCTTTTTCCACCAGCCTGGCTCAGCCCTGGCTAGCCTCGTCGTCGCTGTCGGGATCCGGCTCGTCGGTGGTCGAATCGTCATCGCCCTCGCTACCACCCTGTCCCTGGTCGCCCGGCTCGGATTCCGACTTGGCGATCATCTGCACCCCGCTCTGCAGATGCCCCGGCCCCCAGAAACCCGGCACCCGCGCGGCCTGGTCGCCGGCCCAGACCGCGGACATGCCCAGCGACAACAGCACCAGCACCTTGAGCAACAGCACACCCCGTTGGAAAACATTCATGTTGATTCCATCCCTTTGTATAGGTGAATCAATGTGCCCACAGGTCCTGACCTGCAAGGCGTGGCTTCGTATGAAACCCAGCCCCTGAAACCTAGCTCCGAAGCCGGTGCTTTTCCAGATAGGAAGCTAGCTATCCGCCCGCTGGATAGACGGCTTTCGACTAGGCCTTAAAACCTGCGGTTATGCCCACTTCTTCTATATAGGAGCTGCCGGTCGACGCACGATTGCTCACGATGGGCTGCGCAGCGGCCCCAAAACCTGTCACCGCCGTTCTGTCGGAAAAATCTCATTACCCGAACCGGCGCTTTCGCGGGCAAGCCTTGCTCCTATGGGATAACGCATAGTCAGGACCTGCGCGCAGAACGCCCTGTACGCCGGCATATCAGATTCATCTTATTCACCGATACGCCCGGGACCGATAGCATTTCCCCTTGGCCGAAACTCATCCATAACAGCATCGAACCTATCGTCGGGCAGAACATGCAGCGCAGTGGATGACGCGAACCTGCTTCTCAACGAGCGGCAGGGAAAGCCCTCCCCCGCTCACTTTCGCTACCAGACAGGTCCCCCCATGCTCTTCAAGAAAATGCTGTCGACATTGATTCTGGTTACCACGCTAGCCGGAACCCATTCGGCTTTTGCCGCATGTAGCTGGTGGCTAGGCATTGTGCCGCCAGCAAAGATCACGATCCCTCCCCTGGCAGGCACCACTAGCTTGTCCCCGGCACCGATAGGCCAGGCCATGGCATCGCAGAAAATCAGTTTTTACTCTGGCAATGCCTCAACCGAAGACTGTACAACTAGCGATAAATGGGGGATGACCCTGAATGTCTCTGGCCTGGAGTCTGCCGGGTTGCCCAATGTGTACAAGACCAATGTTGAAGGCGTCGGAATCAGAATCGGCTTTGAAAGACCACTCAATGGGAACTGGGGAGGCGTCAAATACCCCCCATTTGAGTATCAAGCCTATCCGACTGTGCTAGTGCCCCTTCCTTCCCTCGTGATCATTGACTTTATCCGCACCGGCACCGCGGTGGGCAAGGGGCCGATCTCATTCGACTTCAGCGCCAATTTCCAGGCAACCGGTTTAACCCCGATCAATATTGTCGGTACGAACCTGAAGACCGAAGTGGCCAATAACATCTACTTCAGCGCCTGCGAAGCACAAGTCAAGAGCCTCATCGTCCCCATGGGGAAAGTCGCCTCCGCCAATATCCGCAACGGCAACACCCAGGCACAGAACTTCAATTTGAACGTGTATTGCAAGGGCCTGCGCCCCACCCAGCCGGCACCGGTCAAGATCTATTTCCAAGGCGCCACCACCAGCGATGGCCTGCTCAAGCTCAACGATGCCGGGCAAAGCCATGTCGCCAGCGGCACGGCTATCGAACTCACCAATGGCAAGGGCACCCGGCTTCCCTTCACCTCGAGCAAGGCCCTCAACCTTGACTGGCAGTACAGCCAACCCGACGCCGAGGTCTACCATTTTGCTGGCCAAGCCCGTTACGTCCCGAGCGGTGGCGAGGTGAAAGCCGGTAAAGCCGATGCGGTGGTCAGTTATGTGCTGGTATACAACTGAGCCTGATCCTGCCTTTACGTGCATAAAAAAACCCCGCTGTCTGGCAGCGGGGCTTTTTTATGCACTGGAGCGTCGCTCAGACCTTAGTGATGCTCGCGGGTCGCGCGGAATTTCACGTCCGGCCAGCGCTCTTCCATCAACGCCAGGTTGACCCGGGTCGGGGCCAGGTAGGTCAGGTGACCGCCACCGTCCAATGCCAGGTTTTCCACGGCCTTGTTGGAGAATTCCTCGAGTTTCTTCTTGTCGCTGCAATCGATCCAGCGCGCGGACCACACGGTGATCGGCTCGTAGGAGCACTCGACCTTGTATTCCTCTTTCAGGCGGCTGGCGACCACATCGAACTGCAGCACACCGACGGCGCCGAGGATGATGTCGTTGCTGCGCTCGGGGAAGAACACCTGGGTCGCGCCTTCTTCGGCCAGCTGTTGCAGGCCCTGGCGCAGTTGTTTGGATTTCAGCGGGTCCTTCAGGCGCACGCGGCGGAACAGCTCCGGGGCGAAGTGCGGGATACCGGTGAAGCCCAGAGCCTCGCCTTCGGTGAAGGTGTCGCCGATCTGGATGGTGCCGTGGTTGTGCAAGCCGATGATGTCGCCGGCGTAGGCTTCTTCGAGCTGTTCACGCTCGGAGGAGAAGAAGGTCAGCGCATCGCCGATGCGCACGTCCTTGCCGGTGCGCACGTGGCGCATCTTCATGCCTTTCTCGTACTTGCCCGAGCAGATGCGCATGAAGGCGATCCGGTCGCGGTGTTTCGGGTCCATGTTCGCCTGGATCTTGAACACGAAGCCCGTGAACTTTTCTTCCTGCGGCTCCACGGTGCGCTCGTTGGCCACGCGCGCCAGCGGCAGCGGTGCCCAGTCGACGACGGCGTCGAGCACGTGGTCGACCCCGAAGTTGCCCAGGGCGGTACCGAAAAACACCGGGGTCAGCTGGCCGTCCATGAACGCCTGCTGGTCGAACTCATGGCAGGCGCCCTGCACCAGCTCCAGCTGCTCGATGAAGCGCTCGTACTCGTCGCCCAGGTGGGCGCGGGCTTCATCGGAATCGAGCTTCTCGATGATCTTGGTTTCGGTGCGCTCGTGGCCGTGGCCAGGGGTGTAGACGATGATGTAGTCGCCCGCCAGGTGGTACACACCCTTGAAGTCGCGGTAGCAACCGATCGGCCAGGTGATGGGCGCCGCCTTGATCTTCAGGACCGCTTCGATTTCGTCGAGCAGTTCGATCGGGTCGCGGATGTCACGGTCGAGTTTGTTGATGAAACTGACGATCGGCGTGTCGCGCAGACGGCAGACGTCCATCAGGGCAATGGTCCGTGGCTCTACGCCCTTACCGCCGTCGAGCACCATCAGCGCCGAGTCCACCGCGGTCAGGGTGCGGTAGGTGTCTTCCGAGAAGTCTTCGTGGCCCGGGGTGTCGAGCAGGTTGATCATGTGTTCGCGATAAGGGAACTGCATGACCGACGTGGTAATGGAAATACCGCGCTGCTTCTCCATCTCCATCCAGTCGGAGGTGGCGTGGCGGTCGGACTTGCGGGACTTCACCGTACCGGCAACGGCAATCGCCTTGCCCATCAGCAAGAGCTTCTCGGTGATGGTGGTTTTACCCGCATCCGGGTGGGAAATAATGGCGAAAGTGCGGCGTTTCGCGACTTCGGCGGCCTGTTTGGTCATGGGAAATCGCCTGGCAGGTGATTCAAAAAAAGGGCGGCGAGTATAGCGCAAAGCAAGCTCCACGGACCACCGTTCGGCCCGGGGCCGCTGGAATTCCAGCCTGTAGCCGCTGCCGAGCTGCGCGAGGCTGCGATCGACTGCGCAGCAGTCGCAAAACCAGGCAACGCGGTGTTTCAGTCCCATCCCGTACTCCTTGTTTGCGAGCGCTGCGCGCTCGATCGCAGCCTCGCTGCGCTCGGCAGCGGCTACAGATGCCAGGTATCAGAGATATCGGAGTTATGGGATTGAGGGTGGCCAAACGCTGCCAAATATGGAACCTTTTAAAAGGTGGAGGCGTCCACTCCCCTGTTACGAGCTTTCGTCAGGGGTAGAAAAATCAGCAAGTTAGCCTGACGAGGCTATGCGTATGGCTCGATCCCGCGCTGTTTCCAGCGCAGCGACGAGCTGCTTCTCGCGACCGTTCTTTTGGCAGCCAGGTATGGCCTTGCCACACGAAAGAATGCTCGCCGACATGAAAAAGGAGTCCGCCTGTGGCTATTCGCTATGGCAAAGGGCTGATAGGAGGCGCGGCGGTCATCGCTCTCCTGGCCCTGCTGGTCCACTGGATCGGCATCAGTACGATCGAACATTACCGCGACGATCTGTTGTTTTACCTGCAAGCCCATCTGTACCTGGTACTCGCTTCAATGTTCGCCGCCCTCGTGGTGGGGATACCCGCCGGCATCTTCCTCAGCCGACCGCAAATGGTCGGGCGTGCCGAGCGTTTCATGCAGGTGTTCAACATCGGTAACACCGTCCCTCCCCTGGCCGTCCTGGCCATCGCTCTGGGGATCCTCGGCATCGGCAGCGGGCCGGCCATCTTCGCCTTGTTCCTCGCCTCCTTGCTGCCCATCGTGCGCAACACCTACGAAGGCCTGAAAAACGTCCAGGGTTCCCTCAAGGAAGCCGCCGTCGGCATCGGCATGACGCCGCGCCAGGTGCTGTGGAAAGTCGAGCTGCCCAACGCCGTGCCGATCATCATCGGTGGCGTGCGCGTGGCCCTGGCGATCAACGTCGGTACCGCGCCGCTGGCCTTCCTGATCGGCGCCAACAGCCTTGGCAGCCTGATCTTCCCCGGCATCGCCCTGAACAATCAGCCGCAACTGCTGCTCGGCGCGGCCTGCACCGCCTTGCTGGCGCTGCTGCTCGACGGCCTGGTGACACTGGCCAGCCGCCTCTGGCTGGAACGCGGCCTGCGCCCGTCTTAAGCCTGCGCGAAGGAATTCACATGAAAAAAATAGCTTTGATCATAGGCTGCGTCCTGCTGTGCGCGGGAATTGCCCAGGCCGCGCAAAAGCCGGTGATCCGCATCGGCGCCCGGGTCTTCACCGAGCAGACACTCCTGGCGGAAATCACCTCGCAGTACCTGCGCAGCAAGGGTTACGACACCCGGGTCACCGGTGGCCTGGGCAGCAACCTGGCACGCAGCGCCCACGAAAGCGGGCAACTGGACATGCTCTGGGAATACACCGGGGTGTCCCTGGTGGCCTACAACCACGTGACGGAAAAACTCGACAGCCAACAGTCCTATGAGCGGGTCAAGGAACTCGACGGGAAAAAAGGCCTGGTCTGGCTGACCCCGTCGAAGTTCAGCAATACCTACGCCCTGGCCTTGCCGAAAAACGTCGCGGACGCATACCCGCAGATCAACAGCGTCAGCGACCTGAAACACGTCCTCGACGCCGAACGCCAGGACAACCACCTGATCGCCCTGGACACCGAGTTCGCCAACCGCTCCGACGGCCTGCAAGGCATGGTCAAGCTGTACGGCATGGACCTGACCCGCAAGAACATCCGGCAGATGGACGCCGGGCTGGTCTACACCGCCCTGCGCAACGGCCAGGTGTTCGCCGGCCTGGTCTACACCACCGACGGCCGGCTCAACGCCTTCAACCTGAAATTGCTCAACGACGACCTGCATTACTTCCCGGACTACACCGCGGCCCCCGTGGTGCGCCAGGCCTACCTCGACGCCCACCCAAAACTGGCCGCCGACCTCAAGCCGCTGGCCGAACTGTTCGACGACGAAACCATGCGCCAGCTCAACGCCCGGGTCGACGTCGACCATGAAAGCCCATCCGCCGTTGCCGCAGATTTCCTGCGCCAGCATCCACTGAATTGAGGGAGGAAAGAGCCATGGAATTTCTCAACGCCTTTTCCCATCTCGACTGGCAGCAAGTCATCCAGCTGACCTGGCAGCACATCACCCTGGTGGGCATCGCCGTGACCCTGGCGATCCTCTTCGGCGTGCCCCTGGGCATCCTGATGACCCGCTTCCCGAGCCTGGCCGGCCCGCTGCAAGCCAGCGCCACCGTGCTGCTGACCATTCCGTCGATCGCCCTGTTCGGCCTGCTGCTGCCGTTCTACTCCAAATTCGGTCAGGGCCTGGGGCCGCTGCCGGCGATCACCGCGGTGTTTCTCTACTCCCTGTTGCCGATCATGCGTAACACCTACCTGGCGCTGACCGGCGTCGAGCCGGGGATTCGCGAAGCCGCCCGCGGCATCGGCATGACCTTCGGCCAGCGCCTGCGCATGGTCGAGTTGCCGATCGCCGTGCCGGTGATCCTCGCCGGCGTGCGTACCGCCGTGGTGATGAACATCGGCGTCATGACCATCGCCGCCACCATCGGCGCCGGCGGCCTGGGTGTGCTCATTCTTGCTTCCATCAGCCGCAGCGACATGTCGATGCTGATCGTCGGCGCGGTGCTGGTCAGCCTCCTGGCCATCTTCGCCGACCTGCTTCTGCAATGGCTGCAACGTTCGCTGACTCCAAAAGGACTGCTCAAATGATCGAACTTCAAAACCTGACCAAGACCTTCCAAAGCAACGGCAAGACCATCACCGCCGTTGACTCCGTAAGCCTGACCGTCAATGAAGGCGAAATCTGCGTGTTCCTCGGGCCATCGGGTTGCGGCAAAAGCACCACGCTGAAAATGATCAACCGCCTGATCAAACCGACCTCAGGCAAGATCCTGATCAATGGCGAAGACACCACCGATCTGGACGAAGTGACCCTGCGCCGCAACATCGGCTACGTGATCCAGCAGATCGGCCTGTTCCCCAACATGACCATCGAGGAAAACATTGTAGTGGTGCCCAAGCTGCTGGGTTGGGACAAGCAGAAATGCCATGACCGCGCCCGCGAGCTGATGAGCATGATCAAGCTCGAGCCCAAGCAATATCTGCATCGCTACCCACGGGAACTGTCCGGCGGCCAGCAACAACGGATCGGCGTGATCCGCGCGCTGGCGGCCGATGCGCCGTTGCTGCTGATGGACGAACCTTTCGGCGCGGTCGACCCGATCAACCGCGAGATGATCCAGAACGAGTTCTTCGAAATGCAGCGGACGCTGAACAAGACCGTGATCATGGTCAGCCATGACATAGACGAGGCCATCAAGCTCGGCGACAAGATCGCCATCTTCCGCGCCGGCAAGCTGCTGCAGATCGACCACCCGGACACCCTGCTGGCCCATCCGGCGGACGAGTTCGTCAGCAACTTCGTCGGCCAGGACAGCACCCTCAAGCGCCTGCTGCTGGTGAAGGCCGAGGACGCCGCCGACAACGCGCCGTCGGTGAGCCCGGAAACCCCGGTGGCCGACGCCCTGGAACTGATGGACGAACACGACCGCCGCTACCTGGTGGTGACCTGCGCCGACAACAAGGCCCTGGGGTATGTGCGCCGCCGCGACCTGCACCGCCAGGCCGGCACCTGCGCCCAGTACCTGCGCGAGTTCAACGCCACCGCGGCCTACGACGAACACCTGCGGATCCTGCTGTCGCGGATGTACGAGTTCAACCGTTCTTGGCTGCCGGTGCTGGATGCCGAGCGGGTGTTCCTCGGCGAAGTGACCCAGGAATCGATTGCCGCCTACCTCAGCTCCGGGCGCTCGCGCGGCATGAAAACCAATATCGTCTCGCCAGCCGAGACGGCGCTGGCCTGACCTGCCCGCATCGGTCCGATCTTGTAGCCGCTGCCGAAGAATGAGGCTGCAATCGGCCGCGAAGCGGCCGTGCCCCCCCGCCCTCGGTGTATCTGATATACCGAGGTGCCGGCTCTGCGCCTGCTTCGCAGTCGATCGCAGCCTCGTGCCTCGGCAGCGGCTACAGTGCCTCGCGACACCAGCCCGCACTGGGCCCCTCACGCCACGAATTCCCCACCCAGGGGAACATCAGCCTGTCATCTGGGTCGGTTACATAAATGACTGGCTCGGGCCACGCGACGAACGCGTGCAAAAACGCGACATTTTTTGTTGATCTCAGGCCCCTCACGCCCTAAAGTTCGCGCCGAACGTCCATGCTGGAAACGATCCATCCGGCTCAAGTACTGACGACGAGACAGCAAGGCCAAGGGCAAATACGCCCGTGGCCTTTTTGCTTTCGGCGACATGCCTTGGGAAGTAGGCGAACCAAAGTGGGGATACGGAGGACGTTCATTTGCACCCATTGTTTTTACCCGTTTGCCATTAGGAGCTCCCAGGTATGTCGATTCAGGTCGAAGACTATTTCGCGCGCGAAACCTTTCAGAAAATGAAGGCGTTCGCCGACAAGCAAGAAACCCCGTTCGTGGTCATCGACACCCAGATGATCGCCCAGGCCTACGATGACCTGCGTGCCGGTTTCGAGTTCGCCAAGGTCTACTACGCGGTAAAGGCCAACCCGGCCGTCGAAATCATCGACCTGCTGCGGGAAAAAGGTTCGAACTTCGACATCGCCTCGATCTACGAGCTGGACAAGGTGCTGGGCCGCGGCGTCAGCCCGGACCAGATCAGCTACGGCAACACCATCAAGAAATCCAAGGACATCCGCTACTTCTACGAGAAGGGCGTGCGTCTGTATGCCACCGACTCCGAAGCCGACCTGCGCAACATCGCCAAGGCCGCGCCGGGCTCGAAAGTCTATGTGCGCATCCTCACCGAAGGCTCGACCACCGCTGACTGGCCGCTGTCGCGCAAGTTCGGCTGCCAGACCGACATGGCCATGGACCTGCTGATCCTCGCCCGCGACCTGGGCCTGGTGCCTTACGGCGTGTCGTTCCACGTGGGTTCGCAACAGCGCGATATCAGCGTCTGGGACGCGGCGATCGCCAAGGTCAAGGTGATCTTCGAACGTCTGAAGGAAGAAGACGGCATCCACCTCAAGCTGATCAACATGGGTGGCGGCTTCCCGGCCAACTACATCACCCGCACCAACAGCCTGGAAACCTACGCCGAGGAAATCATCCGCTTCCTCAAGGAAGACTTCGGCGACGAGCTGCCGGAAATCATCCTCGAGCCAGGCCGTTCGCTGATCGCCAACGCCGGCATCCTGGTCAGCGAAGTGGTGCTGGTGGCGCGTAAATCCCGTACCGCCGTGGAACGCTGGATCTACACCGACGTGGGCAAGTTCTCCGGCCTGATCGAAACCATGGACGAAGCCATCAAGTTCCCGATCTGGACCGAGAAGAAAGGCGAGACGGAAGAAGTGGTGATCGCCGGTCCGACCTGCGACAGCGCCGACATCATGTACGAGAACTACAAGTACGGCCTGCCGCTGAACCTGGCCATCGGCGACCGCCTGTACTGGCTGTCCACCGGTGCCTACACCACCAGCTACAGCGCTGTGGAATTCAACGGCTTCCCGCCACTGAAATCCTTCTACCTGTAAGCGCCACGCCGTAACGAAAAAGCCCATGACGCGTCATGGGCTTTTTCATTCAGGGCATCGGGCGACTCGACTCACTAGCGGTCTTCTCGTACATGCCACACCCGCAGGATGTAGAGCGTCGCATCCTGGATCTCGTAACGCATCTCGTAAGGCCCGACCAATAAACGCCGAACATCGCGAGGCTGAAACTCCTCCAACTGTTCGCCGATACGCGGATTGGTCAGCAGGGTATCCGGGGCCTGCGTGAGCGATTGCACAGTTCGAGCTGCCACCGAACGGTTCACCGGAGCAAGAAACTCAAACAGTCGGGCCAGGTCCGACAGTGCCTTGCTCGTCCATTTCAATTCCCTCACTTGGGCACCGGCAAAGGCTTGTCATTCATCAGGCTCTCGGCCCATGCCTGGACAGCCTGGTGATCGATGACCCGCCCAGCATCCACATCGGCCAAAGCCTCATGGGTCAGGCGACTGCGCTCCTCTTCCTGATCGACCCACGCCACCAGAGCCTGCTTGACGATCCAGCCGCGCGAGCGCTCCAGCCGGGAGGCCATCTGGTCGACCTTGTCGGCCAACTCCAACGGCACATGTGCGGTCAGCACTTTAGTTGCGGTCATGATGGTTCTAACTCCGCCGTATCAAATGATGAAGAGTGATTAACTTTCAATCATAGTGATTTACACCTGAGCAGCAAGCAGCGCCAAGTCCCGCTCGTCACCCAGCTCTGCCGCACGCTGGTGATAGGCCAGGGCCAAGCCGCGGATCTGCGGATGGGCCGCCTGCAACAAGGCGCCGCGGGCGACCCGCAGGAAATTCAGGTTGCCGCCTTCCAGGGCCTTGGTCAGCCAAGCCAGCGCCTCGTCGATACGCCCGGCATCGGCGAGCACCGCGGCATGGCTGAACTGCCCACGAAAATCCCCACCCTCGGCGGAACGGCGATACCAGTCGCAGGCCGCCGCGACATCCCTGGGGCAGTGACGCCCCTCCTCCAGATAACGGCCCAACAGGTTCATGGATTTGGCGTGGCCCATCGCCGCCGCCCGCTGGTAGCAGCTCAAGGCCAGGGCCTGGTTTTCAGCGACCCCGCGACCGGTGGCCAGCAGGTTGGCGTAGTTGTACAGCGCCCAGTCCAGCCCGGCTTCGGCGGCCTGGCGATAATGCCCGGCGGCGGCCCGGGCATCGGCCTCGCAGCCCCATCCATGCTCGTGGCAACGCCCCAGCATGTTGCGCGCCATCAGCTGCCCGCCCTTGGCGGCGATCGCGAACCAGCGCAGCGCCAGTGCCTGGTCGCGCTCGATACCCAGGCCGTCGAGCAGGATCTGCCCGAGCAGCGCCTGGGCATCCGGCACGCCCTCCCCGGCTGCCAGCAGAATCGCCTGGGCGGCCCGGGCCGGGCTCTGTTCGAGCATGGCGCGCAGTTGCTCGCCGTCGAGGACTTCCTCGCGGCGTAACTGGAAACTCACGGCTTACACCTCGACCCAGCGCCGCAACAGGTTGTGGTAGGTGCCGGTCAGGCGGATCAGCGACGGATGCTCCGGCATGTCGCGGGTCAGTTGCTGGATCGCCTCGTCCATCTCGAACAGCAGGGCGCGCTGGCTGTCTTCGCGCACCAGGCTCTGGGTCCAGAAGAACGACGCATAACGGGTGCCGCGGGTGACCGCGTTGACCTTGTGCAGGCTGGTGCCCGGGTACAGCACCATGTCGCCGGCCGGCAGCTTCACCCGCTGGGTGCCGAAGGTGTCCTGGATTTCCAGCTCGCCGCCGTCGTAGTCCTCCGGGTCGCTGAAAAACAGGGTCGACGACAGGTCGGTCCGCACCCGCTCGACGCTGCCCTTGGGCTGGCGCACGGCGTTGTCGATATGAAAGTCGAAACTGCCACCGGCGGTGTAGCAGTTGAGCAGCGGCGGGAAAACCTTGTGCGGCAACGCCGCCGACATGAAGCGCGGGTGCTGCCACAGGCGCTCGAGCATCGCCGCGCCGATCTCCTGGGCCAGCGGATGGCCTTCGGGCAGTTGCAGGTTGTGCTTGGCCTTGGCCGACTGGTAACCGGCGGTGATCTTGCCATCGGCCCAGTCCGCCTGCTCCAGGGCCTCACGGATACGCAGCACTTCTTCACGGGAGAACAGGCCGGGAATATGCAGGAGCATGAGGCAATACCTGAAAGCAAAGGGGGCGCAAATGATATTGATTCTTATTGCAAATGTAAAATGCGCAGACGAATGAAAGCGTAAAAACCGTAAAGCGAAATTGTAAAGAATGTAAATTCCACGCGAATAGCAATATTTCGCAATTGATACATAGACTTGTTCGCCTTATATTCCGCCGCCTCAAATCCTTGGGGAGGGGAATTACCATGTCGCGCCAACCACCACAATTACCGCTCGGTTCACCACGCCTGCTGGCGTCTGCGATTGGCGTGGCAATCACCGCCGGCTCCGCAGCCCATATGGCTTATGCCGCGGAAAACACCGAGAAGAAAGCCGCCGGCAATGCCATTTCCCTGGACGCCACCAGCATCACCGGCGAAGCCCAGGACCAGACGTCCTACCAGGTCGAAAAAGCCTCGTCGCAGAAGTACACCGCACCGCTGGTCAACACGCCGCGCTCGGTCACCGTGGTGCCTCAACAAGTGCTCAAGGACACCGCCGCCACCTCGCTGCAGGATGCGCTGCGCACCGTGCCGGGCATTACTTTCGGCGCCGGCGAAGGCGGCAACCCGCAAGGCGACCGTCCGTTCATCCGTGGCTTCGATGCCCAGGGCGACACCTACCTCGACGGCGTGCGCGATACCGGCGGCCAGAGCCGCGAGATCTTCGACATCGAATCGATCGAAGTCAGCAAGGGGCCCAACTCCTCCTTCGGCGGTCGCGGCTCGGCCGGTGGCAGCCTCAACCTGGTGAGCAAGACGCCCAAGCAGCAAGACTTCCTCAACGGCGGCTTCACCTACGGTTCCGACCAGACCCGCCGTTATGTGCTGGACGTCAACCGCCAGTTCCTCGACAGCGCCGCCTTCCGCCTGAACCTGATGAGCCACGAGCAGAACGTGGCCGGTCGCGACGCCGTCAACTACGACCGCTGGGGCGTGGCACCGTCCCTGACCTTCGGCCTGGGCACCCCGACCCGCGTCAACTTCAGCTACTACCACATGGAAAGCGACGACCTGCCGGATTCGGGCATTCCCTACGGCTACAGCTCGGCCAGCGCCACCGCCCACAAGCACGACAAACCCACCGACGGCGGCGACAGCGACAACTTCTATGGCTTGAAGGATCGGGACTTCCGCAAGACCCGCGCGGATATCAGCACCGTCTCCATCGAGCACGACCTGAACGACAACATGACGCTGAAAAACACCCTGCGTCATGGCAACACCGGCCAGGACTACATCCTCACCCAGCCGGACGACAGCAAGTTCAACGTCAACAAGTACGGCACCGTGTGGCGTCGCGCCAACTCGCGGGTGTCCACCACCGAAACCACCACCAACCAGACCGACCTGTTCGGCGAATTCCAGGCCCTGGGCTTCAAGCACACCTACTCCACGGGCCTTGAGTTCACTGGCGAAGAGACACGCGTCAGCAGCTACAACATCGCCGGCAACACCGCGAAAGTCTGTAATCCGGGCAGCATCCCCAGCTGCACCTCGCTGAGTAACCCGAACCCGGACGACGCCTGGACCGGCGACATCAGCCGCAACTACAACGGCACCAACACCAAAGCCACCAGCCGCGCGGCCTATGTATTCGACACCATCGAACTCGATCCGCAATGGCTGCTCAACGTCGGCCTGCGCTACGACACCTTCGACACCGTGGCCAATACCGACACCGCCACCGGACGCACCAAGATCAAGGACGACAGCCAGTTCTGGAACTGGCAGGCCGGCCTGGTGTGGAAACCGACGGACAACGGCAGCGTCTACGCCTCCTACGCCACCTCGGCCTCGCCAGCGGGCGGCCTGGTCGGCGAGGGCGCGGACGGCAACCCATTGTCCGCCGGCGCCAGCGTCAGCGACCTGCAACCGGAAGAAACCGTCAACTACGAGCTGGGCACCAAGTGGGACGTGTTCAACGACCGCCTGTCCCTGACCGCCGCGGTGTTCCGTACCGAGAAGAAAAACACCCGCATCCTGGTGGACGCCCTGACCTACCAGAACGCCGGTGAGTCCCGCGTCGACGGCCTGGAGCTGTCGGCCAGCGGCAAGATCACCGACAAGTGGCAAGTCTTCGCCGGCTACAGCTACCTGAAAAGCGAGCTGGTGGACGCCGGCCTCAACGGGCGTAACGGGGTCGTCAGCGCCGGTTCGAACAAAGGCAATGAAATGCCGAACACGCCGAAAAACAGCTTCAGCCTGTGGACCACTTATGAAGTGCTGCCGAAGCTGACCGTCGGCGGCGGTGCGTTCTATGTCGACGAGGTGTATGGCGATGCCGGCAACACCGTGTATGTGCCGTCCTACACCCGCTACGACGCCATGGCCAGCTACAAGCTGAGCAAGAACGTCGACCTGCAGCTGAACGTGCAGAACCTGACCGACAAGACCTACTACGACAAAGCCTACTCGGCGCACTTCGCCAACCAGGCAGCCGGCCGTACCGCCTTGTTCACCACCAACTTCCACTTCTGACGGGTTTCACCTGTAGCCGCTGCCGCAGGCTGCGATCGACCCCGCAGGGGGCGCAAGATCGTGAAATCGCTGGAGGACCTGCGGTCCTATCGCAGCCTTCGGCAGCGGCTACACCCACGCAAGCCCCATCCACTTCGGTGAGTGGGGCTTTTGTGCGTAAGAAAGAATGTTTCTCGACAACTCACGGCATAATGCGCGCCGTGGTACAGACTTAAGAACCAGCGAGGCGGTCGACGTGTTGAAGAAAACCCTGTTCCAGTTGCACTGGTTTTTCGGCATCAGCGCCGGCCTGGTCCTGGCCTTGATGGGCATTACCGGAGCGACGGTGTCGTTCCAGGATGAAATCCTGCGTGCCCTCAACCCCTCCACACTGCAGGTGGAAAAGCAGCCGGCCGGGGTCCTGCCGCCTGCCGAGCTGGTGGAAAAGATCCAGGCCGCCTCGGGCAAGACCGTGTCGATGTTCACGGTGGAAGCCGACAGCGGCAACGCCGCCCGCGTGTGGTTCACCCCGCCACCGGGCCAGCGCCGTGGCGAGATGCGCTATTTCGACCCCTACACCGGCGAATTCATGGGCACCGCCCTGGGCCAGGACTTCTTCGGCCTGATGCTGCAACTGCACCGTTTCCTGGCCATGGGCGACAGCGGCCGGCAGATCACCGGTGCCTGCACCCTGATCCTGATTTTCTTCTGCCTGTCCGGCCTCTACCTGCGCTGGCCGCGCCAGGTGGCGAGCTGGCGCGCCTGGCTGACCCTGGACTGGGCGAAAAAAGGCCGCGGCTTCAACTGGGACCTGCACGCCGTGGCCGGGACCTGGTGCCTGCTGTTCTATCTATTGGCGGCGCTGACTGGCTTGTCCTGGTCCTACGAGTGGTACAACAAGGGCCTGAACAAACTGCTGGCCGACTCGCCACAAAGCCAACGCATGAAGAACCGCGGCGCGCCGCCCAAGGGCCCGGCGCCGACCGCCGACTACAACGCCATGTGGCTGGGTATCTACAGCACCGCCGGCAAGGACCTGAGTTCCTACAACATCCGCATGCCGGCGGTGGCCGGCCAGCCGGCGACCGTGTTCTACCTGCTGAAGAACTCGCCCCATGACCGGGCGCTGAACCAGATCACTATCGACCCCAACAGCGGCGTGGTCAGCCGCCACGACCGCTACAGCGACAAAAGCCTCAAGGCCCAGCTGCTGACCAGCATCTATGCCCTGCACGTGGGCAGCTACTTCGGCCTAGTCGGGCGCATCCTGGTGACCATTGCTTCGCTGACCATGCCGCTGTTCTTCATCACCGGCTGGCTGCTGTACCTGGATCGCCGGCGCAAGAAACGCCAGATCAAGGACGCGCGCCAGGGCCTGAGCGCCGACACCGGCGATGCCTCGGCCTGGCTGATCGGTTTCGCCAGCCAGAGCGGTTTCGCCGAACAACTGGCCTGGCAGACCGCCGGGCAACTGCAGGCCGCGGGTGTACCGGCCAGGGTCCAGCCGCTGGCCAGCGTCAGCGAGCAGGACCTGCTCAATACCCAGAACGCATTGTTCGTGGTCAGCACCTTCGGCGACGGCGAAGCGCCGGACAGCGCCCGGGGCTTCGAGCGCAAGGTGCTGGGCCGCGCCCTGTCCCTGGACAACCTCAAGTACGCCGTACTGGGCCTGGGCGACCGGCAATACCCGCACTTCTGCGGTTTTGCCAAGCGCCTGCATGGCTGGCTGGCCGAGCATGGCGGCAATACCCTGTTCGCCCCGGTGGAAGTCGACAGCGGCGACAGCTACGCCCTGCGCCACTGGCAGCAGCAACTGGGCCAGTTGATCGGCCAGGCGCCGGTGGACCTGTGGCAGGCGCCCGCCTACGACAACTGGACCCTGAACCAACGCGAGCTGTTGAACCCGGACAGCAGCGGTTCGGGCGTCTACCTGCTGGGCCTCACCCCACCGCAGCCAAACAGCTGGCTGGCCGGCGACCTGGTAGAAGTGCTACCGCGCAATTGCGCATGGGCCATCGAGTTCTTCCTCGACGGCCTCGGCCTGGACGGCAGCGCCACGGTGCAGCTCGACGGCCTGACGGAAACCCTGACCCAGGCCCTGGCCAGCCGCCAGCTCCCGGAAAACCGCGCCCACCTGGTGGGCCTGCATGCCCAAGCGCTGGTGGATGCCCTGGTGCCGCTGGCCATGCGCGAATACTCCATCGCCTCGATTGCCAGCGACGGCCAGCTGGAGTTGCTGGTGCGCCAGGAACGTCACCCCGACGGCAGCCTGGGCATCGGCTCCGGCTGGCTCACCGAGCATGCGCCGGTGGGTTCGGCCATCAGCCTGCGGGTGCGGCGCAACAGCGGCTTCCATCTGCCGGCCGAGCCTTGCCCGCTGATCCTGCTGGGCAACGGCACGGGCCTGGCCGGCTTGCGCAGCCTGCTCAAGGCGCGCATCGCCGACGGCCAGCAAGACAACTGGCTGATCTTCGGCGAGCGCAACGCCGAGCATGACTTCTATTGCAAGGACGAGTTGCAGGAATGGCTGACCGCCGGCGATCTGCGCCGCCTGGACCTGGCGTTCTCCCGCGACCAGATCGAGAAAATCTACGTCCAGGATCGCCTGCGCCAACAGGCCGAACGCCTCAAGCAATGGCTGGCCGATGGCGCCTCGATCTACATCTGCGGCAGCCTACAAGGCATGGCCTCGGGCGTGGATCAGGTGCTCAACGAAGTGCTGGGGGCTGAGGTGGTCGAACAGCTGATCGAACAAGGCCGCTATCGCCGCGACGTCTACTGACCCACTGATGCTTCTGTAGGAGCGAAACTTGCTCGCGACAGGCCGAAGGCCGGTAGCGGCCTTGATACCGCCATCGCGAGCAATCGAGGTCGACCGGCCGCTCCTACAGAAGCGGGCACGTGGCTAAACCGGCTGCAACTTGCGCTCGAACACCGCCACCCCGTCCAGGTCCCGCAGCGTCACCTTCAACTCCCCACTCAGCCCTTCGATCTGCACCTCGCCGAAGAACTGGAACCCGGCGAACGGCGAGGTGTTCTGCGCCGGCGGCGCCTTCTGGAACACCACCTCCGGGCCGAAGGTCTGGTCCAGCGCGTTGGGCCCGAAACTGCCGGCATTCAAAGGCCCGGCGACGAATTCCCAGAACGGTTCGAAGTCCTGGAACGCCGCGCGGTCCGGGTGGTAATGGTGCGCCGCGCAGTAATGCACATCCGCCGTCAGCCACACATGGTTGCGCACCTTGTGCTTGCGCAGGAACGCCAGCAACTCGGCAATCTCCAGCTCGCGGCCCTGGGCCGGGCCCGGGTCGCCATTGGCAATCGCCTCCCAGCGCGGCACGCCGGGGCTGACCTCGCCGTCCGGCACGCCAAGGCCGATGGGCATGTCGGCCGCCACCACCTTCCACTGCGCCTTGGAGTGCTTGAGCCCCTGCTTGAGCCAGTCCAGCTGCTCACGGCCGAGAAACGGCTTGGCCGCGCCAAGGTTGTCGTCATTGCCACCGCGATAGCTGCGCATGTCCAGCACGAACACATCCAGCAGCGGCCCGTAGCTCAGTTTGCGATAGATGCGCCCGCCCTGGTCGGCGCTCTGCAAGCGCATCGGCGCGTATTCCAGCCAGGCCTGCCGCGCGCGGCCCACCAGGGTGTGGATATCTTTGATGGTGTAGCGCTCATCCAGCACCTTGCTCGGCGACCAGTTGTTGACCACCTCATGGTCGTCCCACTGCCAGATCTGCGGCACCTCGGCGTTGAAGCGCCGCACGTTCTCGTCCAGCAGGTTATAGCGGTAGTTGCCGCGGTATTCGTCGAGGGTTTCGGCGACCTTGCTCTTGGCCTCGGTGGTGATATTGCGCCACACCCGGCCGTTCTCGGTGGTCAACTGCGCCGGCACCGGGCCGTCGGCGTAAATGGTGTCGCCGCTGTGGATAAAAAAGTCCGGCAACCGCCGGCGCATGGCCTCGTAGATGCGCATGCCGCCAATGTCCGGGTTGATGCCAAAACCCTGGCCAACGGTGTCGCCGCTCCACACAAAACGGATATCGCGGCGAGTCTGCGGCACGCTGCGCAAATGGCCGAACCAGGGCTTGCTGCGCACGCCGGTCTGCGCGTCCTCGAAATACACCCGATAAAAAATCGCCTGATCGGTGGGCAGCCCGCCCAACTCGACCCGCGCGGTGAAGTCGGTGCGGGCATCGACCAGGGGTGAGACAAACTTGCGCGGGTTGCTGAACCGGCTGCGGGTATCCCACTCCACCACCATCCGCGCCGGTCGGTCGGTACGGCTCCAGACCATCGCCCGGTCGCCGAGCAAATCCCCGGACTGCACGCCATCGACCATCTTCGGCCGGTCCTTGGGCGAAGCGATCACCGCCGGCGCCAGCCCCGGCAGCAACAACCCCGCCCCCGCCACCTGAATCAAACGCCGCCGACCGAGGGTGAAATCGCTCATGGTTGCTCCCTGACCACCTGTCAAAAGGCAACCTTAGTAGGCGGCGATGAAGGGGATATGACAAGGGACGGGGCTGGCAAATGACATGGCTGCAAAAACGGGACGCGGTGTTATTCCCGGCACTGGCGGATGCTGGGGGATAAGCGTTGGGGCTGCCTGTACGGCAGTGAACGCCGAAGCGGCGAACAACCTCAAAAACTGGATTTTCTGAGCTGCCTATACGGCAGTGAACGCCTGTTCCGCGAGTGCAGACATTCGTTCAGGCTCGATCATCTGTGGCGAGCTGCTCGTAATCGAATGCTACCTGCCCGCCGCAGCTGTCAGCGTGTGCTCATTCAGGCTGATTCAAGGACGGAAAGGATCAGGTCCGCCATTTACTGTGGAGCAGGACAGCTCTTGGCGGCGGCCTGGAGTGCCTTTGCGTAGTCCACGTAGGTTTCTAGATCGTAAGGTTCGGCGGTTATTTCAAAGCTCGACTCTCCGTCGGAGCCGATCTCCTGCCAGACTTCCAGAGCCCATTTCCGACCATTCTGCGACGCTACCAAGTCAAAAGTATGGCTATTCAGATCACTGCTTTCACCTAGAAAGGAGTAGCGATAATGCAGACTCTTGTACCAGTTAGGTATCGCCGTAATTGCTCTAATGGCGTTTTTTGCGAGTCCCTTATCGATCTCATTCAACTCATACATTTTGCCAATGATGAGTTTTCCAGTTCGTTCTAGCTCTGCTATCGGTACAGGCAGCGGTTCTCGACTGATCAACCGAGAATACTGGCAGTCAAACACCCAGCGACCAGTCTTCACATAGTCGTCGGCGTAGATCACCACGCCGTTGCCCAAGTCCGTCTTGTATACGCTCGTCATTACTTTGAATCCGTAGTTGGCCGCAATCAGCAACAAAGGAGAAAAAATGCTAAAGGCTATCCAGAAGCCTTTACTTCGGTAAAAACTCAAAGTGGCCTCCCGGTACGCCAAGGGGTGTATCACCAGAAATCACGGGATTGATAGCGCCCATGGTCTGGTAAGTGAATTCGAGTAAACGATGGCTATTCTTTCGCTCCTTTTCCAGTGTTTCCCACTTCCTGCACCATTCTTTCCCAGGTGCTGTGTTGCCACTGATTCCGCAAAGATCGCCCATGCGGCGCTCCTCGAACGAACCCCAGGTGTTCTTGTAGTCCGAGCGTCGAATAAAGGCGTGCACCTTGATCTGCAGGTGATTGGCCATCAACTGCGCCAGGCTCTCATTCGTCTGCGGAAAGAACTGGATACCATCTTCGACGGGGAAGTCCGAGCGATTGCCCATGCCGGTCCTACAGGCGTAGCTGTCGATCTGCGCCGAACTGGCAAACGCCGAAGGTGAAATCTTCTCGTAGCTCAGTACGTCCAGGGACATTTGGAAGTCCCCGGCAAGCTGATAGCCGAAGGCGATCCGATGCGGCACGCCGTGGCTGAACAGCGATAGGTGCTCGATGGGTGATTGCTTGCGATCCTTGCCCTGGTTCATGTAGTCGATCAGTTCCTGAACGTTGGTTACGCCAATAAAGCCAGCATCATAGGCATCAGCGGATTCACGTGCCGCACTGAGCATTGCTTCGCTGTACGACGGGGTGAACACTACCAGCGTCCGCGCCAGGGCGGGCTTGCTGCGCTTGAATTCGGCCAGTTCGCGCACAGCTTGGCCGATGAACATCATTTGGTTGCCCGAGCTTGTGTCGTGCTGGCTGCCGGCGACTGCGATTAGCTCGGGAGTCAACGGCTCCTTCGGGGTTGTTAAGGACGAACTGCCAGGTTGCACCAGAGCGCCCGAGAGCAAGGCGCGCTGCTCCAGTTGTGGATCGGCCAACAGCTCAG